>NZ_MSJP01000014.1 GCF_014596525.1 Streptomyces sp. CBMA291
ACCTCGACCATCCGAAGATGGACGGGGTATCAACTAATCTGGCGTTGATTTTTGGCACGCTGTTGAGTTCTCAAGGTGCGGACGCTTCCTTCGTTCCTGTTTCCAGGCCCTCCGGGCGCTTCCTTCGTTTCCGACTCTATCAGATCCTTTCGGCGTCTGATTCCCAGTCAGCGGGATTTGTCTTTCCGGCTGTTGGGCCGTTCCGACGAGTGAGACTTTAGCGGATTCCTTGCCCCGACGCTAATCGGTGGCTGCGTCCGAACTTCGAACGCGAATTCCTTCATTTCACAAAAACACACAGAAAGCAGAACGGAACGACAAAGCCCCGTCGGCTTCTGCGGATCTTGCGGAATGGCTGTCCGGGGCCGACCGGAGTCGGTGCTCACGTCGGACAACTCGGAGAACACTACGGACGCTGGTATCTCCTGTCAACCCCGAGCCCCAGGGCGTACGCTCTGCCCCATGACTACGCATGCGCACACCACCCAGTGGTGGGCCGCCTGACGGCGGCCCGCACCCACGCATGCACCACGCGGCCGCCGCTTCGGCGGCCGTTCGCGTATCCCCCTCCGGGAGCCGGCCGTCGGATCGGCGGTCAGGAGAAGAGGGAGAACGAACGCGATGACCAGGATCTTCAGCGGGGTCAAGCCCACCGGGCATCTGACGCTGGGCAACTACCTCGGAGCCGTACGCCGGTGGGTCGAGGTCGATCAGCACCGGGCGGAGTCGCTCTTCAGCGTCGTCGACCTGCACGCGCTGACCGTGGAGCACGACCCGGCGCGGGTGCGTCGGCTCAGTCGGCAGGCGGCGACGCTGCTGCTCGCGGCGGGGCTCGACCCGGAGCTGTGCACCGTCTTCGTACAGAGTCATGTGGACGAGCACGCGCGGCTCTCGTATCTGCTGGAGTGCGTGGCCACCGACGGTGAGCTGCGGCGGATGATCCAGTACAAGGAGAAGAGCGTCCAGGCGCGGGACTCCGGGCAGGGGGTGCGGCTCTCCCTGCTGACGTATCCGGTGCTGATGGCGGCGGACATCCTGGCCTACGGGGCGGACGAGGTGCCCGTGGGCGAGGACCAGACGCAGCACGTGGAGCTGACCCGGGACCTGGCGGTGCGGTTCAACCAGCGGTACGGGCACACCTTCGCGGTGCCCCGGGCGGTCCGGCCCGAGGTGGCGGCGCGGGTCATGGATCTTCAGGACCCCACGTCGAAGATGGGGAAGTCCCATGTCGACGGGGCGGGGATCGTCTATCTGCTCGACGACGCGGAGACCGTGCGGCGCAAGATCATGCGGGCGGTCACCGACAGCGGTCGAAACGTGGAGTACGACCGGGACGTCAAGCCGGGAATCGCAAATCTACTCGATCTGATGGCAGCGGCGACCGATGCGCATCCTGCGGATCTGGCGGGGGCATACGGATCGTACGGAGCGTTGAAGAAGGACACGGCGGATGCGGTCGTCGAACTGCTGAGGCCCTTGCGCGAGCGGCATGCCGCGTTGGCGGCGGACCCCGGCTTCGTTGATCAGGTGCTGAAGGACGGGGCCGAACGGGCCCGTGCCATGGCGCGTCCGTTGGTGGACCAGGCCTACCGGGCGATCGGGTTGCTGCCTGCCGGGTGACGGAACGCGTTGCGGTAGTCGCGTGGGCTGGTGGCGAGGTGCGAGGCGAAGTGCTGGCGCATCGTGACCTCGCTGCCGAAGCCCGCGCGGCGGGCCACCTCGGGGAGGGGGTGGTCGGTGAGTTCGAGGAGTTTCTGAGCGGCTGCGACGCGCTGGGTGATGAGCCAGTGCAGGGGGGTGGTGCCGGTGGTGGCGTGGAAGTGGCGGGCGAAGGAGCGGGGCGACATGCCGGCGCGGGCGGCGAGGGTCGCGACCGTGTGCGGCTCGTCGAGGTGGGCGAGGGCGTGGGCGCGGACGGCGGCGAGGGCGTCGGCGTCCCGGTCGGCGCGGGGAGTGGGGTGCTCGATGAACTGGGCCTGGGTGCCGGTGCGGAAGGGGGCGGTGACCATCGAGCGGGCGATCGCGGCGGCGGCTTCGGCGCCGTGGGCCGTGCGGACGAGGTGGAGGCAGAGGTCGATGCCCGCTGCGGTGCCTGCGGAGGTCCAGATGCCGGTGTCCTCGACGAAGAGCGCGTCGGGTTCGACCCGGACCGCCGGATACCGGGCGGCGAGGGTTCCGGCGAGGTGCCAGTGGGTGACGGCGCGGCGCCCGTCGAGGAGTCCGGCGCGGGCCAGGACGAAGGCGCCGGCGCAGAGCGAGGCGACGGGGATGCCCCTGTCGTGGGCGTGGCGGAGGGCTTCGAGGACCGGGGCGGGGATGTCGTCGTCGGGGTCCTCGACGCCGGGGACGAGGACGAGGTCGGTGGGGGCGAGTCCGTCGAGCCAGTCGAGGGTGCGGTCGGGGGTGAGGGTGAGGCCGCCGCGCAAGGGGACGGGGGCGTCGGGGTCGGCCGCGGCCCGGTGGAGTTCGAAGGGCGGGACGCCTCTGAGGGTGCGGTCGCTGCCCCAGACCTCGGTGATGACGGAGACGTCGAAGGCGCGGATGCCGGGGAAGGAGAGGAGGGCCACGCGCTGGGGGCGGGGTGTGGGGGTGGACGGCACGTGTGGCAGTAAATCATCGATCGCTGGCATTCGCCCTCCTGGGCGTGAGGTGCGCACGGAGGAAGGATCGGAGCATGGAGAACGCAGGGAACATCGCGGGGAACGCGGCGCTGGTCGTCATCGACGTGCAGCAGGGCTTCGAGGAGGAGTACTGGGGGAGGCGGGACAACCCGGCGGCCGAGGGGAACATCGCGGCCCTGATCGACCTGTGGCAGGAGACGGGTCGGCCGGTCGTCTTCGTGCGGCACGACTCGGTGGGGGCGGGGTCGCCGCTGCGGTCCGGTTACGAGGGGAACGCGTTCAAGGACTTCGTGGAGGAGCGGCGCGGGAAGGGGGACGGGCCGGAGCTGCTGGTGACGAAGAGTGTGAACTCCGCCTTCTACGGCGAGCCGTCGCTCGACGCGTGGCTGAAGGGTCGGGACATCGGGCAGATCGTGATCGTCGGGATCCAGACCAACATGTGCAACGAGACGACGGCCCGGATGGGCGGGAACCTCGGGTACGAGGTGCTGTTCCCGCTGGACGCGATGCACACCTTCGACCTGGCGGGGCCGTTCGGCTGGTCGCAGTCGGCGGAGGAGCTGACCCGGGCGACGGCGGTGTCGCTGCACGGGGGGCGGTTCGCCCGGGTCGTGACCACGGAGGACGTCCTGAAGGGCGCGGCGGGCGCGCGGTAGGCGTCCGGCGGGGGCGCTTCGGTGGGCTGGTGTCGGCGGTCGCGAGGCGGCCGGGGGCGGTGGCGGGGCCGGTGCCTCGGCCGGTGGCGTCAGCTGGTGCCGGAGGCGAGTTCGCGGCTGCGGTCGCGGGCGGCTTCGAGGGCGGCGATCAGGGCCGCGCGGACGCCGTGGTTCTCCAGTTCCCTGATGGCGCTGATGGTGGTGCCCGCCGGGGAGGTGACGGCCTCGCGGAGCTTGACGGGGTGCTCGCCGCTGTCGCGGAGCATCACGGCGGCGCCGATGGCCGCCTGGACGATGAGGTCGTGGGCCTGGGCGCGGGGCAGCCCGAGGAGGATGCCCGCGTCGGTCATGGCCTCGACGAGGAAGTAGAAGTACGCGGGGCCCGAGCCGGAGAGGGCGGTGGCCGCGTCCTGCTGGGACTCGGGGACGCGGAGCGTCTTGCCGACCCCGCCGAAGATCTCCTCGGTGTGGGCGAGGTGGGCCGGGGTGGCGTGGCTGCCGGCGGAGATGACGGACATGCCCTCGTCGACGAGGACGGGCGTGTTCGGCATGACGCGGACGACGGGGGTGCCGGTGGTCAGGCGGTCCTCGATGAAGGAGGTGGGGATGCCCGCGGCGGCGCTGACGACCAGACGGTCGGTGGTGACGTGCGGGGCGAGTTCGTCGAGGAGGCGGCCCATGTCCTGGGGCTTGACGGCCAGGATGAGGGTGTCGGCGCGCTTGGCGGCCTCGGCGTTGGTGACGGTCTCGACGCCGTAGCGGGCGCGGAGTTCCTCGGCGCGCTCGGTGCGGCGGGTGGTGACCAGAAGGTTCGAGGGGCGCCAGCCCGCGCGGATCATGCCGCTGAGGAGCGCTTCACCGATCTTGCCGGTGCCGAGGACTGCGACGGTCTTGGTCATGGCTCTGTTCACCTCGCCGGAGGGGGTACGTGCCGTCATCCTCGCATCGGCGGGTGGAATGGTGTGCGGCCGTCCGAGGGTCGGGCACGCGGTGGGGTGTCCGGTGCGCCGGACGCCCCTGGGGGACGGTGCTTCCCAGGGGCGGGTTTTCCCGGCGGGGCTCGGCGGGTCGGAGGCGGGAGGGGCGGAGGCCGACGGGTTAGGGCTCTCAGGTGCGAGGCCGGGGCTTTCGGCGGGTCGGGGCCTTCGGGTGCGAGGCCGGGGCTCTCGGCGGGGCGGGGCCCTCGGGTGCGGGGACTGGGGGCGGGGCTTCGGGGTCAGAGGCGCTTGGCCGAGCGGCGGATGTACCAGGTGGCGCCGCGGACCACGAGTTCCTTGAAGGTCGCCGCCGCGCGGCCGGTGAGGAGACGGTCGCGGGGCGAGTCGTCAGGGTGGACGAACTGGATGAGGCCTTCCTTCCGGCCCAGGCTGACGCACTGGAAGCGGTATCCGAAGGCGAGCGGCTCGGGTTCCTCGCCGCGCAGCTCCCGGATGATCGAGTCGGCGGTGTGGGTGCCCGTGGGCAGGGCGGTGGCACAGGCCATGCGCAGTTCGGTGGCCGCGTCGGGGTGGGCGGCGGCGCCCGCGTCGCCGGGGACGTACACCTCCGGGTGGGAGGTCGAGCGCAGCGAGGTGTCGACGGCGATCCGGCCCGAGGGGGCGAGGGCGAGTCCGGCGGAGACGGCGAGTTCGGTGTTCGGGACGAAGGAGGTGGCCCAGACCACGATGTCGGCGTCCACCTCGTCGGGGGTCGCGTACCGCCGGCCCTCCTCCACGCGAGCGCCCCGCTGCTGGAGGACCCGGTGGACGTGGGCGGCGCCGCGCGGGGAGAGACCCGCGCCGACCCGGCCTCCGGTGAGGAGACGCACCCGGGTGCCGAGCGGGCGGTGGGTCTCGGCGAGTTCGGCGGCCATCTCGATGCCGGTGAGGCCGCCGCCGACGACGGCCACCGAGCCGGGCCGGTCCCGCAGGCGCAGATGGAGCGCACCGGCGGTCTCCGCCGTGTAGGCGCGGGGCTCTCCGGTCGTGGTGGGCGGGGCGGTGCGGCTGCCGAGGGCGTAGACCAGCCGGTCGTACGGGAGTCGGCGGCCGTCGTCGGTGGTGACCTGCCGGGCGGTGGTGTCGATGGCGGTGGCGCGGGCGGGGATGTGCTCGATGCCGGTGCGGTGGAGGAAGGCGGAGAGGGGGTGGGTCACGTCGGGTCGTCCGGCGGCCTTCTCGTGGAAGCGGACGCGTTCGGTGAAGTGGTCGGCGGGGTCGACGAGGGTGACCCGGGCGTGTGGGCCGACGCGGAGGGCGGTGATCAGCCCGGCGTATCCGGCGCCGAGGACGAGGACACGGTGGGTGGGGTGGCCGGGGCGGCGGTGCGATGTCGTCTTCATGCCCGAGGGACGAGGGCGGGGTGCCGGAATGTGACATCGGCGCGGGGATTTCCTCGGGAGGGGGCGGGGGCCCGGTCCTGCTCCGCTCGTGGCCGTCTCGGTCCCGGCGGGTTACTTGCGCTTCGGCTTCTTGCGGGTGGCCGGGTTGCCCGTGCGGTGGGAGCGGCGCTTCTCGTACTGGGTGCGGGCCGTCTCGTACTCGGCGCGCAGGAGCTTCTCGCCGGGGGCCTCGACGAGGCAGCGGATGCCGTAGGCGAGGAGGGAGCCGATGAAGCCGATCGCCTTGAGGCTGCGCAGGGACTCCTCGCGGGCCGGGTCGGCGGGGCGGCGCTGGAAGCCGTCCCAGGTCCGGACGAAGGCGATGGCGGTGCAGACCGCGAACATGAGGACGACGAGGACGTTGACGAAGCCGCCGACGTTCGCGATCTGGAGGCCCTCGTAGCCGAAGCGCAGGACGAAGCCGGCCGCGACGACGGCGACGAACGAGGCGGCGGCCAGGCCGAGGCGGCGGGCCGTGTAGTGGTTCTCGTGGTCGACCCAGCTGGTGCCGAAGTGGCGGATCTCCTCGGGCAGCGGGCCGGCGGGGGTGCCGCCGGCCCGGCCCTCGTCCTTGCCGCCTGCCGTGCCGGGGGTCTGCTCGTCGTCGCTCACGAGGTCGATTATCCCCTGGCCCTCGGCGGAAGGCCTCAGGCGCAGCGGGCGGCGACGAAGCCGTCGCTGCCCGTGTGCACATAGGAGTCGGAGATGTACTGGCCTGCGGCGACGCAGTCCCAGATCCGGGTGGTGCCGTACGGGCCGGTGACCCACTCGCCGTACACCTGGCAGGAGATCGTGACGGTGGCGCCTGCGGCCAGCTGGCGGACGACCGCGTACTGGGTGCCGGGGCCCGAGCGTACGTTCACCCGGTAGCCCGGGGCGGTCGCGTAGCGCACGGCCGCCGCGACGGCCGCCATGCCCTGTGGGCCCGCCGGGTCCGGTGCCGGTGTCCGGTCGGTCCTCGTCGTGTCGTTTTCTTCGGTGTCCATCTGTTCCTCCCCCGTGTGGCGCAAAGCGCTCCGCTGAGTTTCACTCTCCGCGACGCGCAGGCTAGCAAGCCCCACCGACTTCGCCGGGGTCATGGACTAGGCTCCGTCGGGTCGCGCAGGGCGCGTGAGGGTGACGGGGAATCACACGGGGGTGGGCGATGCCACCGTTGCGCGGGACGGGCTCCGAGCGGGAAGCGGAGGAGCCCGAATACGCGGGCGACTACCGGCTTCAGGCGAATCTGGGCGCCGGTGGCATGGGGGTCGTGCATCTCGCGTCCTCGGCCTCGGGGCTGCGGCTCGCGGTCAAGGTCGTGCACGCACGGTATGCGGAGGACCCCGAGTTCAGGGCGCGTTTCCGCCAGGAGGTCGCGGCGGCCCGCCGGGTCAGCGGGGCCTTCACCGCGCCGGTCGTCGACGCCGACCCCGATGCCGTACGCCCCTGGATGGCCACCCTCTACGTCCCCGGGCCGACCCTCGCGGACCAGGTGAAGCGGAACGGGCCGCTGTCCCCCGCCGAGCTGCGCAGGCTCACCGCCGGGCTCGCGGAGGCCCTCCGCGACATCCACCGGGCCGGAGTCGTCCACCGCGACCTCAAGCCGAGCAACGTCCTGCTCTCCGACACCGGGCCCAAGGTCATCGACTTCGGCATCTCCCGGCCCCTCGACAGCGATCTGCACACCGAGACCGGCAAGCTCATCGGCTCGCCGCCGTTCATGGCGCCCGAGCAGTTCCAGCGGCCGAGGGAGGTCGGCCCCGCGGCCGATGTGTTCGCGCTCGGCTCCGTGCTCGTGCACGCGGCGACCGGGCACGGGCCGTTCGACTCGGACAGCCCGTACATCGTGGCGTACCAGGTGGTGCACGACGAGCCGGATCTGGCGGGCGTCCCCGAGGACCTCGCGCCGCTCGTCGCGCGCTGCCTCGCCAAGGAGCCCGCCGAGCGGCCCACCCCGGCCGAGATCATGACGGCGCTGCTTCCGCCCTCGTACGCGGCGGAGGCCTTCATGCCGACGCAGCGGCGGCGGCCCGCCCTGCCCGAAGGCCACGACACCCCGGCCGGCTCCGGCACCCCGGGGGCCTCCTGGGACGCGGACACCCCGGTCCGGGGCGCCGTGCCCGCCCCGCCGCCCCGGCGTCTCGCCCGGCTCCGCCCGCGTCTGACGCTCGCCGTCGTCGCCGCGCTCGCACTGGCCGGGGCCGGGCTCTACACCGCCCTGACCCCGAAGGAGCACGGGCCGACGGCGGCGCCCACCCGGCCCGGTCAGGTCGCCACCGCCTTCGCAGGCTGGCGGACCGCGCTCCAGAAGCACGGGACGATCGCCGCGCCCGCCTGCGCGCACGGCGGCGGCGCGCTGTACTGCACCGCCCGGGGCGTCGCGGTCGCCCGGCTCGACCCGGTGACGGGGCGGGTCGTCTGGTCGCGGACCGTCCCGGCCGAGGGCGAGCCGCCGGGCATGCCGTTCCTCCTCTCCCCCGGTCTGGTCGGCGCCGCCCCGGCGATCGGTCCGCTGCGCGCCTACGCCGCGGGGAACGGCACTCCCGGCTGGACGGCGGAGCCGCCGGGCGCGCCCGAGCTGCCCCGGCCCGCCGGGGACGCCGTGGTCCTGGCCGACGGTCTGGGCGGGATCCGGGCCGTCGAGGGGAGCGGCGGGAAGGAGCTGTGGCGGCACGGTCTGCGCGGCTTCGGGCTGCCGCAGCCGGGGCCGTACGACGGCCCGTCGGGGCTGATGGCGGTCTCCGAGGTCGCGGACGACGGCTCTCGCACCCGGGTTGGCGAGTTCCGTCCGGGGACCGGCGAGGTGGTCTGGCGGCGGGATCTGGACGGGGACCTCGACCCGCTGGGCCGTACGGGGGATGGCTCGCTGGTGCTCGGCTCGCGTTACCAGGGCTCGCTGCTCGACGCGCTGGTCCTGTCGGGGCCCGAGGGCGGCGCGGTCCGCCGGGTCGCGCTGCCCTACCGGATCGACGTCCGGGGGGTCGCGGTGCGCGGCGCGGTCGTCCATCTGCTCGACGCGAACGGGCGGCTGACCGCGATCGACACGGCGGCGGACGGCGGCGGGGTGCGGTGGGAGCTGGAGACCGGCGCCGGAAACGTGTCCACGCCGGTCCTCGGGCCGGGCGAGCGGCTGTACTTCTCCGTCCAGGACGGGCGGCTGATCGCCGTGGACACCGCGCGCGGCACGCTGATCGGCCAGACCCGGCCGAGGCTGCTTGACGGACACCTGGAGTACGCGCCGTTCGTGCCCCCGCCGCTGGTCGTCGGCGACCGGGTGTTCGGCACGGCGCCGGACGGCTCGGTCTTCGCGGTGGACGCGCGCGACCCGTCGAGCTGGTAGCCGACGGGTTCCGGGCGTACGACGGAGGGGTTCGGGCGTACGGCGAAGGTTCCGTGCGTACGGCGAAGGGGGCGGGACCGGGGGTGCTTCCCGGTCCCGCCCCCTTCGGCTTCTCCTTCTTGCCGACCGGACCAGCCCAGCCCAAGCCGATCCAAGCCGATCCAATCCAGCCCGGACCGGATCGGCTCAGGTCAGGTCAGGTCGGTCCGAGCCGGGTTCGGCTCAGCCCAGCCTGGTCACGTCGCGCACCGCGCCCTTGTCCGCGCTGGTCGCCATCGCCGCGTACGCGCGGAGTGCCGCCGACACCTTGCGCTGCCGGTTCTTCGGCTCGTACACGCCGTTCAGGGCGGTCCGGCGGGCGGCCAGGGTCTCCTCGTCGACGAGGAGTTCGATCGAGCGGTTCGGAATGTCGATGCGGATGCGGTCGCCGTCCTCGACGAGGGCGATGGTGCCGCCCGAGGCCGCCTCCGGCGAGGCGTGGCCGATGGACAGGCCCGACGTACCGCCGGAGAAACGTCCGTCGGTGACCAGGGCGCAGGTCTTGCCCAGTCCCCGGCCCTTGAGGAAGGAGGTCGGGTAGAGCATCTCCTGCATGCCGGGGCCGCCACGCGGGCCCTCGTAGCGGATGACGACCACGTCGCCGTCCTTGACCTGCTTGTTGAGGATCTTCTCGACGGCCTCGTCCTGCGATTCGCAGACCACGGCCGGGCCCTCGAAGGTCCAGATCGCCTCGTCGACGCCGGCGGTCTTCACGACAGAGCCGTCGACGGCGAGGTTGCCGTACAGGACGGCGAGACCGCCGTCCTTGGAGTACGCGTGGGCCGCGTCGCGGATGCAGCCGCCGGCCGCGTCCGTGTCGAGGGAGTCCCAGCGCTCGGACTGCGAGAAGGCGGTCGCCGAGCGGACGCAGCCGGGGGCCGCGTGCCACAGCTCGACGGCTTCCTCGGTCGGGGAGCCGCCGCGCACGTCCCAGGCGCCGAGCCACTCCTTGACGGAGCGGGAGTGGACGGTGTGGACGTCCTCGTTGAGGAGACCGGCGCGGTACAGCTCGCCGAGGATGGCGGGGATGCCGCCGGCCCGGTGCACGTCCTCCATGTAGTACGTACGGTCCTTGGCGACGTTCGGCGCGACCTTGGCCAGGCAGGGGACCCGGCGGGAGACCTCGTCCATGTCCGGCAGGCCGTACTCCAGCTCGGCTTCCTGGGCGGCGGCGAGCAGGTGCAGGATCGTGTTGGTCGAGCCGCCCATGGCGATGTCGAGGGCCATCGCGTTCTCGAAGGCGGCGCGGGTGGCGATGGAGCGCGGCAGGACGGAGTCGTCGTCCTCGTCGTAGTGGCGGCGGGTGATCTCGACGACCGTGCGCGCCGCGTTCTCGTACAGCGCCTTGCGGGCGGTGTGGGTGGCGAGGACCGAGCCGTTGCCGGGGAGGGAGAGGCCGATGGCCTCGGTCAGGCAGTTCATCGAGTTGGCGGTGAACATGCCGGAACAGGAGCCGCAGGTCGGGCAGGCGTTCTCCTCGATGCGGGCGATGTCCTCGTCCGAGATCTTCGGGTTCACCGCGTCGGAGATCGCGTCGACCAGGTCGAGCGTGCGGACCGAGCCGTCGACGAGGGTCGCGCGGCCGGACTCCATGGGGCCGCCGGAGACGAAGACCGTGGGGATGTTGAGGCGCAGGGCGGCCATCAGCATGCCCGGGGTGATCTTGTCGCAGTTGGAGATGCAGATCAGGGCGTCGGCGCAGTGGGCCTCGACCATGTACTCGACGCTGTCCGCGATCAGGTCGCGGGAGGGCAGCGAGTAGAGCATGCCGCCGTGGCCCATCGCGATGCCGTCGTCGACGGCGATCGTGTTGAACTCGCGGGGGATGGCCCCTGCGGCGGTGATCGCCTCGGAGACGATCCGGCCGACCGGCTGGAGGTGGGTGTGGCCGGGGACGAACTCCGTGAAGGAGTTGGCGACCGCGATGATCGGCTTCCGGCCGATGTCCGCGCCGGGTACCCCGGAGGCGCGCATCAGGGCGCGGGCGCCCGCCATGTTGCGGCCGTGGGTGACAGTGCGGGACCTCAGCTCGGGCATGGTCGCTCGCTCCTCAGAGACGGGTGTGCTTGCCGTCGAGCGTACGCCTCCGGACCAGAATTTGGACAGTCCGTCCGTCATACGGACGGATTTCAGGGATGTACGGGGGTTGGTCTCGGGGGCGTACGGGGGCGGGGCTCAGGGGCGCGTACGGGGGCGGGGCAGGGGCGCGTACGGGGTGACTCACGCCCCTGTCGGGGTGCCCTTCCCTGGGGCGGCCCGCAGGAAGGAGGGCCGTACGGTCGCGGTCACGTGAGCCGGGAGGGGCGGCCGGGGGCGGGGGCGAGGTGGAGGCGGGCGAAGGCGAGGGCGTCCGCGAGGTCGGCCTCCCGCTCTGCGGCCGACATCGCGCGCCGGGTGTTGACCTCGATGACGACGTGCCCGTCGAAGCCGGTGAGGGCCAGCCGCTCCAGGAGTTCGGCGCAGGGCTGGGTGCCGCGCCCCGGGACCAGGTGCTCGTCCTTGGCCGAGCCCTTGCCGTCGGCGAGGTGGACGTGGCCGAGGCGGTCGCCCATGCGGTCGACCATGGCGAGGGCGTCGGTGCGGGCGGTCGCGGTGTGCGAGAGGTCGACGGTGAAGTGCCGGTAGTCGTCCTTGGTGACGTCCCACTCGGGGGCGTAAGCGAGCATCTCGCGGTCCTTGTACCGCCACGGGTACATGTTCTCGACGGCGAACCGTACGTCGGTCTCGTCCGCCATCCGCCAGATGCCCGTCACGAAGTCCTTGGCGTACTGGCGCTGCCAGCGGAACGGCGGGTGGACCACGACCGTCGACGCGCCGAGCCGCTCGGCCGCCGACCGGGCGCGCTGGAGCTTGACCCACGGGTCGGTGGACCAGACGCGCTGGGTGATGAGGAGGCAGGGGGCGTGCACGGCGAGGACCGGGACGCCGTGGTAGTCGGAGAGGCGGCGGAGGGCTTCGATGTCCTGGCTGACCGGGTCGGTCCACACCATGACCTCGACGCCGTCGTAACCGAGGCGCGCGGCGATCTCGAAGGCCGTCGCCGTCGACTCGGGGTAGACCGAGGCCGTCGACAGGGCGACCTTCGCCTCCGGTCCGCGCGCCACTGGTTCTGCCACGGGGACAGGGTACGGGGCGGGCCGGGGCGCCGGGGGTGGATCCGGTCAGGGGGCGTACGACCGGCTTGCGGAGGGGGCGCGGGGGCGCGGCCGGGACCGGCAGTCGGTACCCGCACCCGGGACCCGGCAGTCGGCAGTCGGCATGGCACCCGGCGCTATGGCGCCAGGGCCTCACGCCGTCGCGGCCTCGTGACGCCGGGACCCGACGCCGTCACGGCCTCGCGACGGAAGGGCCTCATGTCAGCGCGGCCTCATGGCGCAGGTCCTTCCGCACTCACGCCCTTCCGCACTCACACCCTGCCGCCCTCACGGCCTCACGCCCCTCCCGGCCTCACGCCGTCGGCAAGTGGTCCAGGCGCCGCAGGATGACGCCCTCGCGCAGGGCCCAGGGGCAGATCTCCAGCTGTTCCACGCCCAGCAGGTCCATCGCGCCCTCGGCGACCAGCGCGCCCGCGAGGAGTTGGGCGGAGCGGCCCTCGGAGACGCCCGGGAGGGCGGCGCGCTCGGGTGCCGTCATGGCGGCCAGGCGCGGGACCCACTCCTCCAGGGACTTGCGGGTCAGGCGGCGCTGGACGTAGAGGCCCTCGCCCGAGCCGGGCGCACCGGCGATCCTCGCCAGCTGCTTGAAGGTCTTGGAGGTGGCGACGACGTGGTCGGGCCGCCCGGAGCGGCTGAAGTCGCCGACCGTACGGGCGATGGCCGCGCGGACATGGCGGCGCAGCGCCTTCACGTCGGCGGCGTCGGCCGGGTCGCGGGGAAGCCAGCCCGCGGTGAGCCGGCCCGCGCCGAGCGGCAGCGAGACCGCCGTGTCCGGGTCCTCGTCCATGCCGTACGCGACTTCGAGGGAGCCGCCGCCGATGTCGAGGAGGAGGAGCTTTCCGGCGGACCAGCCGAGCCAGCGGCGGGCGGCGAGGAAGGTGAGCCGGGCCTCCTCCCCGCCGCTGAGGACCTGGAGGTCGACGCCCGTCGCCTCCTTCACGCGCGCGAGGACGGCGTCGGCGTTGCTGGCCTCGCGGACGGCCGAGGTCGCGAACGGCAGCACTTCCTCGCAGCCCTTGTCCTCGGCGGCGAGCAGCGCGCCCTGGACGGTCGCGATGAGCCGGTCGACCCCGCCGGGCGCGATCGCGCCCCGCTCGTCGAGCAGCTCGGCCAGCCTCAGCTCCGCCTTGTGGGAGTGGGCGGGCAGCGGGCGGGCGCCCGGGTGGGCGTCCACCACCAGGAAGTGCACCGTGTTCGAACCGACGTCGAGGACTCCGAGTCTCATGGGCGGAACGGTACTGCGCCCGCCCGCATACGCTGGACTTGTGCCAAAGACGAAGAAGGCGAAGCCGGACAGGAACAGCGGCGGCGACGCGGACGTGAAGGTTTCCGGGCCCGTGAAGGGCGGCGGGAAGCGGGGCAAGGGCGGGGAGCCGGACGAGAAGGGGCTCGACTTCGCGCGCGCGTGGGTCGAGTTTCCCGATCCGGCCGACGAGGAACAGGTCTTCCGCTGTGACCTGACCTGGCTGACCTCGCGCTGGACCTGTGTCTTCGGCAGCGGCTGCCAGGGCATCCAGGCGGGCCGTGCCGACGACGGCTGCTGCACGCTCGGCGCGCATTTCTCCGACAAGGACGACGAGAAGCGGGTCGCGTCGCATGTGGCACGGCTCACACCGGACCTGTGGCAGTTCCACGACGTCGGCACCGCATCGGGCTGGACCCAGGTCGACGAGGACGGCGACCGGCAGACCCGCCGCTGGGAGGGCTCCTGCATCTTCCAGAACCGCCCCGGCTTCGCGGGCGGCGCGGGCTGCTCGCTGCACATCCTGGCCCTGAAGGAGGGCCGGGAGCCGCTGGAGACCAAGCCGGACGTCTGCTGGCAGCTGCCGGTGCGCCGGACGTACGACTGGATCGAGCGGCCGGACGACACCCGGGTCCTCCAGGTGTCGATCGGCGAGTACGACCGCAGGGGCTGGGGCCCCGGCGGCCACGACCTGCACTGGTGGTGCACCTCGGCCACCTCGGCGCACGGCGCAGGGGAGCCGGTCTACGTCACATACCGGCCCGAGCTGATCGAGATGATGGGCGAGCAGGCGTACGAGACGCTCGTCGGGCTCTGCGAGGCGCGGCTCTCCTCTGCGCTGCCGCTCGTGGCCCCGCACCCGGCCGACCCGACGCCGAAGCGCAAGAAGCAGTAACCGCTCCGCGACGGACCGGACCCCCGCTTCGGGCGGATGCACGAGGGGCCCTTGCGGACGCTCCGGTGAGGGCCCCGGAGCGGACCCGGTGCCGCCCAGGCCGTCACCGGGCCCGGCTCACGAAGACGTCGGGTGGGGTTCCTCCGTCATCGAGGGCGTCGGTTCCGGCGTGGCCAGGGCCGGTGCCGGGGCCGGTGTCGTGGGCGGAGGCTGTTCCGACGCGGGCGGCGGGGTGTCCGCCTCGGCCGGAGGCGGGCTCGTCGGCGGGGTGGCCGGGTCGGCGGGCCGGGTCGTGGGCGGGGCCGTCGGTTCCGCCGTGGACGGCTTCGCCGGTCTCGTCGGCCGCGCCGCGGCGGCGGGCGGCCCGGTCGGCCTCGGGGGCCGGAGGGCGTACGGCAGGACCGGGGGATCGGCCTGCGGGACCGGCTCGCCCTGCCCGTGGATCCTGATCACCGCCCCCGAGGGGTTCACCCCGAGCCGCGCGCTCCAGGCGTCCCGGGGTTCGCGCGCCCGGTCGACGCGGACGGCGACCGTGACCGTGGCGCCCGGCCGGAGCGTTCCCGAGGCCCGGCTGACGTACAGCCAGGGCGCGTCCGTCCACAGCGACCAGGCGACGGGCGCGCGCCCCCCTGCGGTGAGCGTGAGCAGGGTGAGGCCGTTCTGGCTGCGGGCGTCCGCGATGATCCAGCCCGTCGCGGGTCCGTCGGGGCGGGAGGTGGCCGTGGGGCCGGTGGGGCCGCCGGGGCTGAGGACCTCGACGGAAAGGCCGGGGGCGCGGCTGGCCCGGGTGAACCGGGGGTCGGGGCCGGTGCGTCCGCCGCCCGGCCTGTCGTGGGCGTCGTCGGCGTCCCTGTAGGGGTGCCTGCCGGTGACGGCCGGGCCGTCGGCCTCGCGGGCGCTGATCCGGTGCCCCTCCGCGCCGGTCCGGTCGGCGCCGGGGGCGGACCGGTAGGAGGTCCACAGGGCGAGGACGGGCGCGGCGACCACGGCGGCGACCACGGTGGTGGTGACCGCGCGGGCCCGCAGGCGTCCTCGGCGGGCGACATGGTCCTTGGGGGCCATGGGGAACCCGGTCGGCGCGAAGCGCGGGGCCCCGGCACGCGCGCGGGGGACATGCAGCATCGCCAGGTACGCGGCGGCCCTGGGCGCCTCCACGAGCGGCAGCGAGACCGCGGGCAGGGCCCCGGTGCCCGGCCAGGGGCTCGTGGCGCCCACCCGCTCGGCGGTCCTGCGGCAGAGCGGGCAGTCGTCGACGTGCCGGACGAGTTCGGCGCGCAGCGCGGCCGACAGGAGCGGCCGCTGGTCGCCGGTGAGCCGGGCGACGGTGGGACAGTCGCCGGTCTCGACGACGGCGAGGGCGGCGCGGGTCCGTTCGACCTCACAGCCCGCGGTGGCGAGGAGTTCGCGGGCGGCCACCGGATCGAGGGCGAGGACGGCGGCGACCTGATGGGGGTCGAGGCCGTGCCGGACGGCGAGTTCGAGGGCTTCGCGCTGCTCGGGGGTGGTGCCCGCGGCCTCGGGCCAGGCGAGCCTGGCGAGTTCGGCGCGGCGGCGCTCGGCGGTTTCCTCGGGGATACGGGGCGGCTCGGGCGGGGTGACGGCGGGGCGGCCCGTGTGGGCGCCCTGCCGTCGGCCGCGCTGCTCGCCGAGGCTGCGGAGGCAGGCCCAGCGGGCGAGGGCGTACAGCCAGGCCGTGCGCCCCTCCTCGTCGGCGGGACCCCGGGCATGGTGGCGCTCGGCGACGGCCAGGACGTCGGCGAGGACGACGGTGGCCGTGTCGTGGTCGCAGAGCACGGAGAGGCAGTACGTGAAGAGGCCGTCGAGAACGGCCTCGTAGCGTCCGGGGGGCCGGCGGCCGGTCCTGTGCGCGCCCCGGTCCACGACGGGGTGCGCCCGGTGTGCGCCGGTGGTGCGTACGGGGGAATGCAGCCTGCTGCTCGTCACCGGACGACCGTAGGCACCCTGGGGGCGCTCTTCGTACCGGTCGAGGACTTCTCATTCGTACGGGTGAAGCTATCGCTCGAAAGGGGACAGGAAGGCGGGGTTCCTCTGCCGGGTGGGTGAGCGGCGGGGGTCCCCTGGAGGGATGAGGGACGGGGCCCCGGGGGGCGCTTTTCGGGTGAGGCGTCGGCTTGACGGGCGGGTGTTGCCGGGGGCTGGGCGGGGCGGGGGTGCTTGGCGGGCGAGTGCCTTGCCTGGGCGGGGGCGCTTGTGGAGGCGGGGGCCTCTGGTGGGGGGACCCCCACGGTGGGGGCCCCATGGCGGGGGGGGAGACCCCACGGCGGGGCCCCCTGGGAGGGGACGTCCTCCCCCGGCGCCGCGAGGCCGGGCCCGTTGTCAGTGGGGGCCGCTACCGTGGGCTTCATGGCTGCCCGTACGAAATCGACCAAGGACCGGCCGTCCTACCGCTGCACCGAGTGCGGCTGGCAGACGGCCAAGTGGCTCGGCCGCTGCCCCGAATGCCAGGCCTGGGGGACGGTCGAGGAGTACGGCGCGCCCGCCGTCCGCACGACCGCCGCGGGCCGGGTCTCCACCGCCGCCGTTCCCATCGGGCAGGTGGACGGACGGCAGGCGACCGCCCGTTCCACCGGCGTCGACGAGCTGGACCGGGTCCTCGGCGGGGGACTCGTGCCCGGCGCCGTCGTGCTGCTCGCGGGCGAGCCGGGCGTCGGCAAGTCCACGCTGCTGCTCGACGTGGCGGCCAAGGCGGCCAGCGACGAGCACCGCACGCTGTACGTCACGGGCGAGGAGTCGGCGAGCCAGGTCCGGCTGCGCGCCGACCGGATCGGTGCGCTCAGCGACCATCTGTATCTGGCGGCGGAGACCGATCTGTCGGCCGTCCTCGGTCATCTGGACGCCGTGAAGCCCTCCCTGCTGATCATGGACTCGGTGCAGACCGTCGCCTCTCCCGAGATCGACGGCGCGCCCGGCGGCATGGCCCAGGTCCGCGAGGTCGCCGGGGCGCTCATCCGGGCGTCCAAGGAGCGCGGCATGGCGACGCTGCTCGTCGGCCACGTCACCAAGGACGGGGCCATCGCGGGTCCCCGGCTCCTGGAGCACCTGGTCGACGTCGTCCTGAGCTTCGAGGGCGACCGGCACGCGCGGCTGCGGCTGGTCCGGGGCGTGAAGAACCGGTACGGGGCGACGGACGAGGTCGGCTGCTTCGAGCTGCACGACGAGGGGATCACCGGGCTCGCCGACCCCTCCGGGCTTTTCCTGACCCGGCGTGACGTGGCCGTGCCCGGCACCTGTCTGACGGTGACCCTGGAGGGCCGCAGACCGCTCGTGGCGGAGGTGCAGGCGCTGACCGTGGACTCGCAGATCCCGTCGCCCCGGCGGACCACCTCGGGGCTTGAGACCTCCCGGGTCTCGATGATGCTGGCGGTGCTCGAACAGCGCGGGCGGATCAGCGCGCTGGGCAAGCGGGACATCTACAGCGCGACCGTGGGCGGGGTGAGGCTCACCGAGCCCGCCGCCGATCTGGCCGTGGCGCTCGCGCTCGCCTCGGCGGCGAGCGACACCCCGCTGCCGAAGAACCTGGTCGCGATCGGCGAGGTCGGACTCGCGGGCGAGGTCCGGCGGGTGACGGGTGTGCAGCGGCGCCTCGCCGAGGCGCACCGGCTCGGTTTCACGCACGCGCTGGTGCCCACGGACCCGGGCAAGGTACCGGCGGGCATGAAGGTCACGGAGGTCGCGGACATGGGCGACGCCCTGCGGGTCCTGCCCCGCAGCCGCCGCGCCAAGGCTCCGGAGTCGGCGGAGGGGTGACGGGTCCCGTGCGCTTCGCACGGACGGGAAGGGTTTGGGGCGGGTCAGGGCGGGGACCCCTTTCGGACCACCCGTGATCGGTCGGGGGCGGAGGGCGGCGGGGTGGTGTCGCTAGACTTTGCCCTGGTCTCGCCCATCCGTACGAGCCGGAGGAGTGCAGTGGCAGCCAAGGACGGGGCAGCAGCTCCCGGAAAGTCCGGCGCGGGCTCCGGCAACGAAGCGCTGATGCGCGCCGCCCTGAGCGCGGTCGCGCCCGGCACCGCGCTGCGCGACGGACTGGAGCGGATCCTCCGGGGCAATACGGGCGGGCTCATCGTGCTCGGTCTGGACAAGACGGTCGATTCGATGTGCACGGGCGGTTTCGTGCTGGATGTCGAGTTCGCCGCCACCCGGCTGCGCGAGCTGTGCAAGCTCGACGGCGCCCTCGTACTCGACAAGGACATCACCAAGATCCACCGCGCGGGTGTCCAGCTGGTGCCGGACGCCTCCATCCCCACCGAGGAGACCGGCACCCGCCACCGCACCGCGGACCGGGTCTCCAAGCAGTGCAACTTCCCGGTCGTCTCCGTCTCGCAGTCCATGCGCCTGATCGCGCTGTACGTGAACGGGGAGCGCCGGGTCCTGGAGGAGTCGGCGGCGATCCTGTCCCGCGCCAACCAGGCGCTCGCCACCCTTGAGCGGTACAAGCTGCGGCTCGACGAGGTGGCCGGCACGCTCTCCGCCCTGGAGATCGAGGACCTGGTCACGGTCCGGGACGTCACCGCCGTCGCCCAGCGCCTGGAGATGGTCCGCCGGATCGCGACCGAGATCGCCGAGTACGTCGTCGAGCTGGGCACGGACGGGCGGCTGCTCTCGCTCCAGCTGGACGAGTTGATCGCGGGCGTGGAGCCGGAGCGCGAGCTGGTGGTCCGGGACTACGTGCCCGAGCCGACGGCGAAGCGTTCGCGGACGGTCACGGAGGCGCTCACCGAGCTGGACGCGCTCTCCCACACCGAGCTGCTGGAACTGCCCGTCGTGGCGCGGGCCCTGGGGTACAGCGGTTCGCCGGAGACATTGGACTCGGCCGTCTCGCCGCGCGGTTACCGGCTGCTGGCCAAGGTGCCGAGGCTGCCGGGAGCCATCATCGAGCGTCTGGTGGAGCACTTCGGCGGGCTACAGAAGCTGCTCGCGGCGAGCGTGGACGACCTCCAGGCGGTCGACGGCGTCGGCGAGGCTCGGGCCCGCAGCGTCCGCGAGGGCCTGTCCCGGCTCGCGGAGTCCTCGATCCTGGAGCGGTACGTGTAGTCCGCCGGACACGAGTGAGGGAGGGGGCTTCCGGATGTCCGGAAGCCCCCTCCCTCGTCTTCCGCCCGCGCCCGCGGGGCCGCGCGCCCGGGTGTCAGTCCTTCGCCAGGCTGAACGACGCCGGGAGCACCTTCATGCCCGGCATGGTCGCCTCCACCAGATAGGTGTCGGGGCCCGTCGGGACCGAGCTTCGGGTGCAGCGCGGGTCGCTGCGCTTCCGGTCCCAGTCCACGGTGTGGGTGACGGTCGAGTGCGCGGGCAGGCGCAGCAGGACGGGGGCGGCCTCGGCGGGGCAGTCCGCGGTGGACCAGACCTCGTCGTCCTTGCTGTCACTGATGGTCAGGACCGCGTTGCGGGGCCCGAAATCGGCCTTGCAGTCCGTGCTTGAGGTGTTCTTGGCGGCGAGCAGGAAGCGGGGCTTCTCGCCCGCCTCGTACCGGACCTTGCTGCTGCGCAGGGACAACTGGAGCGCGGCGGGGGTGCAGTTGGGGAGCGGGGAGTCGGCCGGGACCCGCCGGCCCGCGCCGGTGCCCGCGCCGCCGTCGCCGCCCGCGCCGTCCGTGTCGCCGTTCTTGCCGGTGCCGTCGGCCGTACCGGCGTCGGTGCCGCCGCTCGCGCCCGGCTCCGGAGTGGCGGTGCCGTCGCCCGCGTCCGACTCGTCCCGGCCACCGGGCTGTTGGCTGATGGCCTTGCCGGTGCCGGAGGGGCCCGGGGTGATCGAGGGCAGGGCGGGGGACGCGGTGGAGGAGGGGGCGACACCGCCGTTGGCTGCGTCGTTCGTCTTCTTCCCGTCACCGCGACTGGAGGCCAGGGCCCAGACGCCGAGCAGCGTCAGAAGCGCCGCCAGGCACGCCGCCACCGCCCTCCGTCGCCAGTAGATGGTGGAGGGAAGCGGCCCGACCGGATTGCGCAAAGATCCCACGCCCCGAACCTTACGAGAGATCCGGGCCAACTCCCGCCCCACCCGCCGTTCGAGGTACCAAGTTTTGCCGATGATCACATCCATCGGTTCCGGGAACTTTCCTCGAAACCCCCTCCCAAGCCCCCTGAAGCCTCCTGAAGCCCCTTGAAAGCCCCTCCCAAGCCCACCGGAAACGGGAGAGAACCGACACGATCCGGCCGACCCCCACTTTCGTCAGGGGTGGTCATGGCCGTTGGCCCGGGGCGCGGGCCTGCGGATTCCGGTTAGCGTCATGCACCATGGACACCCTCCTCGATCTCTCCGACCGTCTGTATCTCGACGTCGCCGACTTCGCGCACGCCACCCCTCACTGGTTCCAGTGGCTCGCCGAGGTCTGGACCGAGGCCGGACTGCTGCTCTTCGGCGTGCTGTTCCTGGCCGGCTGGTGGCGCGCCCGCGGGGGATCGAGCCGGGCGATGTCCCTCGCGCTGCTCGCCCCGCTCGCCACCGCCTTCGGTTACGTGGTGAGCGAGGCGCTGAAGTCGCTGGTCGACGAGGAACGCCCGTGCCGGGCGGTGGCCGGGGCGCCCGCCTCCCTGATCGCCTGCCCGCCGCACGGGGACTGGTCCTTCCCCAGCAACCACTCGGCGATCGCGGGCGCCGCCGCGATCGCGCTCGCCCTGTCCTGGCGCGGGATCGTCTGGCTGACCGTGCCGATGGCGCTGCTCATGGCGTTCTCCCGGGTCTTCGTCGGTGTCCACTACCCGCATGACGTCACCGTCGGTCTGCTTCTCGGCGCCCTGGTCGCCTTCCTCGTCATGCGCGCCGCCGCCCGCCCCGTGGGATCACTCGTGGAGACCGCGAGGTCGAGCCGGAACCCGGCCGTGCTCTGGTGTGCGGGTCGCGGGCCGCGCGTACACGCCGCCCCGTGGGCCGAGGAGCCCCGGCGTGCGCGCCACGGCGCGTACTGAGCGGGTACCGAGCCGGTACTCGGCCCGTACGGATCTCGGTGCGGGCCCCGGGCCCTCGCCCGTACCGCCTGCGGCCCGCACCGAAGCGGCTCGCACCGATCCCGGCCCGCGCCCACCCGGCGCACTCCGCTCCTGGCCCGCACTCCCCCCGGCGCATGTTGCCCCGGCGCGCACTCCCCCGGCGCGTACCGTCCCGGCGCGCACCGATCCCGCCGGGGACGTGCCAGGATCGGAGGTGCCATGACTTCCACCGACACTCCCCCCGCCCCCGGCGCGCTCCCGGCGCGCGAGGCCCGCGGGGCCGCCGACGCCCCCGCCGTCCCGACGCCCCCCGCCGAACTGCACGGGCCCGTCCTCGCCTGGTTCGACCGGCACGCCCGCGACCTGCCCTGGCGGCGCCCCGAGGCGGGTGCCTGGGGCGTCATGGTCAGCGAGTTCATGCTCCAGCAGACGCCCGTGATCCGGGTGCTCCCGGTGTACGAGCAGTGGCTCGCGCGCTGGCCGCGCCCGGCCGACCTGGCCGCCGAGGCCCCCGGCGAGGCGGTCCGCGCCTGGGGCAGGCTCGGCTATCCGCGCCGGGCACTGCGGCTGCACGCGGCGGCCGTGGCCATAACGGAGCGGCACGAAGGCGACGTCCCCAGCGATCACGGGCAGCTGCTCGCGCTGCCCGGAATCGGCGAGTACACGGCGGCGGCGGTGGCCTCCTTCGCGTACGGGCAGCGGCACGCGGTCCTCGACACCAATGTGCGCCGGGTCTTCGCGCGGGCGGCGACCGGTGTCCAGTACCCGCCGAACGCGACCACGGCCGCCGAGCGACGGCTCGCCCGCGCGCTGCTCCCGCAGGAGGAGGAGACGGCCGCGCGCTGGGCCGCCGCCTCGATGGAGCTGGGCGCGCTGGTGTGCACGGCGAAGAACGAGGAGTGCGGGCGCTGCCCGATCGCCGGGAAGTGCGCCTGGCTGCTGGCGGGGAAGCCCGCCCACGAGGGACCGCCCCGGCGCGGCCAGACGTACGCGGGGACCGACCGTCAGGTCCGGGGGCGGCTGCTCGCGGTGCTGCGGGAGTCGCGGGAACCGGTGGCGCAGGCGGCCCTCGACGCGGTCTGGGACGAGCCGGTCCAGCGGGCCAGGGCCCTGGACGGCCTGGTCGCGGACGGCCTGGTCGAACCGCTCGCCGGGAGCCGCTACCGGCTGCCGGTGGGCTGATCGCCCTGACGGGCCTCCGCCACCCGTCGGCCGAGAGGCTTTCGTCGCCCATCGGCCGAGAGGCTCTCGCCGCCCGTCGGCCGAGGAGCCTTCGTCACCCGTCGGCCGAGGAGCCTCCGCCTCACGTCGGCTGCGCCCCGGCGGGGCCCCGCTGCCGGTCGGCCGACCTACCGGCGGAGGGCCTGCCGGGGTCGGCCGCGCTCTGGCGGAGGGCCTGCCGGGGTCGGCTGCGCCTCTGACGGAGGCCCCACCGCTCCCACCGACTGCCCCGGGCGGAGGCTCCACCGCCCTCACCGACTGACCCCAGCCAGAGGCCCCGCCGCCCGTCGGCAGCCCCCGGCAGAGGCCCCGTCGCCCGTCGGCCCGCCCCCAGTCGGAGGCCCCACCACCCTCACCGACTGACCCCGGGCGGAGGCCCCACCGTCCCCACCGACTGCCCCCAGCCAGAGGCCCCGCCGCCCGTCGGAAGCCCCCGGCAAAGGCCCCACGGCCGGTGGGCCGAGTCGGAGGGGTGGACCCTCTCCCGCCCCTCCGCCCCCTCCCCTCCCTCCGTAAACCCCGTCCGGCCGTCGTTACACAACCGATGGATAGCCGTGCGCCCACCGACGGCTGCCACGCACAGCCCCGTGACAAGCGCTCCGTAGCGTCGTCCACGACACGAGAACGAAGCAGGTCACGGGGTTCGGAGGCGGTTCGGATGGGGCATGGCGAGGTGCTCGACTTCGAGGAGTACGTCCGTACGCGGCAGGAGGCTCTGCTGCGCAGTGCCCGTCGGCTCGTGGCCGATCCGGTGGACGCCCAGGACCTGCTACAGACCGCCCTCGCCCGGACGTACGGGCGCTGGGACGGCATCGCCGACAAGTCGCTCGCCGACGCCTATCTGCGCCGGGTCATGATCAACACCCGGACCGAGTGGTGGCGCTCCCGCAAGCTGGAGGAGGTGCCCACCGAGCAGCTCCCCGACGCCTGCGTCGACGACCCGACCGAGCAGCACGCCGACCGCGCCCTGCTCATGGACATCCTGACGGTGCTGGCGCCGAAGCAGCGCAGTGTGGTCGTCCTGCGCCACTGGGAGCAGATGAGCACCGAGGAGACGGCCGCCGCCCTCGGCATGTCGACGGGTACGGTGAAGTCCACGCTCCACCGCGCGCTCGCCCGGCTCCGGCAGGAGCTGGAGAGCCGTGATCTCGACGCCCGTGCCCTGGGGCGGACCGGGGAGCGGACGACGGTACGGGGACACGAGCGGGAGCGGGAGCGGTGCGCGGCCTAGACGGCGGAGCCGACGGCAGAAGAGACGAGGGCGGCGCCGACACCGGCGACCGCCCCGCCGCCGTCGACGGCGGCACCGGGACCGGAACAGGCGCAGGCGCAGGCGCAGGGACAGGAACCGGCGTCGACACCGGCATCGGCACAGCCGCAAGCACAGGCATCGGCACAGCCGCAAGCACAGGCATCGGCGCAGGCACAGCCGCAGGAGCCGACACCGGCACCCGCACCACCCACACCACCCGCACCGTCCCCCGCCCGCGTCGGGTCAGGGCGGCGGGGATCACGGCGACCGCCGGGCTCGTCGCCATGAGCCTGTCCCTGGCGAGCTGCTCCACCGGCGGCACCGGCTCCCGCGACGAGGGCGCGGCCCGTACGGACGAGGTGACGGCGGCGGCCCCCACCCCGGCCCACTCGGCGACCACCGGGCCGCAGACGGCCGAGCGGGTGAACCCGATCGCGCTCCTCAAGAACGATCCGAAGATCGGCGACTGGCTCAAGAGCGATCTGAAGCCGTGTGTCGCGGACGCCTACCCGGTGGACACCTCCTACGGCAATCTCACCGACGCGCCCGCGCCCGATGTCGTCGTCAACGTGATGACCTGCGGTGACGCCGTCGGCATCGGCACCTATGTGTACCGGAAGCAGAACGGCAAGTACGAGAACGTCTTCATGGCGGAGGACGCGGCGGTCTACGCCACGATCGACCGGGGCGAGCTGGTCGTCACCAAGCAGGTGTACGCGAAGGGAGACCCGGTCGCGTACCCCTCGGGCGAGGACGTCGTCACGTACCGCTGGTCCGGTGACAAGTTCACCCAGCGCGACTGGGTCCACAACGACTACAGCCGTGCCGTCGGCGACGCGGGCGTGGACGAACCCGCACCGGCGAGGCCCGCGCCGGAGTAGCCGTACGCTCCCCTCACCCGTACTCGCTCCGTGCTCCACCCGCGCACCCTCGCCCGTACGCCTCACTCGTACGCCGCCCGGGACCCCCGTCCCCGCCCCGGCACGCCCCCGGAACCGCTCCGATCCGAAGGACCCCCCACCATGGCCGAGACGCATGTGCTGTTCGTCGAGGACGACGACGTGATCCGTGAGGCCACCCAGCTCGCCCTGGAGCGGGACGGTTTCCGGGTCACCGCCGTGCCCGACGGGCTCTCCGGGCTCGACTCCTTCCGGGCCCGGCGGCCCGACATCGCGCTGCTCGACGTGATGCTGCCGGGCATGGACGGGGTCAGCCTCTGCCGTCGCATCCGCGACGAGTCGACCGTGCCGGTGATCATGCTGTCGGCGCGTGCCGACTCCATCGACGTCGTCCTCGGCCTGGAGGCGGGCGCCGACGACTACGTCACCAAGCCCTTCGACGGCTCCGTCCTGATGGCCCGCATCCGGGCCGTGCTCCGCCGCTTCGGGCACGCCGGGGGACCCGGCGAACGCGGGGAGGGCGAAGGCGACGGCGGCGGGCTGCTCGTCTTCGGCGATCTGGAGATCGACACCGAGGGCATGGAGGTCCGCAAGGGCGGGACGCCCGTCGCCCTGACCCCGACCGAGATGCGGCTGCTCCTGGAGTTCTCGTCCGCGCCCGGCACCGTACTGTCCCGGGACAAGCTCCTCGAACGGGTCTGGGACTACGGCTGGGGCGGCGACACCCGGGTCGTCGACGTGCACGTCCAGCGGCTGCGTGCCAAGATCGGCCAGGACCGGATCGAGACCGTCCGCGGCTTCGGCTACAAGCTCAAGAGCTGACCGTGAGACTCCTGCCCGCGAAGCTGCTGCCCCTGCGCACCGGGGTCCGCTGGAAGATCGCCGTCGCCATCGCGGCGGTCGGCGCGCTGATCGCGGTCACCCTCAGCGTGGTCGTCCACAACGCGGCCCGCATCTCGATGCTCGACAACGCGCGCGAGGTGCAGATGGAGCGGCTGCTCTTCGCCCAGCGCCTCTACGAGACCTCGAAGCCGAAGGAGCCCCGTTTCGGCACGAAGATCAACGACCCGGCGCTGCCGCCCCAGCTCGACCAGCTCATGCGGGACAAGCGGCGCGGCACCTACGTCCAGGAGCACCGGCACGGCGGGGCGCCCGACGTGTGGGCCGCCGTGCCGCTCGCCAACGGGGACGTCCTCTCCCTCCACATCCCCTTCGCCGACCGGGGCGCGGCGGTCATGAACGACCTCGACCGGGCCCTCGTCATCGGCTCGGTCTCGGTGGTCTTCGGCGGCTGCGCGCTCGGCGTGTTCATCGGCGGCCGGCTCTCCCGGCGGCTGCGGAAGGCGGCGGTGGCCGCCGGGCGGGTCGCCCAGGGGAACACGGAGGTGCGCGTCAGGGACGCCGTCGGCGGGGTCGTACGGGACGAGACCGACGACCTGGCCTGGGCGGTCGACGCCCTGACCGACGCCCTCAACGAACGGATCGAGGCGGAACGGCGGGTCACCGCCGACATCGCGCACGAGCTGCGCACCCCCGTCACCGGGCTGCTGACCGCCGCCGAGCTGCTGCCCCCCGGCCGCCCCACCGAGCTGGTGCGCGACCGGGTGCAGGCGATGCGGACCCTGGTCGAGGACGTCCTGGAGGTGGCCCGGCTCGACAGCGCGTCGGAGCGCGCCGAGCTCCAGGAGATCGCGCTCGGCGAGTTCGTGGAGCGGCGGGTGCGGGCCCTGGGCCCCGAGGTGGAGATCAGGGTCGTCCACGAGTCCTGGGTGAACACCGACCCCCGGCGGCTCGAACGCGTCCTCGGCAACCTCCTCGCGAACGCGGCCAAGCACGGCAGGCCGCCGGTCGAGGTGACCGTCGAGGGCCGGGTCGTCCGCGTCCGCGACCACGGGCCCGGCTTCCCCGAGGCGCTTCTGAAGGAGGGCCCGAGCCGCTTCCGTACGGGCACGAGCGACCGGGCGGGCCAGGGGCACGGGCTCGGGCTGACCATCGCGGCGGGCCAGGCACGGGTCCTCGGCGCCCGGCTGACCTTCCGCAACGTGGCCTCGGAGACGGCGCCGAACGGGGTGGGCGGGGCGATCGCCGTCCTCTGGCTCCCGGACCAGGCACCCACGACGACGGGCAGCTTCCCGACCCTGGGGACACCGGGCTGAGACCCGTCTCGCTCGCGCTGCGGGCCGGGTCCCGTAGGGGTGGGCAAGGGGGCCTGTAGGGGGTGGGCAAGGGGGCCCTTACGGGTGGGCCAACGGGCCTGTAGGGGGGCGCCGAGCCCGTACGGGATACGACGAGCCGCCCCGTACGGGCAGCCGAGCCGCCCCGTACGGGTACGGCGAAGGGCCGGCCCCTTCCCGGGACCGGCCCCCTCGTGCGCGTACCGACGATCAGACCGCCTCGGCGACCTTCGCCGTGCCGTCGTCCTCCGTCGTCTTCGGGGCGGCGGCGGGTCCGGCGCCGCGCAGTGCCACCTCCTTGACGAAGAGGGCGAGGACGAAGGCGAGGACGGAGACGACCGCCGCGAGCAGGAAGGCGCCGTGCGTGCCGGAGGCGACCGCGTGCTGGTAGGCCTCCCGGAGCGCCGCGGGCAGCTTGGCCAGGCTCGCCGCGTCGAGCTGCGCGGTCCGCTCGGTCAGCCCGGAGCCGCCGCTCGCCGTCATCTCGTCCTGGACGCGTCCGGTGAAGAGCGCACCCATGATCGCGACGCCGAAGGAGGAGCCGAGGGTACGGAAGAGGGTGCTGGAGGAGGAGGCGACGCCCATGTCCTTCATCTCCACGCTGTTCTGGGCGACCAGCATGGTGATCTGCATGAGGAAGCCCATGCCCGCGCCGAGGACGGCCATGTGGACGCCGGAGACGAGCCGCGAGGTGTCGGTGTCCATGGTGGAGAGCAGGAAGAGGCCGACGGACATCAGCACGCCGCCGATCACCGGGAAGATCTTGTACTTGCCGGTGCTGGTGGTGAAGCGGCCGACGACCAGCGAGACGACCATCATCGAGAGCAGCATCGGCAGGAGCAGCAGTCCGGAGTTGGTCGCCGATGCGCCCTGCACGGACTGCTGGAAGATCGGCAGGTAGAGGACCGCGCCGAACATGACGAAGCCGGTGATGAAGCCGATCGCGGCCATCAGGGTGAAGTTGCGGCTGCGGAAGATGTGCAGCGGCATGATCGGGTCGCTCGCCCGGGTCTCCACCCAGAGGAAGGCGGCGAGCGCCGCCGCGCCTCCGACCGCGAGCCCGACGATGGTGGCCGAGCCCCAGGCGTACTCGGTGCCGCCCCAGGTGGTGACGAGGACGATCGCGGTGATGCCGAGGGTGAGCAGCGCGGCGCCCGTGAAGTCGATGCGGGCGCCCTCGGCGCGCCGCTTCTTCGGCAGGTGCAGGACGGTGCCGACCATCGCGAGGGCGACGGCGCCCAGCGGCAGGTTGATGTAGAAGGACCAGCGCCAGCCCCAGTGGTCGGTGATGCTGCCGCCGACGAGGGGGCCGCCGATCATGGCGAGGGCCATCACGCCGGCCATCATGCCCTGGTACTTGCCGCGCTCGCGGGGCGGTATGAGGTCGCCGATGATCGCCATGACGCCGACCATGAGACCGCCCGCGCCGAGACCCTGGATGGTGCGGAAGCCGATGAGCTGGCCCATGTCCTGGGCCATGCCGCTGAGCGCGGACCCGATCAGGAAGATCACGATCGAGGTGAGGAAGACGCCCTTGCGGCCGAACATGTCGCCGACCTTGCCCCAGAGGGGGGTGGAGGCGGCGGTGGCCAGGGTGTAGGCGGTGACGACCCAGGAGAGGTGCTCCAGACCGCCGAGTTCGCCGACGATCGTCGGCATCGCGGTGCCGATGATCATGTTGTCCAGCATCGCGAGGAGCATCGCGATCATGAGGGCGAGGAGGACGACGCGGACACTGCGTGGCTGTCCCGCCTCCCCCTTCGCCGGTGCCGCTGTCTCTTGCGTCGTCATGTCGTTCCCTTACTTGCCGCCCGGCTAGTTACTACACTGGGGACGCTAGACCGGTAGCTAGCCGGTCGTCAAGTAAGTTTCTTGGAAAGTGGAGGGCAGTCATGGCCCGAGGCAACACCCGCCAGCGCATCAAGGACGCGGCCCTGGACCTCTTCGTCGAACAGGGCTACGAGAAGACCTCACTGCGCGAGATCGCGGAACGCCTCGATGTCACCAAGGCCGCGCTCTACTACCACTTCAAGACCAAGGAGGACATCGTCGTCGAGATGTTCGACGACATGACCCGGCCGGTGAACGAGCTGATCGCCTGGGCCGAGGAGCAGCCACCCACCCTGGAGAACCGGCAGGAACTGCTGCGCCGCTACCAGGAGGCCCTGGGCTCCGCCGCCCGCTTCTACCGCTTCATGCAGGAGAACCAGGCCACCATCCGCGAGCTGAGCATCGGCCTCAGCCTCAAGGAACGCACGATCGCCCTGATCGACCTGCTCCAGGGGCCCGACTTCACACTGGTCGACCAGGTCCGCTGCGCCAGCGCGATCTTCACCCTGCACGCGGGCACCTTCTTCCTGCACAACGTCGAGGGCGACCCCGAGGAGAGGCGTGAAGCCACTCTCGAAGTCGCCCTCGATCTGCTGAACGCCGCCCACGGGGTCGCCTGAGACGGCGGCGGGGTGCGCCCGGCGGGGTCGTGCCCGGGGGCGCCCCGAGGGGGCGCCGTCCCGGACGCGTCCCGGGTGCGTCAGATGAAGACGCCCTGGGCCCGCAGGAACGCGGCCGGGTTCAGCGCCGAGCCGTAGTTCGGGGTCGTACGGATCTCGAAGTGCAGGTGGGGGCCGGAGGAGTTGCCGGTGTTGCCCGAGAGGGCGATCTGCTGACCGGCGGAGACCTGCTGGCCGATGTGGACCTGGATCTTCGACAGGTGAGCGTACTGCGAGTAGCGCCCGTCGGCGTGCTTGACGACGATCGCGTTGCCGTACGCCGGGCCGTCGCCGCCGCCGTTGGGGCCGGCCTTCACGACGGTGCCCGCCGCGGCGGCCTTGACCGAGGTGCCGACCGGGACGGCGAAGTCCTGGCCGGAGTGCTTGTGGGCCCACATGGCGCCGCCCTGGTTGAAGCTGGCGCTCAGCGTGTAGGAGCTGACCGGCTTGACCCAGGCCGCGGAGGCCTTCGTCGCGACGGTCTTGACGGCGGCCGCCTGGACGGCGCCGGTCTCGGCCTTCGCGACGGCGGCCTTCAGCTGGGCGGCGACGTGGGCCTGGGCCTCGGCCTGGGCGGCGACGGCCGCGGACGCGTTGAGTGCGACCGGAGCGGCGGTCTTGCCCTCGGCGGCGAAGGCGGACCCTGCTCCGGCCACCAGCGACGCTCCGAGACCCGCGGTGGCGAGAGCGACGGCGGTACGACGGACGACGGGGTTCATGACGCGCTTCGACATACGGGGGGAAACCTCCGGGTGGGACGAAAGGGAAGTGCGGAACCCGCCGCGGACAGTGCCGCGCCGGGCTTGCTCCACCTTGGTAACCCGGACCCCCATTCAGGCCAAAACACCCCATCTACGACATTGCGTCGTAGCGATCTCCGCGAGCGAAGCACCCCGCCTACCCCGCCCACCGCCCTCACTAAACCGACATAACGACCCCGATATGTCGGTTTATCGGCACGTCACGAGGCTCCGCGACCGCCGGAAACAACGCCCCGCGTCCGATTCGGGACCCCGAGGGACCAAAGTCCCGGCGCCACCGCCCGAAGGTCCCGAACCCCCGCCAAAGGCCGCCACTATTCCGGCTAGTACCCCCCGAAACCCCTGTGCGCCTTGTCACCAGCCCCCGGCCCCGGATGCGAGCTGGGTCACGCGACCCGGCCGTCCCCCAGGGCCGTTCCCACTACGCTGACCGGCCTGGAGACCTACTGGGGGGACCACCATGGATCCGGTGCTCATCGGCACGCGCCTCGCCTCGGCCGCGATCGGCCCGATTCTGAAGAAACTGCTGGTCAGCGAAGGCCCAGGAGCCGGAATCACCGGCCAGTCCGGCCCCGTCCGGCTCTCCGCCCTCGTCTCCTTCCGGGGCGAGAAGCGCACCCTCGGCGAGAAGGACGTCCGGAAACTGGCCGCCGCCCTCGTCGCCCGCTCCCAGGACGACGCCGGACGGCGCCCCTTCCCCGCCGACGAGACCGAGGCCGTCACCGACGCCCTCGCCGCCACCCTCCTCGCCCTCGGCGACCTCGACATGGACGACGTCCAGGCCGTCCGCCTCGGCTCAAGCGAACTCGCCCGACGGCTCCGCGCCGCCGCCCCCGCCCCCGACGGCCTCGCCACGGACTCCGTCCGCTACCTGGAGACCCTCACCGACTGGGCCTGCCTGCACATCCTGGAGTTCTTCACCCGCCGCTCCACCTTCGTCGCCCGCACCCTCGTCGAGCAGACCCGCGGCCAGACCGAGCTGATCGCCAAGGTCGACGAACTCATCCGCCGGATCCCCCGCGCCGACGGCCGGGACGCCGACTTCGAGCGCCGCTATCTGGACCACCTCGCCAGGAAGCACGGCCGCCTGACCATCTACGGCATCGACCTGCACCGGTCCCCCGGGGAATGGCCGCTCGACATGGCCTATCTGTCCCTCGAAGCGACCGGCACGGAAGGCCGCCCCGGCGACACCGTCCTCCTCGGCCCCCAACGGCGGGAACACACCCCCCTCCACGCCGACCTCGCCCTCGCCCGCCACGACAAGGTCCTCCTGCGCGGCCTCGCGGGCTCCGGCAAGACCACCCTCGTCCAGTGGCTGACCGCCTCCGCCGCCTCCGCCGAACGCCCCGAGGGCATGGCGTACCTGCACGGCCGCATCCCCTTCGTCCTGCCGCTGCGCACCCTCACCCGGCACGGCGAGCGGCTCCCCGCCCCCGACCGCTTCCTCCCCGCCTCGGGCTGTCCCCTCACCCCGCCCGACGGCTGGGTCGACCGGGTCCTGGCCGCCGGACGGGGCCTGATCCTCGTCGACGGCATCGACGAGATCCCCGAGACCGAGCGCGGACGGGCCCGCGACTGGCTCCGCGACCTGCTCACCGCCTACGAGGGCAACCGCTGGCTGGTGACCGCCCGCCCCACCGCCGTCGCCGGAAACTGGCTGGCCAGGGACGGCTTCGCCGATCTGACCCTCTCCCCCATGTCACGCACCGAGGTCGACACCTTCGTACGCCGCTGGCACAAGGCCGCGGGCCCCGACGCGGCGGCCTACGAACAGCCCCTCCTCGACGCCCTGCGCACCACCGAACACGTCGCCCAGCTCGCCACCAGCCCCCTCATGTGCGGCCTGGTCTGCGCCCTCCACCGCGACCGGCACGGCTACCTCCCCCGGGGCCGCAAGACGCTCTACGACTCCGCCCTCTCGATGCTCCTCTCCCGCCGCGACCGCGAGCGGGGCATGGGCAACCCGTACGGCATCGAGCTTGACGAGGCCCCGCAGATCCAGCTGGTCCAGCGGCTCGCCTACTGGCTCACCCGGAACGGGCGCCTCCAGATGGACCGCGAGCACGCCCGCTCGATCGTCACGGAGGCCGTCCCCGCCATGGTCGAGGCCTCCGCCTACGCCCCCGACCAGGTCTTCACCCATCTGCTCCACCGCAGCGGACTGCTGCGCGAGCCCACCACCGACACCGTCGACTTCGTCCACCGCACCTTCCAGGACTATCTGGCGGCGAAGGCACTGATCGACCACTGGGACATCGGCGTCCTCGTCGAGCACGCGGACGACGACCGCTGGGAGGACGTCATCCGCATGGCGGTCGGCCACGCCCGCCCGCGCGAGTGCGCGGAGATCCTGCGCGAACTCCTCAAGGCGGCGGACACCGCCGAGGACCGCCCGGCCCAGCTCCGCCTGCTCGTCCTGGCGGCGACCGCCCTGAGCCACGCCACCGAGGTGGCCCAGGCGGTACGGGAGGAGGTACTGGCCCGGACGGCGGCCCTCATCCCGCCCCGCTCCCCCGAGGAGGCCAGGGAACTGGCGACAGCCGGCCGACTGGTCCTGGACCTGCTCCCGGGCCCGGAGGGGCTGGGCGACGAGGACGCCCGAATGGTGGTGACGACCGCCACGCACATCCCCGCCGAGGCGGCCCTCCCCTATCTGGCCCGCTTCGCCGACCACCCGGCGCTCCCGGTCCGGGCCCAGCTGATCTGGGGCTGGCAGCGCTTCGACGCCACCGCCTACGCGGAGGCGGTGGTGACCCGCCTGGACCCGGAGGGCCTGGACTTCTCCGTCGTACGGGACGACCAGGCGGCGGAACTCCTCCGGCGCGGGCTGCACCCCGAACGGCTGCTCATCGGCACCGACGTCCCGGACGAGGCGGTACGGGAGCTGCTGGCCGCCTGCGACCCGGTCTCCCTCAAGCTGACCCGGCTGGGCACCGAACCCGACCTCACCGCGCTCTCCGGGCTGACCCGGCTGGAGACCCTGACTCTGGACCTCCCCGACGCCTCCTACTGGCGGCTGGCCGACGTGCCTGCCGGGACGCCCCTGAAGGACCTCTCCTTCAGCTCCTGGCCGCAGGAGGGACTGGGGGCGCTGCACGCGTACACCGCCCTGCGCGACCTGGCCCTCTGGGCGGCGTACCCGCTCACCGCGCACGACTGGCGGGAGCTGGCCGGGCTGCCTCGGCTGCGGACGCTCGCGATCGAGGAGACCGATCTGGATTCCGTACCCGACGGTCTCGTCCTCCCCCACATCCGCGCCCTCGTCCTCGACGCCATGGACGACACCTCCCCGCTGCGGGCCGTCACCCGGGTGTTCCCCGGCCTGTGGCAGTTCGGTCTCGTCACCGGCACCGACGACGAGGTGGACGTCAGCCCGCTGGCCGCCCTCGCGGACCTGGAGATCCTCCGCGTCAGCAGCAGGTCCGTGACGGGCGCCGACCGCCTCGCCGACACCGTCGAGATCCGCTTCCTCTAGAGGGCGGAAAAGGGGCGGCCCCGGAACCGATCGGTTCCGGGGCCGCCCCTGTGCTTGCGCGTCGAGCGCTACCGCTCGCTCACGCTTCCTTCGAGAGGTTCGGGCCCGTGCCGCCCGTCGCCTCGATCGGCGGGGCGTCCGGCAGCGCCGACTTCTCCTCGCCGCGGAAGGTGAACGCGCGCTCCTCGCCCTCGCCCTCGGTGTCCACGACCACGATGTGACCGGAGCGCAGCTCGCCGAAGAGGATCTTCTCCGACAGCGTGTCCTCGATCTCGCGCTGGATCGTCCGGCGGAGCGGACGGGCGCCGAGCACCGGGTCGTAGCCCTTCTTGGCGAGCAGCTCCTTGGCGGACTGGGAGAGCTCGATGCCCATGTCCCGGTCCTTCAGGCGCTCGTCCACACGGCCGATCATCAGGTCGACGATCTGGAGGATGTCGTCCTGGGTCAGCTGCGGGAAGACGATGATGTCGTCCACACGGTTGAGGAACTCGGGGCGGAAGTGCTGCTTCAGCTCGTCGCTGACCTTCGCCTTCATCCGCTCGTAGTTGGACTTCGTGTCGCCCTGAGCCGCGAAGCCCAGGTTGAAGCCCTTCGAGATGTCCCTGGTCCCGAGGTTGGTGGTCATGATGATGACCGTGTTCTTGAAGTCCACGACCCGGCCCTGGGAGTCGGTCAGACGACCGTCTTCCAGGATCTGGAGCAGGGAATTGAAGATATCGGGGTGGGCCTTCTCGACCTCGTCGAACAGGACGACGGAGAACGGCTTGCGGCGCACCTTCTCGGTGAGCTGGCCGCCCTCTTCGTAGCCGACGTATCCGGGCGGCGAACCGAAGAGACGCGAGACGGTGTGCTTCTCGCTGAACTCCGACATGTCGAGGGAGATCATCGCGTCCTCGTCGCCGAAGAGGAATTCGGCGAGCGCCTTCGAAAGCTCGGTCTTACCGACACCGGACGGACCGGCGAAGATGAACGAGCCACCGGGACGCTTGGGGTCCTTGAGACCGGCACGCGTACGGCGGATGGCGCGGGAGAGGCCGATGACGGCGTCCTTCTGCCCGATGACGCGCTTGTGGAGCTCGTCCTCCATGCGGAGCAGGCGGCTGGACTCCTCCTCGGTCAGCTTGAAGACCGGGATGCCGGTGGCGGTCGCGAGGACCTCGGCGATCAGATCGCCGTCGACCTCGGCGACGACGTCCATGTCGCCGGCCTTCCACTCCTTCTCGCGCTTGGCCTTCGCGGCGAGGAGCTGCTTCTCCTTGTCGCGGAGCGAGGCGGCCTTCTCGAAGTCCTGCGAGTCGATCGCGGACTCCTTGTCGCGGCGGACGCCGGCGATCTTCTCGTCGAACTCGCGCAGGTCCGGCGGCGCGGTCATCCGGCGGATGCGCATCCGGGAGCCGGCCTCGTCGATCAGGTCGATCGCCTTGTCCGGGAGGAAGCGGTCCGAGATGTACCGGTCGGCCAGGGTCGCGGCCTGGACGAGGGCCTCGTCGGTGATGGAGACCCGGTGGTGGGCCTCGTACCGGTCGCGCAGACCCTTGAGGATCTCGATGGTGTGCGGCAGCGACGGCTCCGCGACCTGGATGGGCTGGAAGCGGCGCTCCAGCGCGGCGTCCTTCTCCAGGTACTTGCGGTACTCGTCGAGCGTGGTCGCACCGATGGTCTGGAGCTCACCGCGGGCCAGCATCGGCTTGAGGATGCTGGCGGCGTCGATCGCGCCCTCGGCGGCACCCGCACCCACCAGGGTGTGGAGCTCGTCGATGAACAGGATGATGTCGCCGCGGGTGCGGATCTCCTTGAGGACCTTCTTCAGGCGCTCCTCGAAGTCACCGCGGTAGCGGGAGCCGGCGACCAGCGCGCCGAGGTCCAGGGTGTAGAGGTGCTTGTCCTTGAGGGTCTCGGGCACCTCGCCCTTGACGATGGCCTGCGCCAGGCCCTCGACGACGGCGGTCTTGCCGACGCCGGGCTCGCCGATGAGGACCGGGTTGTTCTTGGTGCGGCGGGACAGCACCTGCATGACCCGCTCGATCTCCTTCTCGCGCCCGATGACCGGGTCGAGCTTGGATTCGCGGGCCGCCTGGGTGAGGTTGCGGCCGAACTGGTCGAGGACCAGGGACGTCGAGGGGGTGCCCTCGGCAGGACCGCCCGCGGTGGCGGCTTCCTTGCCCTGGTAGCCGGAGAGCAGCTGGATGACCTGCTGCCGCACCCGGTTGAGGTCGGCGCCCAGCTTCACGAGGACCTGGGCGGCGACGCCCTCGCCCTCGCGGATCAGGCCGAGCAGGATGTGCTCGGTGCCGATGTAGTTGTGGCCGAGCTGGAGGGCCTCCCGGAGCGACAGCTCCAGGACCTTCTTGGCACGAGGGGTGAAGGGGATGTGCCCGGACGGGGCCTGCTGGCCCTGCCCGATGATCTCCTCCACCTGCTGGCGGACCGCCTCGAGCGAAATCCCGAGGCTCTCCAGGGCCTTAGCGGCGACACCCTCACCCTCGTGGATAAGGCCCAGAAGGATGTGCTCGGTGCCGATGTAGTTGTGGTTGAGCATCCGGGCTTCTTCCTGAGCCAGGACGACAACCCGCCGCGCGCGGTCGGTGAACCTCTCGAACATCGTTAATCGCTCCTCAGAGCGGTCAGTCAGTTAGGGGTCGATCCCCTCCCTGTCCTTCCGCAGCTTAGTCCCGCAAGCGGGGACCGCTCATTCCAACTGCCGACATCCGTCCGGATCACCCCTCTTCACGCGGGGAGACCTGCTGCCGAACAGCCGACAAATGCTCCAACCCGATGGTGCGAGACGATGTTCCCCCAGGCCAAGTAGTTACCCGAGCCTTCAGTACGCCGTTGGCGAACGCGAGACGCGGAACCCGGCGGGTCGTCCCTCTCCACTAGGAATGTCTTACCCGTAAGGACCGACACTCCATGCGGCACACCCCGGTTCCCTCCGCTACCAGCGAACACCCTTGCGCTGCCGAATGCACTCGTACGCCCCATCCCGGACACCTCGCGCGTACGGCGGGGAACAGCGCGTCACAGGGGGGGCGTAACCAAGGCGGCTCGCCCGGAGTTCCCCGGGCATGCCCTTCACCGTGCCGCCGCCCCGTACGCCGCTCGACGGCGGCACCGCCCGGTGGTACGAGCGGGAACTCGGCTGGGCGACGGTGGCGGGGCCCCCGGTGCGACTGGCCACCGGGCTGCGCTTCGACGTCCTGGAGCTGCCCGCGGGGGCCGGACGGCGACTGCTCGGCCGGATGGGCCCGACGGGGCCCGTGGCCCTGTCAGGGGGCCGGATGCGGCTGCTCGTGGCCGCCGGGACGGCCGAGGAGCTGCCGGGACTGCTCGACTGGCTGGAGTGGGGCGGGATCGCGCTCGACCTCGCGGCGCTGGGCACCGGAGGCCGGATGACCGCGCCCCTTCCCCCGGGGCGGGAGGGCTCCGGCGCACCGGCCGGCTCCGTGTGGCTGCGCCCCCCGGTGCCGGGCCGCGAGGTCGAGTCCTCGCTGCCCGCCCTGCGGTCCGCGCCGTGGGGCGGGGCGGACGGCCCGTGCCTGACGCGGCTCGTGGCCGCCGCCGCCGTGGAGTGCCACCGGGCGCTGCTGCTGAGTACCCGGACCGGTGGTCCGGCGACCCGGCAGCCGGCGCCTCAGCGGTTCGCGTCCTCGTAGGCGGCCTTGATGTCGCCGGGAACGCGACCGCGGTCGTTCACGTTCATGCCGTTCTCCTTGGCCCACGCGCGGATCTTCGCGGTGTCCTGGCTGCCCGTCGCCACGGCACGGCCCTTGCCACGCCCGCCGGCGGTACGACCACCGGTACGACGGCCGCTCTTCGTATACGGCTCAAGCAGGCCGCGGAGCTTTTCCGCGTTGGCGGTGGTGAGGTCGATCTCGTAGGTCTTGCCGTCCAGCGCGAACGTCACGGTCTCGTCCGCCTCGACGCCGTCGAGGTCGTCGACAAGAAGGACCTGAACCTTCTGTGCCACCGGATTTCCTTTCATCGAAAATGCAGTACGCGGAAAGGAAACCGCTTTTGCCGGGAAAACACAAACCCTTGGGAGAGGTTCAGAACCCTGGACGCACGGGAAACGTGCGCGATTCGGACATAGGGTTCCTGGCGGGTTCGCCCGGGGTTCAGCTCACAGGTGCAGAAGCATCCGGCTGTTGCCCAAGGTGTTCGGCTTCACTCGTTCGAGACCGAGGAACTCGGCGACTCCCTCGTCATAGGAACGCAGGAGCTCGCTGTAGACATCTCCGTCGACCGGGGTCTCGCCGATCTCGACGAAGCCGTGCTTCGCGAAGAAGTCCACTTCGAAGGTCAGACAGAATACCCGGCGCACCCCCAGCCAACGGGCCGTGTGCAACAACTTGTCCAGCACCTGATGTCCCACGCCCGCGCCCTTGAACTCCGGGTCCACGGCGAGAGTGCGGACTTCGGCGAGGTCTTCCCACATGACGTGAAGAGCGCCGCATCCGACGACCTCGGCGTCCTCGTCGCGTTCCGCGACCCAGAACTCCTGGATGGACTCGTAAAGGGTGACGGTGGCCTTGTCGAGCAGGATGCCCCGGCCCACGTAGGGGTCGACGAGACGGCGGACCGCCGCCACGTCGGAGGTACGGGCCCGGCGGACGGTGACGGCCCTGCCGGGGCGCGGGGACGCCGGATGCTCCGGCGACGATGACGGGGACGAGGGCGCGGACGGTGACATGGGGGGACGCTATCGCTCCTGGTCCACCGGGCCCTCGGCGCCCTCCTCGGGCGGGGCGGGCTGCGGGGTGTCGCGCTGCACGATCCGGATGGCGTCGTCGAGTGCCGCGCGCTGCTCCGGCGACATCATCCCGAAGAAGGCGACGAGTGCGGCGGCCGGATTGTCGCTGCGGCCCCATGCCTCGTTCATCAGGGCGGCGGAGTAGGCGGCGCGGGTGGAGACCGCCGTATATCGATAGGCGCGGCCTTCGACTTCCCGGCGCACCCAGCCCTTCTGATGAAGATTGTCCATGACGGTCATGACGGTGGTGTAGGCGATGGACCGTTCCCGCTGAAGGTCCTCCAGGACTTCCCGGACGGTCACCGGACGGTTCCATTGCCAGACGCGGCTCATGACGGCGTCTTCGAGCTCTCCCAGGGGACGGGGCACAGCGTCACTTTAGTGCGTAAACGGCCAATAAGCGTCGATTGACGGCACGCGATGACACCCGTCGAAGACAGAAGTGGAGCCGGAACGAAGAACGATCGAAGGCTGGACGACGGACGGCGAAACAAAAAGGACGCACGGCCGGTAAGGGCATGCGTCCGGAAGGGACGGCCGGCCGTCGGGGCGGCCGTCCCGGGAAAGCGGGGTGGCTCAGGAGGCGGGAGTGCCGTCCGCCTGACGGGCGGCCTCGGCACGCGCGAGCGCGGCGTCCACGACCGCGTCCTCCTTGTGCTTGTTCGGCCCGCCCTGGCTCTTGACGATCGTGACGACGAGACCGATGAAGAAGGCGGCCATCACGACGGGGGGCAGGAGCGCGGATACGTAGTCCATGGCGACCAGAGTAGCTATCCGGCGGCGCGTTCCTCGGGCGGGGGCGGCGGTACGGGCCGTCGGCGCGGCGGGAAGACCTCGTTCGGCTTGGGCACCGGACGCTCGGCCGGTGCCGGGGGCGTCGGCTTGGGGTCGTCGCCCGCCGCGCGACCGCCGGGGAGGGCGAGCAGCCGGGCCCGGGAGCCGGGGACGGCGGTGGCGGCGGCGCCGGAGACCCGGGCGAGCCGGGCGCGTACGGAAGCCTCGGCGATGACCTGGCAGCGGGTGAGCAGCGCTTCGGCGGCCGGCACCTCCCGCAGGGCCCGCAGCGCGGCGAGGTCGTCGGCCCCGGGGTCGTATCCGGCGGCCAGGGCGTCCTGGAGGAGTTCCAGATAGCCGCCGAGGGAGCCGGGGAGTGCCTCGCGGTAGCGGGCCAGGTCGTCGAGGAGGAAGGCGCGCAGCCTGCCCGCCTCTCGGGCGGCCTCGTCCACGGCTTCGGCCAGGCGCAGGGCGTCCCTGACGTCCTCGTCCTGGAGCGGGGCGGGATACAGGACTGCGGAGAGGGCACGGCGGAGAACACGCAGCTCGTCCGCGCTGAAAGCCATGCCCCCACGGGATCCGTAAGGCGTGGGCATGAGCCGACGATACGCGCTTATCGGACAAAATTCTCTGAGGGGTCGTCACGCCGCGCCGGAGGGGGCCTCCTGACGGCGGGTCGGGTGCTGTCGGCCTGCCGTCGGGAGGGCGGTCGCCGCGCCGCCGGAGGACGGTCACTCCACCGCCGGAGGACGGTCACCCCACCGCCAGGAAGGCGGTCGCCGCGCCGCCGGAGGGCGGTCACCCCACCGCCAGGAAGGCGGTCACCCCGCCGCCGGAGGGCGGTCACCCCTCCGTCGGAAGGCGCTCGCCCCGCCCTCCGACCCGCTCGCGCGCGGAGTCCGTTCGGCTCCGGGGCCCGCTCCCGCTCACATCCGGGACACGTTCCGCTCGTACACCAGCCGCAGGCCGATCAGGGTCAGCCAGGGCTCGTGCTCGTCGATCTCCTTGGAGTCGGAGAGGACCATCGGCGCGAGGCCGCCGGTCGCGATCACGGTGACGTCCGAGGGGTCGCCGTGCGGGCCGACCAGCTCACGCTTCATCCGGGCGACGACGCCGTCGACCTGGCCCGCGTACCCGTAGACGATGCCCGCCTGCATGGCCTCGACCGTGTTCTTGCCGATCACGCTGCGGGGCCTGGCCAGCTCGATCTTGCGGAGCATGGCGCCCCGGACGCCGAGTGCCTCGACCGAGATCTCTATGCCGGGCGCGATCGCGCCGCCCGCGTACTCGCCGCGCACGGTCACCGCGTCGTACGTCGTCGCCGTGCCGAAGTCGACGACGATCGCCGGGCCGCCGTACAGCTCGACGGCGGCCACCGCGTTGATCACGCGGTCCGCGCCGACCTCCTTGGGGTTGTCCGTGAGGATCGGGACGCCCGTCTTGACGCCCGGCTCCACCAGGACCGCCGGGACGTCCCCGTAGTACCGGCGGGTGACCTCGCGCAGTTCGTGCAGGACCGAGGGGACGGTCGCGCAGATCGCGATGCCCTCGATGCCGTCGCTCAGCTCCACGCCGAGCAGCGGGTGCATGCCCATGAGGCCCTGGAGCAGGACCGCCATCTCGTCGGCGGTGCGGCTCGGATCGGTGGAGATCCGCCAGTGCTCGACGATCTCGTCACCGTCGAAGAGACCGAGGACCGTGTGCGTGTTGCCGACGTCGATGGTGAGCAGCATCAGGCGCGCACCTCGCGCAGGTCGAGGCCGATGTCGAGGATCGGGGAGGAGTGGGTGAGGCCGCCGACCGCCAGGTAGTCCACGCCGGTCGACGCGTACGCCGCCGCGTTCTCCAGGGTCAGCCGGCCCGAGGACTCCAGGACCGCGCGGCCCGCGACCAGGGCGACGGCCTCCTCGGTCTCGCCCGGGGTGAAGTTGTCGAGCAGGATCAGGTCGGCGCCCGCGTCCAGGACCTCGCGGACCTGGTGCATCGTGTCGACCTCGACCTCGATGGGCAGCTCGGGGAAGAGCTCGCGGACGGCCTGGAAGGCCTCGGCGACGCCGCCCGCCGCCACCACGTGGTTGTCCTTGACGAGGGCCGCGTCGGAGAGCGACATGCGGTGGTTGACGCCGCCGCCGCAGCGGACCGCGTACTTCTCCAGGGCGCGCAGTCCCGGCGTGGTCTTGCGGGTGTCGCGGACCTTGGCCTTCGTGCCCTCCAGGACGTCCGCCCACGCGCGCGTGGCGGTGGCGATGCCGGAGAGGCGGCACAGGATGTTGAGCGCGCTGCGCTCGCCGGTGAGCAGGTCGCGGGTGCGGGCGGTGACGCTGAGCAGGACCTCGCCCGCCGCGACGCGCGCGCCGTCCTCCACGTGCCGCTCGACCTCGAACTCGTCGGCGCAGACGATCGAAAGGACGGCCTCGGCGACCCGCAGACCGGCCACGACACCGGCCTCGCGGGCGGTGAAGTCGGCGGTGGCGACGGCGTCCTCGGGGACGGTCGCCACGGTCGTGACGTCGACGCCGCCGTCGAGGTCCTCGGCGATGGCGAGGTGCGCGATGTCCTCGACCTGCACGGGGTCGAGGCCCGCGTCGGCGAGCAGTTCGGCGAGCGCGGGGTCGAGCCCGCACTCGAACTCCTCCGCGCCGCCGCAGCCACAGCCGTCGCCGCAGCCGCCGGGCTCCTCGGCGTCCGCGCGGGCGCCGATCTGGATCAGGGGGACGTCCACGGGCTGCGGACGGGCTTCCTCGGGCGTGGTCACTTACGGCTCCCTTGGGGCATCGGATGTGGGGGGGAAGTCATGGGTGCCGGTCGCCTCGACGGCGAGCGTCCGTTCCGGGGTGAGGCGGACGACCAGGTGCCGCCGCCAGGCGGTGTCGTCGCGGTCGGGGTGGTCCTCGCGCCAGTGGCAGCCGCGGGTCTCCTCGCGGCGGCGGGCGGCGGCGACCAGGACCCGGGCCACGCACAGCAGGTTGGTGGTCTCCCAGGCGTCCACGCCCGGCTCCCCCGCCTTGGTGTCGTCGGTGCCGCCCGCGAGGGAGTCCGTGTGGAGTGCTTCGAGGGCCTCCGCCGCCTCCCGCAGTCCGGCCTCGGAGCGCAGCACCCCGGCGCCCGTGGTCATGATCCGCTGGATGCGGGGGCGGGCGCCGGCCACGGGCAGCGGCAGGGTCGCGGGGGACGGGTGCGGCACCGGGGCGCCGGGGGCGCGGGGTGCGGCGGCGGCGATGTCCTCGGCGATCCGCTCGGCGAAGACCAGGCCTTCGAGGAGCGAGTTGGAGGCGAGGCGGTTGGCGCCGTGGACGCCGGTGCAGGCGGCCTCGCCGCAGGCGTAGAGCCCGGGGACGGTGGTACGGCCGCGCAGGTCGGTGCGGACGCCGCCGGAGGCGTGGTGGGCGGCGGGGGAGACGGGGATGGGCTCGGTCACCGGGTCGATGCCGTGGGCGCGGCAGGCGGCGAGGATGGTGGGGAAGCGCTTGGCCCACATCGTGGCGCCGAAGTGGCGGGCGTCGAGGTACATGTTCTCGGTGCCCTGCTCGATCATCCGGCGGATGATCGCCTTGGCGACGATGTCCCGGGGCGCCAGTTCGGCCAGTTCGTGCTGGCCGGTCATGAACCGGACGCCGTCGGCGTCGACCAGGTGGGCGCCTTCGCCCCGGACGGCCTCGGAGACCAGCGGCTGCTGGCCCTCGGAGCCCGCGCCGAGGAAGAGCACCGTGGGGTGGAACTGGACGAACTCCAGGTCGGAGACCTCGGCCCCGGCGCGCAGGGCGAGTGCCACGCCGTCGCCGGTGGAGACCGCCGGGTTGGTGGTGGCCGAGAAGACCTGGCCCATGCCGCCGGTGGCGAGGACCACGGCGGGCGCGTGGACCGCGCCGACGCCGTCGTGCTGTCCCTCGCCCATGACGTGCAGGGTCACACCGGCCGTACGGCCTTCGGCGTCGGTCAGGAGATCCAGGACGAGCGCGTGTTCGATGGTGCGCACGCCCTGGTCCCGTATCGCCTCGACCAGGGCGCGGGAGATCTCGGCGCCCGTGGCGTCGCCGCCCGCGTGGGCGATCCGGTCGCGGTGGTGGCCGCCCTCGCGGGTGAGCGCGATGCCGCCCTCGGCGTCCTCGTCGAAGTGGGCGCCGGTCGCGATGAGCCTGCGGACGGCGTCGGGGCCCTCGGTGACCAGGGCGCGTACGGCGTGCTCGTCGCAGAGTCCGGCTCCGGCGACGAGGGTGTCGTCGAGGTGCTGCTCCGGGGTGTCGCCCTCGCCCAGGGCGGCGGCGACGCCGCCCTGGGCCCAGCGGGTGGAGCCGTCGTCGAGCCGCGCCTTGGTGACGACGACCGTACGGAGCCCGGCGGCGGTGCAGCGCAGGGCGGCGGTGAGGCCCGCGACCCCGGAGCCGACCACGACGACATCGGCGTCGATGGCCCAGCCGGGTGCGGGGGCGTGCAGCCGTATTCCGGTCACGGGGTCGCTCCGAACGTGGGGTCCTGCGGAGACCCGGTGTCTCCGAGGTGGAGGGGAAGGTTGTCGATCAGGCGGGTGGCGCCCACGCGGGCGGCGATGGCGAGGACCGCCTCTCCCTCGTGTCCTTCGGCGACCTCGGTGAAGTCCGCCGGGTCGACGAAGGCCAGGTAGTCGAGGGTGAGCGGCGGCTCGGTCCTCGCCGCCGCGTCGAGGACCGCGCGGGCGGCGGCCCTGACGGCTCCGGCGCCCTGGCCTTCGGCCGTCTGCGCGACCGCCTGGGCGACCGCGTGGGCGTCGGCCGCGGCCCGTGCCTCGCCGAGCCGGGAGAGGGCCTCGGCGCGGGTCCCGGCCCGCCCCTGGGCGCCGGGCAGGGCGGCGGCACGCGCGCGGAGCGCCTCCTGCGCGGCGAGCCGGTCGCGGGCGGCGAACAGCGCGCGGGAGAGGGCGAGGGCGGTGATCCGCTCGCCCGCCGACAGATACCGGTTGCGGCTGGACAGGGCGAGCCCGTCGGCCTCGCGGACGGTGGGCACGCCGACGATCTCCACGGGGAAGTTCAGGTCCCTGACCATGCGGCGGATGAGCGCCAGCTGCTGGGCGTCCTTCTGGCCGAAGAACGCCAGGTCGGGGGCGGTGAGGTGGAGGAGCTTGGCGACGACGGTCAGGACGCCGTCGAAGTGGCCGGGGCGGGAGGCGCCTTCGAGGCGCTCGCCCATGGGTCCCGCGGTGATCCGCACCTGCGGCTCGCCGCCCGGGTAGACCTCGTCGACGGCGGGGGCGAAGACGGCGCTCGCGCCCGCCGCGTGGGCCAGGTCCAGATCGGCGTCGAGGGTGCGGGGGTAGCGGTCGAGGTCCTCGCCCGCGCCGAACTGGAGCGGGTTGACGAAGACGGTGACGACGACGGTGCCCTCGGCGCCGACGCGCGCGCGGGCGGCCCTGATCAGGGTGGCGTGGCCTTCGTGGAGGGCGCCCATGGTCATGACGACGGCCCGGGGACCGCCCGTGCCGACGGCGCGCAGTTCGCGCGCGGTGCGGACGGGGGCGAGGGGCGCGGGGGCGCCGGGAGCGCCGGGGGGTGTGGACGGCGAGCTGGTCATCGGGTCTCCCCCTCGGCGAGTACGCCCAGCAGGTCCTCGGCCAGCTCGGGCTTGAGCAGTCCGTGCGCGAGCGCCCGGTCCGCGGTCGTACGGGCCATCGCCAGGTATCCGGCGACGGCGGCGGGCGCGTGCTTGCGCAGCTCCGCGACGTGGGCGGCCACGGTGCCCGCGTCGCCGCGCGCGACGGGGCCGGTGAGCGCCGCGTCGCCGGACCGCAGGGCGTTGTCCAGGGCGGCGCCGAGGAGCGGGCCGAGCATCCGGTCGGGGGCGGCGACGCCCGCCGTGCGGAGGAGTTCCATCGACTGGGCCACCAGGGTGACGAGGTGGTTCGCGCCGAGGGCCAGGGCCGCGTGGTAGAGCGGGCGGGCGTCCTCGGCGATCCACTCGGGCTCGCCGCCCATCTCGATCACCAGTGCCTCGGCGGCGAGCCGCAGCTCCTCGGGGGCGGTGACGCCGAAGGAGCAGCCCGCGAGCCGCTGGACGTCGACCTCGGTGCCGGTGAAGGTCATGGCGGGGTGCAGGGCGAGCGGCAGCGCGCCGGCCTGCCGGGCGGGGTCGAGGACCCGTGTCCCGAACCGGCCCGAGGTGTGCGCGATCAGCTGGCCCGGCCGGACGGCCCCGGTGTCGGCGAGCCCTTCGACGAGACCGGGCAGGGCGTCGTCGGGGACGGTGAGCAGGACCAGGTCGGCGAGGGCCAGGACGCGCGCGGGCTCGACGACGGGCACCTCGGGCAGGAGGGCGGCGGCGCGGCGGCGGGAGGTCTCGGAGACGGCGGAGACGGCGACGGGGCGGTGTCCGGCGAGCCGGAGGGAGGCGGCGAGGGCGGGGCCCACCCGGCCGGCGCCGACGACGCCTACGGTGAGCCGGGCCGGTCGGTCCTCGGCCCGGGTCTCCGGCGCTGCTGGTGCGTTCACGATGGGGTCGGCCTTCCGTTCCAGTCCTCGGCGGGTACCGGACGATTTCTGGTCATGCTACGCCAGCGTTTCACGCTCTTTCCTGGCTGTCCCGCGGCTGTCCACAGGGTGGGGACGATGGTGTGATGATCGGCTCATGAATCCTGTGGACCCTGTGGACGAGGAAGCCGCCCGGCGGCATCGGGCGAAGGTCTGGGGCGGTGCCGAGCGCGCCCTGTGGCGCGGCCCGGCGGACGGCACGGCCGGTGCGCGCCTGCGGGAACTCGCCGACTGGACGGACGCCGCGGGGTACGGCGGGCAGCCGCTCGACGCCTACGGCGACGGCCTGGTGGAGGTCCTGGAACGGCGGGTCGCGGCCGAGCTGGGGATGCCCGCCGCCGTCTTCTTCCCGACCGGCACCATGGCCCAGCAGGCGGCCCTGCGCTGCTGGGCCGGGCGGACCGGGAGCCCCGTCGTCGCCCTCCATCCGCTGGCCCACCCCGAGGTGCACGAGAACGGCGCGTTCGGGGCCGTCTCCGGGCTTCGCACGGTCCATCCGACCGACGCGCCCCGGCTTCCGACGGCGCGGGAGGTGCGGGACCATCCGGAGCCCTTCGGGACGCTGATGCTGGAGCTGCCGCTGCGGGACGCCGGTTTCGTCCTGCCGACCTGGCGGGAGCTGACCGAGGTCGTGGAGGCGGCCCGGGAGCGGGACGCGGTGGTCCACTTCGACGGGGCCAGGCTCTGGGAGTGCACGACCCGTCTCGGCCGCCCGCTCGCGGAGATCGCGGGGCTCGCCGACAGCGTCTACGTGTCGTTCTACAAGTCCCTCGGCGGCATGTCGGGCGCGGCCCTCGCCGGTCCGGAGGAGGTCATGGAGGAGGCCAGGATCTGGCGCCACCGGTACGGGGGCCAGGTCTTCCAGCAGTACCCGGCGGCGCTCGCCGCGCTGCGCGGTCTCGACGCGGAGCTGCCCCGGCTGCCCGCGTACACGGCCCACGCGCGCGTGGTGGCGGACGCCCTGCGGGAGGCCTTCGAGGAGGCGGGGGCGGGCTGGTTCCGCGTCCATCCCGAGCCGCCGCACACGCATCAGTTCCAGGTCTGGCTGCCGTATCCGCCGGAGACCCTGACGGCGGCGGCCCTCGCCCAGACCGAGGAGACCGGCACGGCCCTCTTCCGCCGCTGGTCCGCCCCGGGCGCGGGCGGCCCGCCGGGCGTCGCGTACACGGAGATCACGGTGACGGAACCGGGTCTCGCGTGGACGGCGGAGGACGTGAGGGAGGCGGCGAGGACGTTTCTGTCGTACGTGGGACGGGGGAGCGCGGACGCGTGAGCGGGTTGGCAGGTGCGCGGGGTGGTGAGTGGTGGCGGGGGTGGTGAGTGGGGCCCGGAGGCCGTACGGGTGAGGCCGTACGGAAGGGCTCGGCGGTCCGGCTGACGAGGCAGGCAGGATCCGGCTGGCGCAGAAGGGCCCGGCCCGGATCGGCTCGGCCCGGATCGGCTCGGCCCGGATCGGCTCGGCTCGGATCGGCTCAGGGCCCGGCTGCCCCGGAGTCCTGTCGGCTCAGGACCCGGTGGCTCACCGTGTCTGCGCGCGGCGGGCGAAGGCGAGGCGGAAGCGGAGGCGGAGGGCGCCTCGGGCGGGGCGGCCCGCGAGGACCCGGGTGAAGCGGCGGCGGTCGCGGATTTCCCGCAGGACGGCGACGTCATGGGTGCCGGGCGCGGGCGGTGCGGGCTCCCCGAGCCGCGCGGCCCGATACGTGTCGAAGAGGTGCTGCTGCATGGCGTTCATGGGCTCACCGTGCGCCGCTCCTCCGCGCCGCGCCGAGTCGTTTGACGGGGCTCGTCAAACGACGGGCCGACGTCCGCCGCCATGCCGATTGACGGCCCCCGTCAATCGTCACGACACCACCCATATCCCACCCCGCACTATGGAGGGGTGAGCGTGACCATCGACATCACCGGACTGCCGCACGAGCGGATCACCTTCGGCCCCTCGCCCCTGGCCGAGCTGGGCGCCGCCCTGCACGCCCTCGCCGAGCCCGCGCACCACGCCCGGCTCCACGCCTGGACGACCAGCACGTCCGCCGCGCTCAGGCCGGAGCTGGCGGACCGGCTCCACGAGGCCGGTTTCATGTGGAACTCCACCCGCTCGGACATCCTGCTGCCCGCGCAGCCCCGGGAGACCCTGGCGGAGGAGCTGGACGACCTCGATCGCATGGACGACGAGAAGTACGTCGGCTCCGCCCTGGAGATCTCCTGCAACAACACGTACCGCGACGGCACCCCCTCCCCGCTCGTCGACGAGCGGGCGCGCCGCCGTGCCCTCGACCTGGCCGCCGCGCGCGGTCCTCGGCAGGTCGCCTTCGTGGAGCGGATGCTGGCCGACCCGCCCGGCACGCGCGCGTGGATCCGGCGGCTCCTGGAGGACTGCGACGAGGCGTTCTTCGCCGACACCTGGCGCCGGGTGCGGGTGCAGCTGGCCGCCGACGCCCGCCACAAGACGGAGCTGCTGCGCCGCAAGGGACTGGCGGCGGCCCTCGCCGACGCCTCCCCCGCGCTCTCCCTCGAAGAGGACGAGGCGGGTTCCCGGATCGTCGTCGACAAGCTGGTCCAGGGCCGGACGAGCGCCGTGAGCCCCGCCGTGACGTTTCTGCCGACGGCCTTCGGCTGGCCGCACCTCTTCGCCCTCTACGCCTCCGGCTGGCAGCCCGTCATCCAGTACCCGGTCGCCGACCGTGACCTCGGCGGCGCCGCCTCCGTCGAGGAGGTCACCCTGCGCATCGAGGCCCTCGCCCACCCGCTGCGGATGCGGCTCTGCCGCAGTCTTGCGCGTGCGTCGAGCTCGACGAGCGAGCTGGCCGACGGGCACAACGTCACCGCGCCCGAGGTCTCCCGGCACCTCGCGGTCATGAAGAAGGCGGGGCTGCTCACCACCCAGCGCCGGGGCCGTTACGTCCTCCACCAGCTGGACGTCTCGGCCGTCGCCCGGCTCGGCAGCGACTTCCTGGAGAGCGTCCTGCGCTGACCGGCCCCGGGACGAGGCCCGAGGGGGCGGGACTCGTCCCCTCGGGAGCCCGGCACTTCAGGGACCCGGCGCCTCAAGAGCCCGGCGCCTCAGGGACCTGACACCTCAGGGACCCGACACCTCAGGAGCCCGGCACCTCAAGGACCTGGCCTCTCAGGGACCTGGCCCTTCAGAGGCCCGGCTCGGTGCCGGTCGCTCGGCACTCGGTGGCACTCGGCGCTCAGCCCGCCGTGCCCCCGCCGCCCGCCCGGACCAGGCCCGTCTCGTACGCGAGGACCACGACCTGGACCCGGTCGCGCAGGCCCAGCTTGGTCAGGATGCGGCCCACATGGGTCTTCACGGTCGCCTCGGAGAGGACGAGCCGGGCGGCGATCTCGCCGTTCGACAGGCCCTGCGCGACCAGCATCATCACCTCCCGCTCCCGGTCGGTGAGGCGCCCCAGCTCCTTGTGCTCCGGCTCCCGGCCCGAGGACGGCAGCAGCGGAGAGAAGCGGTCCAGGAGCCGCCGGGTCGTCGAGGGCGCCACCACCGCGTCCCCGCTGTGCACCGAACGGATCGCGGCGAGCAGCTCCGCGGGCGGCACGTCCTTCAGCATGAAGCCGCTCGCCCCCGCCTTCAGACCGGAGAACGCGTACTCGTCGAGGTCGAAGGTGGTCAGGATGAGCACCTTCGGGGCGTCCGGCTCGGAGCAGATCCGCCGGGTCGTCTCCACCCCGTCCAGCTTGGGCATGCGCACATCCATCAGGACGACGTCCACCTCCGTCCCGCGCAGCACCTCCAGGGCCTCGACCCCGTCGCCCGCCTCCGCGACGACCTCCATGTCCGGCTGGGCGGCCAGCACCATGCGGAAACCGGTGCGCAGCAGCACCTGGTCGTCGACAAGCATCACGCGGATGGACATCGGGTTCCTTCGGGGTCGTCGGTGAGCGGACGGGGAGGGGCGTCGGGCTCCGTGTCGGGAGGGCCCGCAGCCGTGCCGGGGAACGGCCCCGGCGCGGATGTCAGTGGACGGAGGACTTCAGGGGCAGCAGGGCGCTGATCCGGAAACCGCCGCCGGGGCGCGGACCCGCGTCCAGCGTGCCGCCCACCATGCCGACCCGCTCCCGCATGCCGATCAGACCATGACCCCGGCCGTCGGCGCCCCCGTCCTCGTACATCTCCTGCGGTGCGCCCCGCCCGTCGTCCTCGACGAGCAGGCCGAGACCGTCGTCGAAGTAGACCAGGCGGACGCTGGCCCCGACGTCGGGTCCGCCGTGCTTGCGCGTGTTGGTGAGGGCTTCCTGCACGATCCGGTACGCGGTGAGTTCGACGCCGCTGGGGAGCGGGCGGGGGCTGCCCTCGATCGCGAAGTCGACGGTGAGCCCGGCGCCCCGCACCTGCTCGACGAGGTCCTCGATCTGTCCCACGTCGGGCTGGGGAACGTACTCCCCGGCCTCCCGGTGCTCTCCGGTGCGCAGGATGCCCAGGAGTCTTCGCATCTCGGCGAGGGCCTGCCGGCCGGTGGTCGAGATGGTCTCCAGGGCCTGCTTGGCGGTCTCCGGGGAGGAGTCCATGACGTAGGCGGCGCCGTCCGCCTGGACGACCATCACCGACACGTTGTGCGCGACGACGTCGTGCAGCTCGCGGGCGATCCTGGCCCGCTCGGCGGCGACCGCCACCTTGGCCTGGGCCTCGCGCTCCTTCTCCAGGCGGGAGGCCCGCTCCTCCAGCTGCGCGAAGTAGGCGCGGCGGGTGCGGAGCGAGTCGCCGAGGACCCAGGCGAGCACGAACGGCACGGTCATGATGACCGCGAAGAAGACCCGGGCGGCGTCCGACTCGGTGCCCTGGAGGGGCCATCTGAGCTGGGAGAGCGTGGAGGCGCCGAGGGCGCCGGCGAGCGCGAGGCGGGAGGCCCAGCGGGGTCCGGCGTGCGCCGCGACCGTGAAGACGATCACGAGCATCGCGAAGTCGGCGACGAACGGCGCCAGGTCGAGGACGAGCTGGGCGGCCCCCAGGACGCACGTCAGCAGCAGCATCTTCTCGGGGGCGCGCCGCCGCAGGGCCACCACCAGGGAGAAGAGCGCGGCGACGATTCCGTACGCGAAGGGCCGCTCCACCGACGGGTAGGCCGATCCCACCCACAGCAGGGAGAACCCGAGGAGGACGACGGCCCAGAAGGTGTCGACGCCCGTCGGGTGTCTGCGGAGGAAGTCGTAGAGGCGCTGCACGTCACCCAGAGTAGGGAAGAGAGGGGGTGCCCGGATCAACCGTGGGGTCGATCCTTCACGGGAGACCCGTACACCCCGAGGTGGAGACTGGGGTCCGTGACGGATGAGACAGGTCGGTGGCAGGGGTGGCGGGCGGCCACGGAACGGGCGCTGTACGGCCCCGAGGGCTTCTACCGGCGGCCCGAGGGGCCGGCGGGGCACTTCAGGACCTCGGTGCACGCCTCCCCGCTCTTCGCGGGCGCGGTGGCCCGGCTGCTCGGCGAGGTCGCCCGGGACCTCGGGACGCGCGCGGTCGACCTCGTGGACGTGGGCGCGGGCCGGGGCGAACTGCTCACCGGGGTCCTCGCCGCGCTCGACGGAGCCGCGGAGAACGGAGCCTCGGAGGACGGGGGCGCGGAGGACGGGGCCTCGGAGGACGCCGGGGGCGGGCTCGTGGTCCGGGCGTACGCGGTGGAGCGGGCGGCCCGTCCAGCGGGGCTCGATCCCCGGATCGAGTGGACCTCCGAGGTGCCGCGCGGGGTGCGGGGGCTGCTCTTCGCCAACGAGTGGCTCGACAACGTGCCGGTGGACGTGGCAGAGGTGGCCGCCGACGGCACCGTCCGGTACGTGGAGGTGCGCGCGGACGGCACGGAACGCCTCGGCGGCACGGTCGCGGGCCCGGACGCGGAGTGGCTGGCCCGCTGGTGGCCGCTGCGGGAGCCGGGCACGCGCGCGGAGATCGGCCGACCGCGCGACGAGGCGTGGGCGGCGGCGGTGGACGCGGTGGCGGCGGGCCGCGCGGTGGCCGCGGACTACGCGCACGTGCGCGCGTGCCGACCGTCCTACGGCACCCTGACCGGCTTCCGCGCGGGCCGAGAGGTCCCGCCCGCCCCGGACGGAAGCTGCGACGTGACCGCGCACGTGGCCATGGACGCGTGCGGGGGGCCGTTCGGCGAGCTGACGACGCAGCGGGAGGCGCTGCGGCGGCTCGGGGTCTCCGGGGAACGGCCGCCGCTCTCGCTCGCCTCGGCCGATCCCGCCGGTTACGTCCGGGCGCTCGCCGCCGCGGGCGAGGCGGCCGAGCTGACCGCGCGCGGTGGTCTCGGCGACTTCCTCTGGCTGACGCGGCGGATCCCGGACACCGCCGGACGGGCGCCCGTGCCGCCCGCCGGGGAGGGCGCCGGGGCCCGGAGCGGCGGGGGATACTGACCGCATGACGGAGACGACGGTCGGCATCGGCGGCGCGGCGGAGAGCACCGACATGGTGCTGAACATCGGGCCCCAGCATCCTTCGACCCACGGGGTGCTCCGGCTCCGGCTCGTGCTCGACGGCGAGGTCGTCCGGCAGGCGGAGCCGGTGATCGGCTACATGCACCGGGGTGCGGAGAAGCTCTTCGAGGCGCGGGACTACCGCCAGATCGTCATGCTGGCGAACCGTCACGACTGGCTGTCCGCCTTCTCCAACGAGCTGGGCGTGGTCATGGCCGTCGAGCGGATGCTCGGCATGGAGGTCCCGGAGCGCGCGGTGTGGACCCGTACGCTCCTCGCCGAGCTGAACCGGGTCCTGAACCATCTGATGTTCCTCGGCTCCTACCCGCTCGAACTGGGCGGGATCACCCCCGTCTTCCATGCCTTCCGGGAGCGCGAGGAGCTTCAGGCGGCGATGGAGGAGGTCTCCGGCGGCCGGATGCACTACATGTTCAACCGGGTCGGCGGCCTCAAGGAGGACCTGCCGTCCGGTTGGCTCGGCCGGGCACGGGCGGCCGTCGCCGACGTGCGCTCGCGGATGGACGTGTACGACCGGCTGGTCCTCGGCAACGAGATCTTCCGGGGCCGTACGCGCGGGGTGGGCGTGCTGTCGGCGGAGGCGGTGCACGCGTACGGGGTGTCGGGGCCGATCGCCCGTGCCTCGGGGGTCGACTTCGACCTGCGCCGGGACGAGCCGTATCTGGCCTACGGGGAGCTGCGGGACACGCTGCGGGTCGCGGTCCGCGAGGAGGGTGACTGTCTGGCCCGGTTCGAGTGCCTCCTCGACCAGACGCACAACGCGCTGGACCTGGCCGACGCCTGTCTGGACCGGCTGGAGGAGCTGCCGCCCGGCCCGATCAACCAGCGGCTGCCGAAGGTCCTGAAGGCGCCGGAGGGCCACACGTACGCGTGGACCGAGAATCCGCTCGGCGTCAACGGCTACTACCTGGTCTCCAAGGGCGAGAAGACGCCGTACCGGCTGAAGCTGCGCTCGGCGTCGTTCAACAACATCCAGGCCCTGGTGGAGCTGCTGCCGGGAACGCTGGTCGCCGACATGGTGGCGATCCTGGGCTCGCTGTTCTTCGTCGTCGGCGACATCGACAAGTAGCGCACGGGGGTGGCGGGGGACGGCGGACGGTTCAGTCCGTTCGGCGCATCACCGCGTACTCCCGGTCCGCGGTCTCGGGGCGCCGCCGTTCCGTCACGGACCAGCCCCAGCGGGTGTACCGGTCCGTCAGTTCCGGCAGGTCCAGGGTCATCAGACGGCGGGGGCCCGGGGGCAGCGCGCCGAGGAGCCCGTCGTGGAGCGCGCGGCCGAGGCCGAGGCCCTGCCGGGCGGGGGCGACGACGAGTTCGGCCAGGACGAAGGCGGGCTCGTGACCGGGGGGTTCGGTGTCGGTCCAGCCCGCCGCGAAGCCGAGGAGTTCGCCGTCGGGGCCCAGCGCGGCGACGCTCCGGAAGTCCGGCCGCGCGGCGGCCGAGCCGAGGAGCCGGTCCACGGTCCGTACGGCGCCGAGTGGCGGTTCGTGCCAGGGGGCGCCGCAGAAGGCCTGGGCGCACAGGGCGAGCAGTTCGTCCCGGCGCCCGGCCACCTCGTCGGCGGGGAGGTCGGCTAGGCGGTACGTCACGAGTTGACGGCCCCGCGCAGTTCGGCGACGTCCAGCTGCTCGGTCTCGTCGTGCGCGGTCAGATCGATGACCTGACCGACCGTCCGGGGCAGGGCGGGAGGGGTGCCGGGAGCGGCGGGCGCGCCGGCGGGGGTGACCGGGGTGAGCAGCGGGGTGCCGGTCGTGGCCTGCGCCGCCAGGACCTCCTCAAGCACCTCCTCGCCGACGACATCGGCGAGGTCGGTGTGCTGCACGGCCTCGATGGCCGCCGCCGTCTTCTGCGTACCGAAGAAGTCGAAACCACCCTCGGGACGCGGAACGGGCCTGCGGGCCGCGTACGGAACGATCGCGGCGGCGACGGGCACGGAACCCGGGAGAGCCGGGGTGACGGGCGGGACGGGGGTGTGGGGGGTGCCGGGGGTGGGCTGAGGGGCCTGGGGGGCCTGTGCGGCGGGCGGGACCGGGGTGCCGGGAGCGACGGGCGTGGCCGCAGCGCCGGGCGTGGTCGCCGAGGCCGGGGTGCCGGGCGGGACCGCAGCGCCGGGCGTGGCAACCGAGGCGGAAGTGCCGGGACCGGCAGCCGGGGCGGCCGGGGCACTCGGGGCGGCCGGTGCAGGCGTGGCAGGTGTGGCAGGTGTGCCGGTGGGGACAACCGTGGCCGATGTCGTGGGCCCCGCCGTGGCCGAGGTCGGTGCGGAGGGGGCGGCGGGCGGAACCGGCGTCCCCGGGGCGGCCTTCTGCGTGGTGGCCGGAATCCGCGGGAGCACGAGGGTGGAGGCCGAGCGGGCGTGTTCGTCATCGGGGACCGGCTGCTCGCCCTGCGGCGCCTGTGCCGTCCGGGGCGCCTGCGGCTCGCGCGGCTCCTGCGCCGTCTGCGGCTTCGGCTCCTGGGACTTTCCCGGCTCCTGGGGCCGTTCGGCGAGGTCCCGGGCGCCGGACCGCTGGGCCGTCGCGTTGTTCGAAAGGTCGCGCAGGGCCTCGGCGGCGCGGCGGTAGGACTCGGGGGTGGGCGTGGAGCCCGCCGCGGGCAGGGCCCTGGCCAGGGCGGAGTCCTCGGCGGCGGGCCCCGTCGTCTCCAGGGCGCGGACGCGTCGGCCTTCCAGGGCGCTCGCGCGCTGGGTCTCGGCGGTGGCGTAGCGGCGCAGGAGGTCGGCGTGCTCGCCGCGAAGACCGGCCAGTTCCACCCGCTTGGCGCGGAGCTTGGCGTCGAGCCGGGCGCGCAGGGCGCGGGACTCCTCCAGGTCGGACTCCAGCTCGGCGATCCGCTCCTCGGTCTTCCACTGGTCGGCGGTGCGGGCCCGGTCCAGCTCGGCGACCCGCAGACCGGCGTCCCGGTCCCAGCTGCGCATGAGGACGGCGCCGATGACGGCGGCGGCGGCCGCAGCGGCCGCGAGGACGCGCGCGACCACCGGATCGCCGGGCAGCCAGGCCACCGCGGCGCACACGACCGCGGCGCCGGCGACCGCGGAGGGCGGCAGCAGCTTGTGCAGAGGCGGGGAATGGCGGTGGCGTCCACGTGACATGGCCTGAAATTTACCGTGCGTGGGTGTCATGTGGGGCGTCGGCCCGTCAATCTCTTGGCTACTTCTCGCCACCGGAAGTGGCCATCTCCCGTTCCGGTTCCGTTTCGCGCCGACGCCCCCGTACGGACGCCTACTTGTTGAGCAGCCCCTTCGTCACCAGATACTCCTTGGCCACGTCCTCGGGCTTCGCTCGCTCGGCGTCGACCTTGCGGTCGAGTTCGGCGAGATCCGCTGTGGTCAGCACCTTGGTGATCTTGTCGAGGGCGGCGGCTATCTCGGGAGATCCGGCGTCCTTCGCGTTCACCACCGGCAGGACGTTGTCCGCGTTCTGGAGCTTCTTGTCGTCGGTGAGGAACACCAGGCCGTAGCTGTCGAGCGTGGCGTCCGTCGTGGTCGTCAGAACCAGCTGGTCCACCCCGTCCTTCACCGCCTGCTTGGCCTGCGGGGTGCCGACGCCCTTGGGGTCGACGCCGGTCACGTCGATCCCGTACGTCTTCTTCAGACCGGGTGCGCAGAACGGCCTGACGGCGCATTCGTCACCTGCGGCGATCTTCACCTTGAGCTTCGACTTGCCGAGATCGGAAAGCGTCGTCAGACCGTTCTTCGCGGCGAATTCCTTCGACACCGCGTAGGCGTTCTGATCGACCGCCTCGCCGACCGCGAGGACCTTCAGACCACGCGGTTCGGCGAGCTTGCGCAGTGCCTCCACCGTGGCCGTCGCGTCACCGGAGGCGACGGGCTTCTCCTCGGGCGCCTTCGGCCCGTTCACCTTCGCGTTGAGGAATTCCGCGAGCGTCGCCGCGTATTCCGGGACGACATCGATCTCGCCGTTCTCAAGGGAAGGTTCGTACAGCTCGCGATTCTTCACCGTGGTGATCGAGACCGAGTATCCGGCGCCCCGGAGCGCCCCCGCGTACAGCTCGGCGAGGACCTTGCCCTCGGTGAAGGAGGCCGCTCCGACCACCAGCGAGCCCTTCGCGCCGCCCGCCGGGGCCTGTGCGCCGTCGGCTCCCTTCTCCTTGCCCTGCTCCAGGCTGTCACCGCCGCACGCGGCGAGCGCGACGGTCAGTGCCGCCGTCCCCAGTACCGCGCCCGCGATCCGCGAGACCCTGTTCACGAAACCACCCATCCAAGTCGCATCCGAGTCGGCATTTGCATTTCGGCTTCTCAGCGGCGGGCCGAGCCTCCCAGGAGGCGTTCCGCACCCACCATCACGCCCTCCACCAGAAGGGCGAGCAGTGCCACGAGCACCGCGCCCGCGACGACCTGCGCGGTGTCGTACCGGGCGAATCCGGCCGTGATGATCCGGCCGAGTCCGCCCTGACCGACCATCGCGGCGACGGTCGCCGTGGCGACCACCTGCACGGCCGCCGAGCGCACCCCGGTCATCACCACCGGTCCGGCGAGCGGCAGTTCGACCCGGCGGAACAGCTGTCCGCCCGTCATCCCCATCCCCCGCGCGGCCCGCACCGCCGCCCGGTCGACCTCCCGCACCCCCACGTACGCGTTGGTGAGCAGCGGCGGCACCGCGAACAGCACGAGGGCCGTGATCGTCGGCACGTACCCGGCGTTCCGCAGCGGGGAGACCATGAACAGGCCGAGCACCGCGAAGACGGGGACCGCGCGGCCCACGTTCGACACGTTCACCGCGAGCGCGCCGCCCCGTCCGAGGTGGCCGAGCCACAGTCCCAGGGGCAGCGCGAGCGCCGCTGCGATCAGGAGCGCCGCCCCGCTCACGTACACGTGCTCGGCGAGCCGCCGCCCTATGCCGTCCTCGCCCGTCCAGTGCGCGCCGGTGGCGAGCCAGGCCCAGGCGTCCGTCACGACCCCCATCTCAGCTTCCTCCCGACGCGGTCCGTACGCGGGACCAGGGCGTCAAGAGCCGCTGGAGGCCCAGGAGCAGCAGATCGGCGGCGACCGCGAGCAGGACGCAGAGCACGGCGGCGGCGAGCATCTGGGCCTTGAAGAAGGTCGGCAGGGCGTCCTCGATGAGGTTCCCCAGACCTCCGCGTCCGACGACCGAACCGACCGTCGTCAGCGCGATCGTGGAGACCGTCGCCATCCGTATGCCCGCCATCAGGACCGGGAGCGCGAGCGGCAGTTCGACCTCCCAGAGGAGCCGCAGCGGCCCGTATCCCATGCCCCGGGCGGCCTCCCGCGTCTCCGCCGGGACCGCCGCCAGACCCGCCAGGGCGTTGCGCACCAGGATCGTCAGCGCGTACAGCACGAGACCGGTCACCACCAGGGCCGTCGAGAGCCCGAACAAGGGCAGAAGCAACGAGAACATGGCGAGCGACGGCACCGTGTAGAGCAGGGTGGTCAAGCCCAGGACCGGGCCCGCGAACCGGGGCCTGGCGCGGACGAGCAGCGCCAGCGGCACCGCGACGGCCAGCGCGATCAGCACGGACACGAGGGTGATTCCCACATGCTGGAGCGTGGCGTCCGTCAACTCGTGCGCGCGCGTGCGCAGATACTCCCCGCAGATCCAGTCGTTGGCGACCAGACAGTTCGGTGCGCTCATTCGTCCCTCCCCCCGGTTCGTCAGCCTTCCCGAACGCATGTGTGACGACACTAGCCTTCGGCACTGACATTCCCTCTCGGCCGCCACAATGCGGCAACACGCCCTTCACACATCCCTGTCATCCAGTGGCCAGAATGAGGAACCATGATCCGGTTCGAGCATGTGACCAAGCGGTACGCCGACGGGACGACCGCCGTGGACGACCTCTCCCTTGAGGTCGCCGAGGGCGAACTCGTCACCCTGGTCGGCCCGTCGGGCTGTGGCAAGACCACCACGATGATGATGGTGAACCGGCTCGTCGAGCCGACGTCCGGCCGGGTCCTGGTCGACGGCCGGGACGTCGCGGGCGTCGACCCCGTCGCCCTGCGCCGCAAGATCGGCTACGTCATCCAGCAGGTCGGGCTCTTCCCGCACCGCACGGTCCTCGACAACACCGCGACCGTCCCCGCGCTCCTCGGCTGGAAGAAGGCCGCCGCACGCGCGCGTGCCGCCGAACTCCTCGAACTCGTCGGCCTCGACCCCGCCGTCCACGGCCCCCGCTACCCCGCCCAGCTCTCCGGCGGCCAGCGCCAGCGCGTCGGCGTCGCCCGCGCCCTCGCCGCCGACCCGCCCGTCCTCCTCATGGACGAGCCCTTCGGCGCCGTCGACCCCGTCGTCCGCGAACGCCTCCAGAACGAGTTCCTCGCCCTCCAGGCCACCGTCCGCAAGACCGTCCTCCTCGTCACCCACGACATCGAGGAGGCCGTCCGGATGGGCGACCGCATGGCCGTCTACGGACAGGGCCGCATCGAGCAGTTCGACACCCCCGCCACCATCCTCGGTTCCCCCGCCACCCCGTACGTCGCCGATTTCGTCGGCAGCGACCGGGGACTCAAGCGGCTCGCCGTCACCCCCGTCACCGAAGCCGACCTCGACCCCGTACCGGAAAACCGGCACAGCACCGACGGGAACGGCCCCTCCCCGCGCGCGTACGAGGACCGTACGGACGGGAAGGACCGCGCCACGCGCGCGTACCCGGACCGAACCGAAGGAAACGCCCCCTCCCCCCGCACGTACGGCGACCCCGCCCCCGTCCCCCTCGGCACCTCGCTCAAGGACGCCCTCGCCGTGCTCCTCCAGCACGACACCGGACGCCTCACCGTCACCGACGCCACCGGACGCCCGCTCGGCGTCCTCACCCCGGACGGCGTCCACCGCGCCCTGCGCCGGGCCACCGAAGGACAGGACCGGGCCACCGACGGACAAGGCGGGGCCACGAGCGCGTAGGACCGGGCGACCGCCCGGGTTCCGGCGGGCGGCCCGGAACCGGGCCCCGGCGGGCGGGAGCCTCGGGCGGGCCCGTCGGGCGGGAGCCGTCCTCAGGCCGCGCTGAGCTTCCCGCTCAGCCACACCATGCCCGGCGGGATCTCCCGGTTCCAGGTGTTGAAGTTGTGGCCGCCGCTCTCCAGCGTGATCGACGAGACCGTCGCCGGGCTCTTCACCCGCGCGACGAACTCCCGTGTCCCCCGCAGGTTGTCCTCGCCCTGCTTCGACGTCGTCACCAGGAACGACGACTTCCCCTGCGTCAGGTGCCCCAGGCTCCACAGCAGGTCGGAGCGCCTGCGCAGCCCCTCGTCACCCCGGAAGAGATCCCCCGTCGTCACGTCCTCGGCCGCCCGGTAGTACGCGGAGAACCCCGCCGCCGCCGCGAACCGGTCCGGGTGGTGCAGCGCGATCTTCAGCGCGCAGTAACCCCCCGTGGAGTTCCCCATGAACCCCCAGTTCCGGGGCTTCGTCCCCACCCGGTACGTCCCCGAGACCGCCGCCGGCAGATCCCGTGCGAAGAACGTCTCCGTCCGCGGCCCCCCGGGCACGTCCACGCACTCCGTGTCCCTCGGCGGCGCCACCGTCGGCCGCAGCATCACCAGGATCATCGGCTGCATCCGCCCCTCCTTCGCCAGGAGGTACGCCGTCTTCGGATACTTCAGCCCCTCGATCAGGTTCTCCGCCGTCCCCGGATACCCCGTCAGCACCACCGAAGCCGGGAACACGCGCCGCGCGTACCGGGGCTGGAAATACTCAGGCGGCAGATACACGTACGCCGGCGAGACGATCCCCGACCGCTCCCCCGCCACCACCACCTTCTGTATCTGGCCGCCGACCTCCGGCCGCCCCCCGCCGGGCACGTCGAGCTGTCGCGTCCCCACCACCCGGACGTCCCGCGAACCGGCCCCGTGGTCGACGACCACCCCCATCTCCTGCTCCTGCCCGAACAGGTCCGCCCACGAGCCGTAGAACAGGAACGAACGGTTCGCCGCGAGCCCCACCGCCGCGAACAGCGTCACCTGCGTCACGAGCAGCAGTCCCGCCCGCCCCACATACGCGCGCCACCCCCGGCGCGCGAGGCGCGGCCACCACACGAGCGTCGCCAGGAACAGCAGCACCGCCAGCGCGACCGCTGCCCAGAGAACATTGCCGCTGGTGAGACCCATGGGGCGACCACCCCCGCCTTTCCGAGAATTTCCGGTGAACCGATGAACCCGAGCCCGCACGGCTCCGTCCTAGAAAGCGCACCATCCGGGACGACCCGCCGAAACGCACCATCGGGGCCTGACCGGACCAAGAACCCACACGCAGGACCACGGGAAGTACGGGAAGCCATGTCTGTCACGCTAGATGGGGACAAATCAGGATTGGTTCCGGTTCGGGTACGACGGATTCTGCGAGGCCCACGCCCCGAGACGGTGCCCGCCCTCGTCGGCACCGCCTGCACCCTCATCGGCCTCATCGACATCGCCGCCGGAGTCTTCCCCCGATTCCGCGCCAGCCGCGTCCACACCCTGGCCGAAATCCTCCCCGGCACCCTCGGCCCCCTCTCCGCCGCGCTCTCCCTGAGCGCCGGAGTCCTCCTCCTGCTCCTCGCCCACGGCCTCAAGCGCCGCAAGCGCCGCGCCTGGCGAGCCTCCGTGGTCCTCCTCCCCCTCGGCGCCGCCGCCCAGTTCGCCTGGCGCCACTCCGTCGTCGGAGCCCTGCTCTCCCTCTGCCTCCTCGCCCTCCTGCTGCGCCACCGCGAAGAATTCGCCGCCCTCCCCGACCCCCGCAGCCGCTGGCGCGCACTCGCCAACTTCGTCGTCATGGGCGCGGGCTCCATCGCCCTCGGCCTCGTCATCGTCAGCGCCCACCCCCGCCGCGTCATCGGCGACCCCAGCCTCGCCGACCGCCTCGAACACGTCCTCTACGGGCTCCTCGGCGTCGAGGGCCCGGTCGGCTACACCAAGGGCGTCGACTGGACCGTCGGCTACTCCCTCGGCGCCCTCGGCATGCTCACCGCCCTCACCACCATCTACTTCGCCTTCCGCCCCGAGCACCCCGCCGCCCGCCTCACCGACGAGGACGAGATCCGCCTCCGCGCCCTCCTCGACCAGCACGGCGCGCGCGACTCCCTCGGCCACTTCGCGCTCCGCCGCGACAAGGGCGTCGTCTTCTCCCCCAGCGGCAAGGCAGCCGTCTGCTACCGCGTCGTCTCCGGCGTCATGCTCGCCAGCGGCGACCCCATCGGCGACGTCGAAGCCTGGCCCGGCGCCATCGAACGCTTCATGGACGAGGCCAAGGCCCACTCCTGGACCCCCGCCGTCATGGGCTGCTCCGAGACCGGCGGCCAGGTCTGGACCCGCGAGACCGGACTCGACGCCCTCGAACTCGGCGACGAGGCCATCGTCGACGTCGCCGGCTTCTCCCTCTCCGGACGCGCCATGCGCAACGTCCGCCAGATGGTCAAGCGCATCGAGCGCAACGGCTACACCACCCGGGTCCGCCGCGTCGCCGACCTCGACCCCGAGGAACTCGAACAGGTCCGCCGCGCCGCCGCCGACTGGCGCGGCACCGACACCGAACGCGGCTTCTCCATGGCCCTCGGCCGCATCGGAGCCCCCGGCGACGGCGACGCGGTGATAGCGACCGCCCACAAGACCACCCCCACCGGCCGCCCCGACGACACCGCCGGTGCCGACAGGGCCTCCGACGCCGGCGCCTCCGGCGCCCCCTCCGCCGACACGACCGGCACCGGTACGGCCGCCGGAGACACCGGCACCGGCACCAGCCCCCGCACCCGTACCAGCCCCGACGACTCCCCCTACGGCGACCTCAAGGCGATCATCCACTTCGTCCCCTGGGGCTCCGACGGCATGTCCCTCGAACTCATGCGACGCGACCGCTCCGCCGACCCCGGCATGAACGAGCTGCTCATCGTCGCCGCCCTCCAGGCCGCCCCCGCCCTCGGCATCGAGCGCGTCTCCCTCAACTTCGCCATGTTCCGCTCCGCCCTCGCCCGCGGCGAGAAGATCGGCGCGGGACCCGTCCTGCGCGTCTGGTGCGGACTCCTCGTCTTTCTGTCCCGCTGGTTCCAGATCGAATCGCTCTACAAGTTCAACGCCAAGTTCCAGCCACGCTGGGAACCCCGCTTCGTCGTCTACCGCACCACCCGTGACCTGCCCCGCATCGGCTTCGCCGCCATGCAGGCCGAAGGCTTCGTGACCCTTTCCCGGCCCCGCCCCTTCGCCCGCCGCCGCCCCGCCCCCGCCCCACGGCCCTGCACCCACATCGTCGCCGCACCCACCGAGCGCGAGATCCACGCGGCCTGAACCCTCCGCCACGCCCTACGCTGGTCGTATGAGTACGACGATCGACCGGGGTACCGCCCGAGGCCTGCCGGAGTGGGACCGCTGCGCGGTCATGGGCGTGGTCAACGTGACCCCCGACTCCTTCTCCGACGGCGGCCGCTGGTTCGACACCGCGACCGCCGTCAAACACGGCCTCGACCTCGTCGCCCAGGGAGCCGACCTCGTCGACGTCGGCGGCGAGTCCACCCGCCCCGGCGCCAGCCGCGTCGACGAGGACGAGGAACTCCGCCGGGTCATCCCCGTCGTCCGGGGTCTGGCCGCCGAAGGCGTCACCGTCTCCGTCGACACCATGCGCGCCACCGTCGCCGCCCGCGCCGTCGAAGCCGGCGCCCTCCTCGTCAACGACGTCAGCGGCGGACTCGCCGACCCCGGCATGGTCCCCGCCGTCGCCGCCGCCGAGGTCCCCTTCGTCGTCATGCACTGGCGCGGATTCAGCCAGGACATGAACAGCCTGGCCGTCTACGACGACGTCGTCGGCGAGGTCGTCGACGAGCTGCGCGTCCGCCTCGAAGCCGTCGTCGACGGCGGCATCGACCCCGAGCGCCTCATCGTCGACCCCGGGCTCGGCTTCGCCAAGCTCGCCCCCCACGACCTCGCCCTCGTCGCCCGTCTGCCCGCCCTCCGCGCGCTGGGCCGCCCCCTCCTCGTCGCCGCCTCCCGCAAGCGGTTCCTCGGCCACGTCCTCACCCGCGAGGGCGCCGCCCCGCCGCCCGCCCGCGAACGCGACGCCGCCACCGCCGCCGTCTCCGCCCTCGCCGCCCACGCCGGCGCCTGGGCCGTACGCGTCCACGAGGTCGGCGCCTCCGCCGACGCCGTCCGCGTCGCCCGCGCCGTCGAAGGAGCCGTGTGAGCCCCGAAGAGCACCCGAGCGACGAAGAGAACACCCCGGACGACGACGGGCCCACCGGCCGGCACGGCGGCGGCGAGCGCCCCGACGCCGAGCGCACCCACTCCGAGCGCACCGACTCCGAGCGCACCGACCGAAGCGCCGTGGAAGCCGCCAACACCGCCTTCTACGACGCGATGGAGACCGGCGACTTCGACACCGTCGCCGCGCTCTGGCTCGACGACGGCGCCACCCCCATCACCTGCGTCCACCCCGGCTGGCCCGTCCTCACCGGGCGCGGCGAGGTGCTCCGCTCGTACGCCCTGATCATGGCGAACACCGACTACATCCAGTTCTTCCTGACGGACCTGGAGATCTCCCTCGCCGACGGCTTCGCCATCGTCACCTGCACCGAGAACATCCTCAGCGGCGGACCCGCCGAGAACGGCGCCGAACTCGGCCCCCTCGTCGGCCAGCTCGTCGTCGCCACCAATGTGTTCCGGCACACACCCGAAGGCTGGCGGATCTGGTCCCACCATGCCTCCCCCGTCCTCGCCGAAACCGAGGATTCCAAGGCCGAAGACCCCGGTACGGACGACAACTGAATCCCCTGGCCTGACCCGCCCACCGCCCCCAAGGGCAAGCCCTGTCAGTGCCCAAAGGTAGATTCGAGGACGGACACCGGCCGCCGCACTCGGCTGCGTGACCACCCGAACTACGACAGCAGGAGTGATTCGCGTGGATCGTGTCGCGCTGCGAGGCCTCAAGGCCCGGGGCCACCACGGCGTCTTCCCCAAGGAGCGCGAGGAAGGCCAGACCTTCATCGTGGACCTGGTTCTCGGCCTCGACACCCGCCCGGCCGCCGCCGAGGACGACCTGACGAAGACCGTGCACTACGGGATCGTCGCCGAGGAGGTCGTCGCCGTCGTCCAGGGCGATCCCGTCGACCTCATCGAAACCCTCGCCGAACGCATCGCGCAGCAGTGCCTCCGCCACACCGGGGTACAGGAGGTGGAAGTGGTCGTCCACAAGCCGGACGCGCCCATCACCGTTCCCTTCGACGACGTGACCGTCACGATCACCCGGAGCCGACGATGAAACCGACCCAGAGCGACCCGACCGTCCAGCCCGTACCCGCCTCCGTCGTCGAGACCGTCGACGCGGCCGACGTGACCCTCTCCAACCCCCGCTGGGCCGTCCTCGGCCTCGGCGCCAATCTCGGCAACCGCCTGGAGACCCTCCAGGGAACCGTCGACGCCCTCGCGGACACCCCCGGTCTCCGGGTCAAGGCCGTCTCCCCCGTCTACGAGACGGAGCCCTGGGGCGTCGAGCCGGGGACCCAGCCGTCCTACTTCAACGCGGTCGTCCTCGTGAAGACCACCCTGCCGCCCTCCTCCCTCCTGGAGCGGGCCCAGGCCGTCGAAGAGGCCTTCCACCGCGTCCGCGAGGAGCGCTGGGGCGCCCGCACGATCGACGTCGACATCATCGCGTACGCCGATGTCGTCTCGGACGACCCCGTCCTCACCCTGCCTCACCCCCGCGCCCATCTGCGGGCCTTCGTCCTCGCGCCCTGGCACGACGTCGACCCGGCGGCCGAGCTGCCCGGTCGCGGAGCCGTCGCGGGACTCCTCGCCGCCCTCGGCACCGAAGGCATCGGCGTCCGCGCCGACCTGGAACTCCGTCTGCCCGAGTAGTCGTTACGCTCGTGGCAACCGACCGCGCCCACATGAAGGACACCCGGTGAAACAACTGCGGCTGAAGGTGCTCGCCGGACTGTTCCTCGTGGCCGGGGTGCTCTCCTGGGGCACCGCCCGGCTCTGGGACTCGGTGGGCACGCTGCCCAGCGTGCCGCTCGCCGCGCCGATCGTCCTCGCCGTGATCGCGGTCGTCCTCGCGGCGACCGCCCTGTCGATCCGCGCCCGCCTCAAGGCCCAGCGCGACCGCCGCCCCGGCGCCAAGGGCGTCGAACCCCTGATGGCGGCCCGCGCGGTCGTCTTCGGCCAGGCGAGCGCCCTGGTGGCCGCCCTCGTCGCCGGAATGTACGGCGGCACGGGCGTCTTCCTCCTCGGCCACCTCGACGTCCCGGCCCGCCGCGACCAGGCCCTCTACGCGGGCGCCTCGGTCCTGGCGGGCCTCGGCGTCATCGCCGCCGCCCTCTTCCTCGAACGGATCTGCAAGCTCCCCGAGGACGACGACAAGAACGCCTCACCGGCGGCCTGAGGGCCCGGCCGGGGCGGCCGGGCCCTCAGGGCACGCGGGACGGGCACGGGGGCGGATCGCCCTTATCGGGCGAGTATCAGGGACATGGCCTCGGCGCGCGTGGTGGCGTTGCGCAGCTGTCCCCGTACCGCCGAGGTCGTGGTCTTCGCGCCCGGCTTGCGGACCCCGCGCAGGGTCATGCACATGTGCTCCGCCTCGATGACGACGATCGCGCCGCGCGCTTCGAGGATCTCCATCAGGGAGTCGGCGACCTGCGTCGTCAGGCGCTCCTGGACCTGCGGGCGGCGGGCGTAGACGTCGACCAGCCGGGCCAGCTTGGACAGGCCGGTGATCTTGCCCGACTCGGCCGGGATGTAGCCGATGTGAGCCACGCCGTGGAACGGCAGGAGATGGTGTTCACAGGTGGACATCAGTTCGATGTCCTTCACCAGGACCATCTCGTCGTGGCCCAGGTCGAACGTGGTCGTCAGGACGTCCTCGGGCTCCTGCCAGAGCCCCGCGAACAGCTCCCGGTACGCCCGCGCCACCCGCGCCGGCGTCTCCTTGAGCCCCTCGCGCTCCGGGTCCTCGCCGACCGCGATGAGCAGCTCCCGTACGGCGGCCTCGGCGCGCTTCTCGTCGAACTCGCCGATCGTGCCCGTGCCGTCCAGCGTCACCGGGTCGGTCATCTCTGTGCCTCGTTCCGTCCGAACTGAAGTGCGCGAAATGCCGCGCCCCCACAGGCTAAAACCTGTGGGGGCGCGGCAGCCATTCCGGGGTCGGTCCGGTCAGTCCTCGGGGGTGTCCACCGGGGCGATGTCGATGCCCTTGGTGGTGTCGACCGCCGGGGTCGCCGAGCCGTTCGCCGTGTTCGTCAGGGCCAGCTCCTTGGGGGAGAGGACCGGCGGACGCGTCGACGGGGTACGGCGGGAGGAGCCGGTCCACGCGGGGCGGGCCGGGCGCTTGACGAGGTGGGCGAAGATCTCGGCGATCTCCTCCTTGCCCAGCGTCTCCTTCTCCAGGAGGGCGAGGACCAGGTTGTCGAGGACGTCGCGGTTCTCGACGAGGATCTCCCAGGCCTCGTTGTGCGCGGTCTCGATGAGCTTCTTGACCTCTTCGTCGACCAGCGCCGCGACCTCTTCCGAGTAGTCGCGCTGGTGCGCCATCTCGCGCCCGAGGAACGGCTCCGTGTTGTCGCCGCCGAACTTGATGGCGCCGAGCCGCTCGGTCATGCCGTACTGCGTCACCATCGCGCGGGCGGTGGCGGTGGCCTTCTCGATGTCGTTGGCCGCGCCCGTGGTCGGGTCGTGGAAGACCAGTTCCTCGGCGGCGCGCCCGCCCAGCATGTACGCGAGCTGGTCGAGCATCTCGTTGCGCGTGGTGGAGTACTTGTCCTCGTCCGGCAGGACCATCGTGTAGCCGAGGGCACGGCCCCGGGACAGGATGGTGATCTTGTGGACGGGGTCGGAGTTCGGGGAAGCCGCAGCGACGAGGGCGTGGCCGCCCTCGTGGTACGCGGTGATCTTCTTCTCCTTGTCCGACATGATGCGGGTCCGCTTCTGCGGGCCCGCGACCACACGGTCGATCGCCTCGTCCAGCGCGTGGTTGTCGATCAGCTTCTGATCGCTGCGGGCGGTGAGGAGCGCCGCCTCGTTGAGGACGTTGGAGAGGTCCGCGCCGGTGAAGCCGGGGGTCCGGCGGGCGACGGCGCCGAGGTCGACGTCCGGGGCGACCGGCTTGCCCTTCTGGTGGACCTTGAGGATCTCCAGACGGCCCTGCATGTCGGGGCGGTCGACGGCGATCTGCCGGTCGAAGCGTCCGGGGCGCAGGAGGGCGGGGTCGAGGATGTCGGGCCGGTTGGTGGCGGCGATGAGGATGACGCCGCCCTTCACGTCGAAGCCGTCCATCTCGACAAGGAGCTGGTTGAGCGTCTGCTCGCGCTCGTCGTGGCCGCCGCCGAGGCCGGCGCCGCGGTGGCGTCCGACGGCGTCGATCTCGTCGACGAAGACGATGGCGGGTGCGTTGGCCTTGGCCTGTTCGAAGAGGTCGCGGACGCGGCTGGCGCCGACGCCGACGAACATCTCGACGAAGTCGGAGCCGGAGATCGAGTAGAACGGCACACCGGCCTCGCCGGCGACGGCGCGCGCGAGGAGCGTCTTGCCGGTTCCGGGGGGCCCGTAGAGCAGGACGCCCTTGGGGATCTTGGCACCGACGGCCTGGAACTTCGCGGGTTCCTGGAGGAATTCCTTGATCTCGTGGAGTTCCTCGACCGCTTCGTCGGAGCCCGCCACATCCGCGAAGGTGGTCTTCGGGGTGTCCTTGGTGATGAGCTTCGCCTTGGACTTGCCGAACTGCATGACGCGGGAGCCGCCGCCCTGCATCTGGTTCATCAGGAAGAGGAAGACGACCACGATGAGGACGAAGGGGAGGAGGGAGAGCAGGATCGAGACGAAGGGCGACTGCTTCGTCGGCGAGACGGTGTAGCCCTTCTCGATCTGTCCGGCCTCGAACTTCTCCTGGAGCTTGTCGGCGATGTCGACGCCCTGGCTGCCGATGTACGGCGCCTGGACCTTGCCGCTGTTGTCGATCTTCTGGCCTTCGACGAGCTCGATCTTGATCGACTGCTCGTCACCAGTGGTGATCTTGGCCTGCTTGACCTGGTTCTTGTCGATCGCCTGGACGACCTTGCCGGTGTCCACCGTCTTGTAGCCCTCGGACGAGCCGACGACCTGCATCAGCACGACCACGGCGAGGACGGCCAGCACGATCCACATGACCGGCCCACGGAAGTATCGCTTCACGTCCATCCATACGGAGCGATGACGCCCCGTCCCTCCTGCCCGTAGGAAAATGCTGCTGTGAGAGCTGCTGTATGAAAAAGCTGTTCTTCGGACGGTACCTCAGCATCGTCGCCCGCGACCGCCTTCCCGTGGTTCAACGGGGGGAAGGCGACGCGGGTTCCCCGTACCGCCTCGGGCTTCAGCCGCCGTAGACGTGCGGGGCGAGCGTGCCGACGAACGGCAGGTTCCGGTACTTCTCCGCGTAGTCGAGGCCGTAGCCGACGACGAACTCGTTGGGGATGTCGAAGCCGACCCACTTGACGTCGAGGGCGACCTTCGCGGCCTCGGGCTTGCGCAGCAGGGTGCACACCTCCAGGGAGGCGGGCTCGCGCGAGCCGAGGTTCGACAGGAGCCAGGACAGGGTCAGGCCGGAGTCGATGATGTCCTCGACGATCAGGACGTGCTTGCCCTTGATGTCGGTGTCGAGGTCCTTGAGGATGCGGACGACGCCCGAGGACTGGGTACCGGCGCCGTAGGAGGAAACGGCCATCCAGTCCATGGTGACGGGGGTGGACAGGGCGCGAGCCAGATCCGCCATCACCATCACGGCGCCCTTGAGGACACCGACGATGAGCAGGTCCTTGCCCGCGTATTCCGCATCGACCTTCGCGGCCAGCTCTGCCAGCTTGGCGTCGATCTCTTCCTTGGTGATGAGCACCGACTGGAGGTCGGTGCCCATGTCCTTCTCGTTCACCCGGGTCACTTTCGTTGCGCGTGCGTCAGCCTTGCCGGATGACCAGTCTGCCACCCTGACGGCGTGCTTCGACGCGTCCGGGCAGGTTGATGGCCCCCTGGCCGCGCCAGCCGGTGATGAGGCGGTCGACTTCCTCGATGTGGCGGGCGAAGAGGGATCCGGCGGGGGCGCCCTCGGCGATGACGGCGCGGCGCAGGACGCGGCGGCGTACGGCGGTGGGCAGGCCGAAGAGCTTGGCGCATTCGAGGGCGCCCGCCTCGTCGCGTACGGCGGTCTCCGCGTCGGCGGCCCAGGTGTCGAGGGCGTCGGCGTCGTCGCGGGAGAGCTGGGCCGTTCGGGCGAGGGCTTCGACGACGCCCTTGCCGAGGGCCTTCTCCAGTGCGGGGAGGCCCTCGTGGCGGAGTCGGGAACGGGTGTAGGCGGGGTCGGTGTTGTGGGGGTCGTCCCAGACGGCCAGCTCCTGGGCGACGCAGGCCTTGCGGACGGTCTGCCGGTCGAGCTGGAGGAAGGGCCTGCGGTAGCGGCGGGTGGCGCCGGAGACGGCGGCCATGCCGGAGAGGGACCGGATGCCGGAGCCCCGGGCGAGGCCGAGGAGGACGGTCTCGGCCTGGTCGTCGCGGGTGTGGCCGAGGAGGATCGCGGTGGCTCCGTGGCGCTCGGCGGCGGCGTCGAGGGCCGCGTACCTGGCGTCGCGGGCGGCGGCTTCGGGGCCGCCTTCGCGGCCGACGGTGACGGCGACGACTTCGGCGGGGGCGAGGCCGAGGGCGGCCATGCGTCCGGCGACTTCCCGGGCGCGGAGGTCGGAGCCGTGCTGGAGTCCGTGGTCGACGGTGACGCCGCCGGCGCGGAGGGGGAGCTTGCGGGCTTCGAAGGCGAGGGCGGAGGCGAGGGCCATGGAGTCGGCGCCGCCGGAGCAGGCCACGAGAACAAGGGGGGCGAGGGGGCCGTGGGGGGTGTCGCCGGCTGCCGTGGTGGGGTCGGTCTGGTGCTCGGTGAGGACGTCGTGGAGTACGCGGCGGACCGCCAGGCGTATCGCCGCGACCGCAGGATGGGGACCCATGTCCGCTGCCCTTCGTGATGGGGGTGGGGTGCCTCGGTCGGAGTCTTTAACGGTCGGAGTGGGGGGTTCGGTCACTCAGCGTGCGTCGATGGTGACAGAAACTCGACCATTACCCGAGCATCGCACGGCTCACCCCCTGCTCAGGGTCCCTCGGATGGGTGATTAGCGGGGCTTTCTGAGCCATTCCTGTGTCGTGTGCCGCTCCAGCCTCAGGAGTCTGCCTTACGGTGCGCCCTCGCCCGCCCCGGGAGTCCGTCCGGCGGCCGGTCCTCTTCCCGCCCCCGGAGTCCGTCCGTGGCGCGCCCTTCCCGCCTCAGGAGTCCGCCTTGCGGTGCACCCGGGCGATCCAGTCGGCGGGGGTGGCGATCTCGGCCTTGGTGGGGAGGGTGTTGGGCGAGGTCCAGACGCGGTTGAAGCCGTCCATGCCGACCTGCTCGACGACCGTGCGGACGAAGCGCTCTCCGTCGCGGTACTGGCGGAGCTTGGCGTCGAGGCCGAGGAGCTTGCGCAGGGCGAGGTCGAGGCGGGAGGCGCCCCGGGCGCGGCGCTCCTGGAACTTCTCGCGGATCTCCGCGACGGAGGGGACGACCTGGGGGCCGACGCCGTCCATGACGTAGTCGGCGTGGCCTTCGAGGAGGGACATGACGGCGGTGAGACGGCCGAGGATCTCGCGCTGCTCGGGGGTCTGGACGAGTTCGACGAGGGAGGGGGCGGGTTCGCCCTCCTCGGCTTCGGGACGGCCGCCGACCAGGGTCTGGGCGGCTTCGCGGAGACGTTCGACGAGGGTGCCGGGGTCGACGTCGGTGGCGGCGAGGAAGGACTGGATCTCGCCCTGGAGGTGGTCGCGGAGCCAGGGGACGGCGGTGAACTGGGTGCGGTGGGTCTCCTCGTGGAGGCAGACCCAGAGGCGGAAGTCGCGCGGGGAGACGCCCAGTTCCCTTTCGACGTGGACGATGTTGGGGGCGACGAGGAGGAGGCGTCCGCCGCCGGTTCCGGCGGGGAGGTCGCGGGTGGCGGGGGCGAAGGTCTCGTACTGGCCGAGGATCCGGGAGGCCAGGAAGGACAGGAGCATGCCCAGTTCGACTCCGGTGACCTTGCCGCCGACGGCGCCGAGGACGGCGCCGCCGGGGGTGGCGGAGCGGCGTTCCTGCATCTTGCCGAGGAGGGGGGTGAGGAGCGCGCGGAAGCCCGCGACGTTGGCCTTGATCCAGCCGGCCCGGTCGACGACCAGGACGGGGGTGGCGGGCGGTTCGGTGCCCTCGGGGATCATCCGGGTGTACGCGCGGACATGGGCCTCGGCGGCCTTGGCGTGCTCGCGGAGTTCGGCGACGACCGCGCGGGCCTCGTCGCGGCCGACCTCGGGACCGGGCCGCACGAGGCGGGTCGCGGTCGCGACCGCGAGGTTCCAGTCGACCATCCCGGATGTGCCTGCGCCACCGAAGCTCGTCATGCGTCAACCGTACGGTCTCGGCGCTCGTTCGGTGAGGGTTCGGGTGAGGCGGGAGTGGGGCGGGGTGCGGGTCAGCGGGGTGCGGCGAGGGCGGCGGAGAGCCGGTCGAGGGCGGGCTGTGCCGCGTCCGGGGAGGGGGTGTTCCCGGCGAGGAAGGCGAAGGCGAGGAGACGTCCGTCGGGGGTGACGGCCGTCCCCGCGAGGGTGTTGACGCCGGTGAGGGTGCCGGTCTTGGCGCGGACGAGCCCGGCGCCCGCGGGGGCGTCGGCGAAGCGTCCGGCGAGGGTGCCGGTGAAGCCGCCGACGGGCAGCCCGGTGAGGACGGGGCGCAGAGCGGGGCGGGCGGGGTCGGCCGCGCGGGTGAGGAGAGCGGTGAGGAGGTCGGCGGTGACGCGGTCGCGGCGGTCGAGTCCGCTGCCGTCGGCGAAGCGGGCACCGGTGACGGGGAGGCTCAGGCGGGCGAGTTCGGCGCGGACGGCGCGGCCCGCTCCCTCGAAGCTCGCGGGCTCGCGGTGGGCGAGGGCGGTCTGCCGGGCGAGGGCTTCGGCGAGGTCGTTGTCGCTGTGGGTGAGGGTGTGCTCGGCGAGGTCGGCGAGGGGGGCGGAGCGGGTGGTGGCGAGGGGTGCGGCCCCCGGGGTACGGCCGGGGGCGGGGGCGCCGGTGACGGTGACGCCCGCGTGGGCGAGGTGGGCCGCGAAGGCGGTGGCGGTGTCGCGCGCGGGGTCGGTGGAGCGGGGTGCGGGGCCGCTGCGGCTGTCGTCGAGGCGTCCTTCGCGGGTCATCAGGGCGACGACGGGGGCGAGGTTCTCGTTGGGGCCTATGGGGTGGAGTACGGGGCCGGTGTAGAGGCTCGTGTCGTACGCGAGGCGTATGGAGGTGCGGCCCCGGGCGGTCAGGGCGCGGGCGGTGTCGGCGGCGAGGGCCTTGAGGCGGGCGGGGTCGAGGGTGGGGTCGCCGCCGCCGGTGAGGGTGAGGGTGCGGCCGTCGGGGGAGGAGGTGACGGTGGTGGATATGCGGTGGTCGGGGCCGAGGGCGGAGAGGGCGGCGGCGACCGTGGCGATCTTGATGGTGGAGGCGGGGGTCATGGGGGTGGCGGCGCCCGCGCCGTAGAGACGGTGTCCGGTGGCGGTGTCGACGACGGCGGCGGCGCGCAGGGGGCCGAGCCCGGGATCGGCGAGGAGGGGGGTGAGGAGGGCGGCGAGCTTCGCGGCGTAGGCCTTGTCGGGGTCGGCGGCGGAGTCGGCGGCGGGGGTTCCGGAGGGGTTTCCGACGGGGTTTCCGGAGGGGTTTCCGACGGAGCCGGTCGAGGGGTCGGCTCCGGGCCTGGCCTCGGGGCCGGTTCCGGGACCCGTGCCGGATGCGGTGGTGCCTTCGGATCCGGTGGTTCCGGTGGTGCCTTCGGATCCGGTGGTGCCCGGGGTGCGCAGGGCGGTGAGGACGTCGGGGGCGCTGGGGGCGGGCGCGGGGCGGTAGGGCGTCGGGGGCGCGGGGGCTGCGGCGTGATGTGCGCCACCCGCTTCCCGGGCGGCGGCGGCGCGGGCGCGTTCGGCCGTACGCTGACCGGAGTCCCATGGCCCGGCCGCGGTCACCGCCGCGGTGGCCAGGGCCACTCCGAGGGCGGCAGAGCCTGCCACGAGCTGCCACGTCCTCGGCTCGGGCATTGCTGACCAGCCCCTTTCGCGATCACGGTCCTGCGTGAGGGACACTTAATCACCGCGCGTCGTCGCGAGCATTCACTTGTGTTGATTCAGGAGGAGCCACCCGTGGAGTTCGACGTCACCATCGAGATCCCGAAGGGGTCGCGTAACAAGTACGAGGTCGACCACGAGACGGGGCGCATCCGTCTGGACCGGCGTCTCTTCACCTCGACGGCCTACCCGACCGACTACGGCTTCGTCGAGAACACCCTCGGCGAGGACGGCGACCCGCTGGACGCCCTCGTCATCCTGGACGAGCCGACCTTCCCCGGTTGCCTGATCAAGTGCCGCGCGATCGGCATGTTCCGGATGACGGACGAGGCCGGTGGCGACGACAAGCTGCTGTGCGTCCCGGCGACGGACCCGCGCATGGAGCACCTGCGGGACATCCACCATGTGTCGGAGTTCGACCGTCTGGAGATCCAGCACTTCTTCGAGGTCTACAAGGACCTGGAGCCCGGCAAGTCCGTCGAGGGCGCCGACTGGGTCGGCCGCGCCGAGGCCGAGGCCGAGATCGAGCGCTCGTACGCCCGGCTCAAGGAGCAGGGCGGCCACTGAGGCCGCGGGTCACGTGCGGGGTGGCGAGTGAGCACCCTGTGACGTGATCGTGTGAAGGCGGTGCACCTCTTGGGGTGCACCGCCTTTCGCACATCCGTCTCACCTTCATACTGGAATCCACGATTCCCTGGGGATGAGGCGGAGAGAGTGGTGGCGGAGCCGGAGGGCCCCGAGGAGGCTCCGGAGGACCGGAAGCCTCAGTCGGACGAGGCGCGGAGCGCGTTCGTTCCGCCGGCGGGGGTGGAGCAGCCCGCGCCCGCGGAGGAGGAGCATCCGACCTCCGAGTTCGCCCTTCCGCCGGGGCTGACGTCGGAGCCGCCACCGGGGCAGGAGGGCTCGGCGTTCGCCAAGCCCGCCACGTACTCCTCGCGGAACTCGCCGCCCGCGTTCACGCCCGCGACCGGGATACCGCTGGTGCGGCTGCCGCAGGACGCGCCCTGGCAGGACCGGATGCGGACGATGCTGCGGCTGCCGGTGGGCGAGCGCCCGGTGCCGGAGGCGCCGCGCAAGGAGGACGAGTCGGGGCCCTCGGTGCCGCGCGTGCTCGACCTGACGCTGCGTATCGGGGAACTGCTGCTCGCGGGCGGGGAGGGCGCGGAGGACGTCGAGGCGGCGATGTTCGCGATCTGCCGTTCGTACGGGCTCGACCGGGTGGAGCCGACGGTCACGTTCACGCTGTTGTCGGTGACGTACCAGCCCTCGCTCGTGGACGATCCGGTCACGGCGAACCGGACGGTACGGCGGCGGGGGACGGACTACACGCGGCTCGTGGCGGTGTACACGCTGCTCGCGGACATCAACGCGCGGGCGCACGAGGTCTCGCCCGAGGAGGCGTACCGGCGGCTCGCGGAGATCCGGCGCAACCGGCATCCGTATCCGGGCTGGGCGCTGACGGCGGCGGCGGGGCTCCTCGCGGGGGCGGCGTCGATCCTGCTCGGCGGCGATACGACGGTGTTCTTCGTGGCGGCGCTCGGTGCGGTGCTCGGCGACCGGCTCGCGTGGCTGTGCGCGGGGCGGGGGCTGCCGGAGTTCTACCAGTTCCTGGTGGCGGCGATGCCCCCGGCGGCGATGGGGGTGCTGCTCACGCTGCTCCACGCGGATCTGCGCCCCTCGGCGGTGATCACCGGTGGTCTGTTCGCGCTGATCCCGGGGCGGGCGCTGGTGGCGGCGGTGCAGGACGGTCTGACCGGTTTCTACATCACGGCCTCGGCCCGGCTCCTGGAGGTCGCGTATTTCTTCGTCGCGATCGTGGTGGGCGTGCTTTCGGTGCTCTACGTGGCGGTGCAGTTCGACGCGCAGCTGAATCCGGAGGGGGCGCTGCGGCCGGTGGAGCGGCCGGTGACGCAGATCCTGGCGTCGATGGTGCTGTGCGCGACGTTCGCGATCCTGTTGCAGCAGTCGCGGTCGACGGTGCTGTTCGCGACGTTGAACGGCGGGGTGGCGTGGGTCGTGTACGCGTCGATCGCGGTGGTGGCCGATGGTTCCGCGGTGATGGCGACGGCGGTGGCGGCGGGGCTCGTGGGCCTCTTCGGGCAGTTGATCGCCCGGTACGAGCACACCTCGTCGTTGCCGTACGTGACGGCGGCGATCGGGCCGCTGCTGCCGGGTTCCGCGACGTACTTCGGGGTGCTCGCGATCGCGCAGCACAATCTCGACCAGGGGTTCGCCTCGCTGGCGAAGGCGGCGGCGCTGGCGCTCGCGATCGCGATCGGGGTGAACCTGGGAAGCGAGCTGGCGCGGATGTTCATGCAGGCGCCCGGGGCGGCGGCGGTCCGCCGGGCGGCGAAGCGGACCAGGGGCTTCTAGCCGCCTGGTCCGCTCGGGGTGGGCCTTACGGGGCCCTGCCGGGGTTCCGCGGACCCGCTACGGGGCCCTGCCGGGAGGGGGTCAGCGCTTGGCGTGACGGCCCCGGGGGGCCTGGGGGGCCTGGGTCTGGGCGCCGGGGACGAGGTCGTGACCGCCCTCGGCCTGCTCCTTCTTCGCGCGGGAGCGGGCCCGGAGGAACTCGATCGCGATCGGGACGACGGAGATCAGGACGATGCCGACGAGGATGAACTCGATGTGCTCGTGCACGAAGTCGATCTGGCCGAGGGCGGCGCCGAGCAGGGTCACTCCGGCGCCCCAGAGCACACCGCCGATGACGTTGAACGTGATGAACGAGCGGTAGTTCATCCCGCTGACGCCCGCGATGATCGGCGTGAAGGTCCGCACGACGGGCACGAAACGGGCCAGGACCAGCGACTTCGGGCCGTGCTTCTCGAAGAACTCGCTCGCCTTCTCGACGTTCTCCTGCTTGAACAGTCTGGAGTCGGGGCGCTTGAAGAGGGAGGGCCCGACCTTCCGGCCGAAGAGATAGCCGACCTGGTCGCCGAGGACCGCCGCGATCACCACCAGGGTGCACATCAGCCACAGCGGCATGTCCAGCTTGCCGGTCGTGACCAGCAGACCGGCGGTGAAGAGAAGCGAGTCGCCAGGCAGGAAGAACCCGATGAGGAGTCCGGACTCGGCGAAGACGATGGCGAGGATTCCGATGGGACCAAAGGTGTGGATCAGATAGTCCGGGTCCAGCCAGCTCGGTCCGAGGGCAAGCGTGTTCACGGGTTTCCGGGCTCCTGCGGTCGGTGGGGGCGGGGACGGCTGGCCCCAAGCTATCAACGCGGGCCGAACGCGCCCGGTTCCACCCGGGGTCCCGGGGTGCGGGAGCCTGCCGGAAGTTGCGAAGATCGTTTTCGGCCGGGACTCTTTCTTCTGAGTCTTCCCTTGAGTCTCGCCGAACAGGAAGGTGTGTGTCGATGGGCATCGAGGAGTACGGGGGCGGCCAGGGTCCGCACCCCGACGTACTGGTCGTGACGACGAACGACGTACCGGGCTACGAGGTCCGCCAGGTGATCGGCGAGGTCTTCGGGCTCACCGTCCGCTCCCGCCATCTGGGCAGCCAGATCGGCGCGGGCCTGAAGTCGATGATCGGCGGGGAGCTGAAGGGCCTGACCAAGACCCTGGTGCAGACCCGCAACCAGGCCATGGAACGCCTGGTGGAGCAGGCGCGGGCGCGGGGCGCCAACGCCGTGCTCATGTTCCGCTTCGACGTCACCGAGGCGGCGGACGTGGGCACCGAAGTCTGCGCGTACGGCACAGCCGTGGTGATCGAACCGCGCGCCTGAGCGGGTGAGGCGGTACGGATACGGGGCGGGGGCCGGGCTCCCGCCCCCGCCCCCGTATCCGTATCCGTATCCGTATCCGCCCTGTGTCCGCCTCCGCGCCCGCCCGGTATCCGCCTCCAGGCCCGCCCTGTATCCCCCTCCGCGCCCGCCCTGTGCCGCGCCCCCGCCCGTCCCCGTATCCGTATGTGTATCCGCACCCCCGTCAGCCCCCGTACCCGTCCTCGTATCCGAGGGCATTCCGTCCGGCACGGGGTCCCACCCGCCCGACCTACGGAAAATGCGGCTTTTGCGCATTTATGGTGAGGCGGTGGCTCTCGATCACGCCTCTCCCCCGCCCGACGGCGCACCGGCCCTCCGCGTCCTGCTCCCGCAGATCCTGCCCGCGCTCGGCGTCGGCGTCGGCGGTGGGCTGCTCTTCCTGGGGATCAGCTACGTCTCGGAGCGGCTCCAGCACGTCCTGTGGAGCGTGCTGCCCGACGCCCTCGGGGTCGACGGCTACTCCGCGCTCTGGATCGTGTCCCTCCTCACCGCGACCGGCGTCGCCGTGGGCCTGGTCGTCTGGAAGGCTCCCGGGCACGCCGGGCCCGACCCCGCCACCACGGGGCTCGGCGGGGCGCCGCTCTCCCCCGGCACCACCCCGGGGCTGCTCCTGGCCAGCGCGCTCGCCCTGGCCGGCGGGGTCAGCCTCGGCCCGGAGAACCCGATCATCGCCACCAACGTCGCCCTCGCCTACTGGCTCGGCCGCAAGGCGGCGCCCGCCGTGCCCGGTGCCGCCTGGGTCGCGCTCGCCTCCGCCGCCACCATCGGCGCCCTCTTCGGCACCCCGGTGGCCGCCGCCCTCGTCATCTCCGAGGCCCTCACCGGACAGCCGGGGCCCGGCTCGCTCTGGGACCGGCTCTTCGCCCCGCTGGTCGCGGCGGGGGCCGGGGCGATGACCACCCAACTGCTCGCCGAGCCCAGTTTCGCCCTGGGCCTTCCGCCGCTCGCCGACCCCGGCTGGGGCGATCTCCTCGCCGCCCTGGCCATCGCCTCCGCCGCCGCCCTGTTCGGTCTGGCCGCCTGTTTCGTCTTCCCCGCCGTCCACGCCGGCTTCCGGCGGCTGCGCCACCCGATGCTGATGCTGCCCGCCGGAGGGCTCGTCCTGGGCCTCCTGGGGGCCCTGGGCGGCCATCTGACGCTCTTCAAGGGCCTGGCGGAGGTCAAGGAGCTGACGGCCTCGCTCGGCAGCTGGTCCTCGGGCGAGCTGGCGAAGCTGGCCGTGGTCAAGCTCGTGGCCCTTCTCGTCGCCTCCTCCTGCGGCTTCCGGGGCGGCCGGATCTTCCCCGCCGTCTTCGTCGGGGCCGCCTTCGGGCTGTTCGTCCAGGCGCTCGTCCCCGAGACGCACCCGACGGTCGCGATCTCCGCCGCCGTACTCGGCGTCCTGCTCGCCACCACCCGGCAGGGCTGGGTGAGCCTCTTCACCGCCGCCGTCCTCGTCGCCTCCCCCGCGACCCTCACCCTGCTCTGCCTGGCCTCGCTCCCCGCCTGGCTGCTGGTCACCGGCCGCCCGCAACTGGAACTGGACGAACAGGGCCGCCCGCTGCGGTGACCCGAGCTTCGGGAGACGTACGGGGTCAGGAAGCGTACGGGTCGGGAGGCGTACGGCTTCAGGCGGACGTACGGGGTCAGGAGACGTACGGGCTCAGGAGGCGTACGGGTTTCGCTCGCCCTCGGCGAGGACGCCCACGAACGGCTCCCCCTCGCCCGCGAAGACGTACGCGCCGCCCTCGATCCGCTCGATCAGACCGAGGGTCCACTCCTTGCCCGCGTCGGCCGAGTGGAGCCACAGGTGCATGATCTCGCCGATGTGCCCGAGCCCGGCGGGGCCGTCGGCTCCCTCGGCCGGGAGGTAGTACTCGGTGACCGAGGTCCGCCACTCGTCGAGCGCGCGCACCCGGCGGCGCAGCAGCTCGGCGGCCTCCGCGCGGGGCAGGTCCACCATGAAGCCGATGGCCGCCGACAGGACGTCCGTCTTCTGGTCGTACGTGGTCAGGGCCTCGCGCAGCAGCGCGAAGTACGCGCCGAGACCGGCATCGGTCAGCTCGTACTCGACGCGCGGCGGCCCGCCGACCGCGCTCGGCGCCACCTCGTGCGCGTGCAGCAGCCCCTGCTTGGCCATCTGCTTCAGGGCGTGGTAGATCGAGCCCGGCTTGGCGCGGGACCACTCGTGGGCGCCCCAGTACTCCAGGTCGTTGCGGACCTGATAGCCGTGGGCGCGGCCGTGCTGCCTGACCGCGCCCAGGACGAGCAGCCGGATCGCCGACATCCCTCGTACCTCCCCGTCGATTCCGACCAGGGTACGCGGGCCGGAACCGGCGGTTCAGAAGGGGAAACGGCTCCGGCCGTGCTGGATGGAGATCCACTTCTGGGTGGTGAAGGCCTCCACCATCGCCTCGCCGTTGAGGCGTCCGACGCCGGAGTGCTTCTCGCCGCCGAAGGGGACGATCGGCTCGTCGTGGACGGTGCCGTCGTTGATGTGGATCATGCCGGTGTGGATCTCCTTGGCGATCCGCACCCCGCGCTCCACGTCCCCGGTGTGGACGGCGCCGCTGAGCCCGTACGGGGTGTCGTTGGCGATCCGTACGGCCTCCTCCTCGCCGTCGAACGGGATGATCAGGGCCACCGGGCCGAAGATCTCCTGGCCGAGGACCGGGGAGTCGGGGGCGAGACCGGTGAGGACGGAGGGGGAGACGAGGTTGCCGTCCACCGTGCCGTGCAGGAGCGCGGTCGCCCCGGCGGCCACCGCCTGCTCGACCACCGAGGAGACGGCCTCCGCCTGCTGGGAGTTGATCAGCGGGCCGATGTGGGTGTCCGGGTCCGCCGGGTCGCCGACGCGCAGGCTCGCCACCTTGGCGACGAACTTCGCGGTGAACTCCTCCTCCACCGACCGGTCGACCAGGACGCGGTTGGCGGCCATGCAGACCTGGCCCTGGTGCACGAAGCGGCTGAAGACGGCGGCGTCCACGGCGTAGTCGACGTCGGCGTCGTCGAGGACGATCATGGCGCTGTTGCCGCCGAGTTCGAGGACCGCCTGCTTGAAGTTCTGGGCGCAGACCGTGGCGACGTGCCGTCCGACCCGGTCGGAGCCGGTGAAGGAGACGACCTTCGGGACCGGGTGGGTCAGGAGGGCGTCGCCGATCTCGGCGATGTCGGTGACGACGACGTTCAGCAGACCGGCCGGGAGACCGGCTTCCTCCAGGACCTTGGCGACGAGGGTGCCGCCGCAGATCGGGGTGTTCTGGTGCGGCTTGAGGACGACCGCGTTGCCGAGGGCGAGGGCGGGCGCGACCGACTTGATCGAGAGGAGGAAGGGGAAGTTGAAGGGCGAGATGACGCCGACCACGCCGACCGGGACGCGGTAGACGCGGTTCTCCTTGCCGTCGATCGGGGAGGGCAGGATGCGGCCCTCGGGGCGCAGTGCCAGCTGGATCGCCTCGCGCAGGAACTCCTTGGCGAGATGCAGTTCGAACGCCGCCTTGAGGCGGGTGCCGCCGAGTTCGGCGACGATCGTCTCGGAGATCTCCGCCTCGCGGTCCTCGACGATGCGCAGGGCGCGCTCGAAGACCAGTCGGCGGGTGTACGGGTTGGTCCGCGCCCACGCGGTCTGGGCGCGGGCGGCGGCGCGGTAGGCGAGGTCGACCTCGCCCGCGGTGGCGACGGTGATCGACGCGAGCTTCTCCCCCGTGTAGGGGTTGAAGTCGATGATGTCCCACGAGCCGCTGCCGGGCTTCCACTCGCCGTCGATGTACTGGTGGGCCAGGTCGGTGAAGTGCGACATGGATCGAGACCCCTCTACCCGCTCTACCTCTGCGTGCGACAGAAGTGACATCGGAACTGATGTCACGTCATCGTACTGATGTGTTAGGAGAGTTGGAGGAGGCCCCTGAGAAGATCTCGGGTTTCAGCCGGATCGGGCCCGTCCTTCTGGAGCCTTTCCATCACTCGCTGGTACTGGCCGACCTCCTCGCGCTTGTCGAGGTAGAGGGCGCTGGTGAGCTGTTCGAGGTAGACGATGTCGGAGAGGTCGGACTCGGGGAAGCTGAGCATGGTGAAGGCGCCGCTCTCGCCCGCGTGCCCGCCGTAGCTGAAGGGCATGACCTGGAGGGTGACGCCGGGGTGCTCGGAGATCTCGATGAGGTGCCTCAACTGGCCCCGCATGACGGCCCGGTCGCCGTACGGGCGGCGCAGCGCCGCCTCGTCGAGGACGGCGTGGAACTGCGGGGCGCGCTCGGAGACGAGGACCTTCTGGCGTTCGAGGCGGAGGGCGACCCGGCGGTCGATCTCGGCGGCGGGGGCGTCGGGCATGCCCCGGGTGACGACCGCCTGGGCGTACGCCTCGGTCTGGAGCAGTCCGTGGACGAACTGCACTTCGTAGACGCGGATGAGGGAGGCGGCGCCTTCCAGACCGATGTACGTCTGGAACCAGCCGGGGAGGACGTCGCCGTAGCTGTGCCACCAGCCGGCCACGTTGGCCTCGCGGGCGAGTCCGAGGAGCGAGCCGCGTTCGGCCTCGTCCCCGACTCCGTAGAGCGTGAGCAGGTCTTCGATGTCCCGTGCCTTGAAGCTCACCCGTCCCAACTCCATACGGCTGATCTTGGATTCGGACGCGCGGATCGAGTATCCGGCCGCCTCGCGGGTGATCCCGCGCGACTCGCGCAGCCGCCTCAGCTGGGAGCCCAGCAGGATGCGCCGCACCACGCTTCCGCTCGCTCCGCCCGATTCGCCTGCGGTCACGGCTCCAGCCTCCCCTATGCGGTGTGAGCCCCCGTCGAGCCCCGGATTCTGCCACCAAACACTTCGGCGCGTACACATTCGATTACGGAAAGGCGGCGAGATCCGGGCATCCGTGAGCACAGTGCGTGCAGATCGTGGAAAGTTCCCCCTGATGAGCGCAAGACTTATGCACAGATTCGGCACGGGGGTGGACAGGTCCGGCGCGTGCACGTGCATCTGCCCTTGCATCCAGTGGGCGCATTGGGAACCATGGTGCCCGCGCAAGCCGCGTACTCGTTCGTGTTGTCGTGTTGTCGCACCACAGTCGCGATTCCCGGGAGTGCCTCGCATGGGGACGAATGGATCGACCGTGCTCGAGCCGTTACGGCAGGGCCTTCCACCGATCGATCCCGGAGCCGTCTCCACCTCCGCCTCGTGTGCCCTGCCCGCACGGTACGAAGCCGTGCGCGGGGCGCGGAAGTTCACCAGCACCACCCTGGACCGGTGGGAGCTGTCCGAACGTTTCGACGATGTGGCCCTGGTCGTCTCCGAGTTGGTCACCAACGCACTGCGGCACGCCGTGCCCGGCGACGCACCCGCCGAGGACGGCCGGAACACACCGGTCAGACTGCATCTGATGCGCTGGTCCTCGCGCCTCGTGTGCGCCGTGCGCGACCCCAGTCAGGAGAGCCCGGAGGCTCGCAGGGGCGAGGAGGACTTCGCGGCGGAGTCGGGCCGGGGGCTCTTCCTGGTCGACTCCTTCAGCGACAGCTGGGGCTGGCACCCGCTCGCCGGGACCCTGCGGGGCAAGGTGGTGTGGGCGCTGTTCCGGATAGGCCCCGAGGAGCAGCGACGGCGACAGGTGGAGCCCGCGGAGACGGTGGCGGGGCTCTGAGGGCCCATGGGGAAGGGCCCCGCGCGGGATGCGCGGGGCCCTTCCCCGTACGTATGCGCCGCACTCACACCAGGTGGTCGAACTCCCCGTCCTTGGCACCGAGCAGGAGTGCCTCTATCTCCGCGGGCGTGTAGACGAGCGCGGGTCCCTCGGGGTGCCGCGAGTTGCGCACGGCGACCTCTCCCCCGGGAAGCTTGGCGAACTCCACGCAGGATCCCTGGGAGTTGCTGTGCCTGCTCTTCTGCCACACGACGCCTCGCAGCTCCGCGGCCGCCATGCCGTTGTACGCGTGATGCGCGTGATGCACTGGTAGCTCCCCGAATTGCTTGGTGCAGGTGTCAACTTCCTCGGATCATAGCTGTGTTCACGTGCGGATGCGTGAGCAGATGCACGTGCACGGGGGGTGGCGTAGCGGCTACGCGACTCAGCGTGCCGGCGCTCGGGGGCGGGCCCTCGGACCCGTCGTCACCAGGCTCACTGTACGGCGCTCCGACCGGTGCCGGCCGGTGGCGCCACGGGCCGGCCGCGGGGTGGCCGCGGGGCGCTTTCAGCGGCGCCGGGACTCCATCAGGGCCGTCGTCAACTCCTCCAGTACCTCCAGGAGAAGGGTCGCCGCCTTGCTCAGGAGGAAGTGGTCCGGCGGGGCGGTCTTCCAGGCCTCCACCGTGCGCCGCAGTTCCTCCCAGCGCGGCACCCTGCCCTCACGCACCTCCTTGGCGCCCCGTTCCGTCGACCGGCGCAGCGCCTCCGCGAGGAGCCCGGCGGCGGGCACGGGCGAGGCGTCGCGCTCCGGCACGTGCGCCTCCAGGAGCATCGCGACCCGCCCGAACTCCGCGAGCGCGTCGTCCGCCTGTTCCGCCGCCGCGCGCGAGAGCCCCCGGTGCCGCACCGGCTCCTGGGCGGCCCGCTCCAGGGCCTCCTGCCAGGCGACCCGGGCCGCCCGGGTGTCCAGCAGGGCCTCGCGCACGTCGGGCCCGTCCGGACCCGCCGCCGGGTCGGCGTACCGCTCGACGACGACCGACGCGTACCGCCCGACCGAGGCGAGGCGGTCCGCGAGCCTGCCGCGCAGCCGGGGCGTCTCCCAGGCGGGGTAGACGGCGTACGCCAGCATCGCGAGGACCCCGCCGAGCAGGGTCAGCAGCACCCGTTCCCGTACGGTCTGGGTCAGGCCCTCGCCCTGCATGCCGAGCAGGAACACCACGTACGCGGAGACGAAGACCTGGCCCGCCGCGTACCCCGTGCGCATCAGCAGGTACATCGAGAAGGCGCACAGCACGGCGAGTCCCGCCGACAGATACACGTCCGGGTGCGCCGCCTGCATGACCGCCGTGGCCAGCGACACCCCGACCAGGGTGCCGCAGAAGCGCGCCACCGAGCGCTCGTACGTCTGCGAGAAGTCCGGGCGCATCACCATCACCGAGGCCATCGGCGCCCAGTAGCCGTGCCCGAAGGGCAGCGCCGTGCCGAGGAGATAACCGGCGGCGGTCACCGCCGAGACCCGGACCGCGTGCCGCAGCACGGCGGAGTCGCGCCGCAGCTCGCCCCTGACCTGGGCCAGGATGATCGGCGCGAGACGTACGAGGGTGGGCTTGGCGCGGGTGCGGCCGGGGACGTGCCGGGCGCTCGGGGTCACCTCGGAGACCTCCGGGGTGGTGCCGGGCGGGGCCGGGACCTGACGGACGCCCGTGCCCGGCTCCGCCGTCTCCACGACGTCGCCGAGCAGCGCGGCGAGCCGGACGGCCGCGCGGCGGGAGGGGCCGGTGAGGATGGCGCCGGTGTCCGGGGTGCGGAGCGTGGCGAGGGCGGCGGGGGACAGGTCGACCGGTTCGCCGTGCCGGATCGCGTGCGCGGCGGCGTCGAGGACGGTGCCCGCCGCGCCCAGGAGTTCGCGTACCCGGGCCCGCTCCGGGCCCTCCTCCGGCACCCCGACCGCCGGGTCGGCGAGCGAGGCGAGGACCGGCCGGATGCGCTCCGCGAGCCCCCGCGAACCGTGCAGCTCCGCCGGGCGGCGGCGCGCCTGCCGGGGCGTCAGGGCGGCGGCGCTGCGGGCCGTCATGAGCGGCAGGGGGTCGAAGGGCGCGACCGGGTCGTGCCGCAGCCTGCGGGCGTAGTCCGCCTCGGCGGCCAGCGCGTCCGCGAGCGCGTCCCGCTGGGCGCCCCAGGGGCGTACGGGCAGGGCGACCACCAGGACCGCCTGGACGACCCCGCCGGTGAAGATCATGGCGGCGTGCCCGGCGGCGGTGGCGATGGAGGTGGGCAGGGTGATCGTGACCAGCATGATCGCCACGTTGGAGGAGGCGATGATGCCCGCCGTGGGCCCCGCCGCCCAGGCCATCCCCGCGAGAAAGGTCCAGAGCAGCAGCAGGGCGAGGAACAGGGGCTCGTGGGAGCCGGTGAGATAGCCGAGGAAGGTCGACACGGCGAGGGTGGTGGCCGAGGCGAGGGCGAGCGTGGGCCGGGGCCGCCAGGACCGCTGGAAGGTGGCGATGGCCGCCTGGAAGGCGCCGAACGCGGAGGAGGCGGCGACGGCGGGCCCGAAGAACGTGAGCGAGACCCCCACGACGAGAGCGAGCCCGAAGGCGGCCCGCCCCGCGATGACGGGATCGAGCCGCCGCCGCTCGATGGTGAGTCCGGAGCGCGCGGTCTCCTTCAACGCCCGGAGCCAGCTCATGAGCCGAGCGTATCGGTCATGTGACGCTAAACGGGCATTTCGGTGGGGCGTGTGGGCGGGGAGGGTGAGGGTGAGGGGGGGAGGAGTGAGAGGTGGGGGGTGAGTGAGAGGTGAGAGGTGAGAGGTGAGGGAGGTGGGGGTGAGGGGTGAGCGAGAAGGCGGGGGTTGCCCTGTCGGCCGGAACGGCGGACGCGCGGAACGGCGGACGCGCGGAACGGCGGACGCGCGGAACGGCGGACGCGCGGAACGGCGGACGCGCGGAACGGCGGACGCGCGGAACGGCGGACGCGCGGAACGGCGGACGCGCGGAACGGCGGACGCGCGGAACGGCGGACGCGCGGAACGGCGGACGCGCGGAACGGCGGACGCGGGCTTGGGCCGGGGCCCAGCCCGCGTCCGCCTCTCCGCCTCTCCGCCTCTCCACCTCCCCGCCGGGTTCCGGCCGGCCCCGTCGGGCCCGACGCGCCTCGCGCTCCCGCCGTGAGCCGTCCCTACTCCGTTCCCTCCACCCGCTTCCGGCCCGGGTGCAGGCCCGCGCGGTCCGCCGCCGAGGCGCCGTGGGTCCAGCCCTCCTCGTCCCAGGCGGCCCTGACCCGGGCCGAGCGGGTCTCGGGGAACAGCTCGTCCGTACGGCTGGTGACCGCCAGATCGCGGGAGGCCAGGGCCGGAAGCAGCGTCGGCGTCTCGGCCGCGACCCGGCGGGACGTCGCCGAGAGCCGGGTCCCGAGCCGGTTCGCGTACGCGAGCAGGAAGGACTGCCGGAACGACTTGGTGCGCTTGCGGCCCCCGGCCCGCTGCTCCGCCTCCGCCCGGGTCATCGCGGCCGTACCCTGCACGAGCAGCGAGGTGTAGAGCAGTTCCACCGGGTCCAGGTCCGCCTCGAAGCCGACGACGGTGGAGAAGCCGTACGCCTCGTTCCACACGGCCCGGCAGTGGTTCGCCGTCGCCACCGCGTCGAGCAGGATCGCCTTGGCCTGCTCGTACGGCGGCTCCACCCCGATCCTGATCGCCCCCGGCGTCTCCGGCGACGGCGCGCCCGCCGCGAGCGTGGCCTCGTCGAGGCTGTGGCGGGCCATCAGCTCCTGCGCCTTGGCCGTCAGCGCCTCCGCCTCCTCCGGGTACCCCGTCGCCTCCGCCTTCGCCAGCAGCGCCCGGATGCGGCCGAGCATCCTCGGCTCCCCCGCGACGGCCGGCGGCAGCGTCTCGCCCGGCACCGGGCCGACCGCGTCGAGGCGCGGCAGCCGGACGAGCAGGCGGTACAGCTCCAGGACCGTCGTCGCGTACGAGAACCGGTCCGTCGGACGCCCGGGAACCGCCCCCGGTTCGTCGAGCTGCGCGCGCCAGCGGTGCGGGAGCGTCGCGTAACGGGCGGTCTCGGCCCTGACCAGCTCCCCGAGCACCCGCAGATGCTCGTCCGCGAGGTCGCGCCGGACGAGCCGGGTGACGTCGGCGGGCTGCCAACCGCGCTCCCACAGAGTGCGGACGAAGCCCTCGCCGCGCCGCGCCAGCTCCGCGTCGGCCCCCGGGTCGGCCGCCAGGAGGGACGCGGCGGTGTCGAGCGACCCGTCGTCGCTCACGTACAGCGCCTCGAAAGCCTTGTCGATGGTGGTGCTCACGCCGTCCTCGCGTCCGTTTCCTCGTGATTCCCGGGGCCGTGGTTCATGGGGCCGTGGTTCCTGGGGTCGTGGTTCCCGGGACCGACGGTTCACGGGCCGACAGTTCATGAGCCGGTGGTCCCGGGGCCGTGGCTCGTGGACCAGTGACCCTGGGGCCGTGGCTCGTGTGCCGGGGCCCTCCCCCGATGGTCTCAGCCCGGCCCGGCGGCGGGGCTGGGGAGGGTGGGGCCGGGACTACCGGCCGGGCGGGTGGGTGGTCGGGCGGGCGGAGATCCGCCCCGGGGATGACACAGCCGGGTCCGCCCCAGCGGACAGCAAGGCCGGGCCCATCTCCCGCACGGACGACAAGGCCGGGCCCGCCCCCCGCGCGGACGGCACGCCCCATGCCGGTCCGCATCGCCGCCCCCGACGACAGGACCCGCCCCCGCGCGGACCGCACGACCGGACCCGTCCCAAGACCGGTAGGGCCTGCCCTACCTCCGGAACGCCCTCCACTGGTCGTGTCCTGCGGTGGCGGAAACGGTTCGCTGGGGTCATGACCTCGACAGTCCGTCCTCCGGCCGCTCTCCCCGGCACCGACACCCACACCGGCACCGCGTCCAGCACCGCGTCCGGGCCCGTCCCCTTCGCCGTACGGCTCCGGGGGCTGACCCGGCACCACGGCGCCGTCCGTGCCCTCGACGGCGTCGACCTCGACTTCGCCACCGGGACGTTCACCGCCGTCATGGGCCCCTCCGGCTCCGGCAAGTCCACGCTCCTCCAGTGCGCCGCCGGGCTCGACCGGCCCACCGCCGGGCGGGTGGAGGTCGGCGGCGTGGCCCTCGAAGGGCTCGGCGAGCGGCGGCTGACCCTGCTCCGGCGGGACCTGATCGGCTTCGTCTTCCAGTCCTTCAACCTGCTGCCCTCCCTGACCGCCGCGCAGAACGTGGCGCTCCCCCTCGGGCTCGCGGGCCGCCGCCCGTCCCGGCAGCGGGTCCGGGAGGCGCTGGCACGCGTCGGGCTCGCGGACCGGGCACGGCACCGGCCCGGCGAACTCTCCGGCGGCCAGCGGCAACGGGTCGCCATCGCCCGCGCGTTGATCACCCGCCCCGCCGTCCTCTTCGGCGACGAGCCCACCGGCGCGCTGGACTCGACGACGAGCCGGGAGGTCCTCGACATGCTGCGGGAACTGGTGGACCGCGAGGGCCAGACGATCGTCATGGTGACCCACGACCCGGTGGCGGCGGCCCGCGCGGACCGGGTGGTCTTCCTGGTCGACGGCCGGGTCGCGGGCGAACTCCCCTGCCCGACGCCGGAGTCGGTGGCGGCCAGGATGGCGGCGCTGGAGGCGGGTGGGGCGGGTGGGGCGGGTACGGCAGGTGGGATGGGTGCGATGGGTGGGGCGGATACGGCAGGCAGGACGGGTGCGGCAGGTGCGACGGGTGCGGCAGGTGCGACGGGTGCGGCTCCAGACGCAGCCTCATCCCCCGTCGCCACGGCGACCACCACAAGCACCCCTGGCACCTCCAGCACTTCCAGCAGCCCCGGCACCCCCAACACATCAGGCACCACAGGCACCACAGGCACCCCCAGCACCACACCCCCCACAAGCACGGAAGGCGCACCGAACGCCGCAGGTGCGGCATGCTGATCGTCGTCCTCTCCGGGCTACGGGTCCGCTGGGCCTCCCTCCTCGGCGGGTTCGTCGCGCTCGCCCTCGGCGTGGGGCTGCTCGCGGCCACCGGGCTCGGCCTCGCCGCCACCTTTCACGCGCCCGAGCGTTCTCCAGAGCGGTTCGCCTCGTCGTCCGTCGTCGTCCAGGGGCGGGACCGGCTCGTGCTCGACGTGCGGCGCGGGCCCGTGACCGTACCCCTGGCGCTGCCGCTCGACCGTCCACAGCCTGTGGACGGGGAAGTGCTCCGCGCACTCCGGGCCCGTTGGCCGGTCACCGTCTCCGGCGGTCCCGACGCCGTCGGCGTCGACGCCCCCGCCGCAGCCGTCCGCGCCCTCGTCGGCGACCGCGCCCGGGTCCTCACCGGGCAGGAGCGGCGCCGCACCGACCCCGGCGCGGCCGAGGACGCGGAGGTCCTGCTCGGGCTCGGCGTCGTCCTGGGCACCTCCGGAGGGGTCACCGCCTTCGTCGCCGTCTTCGTCGTCGCCTCCACCTTCGCCTTCGCCGTGGCGCTGCGCCGCCGCGAGTCCGGTCTGCTGCGGACCGCCGGAGCCACCCCGGGGCAGCTCCGCAGGCTGCTGCTGGCCGAGGCGGCGGCGCTCGGCGTCCTGGCCTCGGCCACCGGGTGCGGGCTCGGCGCCTTCGGGGCGCCGCTGCTCACCGGGGCACTGGTCGACGCCGGTCTCGCGCCGGAGTGGTTCGCGCCGGGCGACGCGGTCTGGCCCTTCCCCACGGCGTTCTGGACGGGTGTGACGGTCGCCCTCGCGGGGGCGGTGGCCGCGTCCCGGCGGGCGGGCCGCACCGGCCCCGCGGCGGCGCTGCGGGACGCCGACGTCGACGCGGACGTGCTGCCCCCGGGCCGCGCCGTCCTGGGCGCCGGGCTGCTCCTGGCCGGTCTCGCGCTGCTGGCCTGGACGTACGCCACGGACCCGGCGTCGCTCCTGAAACGGAAGACGTACACGACCCTCCCGATGCTTCCGATCGCCGGAGCGGCCCTGCTCGCCCCGCTGTTCGTCCGCCCGGCCGCGCGACTCCTGAGGTCCCGGGGAGCGGTGGGGACGCTGATACGGGAGAACAGCGCGGCCTCGGTACGCAGGACCGCCGCCGTCGCCGCGCCCGTCCTGGTGACCGTGGCGCTCGCCGGGACTCTCTTCGGCTCGGCGACGAGCGTCACGCGCGCGAAGGACGTCGAGGCGCGGGAGCGGACGACGGCGGAGTACGCCGTGACCGGGCGGGCGCTGCGACCGGTCACGGCGCCGCCCGGGGCGGTGGTGTCCGCCTCCGGGGCGACGTCGGTGTTCGTACGGGACGGGGCGGAGGCGGTCGTGAAGTACGGGGCGCGGGCGGTCGCCGACCCGGCGGCCTTCGCGGCACTGTCCCGGCTGCCGGTGACCGCCGGTGACCTGCGGGGGCTCGACGACCACTCGATCGTGGTGAACGAGGAGTTCGAACGGCACGAGGTGGGCGGGACGGTCGAGGTCTGGCGGGCGGACGGGACGGGACCGGTACGGCTCCGGGTGGTGGCCGTCCTCGCCCCCGGGACCGGCGACAACGGGCCGTACGTCACCCGGGCGAACGCCCCCGGTTCGACGACGGACCTGATCGAGGCGAGGGGCGGCGGTACGGCCACGGCACGGGCCCTCGCGGCGAGCGGCGGCACGCCGGTGACCGGCGAGGCGGGGAACCGGAACCCTGCCGCCGGGTTCGGGACGCGCCTGCTGCTCGGCATCGCCCTGGTCTACACGGTGATCGGGCTCGTCAACACCCTGCTGATGGCGACCTCTGTACGGGGAGCGGAACTGGGCGCGCTCCGGCTGGCCGGGGCCACCCGCTTCCAGGTGCTTCGGGTGGTGACGGGCGAGGCGGTGCTGGCCGTCGGGATCGGGACGCTCCTCGGCCTGGCGGTGACCGCGCTGGTCCTGGGCACCCTGGGCGCCGGGCTCGCCGCACTCTCGGCCCCGGTGGCACTGGCCCTGCCCTGGGGAACGGTCGGCACGGCGGCGGGCGTCTGCACGACGACGGCGGTCGCCGCCTCGGCACTCCCCGCGTGGCGCGCGACCCGCTGACCGGCGAAGGTGGGACGGACGGAGCGGCGACCGGGGTCGGAGCCGGGTCACCGCTCCGTCCGGAACGGGGGGACTGCTCGGTCGCCGGAACGGGGGCACCACTCCGTCTGGAACGGGGGGACGCCGCGCGGTCGGGAACAGGGCCACCACTCCGCCCGGGAGCAGGCCACCCGCACCGGCCCCGAAGCCAGGTCACCGCTCCGCCCGCAGCAGGGTCACCGTACGGTCCGGAGCCGGGTCACTGTACGGTCCGGTGAGCCGGGCCACCGTAAGGCCCGGAGCCGGGCCACCGCTCCGCCCAGAAACAGGCCACCCGCACCGGCCCCGAAGCCAGGTCACCACCCGGCCCGGAACCGGGCCACCGCTCCCCCTCCCCCCGAAGGGATGCACCGCCCATCCCGGAAGCAGGTCACCGCTCCGCCCGGAAGGGGTGCACCCCCAGGCCCGGAAACAGGTCGCCGCCCCGCCCGGAAGGGGTGCACCCCCAGGCCCGGAAACAGGTCACCGCCCCGCCCGGAAGGCCCGGTCCCTCCCCGTCCAAAGCCAGATCACCGCCCGCCCCGGAAGCAGACCACTCCTGGCCTTCCTCCCCCAGCCCCTCCCCCAGCCTCAGAGCCCCAGCGCCAGCGCCAGCCCCGCCCTACGCGTTCTCGCCCTCCCCCTTGGCCGCCCGCCACTCCGGGGCGAGGACCGACCAGATCTCCTGGTCGTGGCGGTGGCCCCGGTAGGGGAAGCTCTCGCGGAGGACGCCGTCCCTCGTCATGCCGAGGCGGCGGGCCACCGCGATGCTGGGGGCGTTGTCGGAGTTCACGACCCACTCCACCCGGTGCACTCCCCGTGCCTCGATCGCCCAGTCGATGAGCGTCCGCGCGGCCCGGGTGACCAGGCCCTTCCCGGTGGCCGCCGGCTCCAGCCAGCAGCCCGCCTCGGCCGTGCCGCGTACCGCGTCCAGGGTCCGCAGGATCACCGCGCCGACGAGGACGCCGTCCGACCAGATGCCGTGGATACGCCCGGTGTCGGCCGCGGCCTTCTCGGCGTACGCGCGGAGGAACGCCCGGCTGGACTCCAGGTCCTTGACGACGTCCGGGAGCCCGTTGCGGGCGCCTATGAAGGCGCGTCCCCGGTCCATGTGCGCCAGGAACTCCTCGGCCTGCCACGGTTCCAGCGGGCGCAGTTCCGCCCCGTCGTCGCCCAGGGACATCGCGTACATGTGGCCGCCTTCCAGGTCGTTTCCCGTACCCACCGAGGGCGGGAGGGGTGGATCATCTCATCCCACTTTCGTACCGGCCCTGGAGCCGGAGAGGCCGCCGCCTCCCCGCCGTTGTCAGTGGGCGGTGCCAGACTCGTATCCATGAGCGAGAGGTGGGCGCTTGCGGTCGAGGCGGAGGGGGACGGAGCACTGCTCGTGCCCCTCGGCCCGGACGGGCTGCCCGCCGGGGAGGTGCGCAGGGAGCCGGATCTCGTCGCGGCCGTGCGGGCCCGCCCCGGGGTGACGCGCTGGGTGTGGCGGTCGACGGCCGAGGTGTATCCCCGGCTGCTCGCCGCCGGGGTGCGGATCGAGCGCTGTTACGACATGGAGGCCGCCGAGCAGCTGCTCCTCGGGCACGAGGGGCGCCTCGGGGAGCCCCGTTCGGCGGCGGCGGCCTGGGCCCGGCTGCGGAACGAGCCGGTGCCCCCGGACCCGCCGCAGCGGGGCGCCGAGCCCGGCTCTCAGGACTCCCTCTTCGAGCCGCGCCCGACGGTCTCCGTCCCCTTCGAAGGGCTGCTCGCGGTCTACGCGGAGCAGCAGCGGCGGCACGACCGGGCGGAGCACCCGGGCAGGATGCGGCTGCTCACGGCGGCCGAGTCGGCGGGGATGCTGGTGGCGGCCGAGATGCACCGGGCGGGTCTGCCGTGGCGGGCGGACGTGCACCGGGAGCTGCTGGGGGAGCTGCTCGGCGAGCGGTACGCGGGCGGGGGCGAGCCGCGCAGACTGGCCGAGCTGGCGGACGAGGTGTCGGCGGCGCTGGGGCGCCGGGTCCGGCCGGACCTCCCGGCGGACGTGGTGAAGGCCTTCGCGGCCGCGGGCGTACGGCTGAAGTCCACCCGCCGCTGGGAGCTGGAGGAGCTGGACCATCCGGCGGCGCGGCCGCTGATCGCGTACAAGAAGCTGTACCGGATCTGGACGGCGCACGGCTGGTCGTGGCTCCAGGACTGGGTGCGGGACGGGCGGTTCCGGCCGGAGTATCTGCCGGGCGGCACGGTCAGCGGGCGCTGGACGACCAACGGCGGCGGGGCGCTCCAGATCCCGAAGGTGATCCGGCGGGCGGTGGTCGCGGACCCGGGCTGGCGGCTCGTGGTGGCCGACGCCGACCAGATGGAGCCCCGGGTGCTGGCCGCGATCTCCCGGGACCCGGGCCTCATGGAGGTCGCGGGGCACCCCGACGATCTGTACACGCGCCTGTCGGACCGGGCCTTCTCCGGCGACCGGAACCACGCGAAGCTGGCGCTGCTCGGGGCGATCTACGGGCAGACCAGCGGGGACGGCCTGAAGAACCTGGCGGCGCTGCGGCGGCGCTTCCCGCGCGCGGTGGCCTATGTCGACGAGGCGGCGAAGGCGGGCGAGGAGGGCAGACTCGTCCGGACCTGGCTGGGCCGGACGAGCCCCCGGGCGGTGGGCGCGGGCGACGCGGAGGAGGCCGGTCTACCGCAGGAGGAGGCCGAACAGGTCCCGGAGGAGGGCGGGTCCGCCGGGTACACCCCGGGATACGCCTCGGGCAACGGGCGGGCGCGGGGCCGGTTCACCCGTAACTTCGTGGTGCAGGGCAGTGCGGCCGACTGGGCGCTGCTGATGCTGGCCGCGCTGCGGCGCTCGCTCGCCGGGATGCGGGCCGAGCTGGTGTTCTTCCAGCACGACGAAGTGATCGTGCACTGTCCGGTGGAGGAGGCGGAGGCGGTGACGGCGGCGATCGGGGCGGCGGGGGACGAGGCGGGCCGGATCACCTTCGGGGAGACGCCGGTGCGGTTCCCCTTCACGACGGCCACGGTCGAGCGGTACGCGGACGCGAAGTAGGCGGGGGTACGGGGGCGGAGCCGCTGCCCCGCCCCCGTACCCCCACCGTCCCCCGTACTCCTCTTACTTCAGGGACACCTTGCGCCACTTCGGGTCCAGGGCGATCGCCTTCAGCTGGTCCATGGTGAGCGCGGGCTCGGCGCGGGTGGCGGCCTGGTACTGCGCGCCGGAGTTGAAGGCGGAGACGACGACGCGGAAACCGTCGGGCGTGATGGTGTCGACGTTCCACCAGACGACCCCGGCGCCGCCCTTCTCGCCGGGCTGCCGGGTGGCACGGACCTTGCGCCCGTCGGAGAGCGTGACGACGTCGGAGCCGCCGAAGAGGTCGCTGATCAGGCTCTTGGAGGAGGGCTGGACGTCGATGCCGACGAGGCTCGCGCCCTTCCCGTCGTCGACGACGAGGTAGCCGTGGCTGCCCGAACCGCCCTTGCTCCGCACGTCGAGGCCCTGGGGCAGCTTGAGGCGCAGGGTGTCGCGGACGGCGGTGCCGGTGGACTCGTCGGTGCCGTGGTGACCGCCCGGCTTCTGCGGGACGGTGTGCAGCCGGGCGAGGAGCGGGCGCCAGTCGGCGGTGGTGACGAGTGCCTTCAGCTGGTCCGGGCCGAGGGGCGGGTTCTTCCGGGTGACGGAGGCACCCTTCTCGGCGGGGGCGTTGTACTCGCTCGCGTCGACGAGGAAGCCGTCCTTGGTGAGGAGGACCGCGCGCCAGTTCTTGGTCTCCTCGCGCTTGTCGGGGTACTCGTACCCCTGGAGGACCATGAGCCGGTCGCCGTTCGGCAGCGTCCGGGAGGAGCAGGCATCGAACGGGACGAGGACCTTGTCGGGGCAGGTGACCTGGTCCTTTCCGCCTTCGCCGGTGCCGGGGGCGCTGTAGAGGCCGACGCTGACGGCCGCCTTGCCCTTGCCGTCGTCGAAGACGCCGAGGGCCGACTGCCCGGTGCCGGAGAGGTCGCCGAACTCCCATGTCCCCTTCGGGGAATGGGCCTTGAGGACGTCGGCGATGTCCTTGACCGGGATCTCGTTCTCGCCCGGGGGGCGCTTCCCGGGAGCGGCGGAGGAGCCGAGGGCGGGGGCCGCGGCGACGGAGGCGGTGGTGGTCGCTCCGGCGGGGTCGAGCAGCGAGCCGCCGTACACCCCGCCGAGACCGACGGCGGCGAGCGCGAGGGCGCCACCGGTCACGGCGAGCCGGCGGCGGACCAGGCGGCGGCGCCCGCGCACGAGCGCGCCGTCGACGAGGGCACGGCGGTCACCGGCGGCGAAGGTGTCGCCGGTCCGGCGCAGGACGGCGCCGAGCTGGTCCTCGAATCCGTGCGGGTTCTCTTCGTTCTGGGGCATGTCGAATTCACCGTCTCCGGTCGGAAGGAAGTCGGAAGGAAGTCGGAAGGGAGGTCCGAGACGAGCGAGTGAGCGACTCGGCCCGGGGATGTCTCAACGGGCGGCGGCGGCTCAGCGGGCGGCCAGCTCGCCGATGCTGCCGCCGAGAAGCCGCCGCAGCTTGGCGAGCGCCCGTACGGAGCGGGTGCGGATCGCGGCGGAGCTGACGTGCAGGGCGTCGGCGGTCTCCTCGACGCTGCGGTCCTCCCAGTACCGCAGCACGACGACGGCCCGGTCCTTGGGCGCGAGCCCGGCGAGCGCGTCGAGCAGGGCGACCCGGAGCGCCGGGTCCTCGTCGCCGAGGGGGGCGAGGTCGGGCAGTTCCCCGATCGGGCGCTCGGTGGCCGATCGGCGGCGCTGATGGCTGAGGAAGGTGCGGACAAGGACGGTCTGGGCGTACGCGGCGGGGTTGCCGATCCGGGCCATACGTCCCCAGAGGGCGTACATCCGGCCCAGCGTCTCCTGGGTGAGGTCCTCGGCGAGATGGATGTCTCCGCTGGTCAGCAGACACGCGGAGCGGAAGAGGTGACCCGAGCGTGCGGAGGCGAACTCCAGGAACTCGTCCGCGCGGGACTTTCGCATGCCCCTCCTTTCGCTTCGCTCGCAGGGGTGATCGTCGTACACCTCATTGACGCGATGGCGGCGCGGGAATGTTTCAAGGTTCTTCGAAGGTCTTCGCCCGGGGAGTACAAAACTGGAGAAAACGGGTAATCCTGGAGTATGAACACTCTCAGCGCAGCACAGACGCTGGCTGCGGGCGTCTGGCAGTCGGGCCTCGGGCAGCTCATCGGCGGCCTCGTCATCGTGGCCGTCCTGATCGGCGCGGTCTGGCTGGGCTTCCGGGTCCGCGACCGCGAGTCCCGCACACCCACGCCCGACGAGCAGCCGCACCGGCCGGAGACGGACCGGTTGCCCGGCGAGATGACCGAGTACCGCAGGCCGGCCGAGATGCCGCACACCGACGGCGAGCACCGGCTCATGCCCTACCAACTGAAGGACGCGGGAACGGCGGGCACGGAAACGTCCCCGGACCCGCCGTCGGAGGAGAAGCGCAAATGGGGAGGCATCTCCAGCGGCGGCTTCGGCAGCGGGGGGACGGGGCACGGGGACTGAGGGCTTGGTTCCGTGAACGGCACGGCGATGTGGCCAAGGCGTTCCTCACCGCCGCCCGCAGAGGGGACACGGCCGCCCTGCGCTTCCTGCTGTTCCTGGAAACGGGTCCTTACGCACGGACACTCCCGACGGCGGTCCGCCCATCACCGGAACCCGGGGCCCACCGAATCGCCCAAACCACAGTTCGTCAAGGAGCCGAATCGAGGGCGTGCCCGCGCCGGGATCGGCGTGGGCGGACCCGTACGGCCAGCCCGTACGGCGACCGTCGTGACCACCGGATGCCGACACGGAATTCACCGGCACACCCTGTGGGCTTCTAGGCGCTGTCCGGTGGACACAGCCTCGACGGCACCACCCACCCGCACTTCGAGACCGTCTGCGCCCACCTGACCGAGGCGGCCCGTCTCCTCAAGAAACAGGGCGCTGTCGGGCAGGCCGGCTACACACGTCCGTTCCGTCGTGCCGCACAGACGCGAAGAACGACAAATGGGATCAACGGCTAGTCCACGAGTGTAGGTTGCAGCTGACCGCGGCCACCGTCCGTCGCCCCGAGATAGTCCGGGTTAGGCATCATCTCGCGATGCAGGTATCGCAGGTCCGCTCCGCAACGCAGCGCGAGCCGGTCCTGACGCGTTCGCTCGGCTGTGGAGACGGTTTCGCCGTTGCGGGTGGTGATGACGATCGCGGGCCGCTCAGTCGAGTCGATGGCCTCGTTCAACGCGGCCCAGACGAGATCACGGAAGTTCCCGGCGCGACCCCAGCAGATGTACCGGGTGGCACCATCGGCGACGGCGTAGCAGTGGTTCGGCTTCTCCCCCACCGAATCCGGTTTCATCACCCAGCCGCTGCCGCATGCCGCGCGAACGATCTCCTCCGGCCCCTGGAACCGATTCACGGCGTAGCGGACGTAGTTCCCGATCCCTTCCTGCGCTCGGGCGTACTCCTTCATAGGGACATCCTTGATCCAGACCCTGGCGTCCTTCTCTGGCCCATAGGCGAGCAGAACTCCGCCAACCTTGGGGTCCTCGATCCATCGCCGGTACTGGTTGGTCTTCTCCGTGTTACTCAAGAACTCCCAGTCCAAGGCGTTGGCCTGCTGGTAGATCTCGATGAGAAGGCGCTCCCGAATGGGTGCGGGCAGCTGCTGCAAGGCCACGGTGATTACTCCTGAGGGACGCGTGTGGCGGGGAACTGGAGTCGGTGTTCGTCGTACGCGGTCTCAAGACTGGCCGCGTCCTTGATCCACTCGTCCATGAGGGTCGCCACCTTCTGGTCGCTGAAGTCGACGTTCGACGGGGTGATCTCCGCCAGGGTCTCGATGTCGCCGCACCCGTCAAGCGTGCGTTTGAGCTTGAGCGCGGCAGCGATGCGGCGAAGGTCGCTGACGAAGTCGAGCACGGTGACTCGCTCTTTGCCGTCGCGCAGGCGAAGACCGCGCCCAAGCTGCTGAACGAAGATGCGGCGGGAGTGAGTGACTCGCGCGAAACAGAGGATATTCACGTCCGGCACATCGACACCCTCGTTGAGGATGTCGACCGCAGTCAGGATGGGCACTTCGCCGGACCGGAAGGCGAGTAGGCGGTTCTGCCGCTCCCTCTTGGCCAGTCCGGCATGGATGGCGAGAGCACCTGACCAAAGGGGGGTGCGCCGCAGCATGTCAGCGAGCCGCTCGGCGTGCTCGATAGTCCGGCAGAAAACAATGGCCCGGGGACTTCGTGTACCGGCCCACGCCATGGCCAGCTCGTCGCGAATGGCCTCATCCCGCTGAGGCAGAAACAGCTTGGCGTTGAGTTCGGCCAATCCGTACGCATGATCGCTGGCCTCGCGGACGATGTCCCAATCGATGTCGTCGACGAACAGGCGGTAGTCGACCTGCGCGAGGTATCCGCGCCGCATGCCCTCCTCGATCCCCAGACTGAAGCTGGGTTCGCCAAGCTGGTGGGTGATGTCGTGCTTGTCCCCACGCCATGGGGTCGCCGTGACGCCCAGGTGTCTGGCGGAGCTCAGGAGTTCCAGCAGCTCGTCGTACTGCCCTTCTTCACTCACGTGGTGGGCCTCGTCGATCATGACGAGGCCGGGACGGTATCCGAATCGCGCCGCAGCCAGCGCCGAGCCCACCGTCGCGCAGGTGAGACCGGAAAGATCGTCGGGACGAGTGTCGCCCGTGAGGAGCCGCGTCGGGACATCCTTGGGCAGGTGCCGCCAGAGCGCCCGCTCCAGTTGCTGAACGAGGTCCTTCGCATGCGCGACGACCAGGACCTGGTCCTGGGGGCAGCGTCGCAGGTGTGCCGCGATCACCTCACCTCCTACGACCGTTTTGCCAAGGCCGGTGGCCAGCACGAGCAGCGCACGCCCCGAGGAGTCGAGATCGGAGTCCAGCGCTTGGAGCGCCTCGGTCTGATACGGCCTTGGCGTCACTCGTCCGAAGCGGGGTGGTACCCGGTCGAAGCTCGTCGTCAGATCCGTTCCGCCCCACAGCAGGATCGCAGGGCCTAGGCGTGCCAGATTCGCCACCCGCTTCAGGGCCTCGGGGCTGAACCGAGTGTTGGTGACGACGACGGCTTTGTGAGCGCGATAGTGGTCCCGGGCCCGAGCGACCTCGTCCACCGCGTCGGCCCCTACGGCCCTCCGGCGCTTCCACTTGCACTGGAACACCCAGGTCTCACCTCTGTGCCGGGCGAGGATGTCACCCCCCTCGTCACCGGAGCCGTCGATGTTGGACACATCGGAGAATCCCAGGTGCCACAGAAGGCGTTCCACGCGCCGAGGAAACTGCGTGGGGCCGGAGTCCAGCAGAGCGGCGGCGTCAAGGAATCGCATTCCACCCTCCCTACGTGTTGTCGGCGAGATCACGCGCGATGAGTCTGCAGCTGATCCTGATTCGTGCCAGCTCCTCCACATCGAGGCGTGGGCGGTGCTGTTCCAGAAGCGCGAGGTCCCCCAGGGGGTTGATCAGACGCTCCACGACGAGCGCCCGGGCGCCGGGATCGCTCAGAGCGATGTACCCACGCTTGAAAACGCACCCATCGAGGAAGGTCCCCGGGGAGCCCTGGATGATGCGGATGACTGCACTGGCCGGTACATAGCGGATAAACGCACCGCTGGAGATCGCGTCGTTCCAGGGAGTCACTCCGCCGGCCTCGACCGCGAACCGGCGCTCGGAGTCAGCTCGCTCATCCTTCGTAAGCAGCAGCCAGTGCACCGCCGGGTCCGCCGAGATAGGCGCCACCATCGCCTTGCGCACCAGTTCCAGAAGCCTCTCGGATTCCTCCGCCGTCGCCGCCGACGTCAGCCGAGGGCTGGAGGTGTGGCTCTTGAGCTGCGCCACGATCTCGCTCAAGGGCATCGATACGTTGTTCGCCCTGACCCGCATGAACTCCGCGACCTCGACGAGCGCGAGGTCACGAATGTCCGCCCCATGCTCGCGAAAGAGCGAGTGGCCCGCGTCGACGAACACATCCAGGCGTGGGGCTCGAACCATCGAGACGATCACAGGTGCGGGCCGCTCGTCCTTGGTGGCGAGGCTCTGCCCTCGGACCGCCCAGGCCGTCAGGTCCACGCGGCCCAATTCCTCAAGGTAGTACGAGCCTGTCAGATCCACGATGGGGTCGGCGCTGTCCCGGTATCGCTGGAGCCGCTGATCCAACGTCTCCACCGTTGCGACCTCGGCCTCGGCGAGCGTTTCGCCAGCCGAGGTCGTGCCCGGCGCCGTACCGCCTTCCGGCTCGACATCCGGTTCAAGGAGTCCCGCCCCGAATCCGGGGAGGATCTCGTCGTTCTCCGGTTGAGGATCCACCACTATCGGGTTGTCGTGATGGTAGGCGGCGCGGTACCACAACTCGTCACTCTGATAGTCGTAGCCACCCAGCCGCATCAGCCCGGCCCACTTCACCGCCGTCTCGTGCAGAGCGTTACGTCCATCGCCAGGGATCAGGTAGTTGAGCCCTGGGTCCTGTCGGCGGAATCCCGCGAAAAGCAGGGCGAGAGGACTGCGATTCTCCGCCCGTCCGAGAGACTTGGCGATCTTGGGACGCAGGGGACTTGTCCCGCGGACCTCGCGCAGGACTTGACGCCACTCGGCTGTCTCGAACTCGAAGGCGGTTTTCTGATAGTTCGGCGTAACATGATCGCAATGGATCTCACCGACGATCCGGCCCATCTGCACAGCGCCCGAGTCGATGGGGTACTCCAGCTCCGCCTCGTCGATGTCGTCCTCGTCCTGCCACAAGAAGACACGCTTGTCCTTGAGCATGATCTTGCGCCCGTTACGGAGGAAGTCCAGCCCGTAGTCGGTGCGATGAAGGTAGCGCTGGATCCCGATCCAGCCCCAGATCTTGCGCTCGCGCAGCTCCAGGCGGTCCTGACCGCATTCCTCACAGTGCTCCGCATCGGCGGTGCTCCAGTACCCGCACGCCATGCAGGCTTTCTTGGAGCTCAGCGTACGGTCGATTCTCTGAACGGCATGGATCTCGACACCCTGGCGGGTGACGGTCCTCTTCTCGTCCCAGACACAGGGCAGACGCGGCCTGACCTTCTTGCCATTGAGCGTGAGTAGGAAGCCCTTCTCGGCCAGCAGATAGCTGTATACGTCTCCGAGCTTTTCCCGGATCACATTCTGCGTCTTAGGACGGCAGAGTGTGGCGTACTGCTCCTGCTTGAGCTCGCTGATCGTGACCGTCGTGCCATGCTCGCCGCGATTGGCCTTGGGGACCAAGCGGTACGGTGCCTGGTACTTGGAGGAGTTGGCGATCCGCGCCAAATCCAGGGTCACCTCGATCCAGTCCGAATCGCCGGCACGGCTGGTACGTACCGTGGTTCTCCGACCGAGCCGGGCCGTGCTGATGTTGAAGCCCATTCCGAACAGGCCGAGGGAACCGTGTCGACCGTTGCTCGTCCAGCCCGCGCTGATGGCGTTGGTGACGGCCTCCAGGCTCATGCCCCGGCCGTTGTCCTGCACCTTGATCTCAGCTGTCGCACGTTGTGAGTTCGCCGGGGGGAGCGAGACCGCAACCGAGGGCCGGTCCACCGTTCCGCCAGCCGCCTGGAACTCGTCGAAGGAGTTGTCGATCAGCTCGGCCAAGCACTGCCAGTGAGAGAACTCGATGTCGCCGAGCACGCCCAGGATACGTGGGTGTGGCGTGACGTTGATGTACTGGTTCTCGGTCACTGCCGACCCCCGTCTTCCTCGTAAACAGATGCGTAGCGGGCAAACGCCAAGCGCGCCCACCCGTGACTCGGTGCCCCCGCCGGCCGTGGCCTCGGCCCATCCACCAGCATGGCGTCAACCCTAATGGGCAGCTCCAGCACCTGCGGGGCATAGATCTCGAAACCCTGGCGGGAGCCGTTCCGCAGCCTGCCCAGGAGAGCGTTCCCCCGCGGATTCCCGTGGGTGGGGCTCACCTCACACACGGGAACGCGCGGGAGTCACCATCGATCCGAGCGGCGGTACGGATCCACTCGGGTCCCTCGCCCGAGGCAGGTCTCGTCGCGGGAGGCTGTCCTCGCGCAAGACGACGGCAGTGGCCGCATCGCTTCACGCGGGCTGTCCGATGTCGTCGATGCCCCACCGCATGGCGAGAAAGCCGTATTACACGACTAGTGGTTCGCGCGGCGGACCGCAGGGATGATCCGTCGTGCCACGTCCTCCGGTGCCTCGTGCTCCCAAGCCCGGATGACCGTCCAGCCCGCTTCCTCCAGGATCCGATTGGTCTCGGCGTCCCGCCGCTGGTTCTCCGCGAACTTCTCGCTCCAGAACTCCTTGTTCCTCATCGCCGGCCGATGGTGTTCCGGGCAGACATGCCAGAAGCAACCATCGACGAAGACCGCGACTCGGGCCCTCGGGAACAGCACATCCGCGCTACGCCGGAGGCCCTGGATGGGCGGTGCGTTGACCCTGTAGCGGAGCCCCTTCTTGAAGAGGAGAGACCTGAGCTCCCTTTCGGGCCTCGTGTCCCTCCCTCGGTTGCCCTTCATCGATGCGCGGACCGCAGGCGTCGAAGCCGTCGACCCCTCGGGCAAGGTCGCCTCTCTCAAGAGGCCCTTGGCCCAGGCCAGCCGCCACCCCTCAGCGAGGTTGGCCTCGCGACTAGCGTGCTCGACCTCGCCCAGATAGCGCTCCGGGGACTTCCTCCCGTCGCCCCAACGCAATGACGCGCGGATGCGCCGCGTCTTGGGCAGGACCCTCAAGGAGACCGAGGCATGAGCCACGCGGCCGTCCCCCAGGTCAACCTCACGCCGGTGGCGGCCACCGGCCGCTTTGTCCTGCTCGGTGGACAGGGTCTTCCGAGTCCTCCCCGGCCGCCCTTTCCAGGCGCGATCAGGCGGTGGCTTGTCCTTCCAACCATTCTGAGGTGGCTTCGCCACATCACTCACTGTCCTTGGCCGGGTGCCGTATCGAGGGCTTTGGCCACCGCGTCGGCGAATACCGCGCCAAGCTTCACGGGGACCGCGTTGCCCAGCTGCCGCATTTTCTCCCCCCGGGGGCCTTCCAGCTTCCAATCATCGGGAAAGGTCATGACGCGCGCGGTCTCGCGAACAGTCATGTACCTGTGCCTGTAGGCGGTGCCTCCAGGAGTCTCCAGATCATCGGTCAGCATCACGGACTCCCCACCCGGGACGCCGTGCACACCGGCCTTCACGGTCTTGGCGGGACGGTCCAATTCATTGGGCGTATGACCCTTGTAAATCCGAGCGCCGGGCCAGCCGATGTGATCGGTGAACCCGCCGGCACGATACTCATTACGGTCGAGCCTGTCCCACGGAATCTTCGGAAGAGGCTTGCCCTCGTTCTCGTCGATGCCGGTAATGGCGTCCCGGAAGGTGCGCCAGGGCCTCGATTCATCCGGGATGAGCGAATCATCCTTGCGGAGTCCGGCCCTGGCCCTGGCCTTGGCCGCATCGCGCACGCGATCGGGAGTTTCGGGATGGCGCTTCCAGTAAGAGCCGCCGAATTCGTCCAGCATGGACCGGAATAGCGCCTGATCGGAGTAGTGGGGAAGCACATCCTTGCGGAACTGTTCGATGTCGACGCAGAGGTCCTCACGGAAGGCGACAATGATAATACGGTGCCTGATCTGGGGGACTCCGTAATCGGCGGCATTGACGCGCGTCATCACCACTTTGTATCGCTCCGCGGGATCACCGGCCTTCCCACGTCCAGCATCGATGAGATTCCGGTCGTGCTCATGCCAGGGTGTATTGGGATCCCGCAGCTCGAAAGGCATCTCCATCTCGCGCAAGATGTAGTCGAGGTACGGTTTGAACGATGGCCTGAGCAGTCCCACGACATTCTCGCAGATGACAGCCTTGGGCCGGATCTGTCGCATCGCCCTGAACATCTGCGGGAACATGTTGCGCTTGTCCTCGTCCCCCTTGGCGATCCCACCCAGGCTGAACGGCTGGCATGGTGGACCGCCAGCGAGTACGTCCACACGGCCGCGCAGATACCGCATGTCCAAGTCCTGGACGTCACCCTCCACCAGCGGCCACGGCTCCCCGGGCTCGGGAACACGCTCCTCGTCCCCCCGAGGCTTCGCCCCGTTCGCCTCAAGGGTCTGACACGCCCGCGGCGCGAACTCGTTGAACAGCAATGGCCGGAAGCCCGCCCCGTGGACCGCCATGGCCAGGCCGCCCGCCCCCGCGAACAACTCGACCCCGGTGCGATCACGCTTTGGCTCTTCTTGCAGTTCAGACATTATGAAAGCATACCGCGGAAACGATGATCGCGGGAACCGCTGTCGAGAACACCTCCCGTAGGCAGCCGAGCATGGCCAGACCGGCCAACCCGCCGTCCCCCGGCGACGAAGGCCGATCACATCCCGCGCGGGAAACGGCGGCGCCCATGAGGCGAAGGGCCGCTACGACTCCCGGGCGACCGCCAGGACACCAGGGCGTCTCACTGTCGCGGCGACCTGCCATTCCAGGCCGCGAACAGCCCCAGCCCCACGCTGGTGACCGCGGTGAACGCCTCGGATCCGGCGATCATGAAGACGCCCGCCACCAAGGTGATCAAGAGCATCAGCGCGACCAGGTCGAGCACTCGCCCACGGGTCGGCGCCTCCCGCGACGACCCCGCCGCAGGGTCGATCCGAGAATCGGACGGTGTACCGGTCTCTTCGATCTCATCCATGCGCCCAGCCCATCAGCCCCGCCCGGCGCACCCAACGCGGCACGAAGGAATCCGGATAAGCTCGATCACCGCAGGCCATCGCCGGACGACATGACCAGGCGAGCGAACACGGACTAGGTACGGTGGGGTTCGGCAGAATTCGGTCCTGTTCGACGAGCGCGTCCTACGCTGAGGCCCACAGACCACCAGGGGGGACATACGTGGCGCACGGGGACGCTTCCGGAAACCCGTTTCAGGACGAACTCGCGAACTTCGCCGCCAAACTCCGGAAACTCCGGATCGGATGCGGTAGCCCCACCTTGCGTGAGATCAGCCGGGCCGCCCCCCACGGAACGTCGTTGTCCAGCTCCGCGATCAGCGAGGTCCTCAGCGGAAAGCGCCTACCCGGCGTCGACTTCGTCATGGCTCTCGTCCGGGCGCTGCACGGCCTCGCGAGCGACACCCCTTCCCCAGTGGGCCATAACGATCCAAGGGTCGAACCATGGCGTACCGAATGGACCCGACTCGCGAACCTACGTGAGGAGACCCGCTACGCGGCCACCGCACCCGCGTCGACGTCGGCCCCAGCCGCCGCCCCGCCGTCCTCAGGCCCCGCCGGGTCGGCCCTCGGAACGCCGGTTCCGGTCGTGGCCCCGCCTCCGCCGGTGGGGAGCGGCCCACACGTGGAGTACCGTCCCGCACCACCGATCCTGCCCCACCCCGGTTTCGTTTGGTCCGTGGCGTTCTCGCCCGACGGCAACCTGATGGCCACGGCCGGCGCCGCTGGAATGGTGGCCATCTGGGACCCCGTCACCCACCAAGCGGTCGGCGAGCCACTGATCGGCCACGAGCACACCGTGAGGTCCGTCGCGTTCTCCCCCGACGGGGCTCTGCTGGCCACCGCCAGTGAGATCGGATCCGTACGGCTCTGGGATCCGACGACCCGTGAACCGGCCGGAACCCTCCCAACGACAAACCAGGACGCCGTCACCGCCGTCGCCTTCTCCCCCGACAGCGCGCTGCTGGCCACCGTCGGCTTCGATCGCACGGTGCGGCTGTGGAACCGTTACACCTGCGAGGCGGTCGGCAAGCCTCTGACGGGCCACTCCGGCCCCATCACAGCGGTGGCGTTCTCCCCCGACGGAAAACTGCTCGCCACCGCCGGCTTCGACGGCATGGTGCGTCTCTGGGACCCGGCGATCTGCCAAGCGGTCGGCAAGCCCCTGCTCGGCCACACCGGACCCGTCAGATCAGCGGTCTTCTCGCCCGGTGGCGATCTGCTCGCCACGGCCAGCGACGACGGCATGGTACGGCTCTGGGATCCGGCTGCCCATCAGGCCATCGGAGCACCGCTCACCGGCCATACGGGCTCCGCCACAGCCGTGGCGTTCTCCCCGGACGGTGGCCTGCTCGCCACCGCCGATTTCGATGGTGTCGTACGGCTGTGGGACCCGGTTGTCCACCAGCCCGTCGGAGCACCCCTCACCGGCCATACCAGCAGCGCGACCGCTGTGGCGTTCTCCCCCGACGGCGGCCAGCTCGCCACCGCCGGCTTCGACCGCGCGGTGCGGCTTTGGGACGCCCATGCCCTGCCTGTGTCAGTCCCGACTCAACGGGCACGGCGCGATGGGGATCCCGGCGAGGACTCGATCGCGCAGAGCGCTCGGCTACGCGCTCGATTCGACCGCCTGACCGCCCGTGGCCTCGCCAGTAGGAGTGTCCTCACCGCGCTCCAGAACGGCGAAGCGATCTCGCTGGCACCCATGTTCGGGCACCGTGACACGGTCTGCGCGGTGGTGTTCTCTCCCGACGGGTCCCAGCTCGCCACCGCCGGCGCCGACGACACGGTGCGCTTCTGGGACCCGGCCAACCGGCAATCAGTCGGCAAACCCCTCACCAATCACCGTTACTCCGTGAGTGCGGTGACGTTCTCTCCCGACGGCGCCCTGATCGCCACCGCGGACCGCGGCGGCGCGGTGCACCTGTGGGATGCCGCGACCCGGACACCAGCGGGCAGCCTTCCGACGGACCGCCCCGGCCCCATCTCGTCGGTGGTCTTCTCGCCCAACGGAACCCTCCTCGCCGTCGCCGGTGGCGACGGCACCGTAAGGCTGTGGGTACCGACCACGCGACAAGCCGCCGGTGGGCCACTGGCCTGTCACCAGGGGCTCGTCACCGGGGTCGCGTTCTCCCCCGACGGCAGGCTGATCGCGACCGCCACCGATGCCGGGACCGTGCGGCTGTGGGACTCCACAAGCCTTGTGCCCGCGGGCGAACTCCTGGATGGCCATGGTGGCTCCGTCAGCTCGGTGGCCTTCTCTCCCGACGGCAGCCTGATCGCCACCTCCGGCGATGACCACTCGATACAGTTGTGGGACGTGGCCACACATCAGCCGATCGGAAAGCCCCTGACCGGCCATGCCGACGCTGTCACCGCTCTGACTTTCGCTCCCAGCGGCGGCCTTCTCGCCACGGCCAGCGACGATCGCACTGTCCGTCTCTGGGATCCGGCCACACATCAGCCTGTCGGCGAACCTCTTGTCGGCCACCTTGATGCCGTGACGGCGGTTGCCTTCTCCCCCGACAGCTCCGTACTCGCCACCGCGAGCGTCGACCGCACCGTTCGATTGTGGGTGCCTTCGATGGCAAGCAGCCTTGCTACACCTCATGGCTGACCCGACGGAAACCCACGCTCACGACAGGCAAGTGGTGGCTGACACTCCGGCCGCGCGAGTCACACAAGCCCCCAAGCAACACAAAACCCCAGGTCACGGCGAGTGAGTCCTGGGGTTTCGCAGAGCCGCCTTCGGGATTCGAACCCGAGACCTACGCATTACGAGTGCGTTGCTCTGGCCAACTGAGCTAAGGCGGCACGCCCTGCGTGCCCACGGAGGGTGCAGCAGCGTCGCCAAGTCTACACAGTTTCGCGGGGTGCTCCGACCAGGCCCTCGGGGGGCTACGAGCAGCGCTTTCCCTTGGTGGGTGGGGTGCCTTCCAGGAGGTACGTGTTGATCGTCGTGTCCACGCAGTCGCTGCCCCGGCCGTAGGCCGTGTGGCCGTCGCCCTCGTAGGTGAGGAGCGTGCCCGAGGAGAGCTGGTCGGCCAGGGAGCGGGCCCAGCGGTAGGGGGTCGCCGGGTCGCGGGTGGTGCCGACGACCAGGATCGGGGCCGCGCCCTCGGCGGTGATGCGGTGGGGGCGGCCGGTCGCGGGGGTCGGCCAGTGGGTGCAGTTGAGCGCCGCCCAGGCCAGGCCCCGGCCGAAGACCGGCGAGGCCTTCTCGAAGGACGGGACCGCCTTCTCCACGTCCGCCGGGCCCCCGTACGCCGGTGGCAGGTCGAGGCAGTTCACGGCCGAGTTCGCGAACATGAGGTTCGCGTACGTGCCGTCCGCCTCCCGCTCGTAGTAGCCGTCCGCGAGGGCCAGCAGGCCCGAGCCCTCCCCGCCCATCGCCCGGGTCAGCGCCTCCCGCAGCTGCGGCCACGCCCCCTCGTCGTACATCGCCGCGATCACCCCGGTCGTCGCCAGGGACTCGCCCAGCGTCCGGCTCTCGTCGGTCGGGACCGGCTTGGCGTCCGCGTCCCGGAAGAACTTCCGCAGCGCCTCGCCCGCCGACTCCACCGAACCCGTGCCGAGCGGGCAGTCCGCCTTCCGTACGCAGTCGGCGGCGAAGGCGCGGAACGCCGTCTCGAAGCCGGCCGTCTGCTGCCGGTTGAGGTCGAGCGCCGAGAGCGAGGGGTCCATCGCCCCGTCCAGGACGAACCTCCCCACCCTGTCGGGGAAGAGTTCCGCGTACGTCGCGCCGACGAACGTGCCGTACGACGCCCCCACGTAGGCGAGTTTCCGGTCGCCGAGCACCGCCCGCAGGATGTCCATGTCCCGGGCCGTCTCCGCCGTGGACACATGCGGCAGGATCCGTCCCGACTTCTCCTCGCAGCCCGCCGCGAACTCCCGGAACGACGCGCTCAGCGCCGCCACCTCCGCCGCGTCGTCGGGCGTCAGGTCGGCCTGGGTGTACGCATCCATGCGCGGGCCCGTCAGGCATTCGACCGGTTCGCTGCGGGCGACCCCGCGCGGGTCGACGGCCACCATGTCGTAGCGGGCGCGGACGGGAGCCGGGTAGCCGATGCCCGCGTACCCCTGGAGGTAGCCGACGGCCGAGCCCCCGGGGCCGCCCGGGTTGACCAGGAGCGAGCCGAGCCGCTTCCCGGGGCCGGTGGCCCGCACCCGCGAGACCGCGAGGTCGATGCTGCCCGCCTCCGGCTTCGCGTAGTCCAGTGGAGCCCGCAGCGTCGCGCACTGGAAGCTCTCCACACCGCAGTCACGCCACTTCAGCTTCTGCGAGTAGTACTTCTTCAGGGCCTCGGGCGTCACCGCGGCCGCCGTCGTCCTCGGCGGTGTCGTGCGGGTCGCCGACGCGTCGTGTCCGCCGGAACAGCCGGACAGGATCAGGCCGACCATCGCGAGGGCCGGAGCGGACGTACGGAGCAAACGCCTGGAGTCCATACCCGGAGCGTATCCGGACGAGTGCGGACCGTGTCCAATCGCCGACCCCACCCGTCACCGGGGACTGATCACGCCCCCTCAGCCCCTCAACTCCTCAGCCCCTCAGCCCCTCAGCCCCTCAGCCCCTCAGCCCCTCAGCGCCATCGTCATCGCCTCCACCGCGAGCAGCGGTGCCACGTTCCTGTCGAGGGCCTCCCGGCAGGACAGGATCGCCTCGATGCGGCGCAGGGTGCGCTCCGGGGGCGTGTCCCGGGCGATCCGCTCCAGCGCGTCCCGCACATCCGTGTTGGCCAGGGCCGTCCGCGTACCCAGCTGGAGCGCGAGCACATCGCGGTAGAAGCCGGTCAGGTCCGAGAGCGCCAGGTCCAGGCTGTCGCGCTGTGTACGGGTCCTGCGGCGCTTCTGCCGGTCCTCCAGCTCCTTCATCGCCCCCGCCGTGCCCCGGGGCATCCGGCCGCCCTGCGCCGCGCCGAGGGCCGTCTTCAGCTCCTCGGTCTCCTTGACGTCGATCTCCTCGGCGACCTGCTTCGCGTCCTCCGCCGCCGCGTCCACCAGCTCCTGCGCCGCCTTCAGACAGCCGCCCACGTCGGCCACCCGCAGCGGCAGCTTGAGCACCACGGCCCGGCGCGCGCGGGCCCGCTCGTCGGTCGCCAGCCTCCGCGCCCGGTCGATGTGCCCCTGTGTGGCGCGCGCGGCGGCGAGCGCCGCCTCCGGCTCCACGCCGTCCCGTCGTACGAGCACGTCGGCGACGGCCTCCACCGGCGGGGTGCGCAGCGTCAGGTGCCGGCAGCGGGAGCGGATCGTGGGCAGCACGTCTTCGAGGGAGGGCGCGCAGAGCAGCCAGACCGTGCGGGGCGCGGGCTCCTCCACGGCCTTCAGGAGCACGTTTCCCGCGCCTTCGGTGAGCCGGTCCGCGTCCTCGAGGACGATGACCTGCCAGCGTCCGCCCGCCGGGGACAGCTGGGCCCGCCGGACCAGCTCGCGGGTCTCCTTCACACCGATCGACAGCAGGTCCGTACGGACGATCTCGACGTCCGCGTGCGTGCCGACCAGGGTCGTGTGGCAGCCGTCGCAGAAGCCGCAGCCCGGGGCGCCGCCGAGGGCCCGGTCCGGGCTCACGCACTGGAGGGCGGCGGCGAACGCCCGCGCCGCCGTGGCCCGTCCGGACCCCGGCGGGCCCGTGAAGAGCCACGCGTGGGTCATCTTCGAGGCCTCGGGGGTGGGCTCTCCCGCCGCGTGGGCGGTCACGAACGCGTCGGCGTCCCGCGCGGCGGCGGCGAGCTGTTCCTCGACCTTCGCCTGTCCGACCAGGTCGTCCCATACGGCCATGTCTGCCCCTCCTCAGGTACGTCTCCATTGTGGGGCAGTCCTCTGACAACCCCCGCCGGGCACGGCTCCCCGCGCGAGGCCGGGGCCCTCAGTTCCCGGTACGGAGGGCGGTCAGTTCTCCGTACGGGGGCGGGTCAGCCAGAGGCCGACCGCCGAGCCCAGCACCACCACGCCCGTGCCGGAGCTGCCGACGACCTGCTGGGCGCCCTCCCAGCCCGAGAAGGTGTTGACGTAGACGTTGGCGACGACGGAGAGGGTGAGCATCAGCCAGAACACGGGGCGCATGGGGACTCCAGGCAGGAAAGGAAGGAACGGGGTGGGAGGTGGGAGGTGGGAGGTGGGTGACGGGCGGGGCCGGAGCCCTGTCCGTTCGGTCGCTCCGTACGATTCGAGTCTTCCAGTGCCGCCTTTCCCGCACGACGGTGCCCGCCCCCGGAGCGATGGTGGAGCAGGCTCCACCGCGACCGGTCCCGGCTCCCGCTTAGCCTGTCGTCATGCGCGACGCGATCAGGGATGCGGGCCGGGCCTCCCTCCACCTCCTGGGCGGGGCCGCGGTCGCGCTCCTGTGCTATCTGATGGCCGGTGTCGTCCTCTTCACCGCCGTCCTCACCGTCACCGTCATCGGCGCGGGTGTGCTGCCCGAGAGCGTGCTGCTGCTTCGCCGGCTCGCGAACTTGGAACGGCGCCGCACCGCCGCCCTGACCGGGGCGCCCGTACCCGAGGCGTATGTTCCGCTCGAAGGGCCGCTCCCCGCGCGCGTACGGATCGCCGTCACCGATCCGGAGACCGGCCGGGACCTGATCTGGGGCGCCGCACAGCTCTTCTACGGGCTGGCCCTCTGGTACGTCTCCCTCGTGCTGTGGGTGCCCTCGCTGCTCGTCGACGGCTTCGTGACCGGGCTCATGGGGCGACGGCCGGTGGCCCTGCCGCTCCAGGGCAGGCTCGCCGCGCTCTCCGCCGAGTGGTCACGGGCGCTGCTCACCCCCGCCCCCTCCGCCGTCCGGGACGCCCTGCTCGCCGCCCGGATCGAGCAGCTGACGGCGACCAGGGCGGGTGCGATCGCCGCGCACGGGGCCGAGCTGCGCCGGATCGAGCGCGATCTGCACGACGGCGCGCAGGCCCGTCTGGTGGCGCTCTCCATGCGGATCGGGCTGGCCAAGCGCGCGTACGACTCCGATCCCGCGACCGCGCGCAAGCTTCTCGACGACGCCCAGACACAGGCCGAGGAGGCGCTGGCCGAGCTGCGGCACGTGGTGCGCGGGATCCATCCGCCGATCCTCACCGACCGAGGTCTGACCGGTGCGGTACGGGCTCTCGCCGCGAGCAGCGGGCTTGAGGTACGTGTACGGGTGACGGGGCTCGGAGACCCCTCCGGCAACGACGGGGGCGGCCTGACAAGGAGCGCTCGGAGCGGCCCTCCCGAAGCCTCCGGAAGCGGCGCTCAGGAACCCCCCGCGCGCCCCCTCAAAACCCCCGAAACCCCCGAAGCCCCTGCGGCTCACGAAGCCCTCGAAGTTCTCGAAGGGCCTCCGGCTCACGAAGGGCCCCGGGCCCCCGCCGCCGTCGAGGCCGCCGCGTACTTCGTCGTCGCCGAGGCCCTCACCAACGCCGCCAAGCACAGTGGTGCCGACCGTGCCTCCGTCGTCCTCTCCCGCGAGCCCGCCGCCCTGCGCGTGCGGGTGGCGGACGAGGGGCGGGGCGGGGCGGAGGCGGGTGAGCGCGGCGGTTCCGGGCTCACCGGCATGCGCCGCCGGGTCGCCGCGCTCGACGGCACCGTCCGACTGACCAGCCCCGTGGGGGGCCCGACTGTGATCGAAGTGGAGCTTCCGTGCGTGTGGTGATCGCCGAGGACAACGCCCTGTTGAGGGAGGGTCTGGTGCTGCTCCTGACCTCCTCGGGCCATGAGGTCGCGGGGGTCGCGGCCACCGGGCCCGAGGTCCTGCCGCTGCTCCTCGAACACCGTCCTGACGTGGCCGTCCTCGACGTACGGATGCCGCCCGGCTTCCGTGACGAGGGGCTGCGGGCGGCGCTCGCCGCCCGGGAGGCGATGCCCGACCTGCCGGTGCTCGTGCTCTCCCAATACGTGGAGGAGACGTACGCCGCCGAGCTTCTGGGCGGCGGCGCGCGGGGCGTCGGCTATCTCCTGAAGGACCGGGTGGGCCGGGTCGACGAGTTCCTCGACGCCCTGGAACGGGTCGCCGCGGGCGGTACGGCCCTGGACCCGGAGGTCGTCACCGAGCTGCTCGCCCGGCGCCGCGACGATCCACTGGACTCCCTCACGCCCCGCGAGCGCGAGGTCCTGGAGCTGATGGCGCAGGGCCACGACAACGCGACGATCGCCCGCTCGATGGTGGTCACCGAGCGGGCCGTGCACAAGCACATCGGGAACGTCTTCCTGAAGCTCGGTCTCCCGCCGACCGACAGCGGCGGCCACCGCCGGGTCCTCGCGGTCCTCGCCTATCTGAACGCCTGAGACGACCCGGGGGCGGGACGGCGAGGGGGAGGCGACCGGGGCGGCCCGGGGCGGCCCGCTCCCGGGCCTCGCCCCGGGTCGCCCCCACCTCCTCAGCCCCGTACCCCCCGACCCGTCCCCGGCAGCAGCACTCCCGCCGTCACCGTGAGCAGCACCGCGCCCGCGATCAGCCCCGCGTGGACCGGGTCCACGTGCGGAAGGCCACCGGTGAGGGCCCAGGCGAAGGAGAACAGCGGCAGGGCCGCCACCGCGGCGCCGAGGATCAGTCCCGTCGCGACGAGGAACCCCGCCTCCAGACCCAGCATCCGGCGCAGCTGGCCGGTCGTGGCGCCCACCTGGCCGAGCAGCCGGAGTTCACCGCGCCGGCCCGCGCCGATCAGGGTGAGGGTGCTGAGGACGGCGAGGAGGGTGAGCCCGCCGATCGCGGAGACGATGGCGGCCGAGACGATCCCGTTCAACTCGGCTCCCGGCATGACGACTTGCTCGGGATCGACGGCACCCGCGCCGGGTACGGACTTTCCGCCCGCAGCCGGTCCGCCCGCCGCCAGGACGCCCCTCGTCGGGTCGCCCGCAGCCAGTACGCCCCCCGTCGGGCCGCCCGCCGCCAGGACGCGCTCCCCCGAGTCGCTCGCCGCCAGGACGCGCGCCGGGTACGGATCGCTCATGTGCGGGGCCAGTTCGGCCTTCGGCAGCAGGAACTCGCCGAGCGCGAGGGAGCGTTCGTAGACCGCGACCACCCGCAGTCGCCTCGGCGTCCCGTCGCCGAGCCTCAGCTCGACCGTCGAACCGGGGCGTACGTCCAGCGAGTCGGCCATGGTGACGCCGACCGCGACCGTGCCCGTGCGGGCGAGTCCGGCCAGGTCGCCCGCGACGACTCCCGGGTCGAGCGTGCCCCGCAGGCCGTTCGCGTCGACGCCGAGCACCGGAAGCCGTTCGAGGCGCGGGGTACCGGCCTCGGTGCGGGCCAGGACCACCGTCGAGCGCAGGACGTCCGTCGCGGCGGCGACCCCCGGCAGTCGGCGTACCCGCTCCGCCGTCGTCCCCGTGAACGCGAGGTCCGCCGTGGTCGCGGTCCGCGCCTGCGCCTCGGCGGCGCGTTCCATCGTGGTGCCCGCCGAGAGCTGCACGAGGGCGAAGGCGGTGACGAGGACGACCGGGACGAGCGCGGCCCCGAGGCGGCGCGAGTGGGCATCCGCCCCGGCGGCGGCGAGCCGCCCGGGGGCGCCGCCGAGCCGCCGGAACGGACGGTCGAGGACCCTCATCGCGGCCCGCGCGATCCAGGGCCCGAGCAGGGCGCACCCGGCGACCAGCGTCACCGTGGCCGCACCCGCGGCGGCAGCGGCGGCCGCCCCGCCCATCGCGGTGGCGGTTCCGGCGGAGGCCACGCCCGCGAAGAGCAGCACGAGCCCGCCGACCCGCCGGGCGGTGCCCTTCCCCGGGGTGCCGGCTCCGCGTGCCGTGAAGAGGACGACGAGCCGGACGAGACCGGTGACGAGGGCCGCGACGACGAGGGCGGTGGCGAACAGCCAGGGCGGGGCCGGGAGTTCGAGGCCCTCGGGGACGACTCCTGGACGGTCGCGCAGCACCTGCCACAGCGCCGGGAACAGGGGTACGCCCGCGAGCGCGCCGAGCAGCGCGGCCGGGCCCGCCACCCGGGTCGCCTCGCGGCCCGCCGCCGCCCGTATCTGCCGGGGCGTCGCGCCGACCGAGAGCAGCAGGTCCCGCTCGGCGGCGCGCTGCCCGAGGGCCTGGGCGACGAGCGAGGCGAGGACGAGGACGGCGACGAGGAGGACGGTGCCGGAGACGGCGGCGAAGAGCTGGAGCAGCTCGGTGCGGGCGGGCGGGGCGGCGAGGTGTTCGGCGACGCCCCGCCCGTCCCCGGTGAGGGCCCTGAGCGGCTGCCCGGAGGCCGTGTCGGTGAGCCCGGCCCGGTCCAGGGCAGCCCGTACGCGCGCGTGGAGGGTGTCCACGGGGACGCCGGGCTCGGCGAGGATCCCGACGGCGTCGACGGCATCGGCGGCTCCGCCGGGGCCGGGGTGCCCGGCCTGCTTCCGTGCCTCGGCCGCCGTGACGTACAGCGTCGCGGGCCCGTCGGCGATCCCGACGACCGTGCGCCCGGCGACGGTCTCCCCGACCCGGACCCCCGCCTCCCGTCCGGCCACCGTCTCGGAGCCGTCGCGGGGCGCCCGGCCCTCGACCAGCCGGCGGGGCGCGAGCCGTGCGGCGTCCCAGGAACGGACCTCGTGGACCCGGGGCGCCGGGGAGCCGCCGGGCGCGGGCGGGGCGGGGTCCGCGACCGGGTCCCGTACGACGGACACGTGGTCCGGTATCGCCTCCCGTACGCCCGGGACCGCGCGCAGGACGGCGACGGTCTCCTCGGGGACGCGGACCCGCTCCGTCAGACCCGCCCGTTCGGTGACCGGTTCGCTTCCCCAGGGCTTCGCCGTCCAGCGGATCTCCTGGTCGCCCGCGACCACGACGGCGGCGGCCGCGTACCGCTCCACGCGCGCGTGGCCGAGGGCCGTCGAGCCGAGGGCGAGCGCCAGGGCGCCGACCAGTGCGGAGGTGACGGCGACGGCCGCGAAGACCGCCGTCCAGGCCTTCCGGTGCGTCCGCAGGGACTTGGCCGCGAGCAGCCGGACGGCGGAGTCGGCGCGCGGGCTCATCGGGCCACCGCCGTACGGCCGTGTCCGGCACCCAGGATCTCCCGTACCCGGCGCTCGTCCGGCCGGTCGAGACGGTCGACCAGCCTGCCCCGGTCGAGGAAGACGGCCTCGTCCGTCCAGGCGGCGGCCACCGGATCGTGCGTGACGAGGACGACGGTGGTGCCCCGCTCGTCCGCCGCGCGCCGCAGCAGCGCGAGGACCTCGGCGGCGGTGACCGGGTCGAGCGCGGCGGTCGGCTCGTCGGCGAAGACCACCTCCGGCTCGTTGACCAGGGCGCGGGCGATCGCCACCCGCTGCCGCTGGCCGCCGGAGAGGCGCTCGGGGCTGTCCTCCGCCCGGTCGGCGAGGCCGACGGCGGCGAGCCCGGCGAGGGCGCGGGCGTCGAGGTCCCGGCCCTCGCGGGCTCCGGCGAGGAGCAGCGGCAGGAGGACGTTCTCCCGCACGTTCAGGGCGGAGACGAGGTTCAGCGACTGGAAGACGAAACCGACCCGGTCCCTGCGGAGCCGGGTGAGCCCGGCCGTCTTCAGACGGGCGAGGTCGACGCCCCCGATCCGTACCGTCCCGGCCGTCGGCCGTTCGAGCCCGGCGGCGCACCGCAGCAGGGTGGACTTGCCGGAGCCCGACCGGCCCATCACGGCCGTGAACCGGCCGCGCGGCACGACGAGGTGGATCCCGTCGAGCACGGGGGCCCCGCCGCCGTAGCTCCGGCTCACGCCGTCGAGGGTGAGGGCGGCGGTGTCGGGGGCGAGGGTGGGGCCGCCCGGTGTCAGTGCGGTCGTCGTCATACCGACCACGCTAGGAAATCGCAGGTCACGGGGGTATGGGGCGGACTGCCGGAGGGAGGGTGGAGCTGGCTCCACCCTCCCTCCGGGTTGGCCCTTACGGGGTGACCCCTGGGGGTGGCTCTTACGGGGCGGTTCTTAGGGAGCGGTTCTTAGGGGGTGATCCCTACGGGCTGGTCCCTGGGGCCGCACACGGCTTGGTCCGGGGCTCCCGGCTGGGCCTCGGACCGGCTTCCCGGCCCGGGAGGGCGCTTCCCGTACCTCGGAGAGGGCAGGTTCCCGCACCCCCGGGAGGGCCGCCTCCCGTACCCGTTCCCGGCCCGCCGTACCCCGGGCCGAGGACGGGAAACACCTGCGCAGTGGCGGATCAACGCCAACCCGTCAACGGCGCCGACGCCTGTTCCCCCGCCGATTCTCGTCGTCAGTGGGCTCGTCCCCGGACCCGAACCCAGAGCCGGACCCAGAGCCGGGTCCGGCCTCGCCGTCGTCCTCCCCGTACCCGCCGAACAGCTCGTCCGCGAGGGTCGGCAGGTCGTCGAGAGGGGTTTCCTCGGCCCAGTCGGAGCGGCGGCGCGGCCGGCCGTTCTCGTCGAGCTGGGGCAGCTCCCGGGTGCGCTCGTTCGCCCCGTGGGGGTCCGTCCGCTCGTCGCGGAAGATGCCCGGCGGCACCCGGTCGGCCGGGTCGGACGGCCGGTCGTCCCGTACGCGGGGCAGCGCGGCGGTCGTCTCCGTGTCCCGTACGACGGGCAGGACGGCGGTCTCGTCGGCGGCGCGGGCGTCGCGGTCCTTGATCCTGGGCAGGACCGCGGTCTCGTCGTCCTGGGCCCCGAGGCGGACGATCGGGGTGGGGACGGTGATCTCGTTCGCCGACTCCTCGACCGGGCGGTCCGGCTTCACGACCGGGGTCGGAACCGTGATCTCGTTGGCCGACTCCTCGGCGGAACGCGCGGTACCGGCGCCCGTGCCCCGCGCGGCCCTCGCCTCGCGCTCCTGAGCCGCCTGCCGCGCGACGGCCGTACGCTCCGCCGCCTTCCGCTCGGCGGCCCTCTTCTCGGCCTCGGCGCGTCGGCGGGCGGCCTTCGCGTCC
>NZ_MSJP01000015.1 GCF_014596525.1 Streptomyces sp. CBMA291
GGCCGGTGCGCGGCGCGGGCCCCTCGCCGTCGGGGCTCCGGGCCGGGTCGGCGGCCGGGAGGGCCGGGTCGGCGGCCGGGCCGTCCGTCGGCTTCGTGCCGTCGGCCCTGTCGGGCACGGTCTCGGCCTCGGGCACGGTCTCGGCCTCGGTCTCGGTCTCGGAGCCGTTCGTCGTCCTCTCGCCGTCGGCCTCGTCGGGCGCGGTGTCGGCGGCGGGCGGCACGGGTCCTCCAGGGAGCGCGGTTCGGGGGCGCCCGGAGTGCGGTGATCACGGGCCGACCGCCATTACCGCCGAACCGGGCGACCCGTACCCCATCACCAGGGGGTGTTCCGGCGCCGTCCGGGTGAACTCCCGGGGGCGGAGGGCGGCCCACCTGGAGGATTCGGCGGGCCCGGGTGTCCGGCCGCCGCGCTCAGCTGACCGGCAGGACGTCCGGGGACAGGGCTCCCGCGCGGGCGGAGGCGGCGGTCATCCGGCGGCGGTGGTGGCGGCGGCAGAGCACCTCGTAGCCGATCTCCTCAGCCGGGCGGTTCACGTCCCCGACCACCACCTGCTCGCCTTCGACGACCATCGCGCCGCCGACCGTGCGCGCGTTGTGGGTGGCGCGGGCGCCGCACCAGCACAGGGCCTCGACCTGGAGCTGTTCGATGCGGTCCGCCAGCTCGATGAGGCGCTGCGAACCGGGGAAGAGCTTGGTGCGGAAGTCCGTGGTGATGCCGAAGGCGAAGACGTCGAGGCCGAGGTCGTCGACGATCCGGGCGAGCTGGTCGATCTGCTCGGGGGCGAGGAACTGCGCCTCGTCCACGATCACGTAGTCCGCCTTGCCGCCCTGGGAGAGCTGGCCGACGAGGTACGCGTACACGTCCATGTCCCTCGGCGCCTCGACCGCCTCCGTCACCAGACCGAGCCGGGAGGAGAGCTTGCCCTCGCCCGCCCTGTCGTCACGGGTGAAGATCACGCCCTGGAGTCCCCGCGCGTCGCGGTTGTGGGCGATCTGGAGAGCCAGGGTGCTCTTCCCGCAGTCCATGGTTCCGGAGAAGAAGACCAGCTCGGGCATGACGGGTCGGGGACCTTTCGGGGTGTGGGGGGGGAAGGGGTACGTACGGAGAGGGGGTCAGGAGCGCACTTCGAGCAGCGGGACCAGTTGCTCCGCGGGGGTCATGGAGCCGTGCATCCCGGCCATCGCGGACTCGTTGGGCTCGTGGACGGAGGCGGTGATCGCCACGTCGTCGTGGGCGGCGGCGACGACGTCGCCGATCCGGCCGTACACCCGCTCGTCGATCTCGTCGCCGAACCAGCCGAGCGCGATCGCCTCGTCACGGCTCGCCACCCAGAACTGCTCGCCGATGACCTCGCGCCAGCAGGTGAGGACGTCCGCCTCGGCGCCGGGCACGGCGTAGACGTGCCGGGCCCGTCCTTCGCCGCCGAGGAGGGCCACGCCCGCGCGCAGCTCCCAGTCCTCGTCGAAGTCGATGCGGTGCTGCTCGTCGAAGGGGATGTCGACCATGCCGTGGTCGGCCGTGACGTACAGCGCGGAACGGGGCGGCAGCTGCTCCGCGAGCCGCCGGACCAGCCGGTCGACGCACATGAGCTGACCGCGCCAGGCGTCGGAGTCGATGCCGAAGCGGTGTCCCGCGCCGTCGAGTTCGCTGTAGTACGTGTAGACCAGCGCGCGGTCGCCCGCGGCGAGCTGCTCGGCGGCGACGTCCATGCGCTCCTCGCCGGAGAGCCGCCCGTGAAACGTTCCGCCACTGAGCGCGACCTGGGTCAGGGGCGTCTGCGCGAAGGTCGGGGACGACACCTGGGCGGTGTGGATCCCGGCTTCGTGCGCCAGCTGGAAGACGGTGGGGTACGGCTGCCAGACCTTCGGCGGGGTCCACGGCCTCCAGCGCAGCTGGTTCATCAGCTCGCCGGAGGCGGGGTCGCGCACGGTGTACCCGGGGAGGCCGTGCGTCCCCGGGGTGCGGCCGGTGCCGACGGAGGCCAGCGAGGTCGCGGTGGTGGCGGGGAAGCCGGAGGTGAGCGGGCGTCCCGTGCCGCCCCGCGAGGAGCCGAGGAGCGAGGTCAGATAGGGGGCCTCGTCCGGGTGGGCCTTGATCTGCTCCCAGCCGAGGCCGTCGATCAGGAAGACGCAGTTCCGGTCGGCCGGGGAGAGTTCCTCGATCCGTCCGGCGAAACCGGAGACGCCCTGCCCCGCGACGAGCGTCGGCAGCAGGTCGGCGAGGGATCCGGAGCCGTACTCGGGGACCGGCGCGGTCTCCGCGGCCAGCGGGACCGGGTCGTCGGGCCAGCCGTGGGCCACCGTGGTCGGGTGCGCCATCAGCGGGCGGGCGCGGCGGTGGCCGCGATGGCTTCGGAGAGTGCCTGGGCGAAGGCGAGGGTCTGCCGGACGGTGTCCGGGCCGTCGCCCGCGTCGCTCACCCGCAGGCTCAGGTCGTCGGCGGTGGAGTTCCCGGTGTAGCCGTGGTCGGCGTCGCAGTTGGGGTCGCCGCAGGCGGCGGGCTCCAGGTCGATCCGGGAGACGGCGCCCCAGCCGATGGTGAGGACGACCTCGCGGGGCAGCGTGCCCGGCGTGTACGACTCGGGGTTGGCGACGACCCGGCTGACGACGACCGACGAGATCCGGTCCAGCTTCACGGACTCGGTGGAGGTCGTGGCGTACGGCGTCGGGGAGCTGCCGTCGGCGGCCTGCTCGTCGGTGTGGCTGACGATGAAGCGGTGCGGCGTCAGGACGAGGACGGTGACGTGGCGGCGCACCTCGTTCGCGTCGAAGGTGGTCTCCTGGTGCACCACGTACGACGCGACGGCCTCACCGCCGACGGCGGCCTCCACCGCCTCGGCCACGAGGGCCGGGTAGTAGCCGCTGCGCTCGATCGCCGCGCGCAGCCCCTGGGTCGTCGTACCGCTCTTTGCCATGGGCTCCATCCTACGGGGCCCGAGGGCCCCCTCAGGCCCCTCAGTACCTCGGCAGGCTGCGGGGACCGAGGTCCGTACGGGGGGCCGGCGGGGCCAGTCGGACGGTGGCGCCGAGGACGGAGAGTCCGTGCGGGGCCACGACCACCGGCTCCAGGGAGACGGCGATCACCTCGGGATGGGCGTCGACGAGCCGGGAGACCCTCAGCAGGACCTCTTCGAGGGCCGGGGTGTCGACGGGCGCGGCGCCGCGCCAGCCGAAGAGCAGGGGCGCGGTGCGCAGGGAACGGACCTGCTCGGCCACGTCCCGGTCGGTGGCGGGGACCAGCCGGTGGGCGATGTCGCCGAGCAGTTCGGAGGCGGCACCGGCGAGGCCGAAGGAGAGGACGGCTCCGGCGGCCGGGTCGATGGCGGCGCGGACCACGGTGTCGACGCCCCGGGGCGCCATGGCCTGGACGACCGGCTGGAGCACCTCCGGTGTGCCGAGGGCCTCGGTCAGCTCGGCGTACGCCGTCCGGAGCTGTCCTTCGGTCGCCAGGTCGAGGCGGACGCCGCCGAGGTCGGGGCGGTGGCGCAGATGCGGTGCGGTCGTCTTGAGGGCGACCGGGTAGCCGAGCCGGGCGGCGGCCGTGACGGCGGCGTCGGGGGTGGGCGCGGGCAGGGCGGGGCGGACGGTGACGCCGTACCGGGCGAGGAGTTCCCCGGTCTGCTCGGTGTCGAGGGTCACCCCCCGGGCCTCGGCCTCGGCCCCGCCGAGCAGCCGCTCGATGAGGGCGGCGGCTCCCGCCTCGTCGATGTCGTCGTACTCGGGTACGCGTCCGGGCTCGGCGGCCTGCCGTCGCCACTGCCCGTACCGCACGGCCTCGGCCAACGCCCGCACGGCCCGCTCGGCGGCGGGATAGGCGGGGATGGTGCCGGGCTCGGCAGCTGCGCCTGGTGTGGGGGTGGCGGTCGGTGCGGGCGGGACGGATGAGGCGGTGGTGGGGGCCGGTGCGGGCGGGACGGTTGGGACGGTGGTGGCATCCGGCGCAGGCGGGACGGATGAGGCGGTGGTGGTCGTCGGTGCGGGCGGGCGGGAGCCGGCCGGAGCGGGCGGGCGGGTGCTGGCCGGAGCGGGCGGGCGGGTGCTGGCCGCTGCCGAGAGGGCCTCCGCGAGGCCGCCCATCTCGACGTGCACGACGACCACCGGCTTCACCGGGGCGGGTGCGGAGGCGACGGCCTCGCGCAGGGCGGCGGCGAGGACTTCGCCGTCGCCGAACTCGATGGCGCCGCCCTCCCCCGCCCAGGGGATCGCGTTGACGACGACCGCGTCCGACGCGTCGTCGGCGAGCGCCGTCGCCAGCGCGTCGCGGAAGTCGGCGGGGACCGCGCCCGTGGTGAGGTCGAGCGGCTTCAGCGGGCGCAGCCCCTCGGTGAGGCAGGCGTCGTAGGTGAGGAGGCCGAGGGACTCGGAGTTGCCGAGGATCGCGACCCGGGGCCCGGCGGGCAGCGGCTGGCCGGCGAGCAGCAGCCCGGCGTCGACCAGTTCCGTGACGGTGTCGACGCGGATGACGCCCGCCTGGCGGAGCAGCGCGGAGACCGTGGCGTAGGGGATGCGGGTGACGGGGACCCGGTGGCCGGGCGGGGCGCTGCCGCTGTGCCGGGCGCCCTTGACGACGACGACCGGCTTGACGGCGGCGGTGCGGCGGGCGAGGCGGGTGAACTTCCGGGGGTTGCCGATGGACTCCAGGTAGAGGAGGACGACATCGGTGCCGGGGTCGTCGTAGCCGTACTGGAGGAAGTCGTTTCCGGAGACGTCGGCGCGGTTGCCCACCGAGAGGAAGGAGGAGAGGCCCGCGCCGCGCCGGTGGAGCCCGGCGAGGAGCGCGATGCCGATGGCGCCGGACTGGGCGAAGAGCCCGATCCGGCCGGTGGCGGGCATCTGCGGGGCGAGGGAGGCGTTGAGGCGCACCTCGGCGGCGGTGTTGATGATCCCGAAGGCGTTCGGTCCGATGATCCGCATACCGTACGAACGGGCCTGCCGGACCAGGGCGCGCTGTCGCTCGCGCCCGAGGGTGCCGCTCTCCGCGTAACCGGCGGAGAGGACGACGAGGCCCTGGACGCCGTGCTCGCCGCAGTCCGCGACGACCTCGGGGACCCGTTCGGCGGGAACGGTGACGATGGCGAGGTCGACGGGTTCGCCGATGGCGCCGACGGAGGAGTGGGCGGGGACGCCGTCGAGCGCGGCGGGGCCTTCGGCGCCTTCCGTGAGCGCGGTGTTGACGGCGTACACCCGCCCGGTGAACCCGGCGCCGAGGAGGTTGCGGAGCACGGTCCGGCCGACTCCGCCCGGGGTCCGTCCGGCTCCGACGACGGCGACGGAGCGGGGGGTGAGGAGGCGCTGCACGGAGCGCGCCTCGGCCCGCTGTTCGCGGGCGCGCTGGACGGCGAGGGAGCGGTCGGTCGGTTCGAGGTCGAGGTGGAGCCGTACGGAGCCGTCCTCGAAGCTGCGTTTCTGGGTGTAGCCCGCGTCCGTGAACACCTTGATCATCTTGGTGTTGGCGGGGAGCACCTCGGCGGCGAAGCGCCGGATGCCGCGTTCGCGCGCGACGGCGGCGATGTGTTCGAGCAGGGCGGAGGCGACTCCGCGTCCTTGGTGGGCGTCCTGGACGAGGAAGGCGACCTCGGCTTCGTCGGCGGGGACGGAGGCGGGCAGCCCCCGGTCGTCGATGCGGTCGTAGCGCACGGTGGCGATGAACTCGCCGCCCACGGTGGCCGCGAGGCCGACCCGGTCCACGAAGTCGTGGTGGGTGAAGCGGTGCACGTCCTTGGCGGAGAGCCTGGGGTAGGGGGCGAAGAAGCGGTAGTACTTCGACTCGTCCGAGACCTGCTCGTAGAAGCTGACGAGCCGGTCGGCGTCGTCGGCGGCGATGGGCCGGATGCGCGCGGTGCCGCCGTCGCGGAGCACCACGTCCGCTTCCCAGTGGTCGGGATAGGCATGCTCCAAGGGCTCCCCCGCCCCTGCCGCCTCCGGGCCCGCCGGAGGTGCTGCCTGGTCCGCCGCTTGCGACTGCTCCGACGCGCTGTGCATGGGCTCAGCCTACGGCGGTGGCACGGGTAGCGCGGCGAGGGGCCGCCGTGCAAGGTGGGGAAGGCACCGGGCGCGGCGCGGGAGGGCCCAATGGCGGTCCGATCCGGGCCGAAGGTCGGTGCCTGCGCGGAAACTTCCCGTGAGAGACTGGTCTAGACAACCCGCTTGAGACTTGAAGGGCAACACCATGGCTGAGCGCCGCGTCAACGTCGGCTGGGCCGAGGGCCTGCACGCCCGCCCCGCGTCCATCTTCGTCCGTGCCGCCACGGCTTCCGGCGTTCCGGTGACGATCGCCAAGTCCGACGGCACCCCCGTGAACGCCGCCTCCATGCTCGCGGTGCTCGGTCTGGGCGCGCAGGGTGGCGAGGAGATCGTCCTGGCCTCCGACGCCGAGGGCGCCGAGGCCGCGCTGGACCGCCTGGCGAAGCTGGTCGCCGAGGGCCTGGACGAGCTTCCCGAGACGGTCTGAGTCGAGACCCGCCCGCGCCGGGTCCGTCCGGGCCCGGACCGCGACCCGTACGGCGAGAGGCCGTGAGTATCGGAATTCCGATACTCACGGCCTCTTCGCTTTTGTCCTCGACGCCCGACGCGGAATTCCGGACATCGTGAAATCACGCGAGGAGAGGCCTGGCCGAATTCCTCTCCCCCCTTCTCAAGGTGTACGCGTTAATGGTGGGCACTCGCCACGTTGACGGCGTGTTGCGAAACCCTCACACGGGCCGGGCCCAGCCGTTTGAGCCGGTGCGGCGGGCGTCGGCACTCCCAGTGCAGTGCCGTCAGCCGCCGCGCCCGTTCGGCGTCCCCGCGTGCCACGGCGTCCACGATCGCGCCGTATTCGGCCCAGGTCTCCACCGGTCGCTCGGGCCGCTCCACCACGTACATCCAGGCGATCTTGTGCCGCAGCTGGGTCAGCAGCGCCGTCAGCGGCGGGCTGTCGGAAGCCTGCGCGAGCGTCTCGTGGAACCAGCCGTCGAGCGCCCGCAGATCCTCGCCCTGTCCGCGTGCGGCGCGCTCCCGCCCCAGCCTGACCAGCCCGGCGAGTACCTTGAGGTGGGCTTCCGTACGCCGCTGGGCGGCGCGCGCGGCACCCAGCGGTTCGAGCAGGGCCCGCATGTCGAGCAGGTCGGCCGCCTCCCGCTCGGTGGGCTCGGCGACATGCGCGCCCGCGTGCCGACGGGTGACGACGAAGCCCTCCGACTCCAGGGTGCGCAGCGCCTCGCGGACCGGGACGCGGGAGACCCCGTACCGGCGGGCGAGCTGGTCCTCGGTCAGTCTGCTTCCCCGCCCGAGGGCACCGGAGACGATGTCGCCCCGGATCGCCGTGCACACCGCGTGAGCGGGAACGCTCATGTCACCGAACCTCCGCTTTGGTCGTACGAGACCATTCGAGCGGTGCCGCTTTCACGCACCTCCGTGACTCTATTGCAGTACGCCGGAAATTCCGATGCCCATGGAAAATGACGAGCGTAAAAACAGGGAAAAGCCCCGGCTCGAAGTGAGCCGGGGCTTTCACGTGACGCCGCCGGAAGGACCGGGCGGGCACGCCGCGGGCGTCGGTCAGACGCGGACGCCGCGGGCGCGCAGGTAGGAGATCGGGTTGATGTCGGAGCCGTACTCCGGGCTGGTGCGCGCCTCGAAGTGCAGGTGCGGGCCGGTCGAGTTGCCGGAGGAGCCGGAGATGCCGATCCGCTGGCCCGGCTCGACGCTCTGGCCGATGTTGACCCCGATGGAGGAGAGGTGACCGTACTGGGTGTACGTGCCGTCATGCATCCGGATGACGATGTTGTTGCCGTACGCCCCGCCCCAGCCGGCCTCGACGACGGTGCCGGAGCCGACGGAGACCACGGTGCTGCCGTAGGAGGCGTGGAAGTCGATGCCGGAGTGGCTGCCGGAGGACCAGAGGGAGCCGCCGGTCTTGTAGCCGGTGGAGACGTAGCTGCCCTCGACGGGGAGCTGGAAGGAGTCCAGACGGCGGCGCTCGGCCTCGCGGGCGGCGCGCTCCTTGGCCTCGCGGATCTCCTTGGCGCGGGCCTCGGCCTTGCGCTTCGCCTCGGCCCTGACCTTCTCCTTGGCGGCGGCCTCGAAGGCCTCCCGGTCCTGGGCGGCGGCCTGGGCGTTGAGGGGGTCCGAGAGGGAGTCCTGGGTGATCACTCGCATGCGGCCGGTGTCCTCAAGGGACAGGTGGTCGCCTTCGGCCGCGAGCGCCGGGGAGGCGAGGCTTCCGATGACGCCGGTGGTCGCGAGCGTCGCGGCGCCGGCGAAGCCCACGCCTCGGCGCGCCGTCCGGCTCGGAGCACGATGCTTCCCGGTGGCACGGGTGAACGCCATGAAGGGGCTGGTCCTTTCCTTCCCTCTCGCCTACCGGGTTAGCTGACGGGTTCGGAGCAGGAAGGTCTCCTACGGGCCCCTCCGCACGGGCGAAGGCGTCCGATTCACCCCAGGGACTGATGGGTCCCCGGCTCCCCAGGCTCGCGCCTGACGGGGACTCGGCGATGACTGTCCGATGCCGCGGGTGCGGCACGTGCAACCGACGAACAGTCGGAACGACGCTATGCGGATCACCTGTCGATCACCAACTGGACACGCATTTTGTAAGACTTACCACAGGGCATACATGATCTTTTTGACCTAATCCGGACAAATAAAGAACCCCGGTGGACGGTGCCACCGGGGTTCTTCCCCACCGGATCGAGGCGGATGGACACGGCCGGACCACCGGATCGAGACGGGCGGACCCGGGCCGGACCACCGGATCAGGCAGCCGAGTTCAGGCCATCCGTCCGATCCGGCGGGTGCGTCCGGGCCCGAATCAGCCCGTCACGACCGTCACTTCACCGATGCCGAGTTCCCGCACCGGCTCCGCGATCCGCGCCGCGTCGCCCACGAGCACGGTGACCAGCCGGTCCACCGGGAAGGCGCTGACCACGGCGGCGGTCGCCTCCACGGTGCCCGTCTCGGCGAGACGCGCGTACAACCGGGCCTGGTAGTCGTCCGGGAGGTGCTGCTCGACCTGGTCGGCGAGCGTCCCGGCGACCGAGGCGGCCGTCTCGTACTTGAGCGGAGCGACACCCACCAGGTTCTGCACGGCCGTCTCGCGCTCCGCGTCGGTGAGGCCTTCGGCGGCCAGCGTCCGCAGCACCTTCCACAGGTCGTCGAGGGCCGGACCGGTGTTGGGGGTGTCGACGGAGCCGCTGATGGCCAGCATCGAGGCGCCGTTGCCCGCCGCGTCCGAGCGGAGCACCTGCCCGAAGGCCCGCACGCCGTACGTGTAGCCCTTCTCCTCGCGCAGGACCCGGTCGAGCCGCGAGGTGAGCGTGCCGCCGAGGCAGTACGTGCCCAGGACCTGGGCCGCCCAGACGCTCGCGTGCCGGTCGGGACCGATCCGGCCGATCAGCAACTGGGTCTGGACGGCGCCGGGACGGTCGACGATGACGACCCGTCCGGTGTCGTCGGCGGAGATCGGCGGCATCGGCAGCGGCTCGCCCTGCCCGCCGGTCCAGGCGCCCAGGGTCTCGGCGAGGACCTTGTCCAGGTCGATGCCCGTCAGATCGCCGACGACCACGGCGGTCGCGGTGGCGGGCCTGACGTGCGCCTCGTAGAAGGCGCGGACGGCGGCGGCGTCGATCCCCTTGACGGTCTCCTCGGTGCCCTGGCGGGGCCGGGAGAGCCGCGAACCGGCCGGGAACAGCTCCTTGGAGAGCTGCTTGGCGGCGCGCCGGCCGGGGTTGGCCGACTCGTGCGGGATCTCGTCGAGCCGGTTGCGCACCAGGCGCTCCACCTCGGTCTCCAGGAACGCCGGGGCGATCAGCGCCTCGGAGAGCAGCCCCAGCGCCTTGGGCAGCCGGGAGGCCGGGACCTCCAGGGAGACCCGTACGCCCGGGTGGTCCGCGTGCGCGTCGAGCGTGGCGCCACAGCGTTCGAGTTCGGCCGCGAACTCCTCGGCGTCACGCTGGTCCGTGCCCTCGGAGAGCGCGCGGGCCATGATGGTGGCGACACCGTCGAGACCGGCGGGCTCGGCGTCCAGCGGAGCCGGCAGGAAGATCTCCACGGCCACCACCTGCTGGCCGGGACGGTGGCTGGTGAGCAGCGTCAGACCGTTGTCCAGAGCGCCGCGGTCCGGGGCCGGGAAGGCCCAGGGCCGGGCGACGCCCGGTGTCGGCTGGGGGTGGAAGTCCATGCTCGTCAAAGACGCGGCAGCGTCGGTCACTGGTCCGCCCCCTCTTCCTCGTCGCTGTCGCTCTGCTCGGTCGCCAGAGGCTCGTAGACCAGCACCGCGCGGTTGTCGGGACGCAGGGTCGCCGCGGCGGCGGCCCGCACCTCCTCGGCGGTGACGTCGAGGACCCGATCGACGGCCGTCAGGGCGAGCTGCGGGTCTCCGAAGAGCACCGCGAAGCGGCACAGCTCGTCGGCGCGGCCCGCGACGGTGCCGAGCCGGTCCAGCCACTCCCGCTCCAGTTGGGCCTGGGCGCGCTCCATCTCCTCGGGCGTCGGGCCCTCGGCGGCGAACCTGGCCAGCTCCTCGTCGACGGCCGCCTCGATCCGCGGCACCTCGACGCCGCCGGAGGTCTTGACGTCCAGCCAGCCGAGGGAAGGCGCACCCGCGAGCCGCAGCAGGCCGAAACCGGCCGCGACGGCCGTACGGTCACGGCGGACCAGACGGTTGTGCAGCCGGGAGGACTCGCCCCCGCCCAGCACGGTCAGGGCCAGGTCGGCGGCGTCGCACGCGCGCGTGCCGTCGTGCGGCAGCCGGTAGGCGGCCATCAGCGCGCGCGCCGGGACGTCCTCCTCGACGACCTCGCGCAGCTGCTCGCCGATGACCTCGGGCAGCGAACCGTCCTTCGGCGGCCGCTTGCCGTCGTGGGACGGGATCGAGCCGAAGTACTTCTCGATCCAGGCGAGGGTCTGCTCGGGGTCGATGTCACCGACGACCGAGAGCACCGCGTTGTTCGGGGCGTAGTACGTGCGGAAGAAGTTCCGCGCGTCCTCCAGGGTGGCCGCGTCCAGGTCGGCCATGGAGCCGATCGGCGTGTGGTGGTACGGGTGGCCCTCCGGGTACGCCAGGGAGACCAGCTTCTCGAAGGCGGTGCCGTACGGCACGTTGTCGTAGCGCTGGCGGCGCTCGTTCTTGACGACGTCCCGCTGGTTCTCCATGGACTCCTCGTCCAGGGCGGCGAGCAGCGAGCCCATGCGGTCGGCCTCCAGCCAGAGCGCGAGCTCCAGCTGGTGCGTCGGCATGGTCTCGAAGTAGTTGGTGCGCTCGAAGCTCGTCGTGCCGTTGAGCGAGCCTCCCGCACCCTGCACCAGCTCGAAGTGCCCGTTCCCGTGGACCTGCTTCGAGCCCTGGAACATCAGGTGCTCGAAGAGGTGGGCGAGGCCCGTGCGGCCCTCGACCTCGTGGCGCGAGCCGACGTCGTACCAGAGGCAGACCGCGGCGACCGGGGTCAGGTGGTCCTCGGAGAGCACCACGCGCAGGCCGTTCGCCAACCGGTGCTCGGTCGCTGTCAGGCCGCCGGAGCCGGCCTCGGCCGTGGCCGTGTGACCCATGGGCATGTACGTCCCTTCGATCGCGATGTGAAAAAGTCCTGCCACTGTATGCAAGCGCGCCGACACCTGGCGAAGTTCCCATCCTTTCCAGATGTCCCTCGTCCGGGTCGCGGTCGGCGTTGTCGGTGGCACGGTCCACAATGGTCCGCGTCAGATCAACCTTGTTGGTGAAGGAGCCGCAGCCGCGATGGCCCGCCGCAGCACGAAGACACCGCCGCCGGACGACGCGTTCGAGGAGAGAATCCTCGACATCGACGTCGTCGACGAGATGCAGGGCTCCTTCCTCGAGTACGCGTACTCGGTGATCTACTCGCGCGCCCTGCCCGACGCCCGGGACGGCATGAAGCCCGTCCAGCGCCGGATCGTTTTCCAGATGAACGAGATGGGCCTCAGGCCCGAGCGTGGCTTCGTCAAGTGCGCCCGCGTCGTCGGCGAGGTGATGGGCAAGCTGCACCCGCACGGCGACGCCTCCATCTACGACGCCATGGTCCGCATGGCCCAGCCCTTCTCCATGCGGCTCCCGCTCGTCGACGGGCACGGCAACTTCGGCTCGCTCGGCAACGACGACCCGCCGGCCGCCATGCGGTACACGGAGTCGCGGATGGCCCCCGCCGCCCTCCTCATGACCGAGTCCATCGACGAGGACACGGTCGACTTCACCCCGAACTACGACGGCCAGGAGCAGGAGCCGGTGGCACTGCCGGCCGCCTACCCGAACCTGCTGGTCAACGGGGCTTCGGGCATCGCGGTCGGCATGGCGACCAACATGCCCCCGCACAACCTCGGCGAGGTCATCGCCGCCGCCCGGCATCTGATCCGCCACCCCGGCGCCGACCTTGAAACGCTGATGCGTTTCGTGCCCGGCCCCGACCTGCCGACCGGCGGGCGGATCGTCGGCCTCTCCGGCATCAAGGACGCGTACCAGTCGGGCCGCGGCTCCTTCAAGATCCGCGCCACCACGAGCGTGGAGACGGTCACGGCCCGCCGCAAGGGCATCATCGTGACCGAGCTGCCCTTCACGGTCGGCCCCGAGAAGGTCATCTCCAAGATCAAGGACCTGGTCGGTTCCAAGAAGCTCCAGGGCATCGCGGACGTCAAGGACCTGACCGACCGCAACCACGGGCTGCGTCTGGTCATCGAGATCAAGAACGGCTTCGTGCCGGAGGCGGTCCTCGAACAGCTCTACAAGCTGACGCCGATGGAGGAGTCCTTCGGCATCAACAATGTGGCACTGGTCGACGGACAGCCCCTCACCCTCGGCCTCAAGGAGCTTCTGGAGGTCTATCTCGACCACCGCTTCAACGTGGTCCGCAGGCGCTCCGAGTTCCGCCGCACCAAGAAGCGCGACCGGCTCCACCTGGTGGAGGGCCTGCTCGTCGCGCTGCTCGACATCGACGAGGTCATCCGGCTGATCCGGGAGAGCGAGAACTCCGCTCAGGCCAAGGAGCGCCTGATGGAGCGCTTCTCGCTGAGCGAGATCCAGACGCAGTACATCCTGGACACCCCCCTGCGCCGCCTCACCAAGTTCGACCGCATCGAGCTGGAGACCGAGCGCGACCGGCTCAACGGCGAGATCGACGAGCTGACCGGAATCCTCGACTCAGACGCGGAACTGCGCAAGCTGGTCTCGGCGGAACTGGCCGCCGTCGCCAAGAAGTTCGCCACGGACCGGCGGACGGTCCTCCTGGAGTCGGCCGGCGCCCCGGTCGCCGCCGTCTCCCTTGAGGTCGCCGACGACCCCTGCCGGGTGCTGCTCTCCTCCACCGGGCTGCTGGCCCGTACGGCGACGGCGGAGCTGCCCCCGGCCGACCCCGAGGCGGGCCGCGTCAAGCACGATGTGATCCTTTCGTCGGTCGCCGCCACCCAGCGCGGTGACATCGGCGCGGTGACATCGGCCGGGCGGCTGCTGCGGCTCGCGGTGATCGACCTGCCGCAGCTGCCGGACACGGCGAGCGCCCCGAACCTGGCGGGCGGCGCGCCGCTCTCCGAGTTCCTGTCCCTGGAGGCGGACGAGACCGTGGTCTGCCTCACCACGCTCGACGAGTCCTCCCCCGGTCTCGCCCTCGGCACGCTCCAGGGCGTGGTCAAGCGTGTGGTCCCGGACTATCCGGCGAACAAGGACGAGCTGGAGGTCATCACCCTCAAGGAGGGCGACCGGATCGTCGGCGCGACCGAGCTGCGGACGGGCGAGGAGGATCTGGTCTTCATCACCTCCGACGCCCAGCTCCTGCGCTATCCGGCCTCGCAGGTGCGCCCGCAGGGCCGCCCGGCGGGCGGCATGGCGGGCGTGAAGCTGACGGCGGGCGCGGATGTGCTCTCGTTCGCGGCCGTCGACCCTGCGGCGGACGCCGTCGTCTTCACCGTCGCGGGTTCCACGGGCACCCTGGACTCCTCGGCGGGTACGTCGGCGAAGCTGACGCCCTTCGACCAGTACCCGCGCAAGGGTCGCGCGACCGGTGGCGTCCGCTGCCAGCGCTTCCTGAAGGGCGAGGACGTCCTGATCCTGGCCTGGGCGGGCGCCACCCCGGCCCGTGCCGCCCAGAAGAGCGGCGCCCCGGTGCCGCTCCCGGAGCCGGACCCGCGCCGCGACGGCTCGGGCACTCCGCTCCCCATGCCGGTGGACGTGGTGGCGGGCCCCGCGAGCTAGGTGCGGCGCCCCTGGAAGTGCGTGTCCTGGGGATCAGGGCGAGCCCGGCAGGATCCGAAGGACGTCCAGGGCCTGTCCGCCCCTTCGCGTCGGATCCTGCCGGGTCCTGCCGGGTCGTTCGATGCGTCCGACCGGCGTGCGGCCGGGGCGCCCTCGTAGCGGAGCTACCCGGGTGTCCCGGCCGTCCGCCGAGCGGTCGCGCCGGGCGGGCAGGGCCCCCGACGGGACGGTCGGACGGGCCCTAGGAACCTTCCTGGTCGCGGGCCTCCGGCTCCGCTTCCTTCCGCTGTACGTATCGCAGGACACCCCACATGCCGTGCTCGTCGGGGGTGTCCTGCGGCCCGTCGAGTTCGCAGGCCGCGAGTTCCTTGCGGAGGGCGGCCGCGTCGATGCCCGAGCCGATCAGTACGAGCTGTGTCAGCCGCTCCTCGCCTTCGGGCCACCGCTCGGGGTAGAAGCGCAGAAAGCGCCCGACCGCGTGCACGGCGTAGCGGTTGTCCGGGTCGGCGGCGCCGAAGTCGACGAAGCCCTTGATCCGGTAGAGCCCCTCGGGTCGCCCGTCGAGGAAGGCCATGAGCCGACGCGGGTGCAGCGGGCTCGCGGCGGTCAGGGAAACCGTCTCGTACGCCGTGTGCGGGTGCGCATGCGCGTCGTCCTCGTCCAGGGCGTAGAGGATGTCCTCGATGGACATCTGCCCCTCGATCTCCCCTTCGGGAACCACCCGGTCGAAGAGCAGTTCGGGGTCTATCCGGCCGTGCGTGGCGTCGACCACCACGGCCTTCCCCGCCAGCTCGCCCACCGTGCGGCGGACGGCTTCCAGTTCCTCCCCGGCGACGCGGTCGGCCTTGTTCACCACCACGAGGTCGGCGATCGGCAGATGCCGGTCGGTCTCGGGGTGACGCCGCCGGGTCGCCGAGAACTCGGCCGCGTCGACGACCTGCACGAGCCCGCCGTAGACGATCCGGTCGTTCTCGCTGGCCAGCACCATCCGGACGAGTTCCTGCGGCTCGGCGAGCCCACTCGCCTCGATCACGATCACATCGAGCCGGGACTCGGGCCGGGTGAGCACCTCCAGGTACTCGTCCAGCTCGCTCGCGTCGACGGCGCAGCAGAGACACCCGTTGCCGAGGGAGACCGTGGAGCCGACCTGCCCGGCGACGCTCATCGCGTCGATGCCGATGTCCCCGAAGTCGTTGACCATCACTCCGATACGGGTGCCCCGGGCGCTGCGCAGCAGATGGTTGAGGAGCGTGGTCTTCCCCGCCCCGAGGAACCCGGCCAGGACGACAACGGGGATCTGCTGCGTGGTCAAGGGACGTGCCTCCGGTTCCTTCGTGCCCCACGGCCGTGGGAAACCTCCAGAATAGGCACCTCGCCGCCACCGGCTCTGCGCGCTTCCGCCCGGACCGGGACGGGGTACGGGCGCGCGGCGTGGTCGGACAGGACGGCGCGCGGGCGGATCGGCGCGGAAGAGCCGGCGCGCGGGGCGCAGGTCTTCTGGCAGGCCCGACGCCCTCCTCCGAACGGCACGACGCCAGGTCCTGTGGAGGAGACCCAATGGCTGATGTGGACGTCACTGCGGACGATGCCGTCCGGGTTTGGCGGGTCCTGGGCCGTCCGGGCCGTCCGGGCCGTCCGGGCCGTCCGGGCCGTCCGGGCCGTCCGGGCCAACGTCGCCCGCACCGCCAAGGTGCCCGGACTCCGGGTCTCCGCCGTCGCCTACTCGCCCACCCTCTCGGCCGCCCCCGCCCCTCGTTCACCGAGTCGCTCGCCCTCCTCGACGGGCAGCCGGTGGACTTGGTCACCTCCATCACCAATCGTCATCCCCGTCTTTCACCCCATCAAGTGCCCCTTCTCCCAGGTGTCCTGACCAGACCGTGCTGATACGCGTAGCGCACGGCCTGGGCTCGATCGCGTACGCCCGTCTTCGCGAAGAGGTTGTTGATGTGGGTCTTCACCGTGGCCGTCGAGATCCGCAGCCGGGTCGCGATCTCCTGGTTGGAGAGCCCGTCCGCGACCAGTGTGATCACTTCCGTCTCCCGCTCGGTGAGCCCCTCCGCCTGGGGAACGGGCGGTCCGGCGGGGGCCTCCATCAGCTGTTCGATCAACCGTCGCTGCACGGTGGGCGAGAGCCCCGCCCGCCCGTCGGTCACATCCCGCAGGGCTCGCAGGATCTCCTCTCCGTCCGCGTCCTTGGTGAGATACCCCCGCGCTCCGGCCCGCAGCGCCGGGAACAGCGAGTCGTCGTCGGCGTACGTGGTGAGCACGACGACCTCCGTCCCGGGGTGTCGCTCGCGTATCCGGCGGGTGGCCTCGACCCCGTCGCACCGGGGCATCCGAAGGTCCATCAGGACCACATCGGGCGAGAGTCCGGCGGTGAGTTCGACGGCCTCCTCCCCGTCCCGGGCCGCCCCCACCACCTCCACTCCGGGAAGCAGCGTGAGCAGCATCACGATCCCCTCCCGCACCACAGCCTGGTCGTCGGCGACCACCACCCGCAGCACGGAGGCGCCCGCCCTCACCCGTTCCGACAGCTCCGCCCGGTCCGACACCGCCTGGCCCGACCGCTCCGCGCGCCGGTCGTCGGCCTGATCCAGGGCGCTCACGCCGGCACCCGCAGCCGCACCGCGAACCCGGGCCCCTCGGGCCCCGCGTCCAGGCTGCCCCCGAGCAGTTCGGCACGCTCCCGCATACCGCGCAGCCCGTATCCGGAGCCCGAGGAACCGAGCCCGGTCCCGCCTCGGTCCTCCTCCGTCAGTGGCGGCCCCGAGTCCCGTATCTCCAGGGAGACCCGGCCCGGCTCGTAGGAGAGCAGGATGCTCGTGTGGGCCCCGGGAGCGTGCTTGCGCACATTGGTGAGGGCTTCCTGAGCCACTCTCCGCACCGCCTGGGAGGCTTCGGCGGGCAACTCCCTGCGCTCTCCCGTGACATCGACCCGGGCCTTGCCCTCCCGTGCCAGGTCCCGCAGGTAGTCCTCGACGGGCACCATCTCGCCACGCAGGGCCGACAGGGCGTGCCGGGTCTCGGCGAGGCCTTCCCTGGCCATGGCGCGGGCCGAGGTCACGAGCTTGAGCACCTCCGACGGCTCAGCTCCCGACTCGATCTGGAGCCGGGCGACCTCCAGATGCACCATCTGCGCAGAGAGGCTGTGGGCGAGCACGTCGTGTATCTCTCGGGCGATCCTGGCCCGCTCGGCGAGCGCCGCCGAGGCGGCCTCGGCCTCCCTGGCGAGCCGCTCCTGCGCCAGCAGCTGGAATCCGGCGCCCCTGGCCTGGGCGTCCAGCCGGAGCGAGTACCCCGCGAGAAGCACGGCCGCCGTGGTGATGCCCGCCCCGAGCAACCCGGTCTCGTCGGCTTCCACGAAGCCGGGGACGAGTACCGCCACCGTGGCCAGTCCCAGTCGGAGCGGCAGCCGCTCCATCGCCATGACCGAGACGACTATCCACATCACGGTCGCGGACGCCGGAGCCCCGGCAGCGTAGGCCCCCAGTCCGCAGAGGGCCATCACCGAGAGCAATCCCAGCGACGCGGCCGCTCGATGGCCGAGGGTCGTGTGGTGGTAGCGGAGCGCCGCGAGACCGCAGAGTCCGAAGCCGATCGGAGGCACCGGGACGTACCAGCCGCCGAACGCCCCCGAGGCGTAGCAGCCGACGAGGACCCAGACGCTCAGGGCCGCGATCAGGAAGTAGTCGAGGACGATCCGCCCTCGGGGCACTCCCACCCGGGTGAGCGCCTCCCGCGAGGGCCAGGCGCTCCCGGGAGCCTCCCTGCCCTGCGTGCTCTCCGCGCTCCCGGCGCTCTCCGTGTTCCGCGTCGGTGCTCGGTCGAGCGTGTCCACCATGATCCGTCCCCCTCCGTCATTTCCATGCTACGGAGAGTGGAGGAGTGTGTGATCGGCCCGTGGGTGGAGCGTGTTGCTCCACCCACGGGTGGAGAGCCTCAGGCGTCGATGCGCGAACGGTCCAGGGTCGCCGCCGAGCCGGTGATGAACTCCTTGCGAGGCGCCACGTCATTGCCCATGAGGAGGTCGAAGACCTGCTCGGCCGCGTCCAGGTCGCCGATGTTGATCCGGCGCAGAGTGCGGTGGCGCGGGTCCATCGTGGTCTCCGCGAGCTGGTCGGCGTCCATCTCTCCGAGGCCCTTGTACCGCTGGATGGAGTCCTTGTAGCGGACCCCCTTGCGCTGGAACTCCAGCAGAGTCTGCCGCAGTTCGTTGTCCGAGTACGTGTAGACGTACTTGTCCTGGCCCTTCTTGGGCTGGACGAGTTCGATGCGGTGCAGCGGGGGCACCGCGGCGAAGACCCTGCCCGCCTCGACCATGGGCCGCATGTAGCGCTGGAAGAGCGTGAGCAGCAGGCAGCGGATGTGCGCGCCGTCGACGTCGGCGTCGACCAGGAGGACGATCTTCCCGTAGCGGGCCGCGTCGATGTCGAAGGTGCGGCCCGAGCCCGCTCCTATGACCTGGATGATCGCTCCGCACTCGGCGTTCTTGAGCATGTCCGAGACAGAGGACTTCTGGACGTTGAGGATCTTGCCCCGGATCGGCAGCAGCGCCTGGAACTCGCTGTTGCGGGCCAGCTTGGCCGTACCGAGGGCGGAGTCTCCCTCGACGATGAAGAGTTCGCTGCGCTCCACGTCGTCGCTGCGGCAGTCGGCCAGCTTGGCCGGCAGCGAGGAGGACTCCAGCGCGGTCTTCCGGCGCTGCGCCTCCTTGTGCTGGCGCGCGGCGATCCGGGTGCGGGCCGCCGCGACGGCCTTGTCCAGAACGGCGCGGGCCTGCGCCTTGGCGTCGCGCTTGGTCGAGGTGAGGAAGGCCTTGAGTTCCTTCGCGACCACGTTCGCCACGATCCGGCGGGCGGCGGAGGTACCGAGGACCTCCTTGGTCTGGCCCTCGAACTGCGGCTCGGCGAGGCGGACCGTCACGACGGCCGTGAGGCCTTCGAGGGCGTCGTCCTTGACGATGTCGTCCTCGGCGACGCGCAGCATCTTGGCGGAGCGCAGCACCTCGTTCACCGTCTTGGTGACGGCCTGCTCGAAGCCGGAGACATGGGTGCCGCCCTTGGGGGTGGCGATGATGTTGACGAAGGACTTGACCGTGGTGTCGTAGCCGGTGCCCCAGCGCAGGGCGACGTCGACGGCGAGTTCACGGGTGACCTCGGTCGGGGTCATGTGGCCGCGCTCGTCGAGGACGGGAACGGTCTCCTTGAAGGTGCCCTGTCCGGTGAGGCGCTGGATGTCGCAGACGGCCTTGTCCTGCGCGAGGTACTCGCAGAACTCGCTGATGCCGCCGTCGAAGCGGAAGGTCTCCTCGCTCTTGCCGATGCCCGCGAGGTCCCGCTCGTCGCGGACGACGATGGTGAGGCCGGGCACGAGGAAGGCGGTCTGCCGGGCGCGCTGGTGCAGCGTCTCCAAGGACAGCTTGGCGTCCTTGAGGAAGATCTGCCGGTCCGCCCAGTAGCGCACGCGCGTGCCGGTGCGGGTCTTGGGGACGCGCTTGCCCTTGCGGAGGCCGTTGCCCGGGTCGAAGGGGCTGTCGGGGCCCGCCTCGGTGAAGATGCCGGGGACGCCCCGGCGGAAGCTGATGGTGTGGGTGGCGCTGTTCCGGTCGACCTCGACGTCGAGGCGCGCCGACAGGGCGTTGACCACGGATGCGCCGACGCCGTGCAGACCACCGGACGCCGCGTACGAACCGCCGCCGAACTTGCCGCCCGCGTGCAGCTTGGTCATGACGACCTCGACGCCGGAGAGGCCGGTCTTCGGCTCGACGTCGACCGGGATGCCCCGGCCGTTGTCCCGGACCTCGACGGAGCCGTCGTCGTGGAGGATGACGTCGATGTGGTCGCAGAAGCCGCCGAGGGCTTCGTCGACGGAGTTGTCGATGATCTCCCAGATGCAGTGCATCAGGCCACGGCTGTCGGTGGACCCGATGTACATGCCGGGGCGCTTGCGGACCGCTTCGAGTCCTTCGAGGACGAGCAGGTGCCGCGCGGTGTAGTTGGAACCGTCACGGTCTGCGGTCAGCAGCGCACTGGACGGCACGGACGTTTCGGCGGTCACGCGGTTCGCTCCTCGCTGAATTTGAAATCAGGCCCCGTGGGGTAGGGCCGGGCATCGGTCACCGCACAGAGGGTACCGATGCCTGGTAGAGCCGTTGTCACGCCACCCACCCCGCTTCCTCATGCTAGTCCAGGGTCGCATGGGTGTTCGATCCCTCGTTGGGGTGACGCGAACATCACGTTCCCTTCCAGGCATGAACCATTTAGGCTCCGGGCACGTCCTCATGAACAACCGGCGACCGCGCCGGGAGGGCCAACCGACACAAGCAACGCGAAACCCGTAGAGCGACGCAATACGGCTCATTCGCCGCCAACCGGCAGCAAACAGCCACCTAGGAAGAAGTTTCAAGGAAAAGCCGCGAGCGGGAACGTTTTCGGCCTGGTTGGATGTTGACCCTGGTACGACAGCTCGTCGAGCTAGAGAAGAGGCGACGTGACTACTGTTCTGACCCCCGCGAGCCCCCTGACGGCCGCTGACCGCTGCGACCGCTGCGGCGCCCAGGCATACCTGCGTGTCGTCCTGACCAGCGGAGGTGACTTGCTCTTCTGCGCCCACCACGGACGCAAGTTCGAGCCGGAACTCAAGAAGATCGCCGTTGAGATACAGGATGAGACGGACCGGCTGACGGATGTGCCGGCCCGCACGGTCGGCGACGAACACTGACGCTTCGCATCCACGACGAGCCCAGATCCGGTTGACCGCACCGGATATCGGGCGGTCATCCCCGCATCTCCAGGGGGGTGGCCGCCCGTTCTCGTACCCACGCACCGCTCACGCACCGGCCGCACCGCTACGACCGGGCGTCCGGCAGGGACTTCCGCAGACCGGGCGGCAGCACGGCCGAGACACGGGTGTAGACACCGGGACTCCGCGCGTCGCCGCAGCCGCTGCCCCAGGACACCAGACCGATGAGCAGACCCCGCGCCACCAACGGCCCGCCGCTGTCGCCCTGACAGGCGTCCCTGCCGCCCTCGGGGTCCCCCGCGCACAGCATCGACCGACTTCGGTACGTGCCCCCGAAACCTCCCGGGTACGCCCGCTCGCACTCCGTATCCGGCAGTACGCGCACTCGTGCCGTCCTCAGCGTAGAGGCGTAGGCCCCATGGCCGGTCGTGTCTCCCCAGCCGTAGACATCGGCCTCGGTTCCCGGCGCCTCCGCCTTGTCCCCCGCGCGGGCCACACCGATGACATACGAACGGGGCAGCGGGCGCGCCAGAGTGAGTACCGCGAGGTCGCCCGTGTTGACGTCCGGGTCGTAGCCGGGGGCGACCCAGGTGTCGGAGACCCGGATCTCCTCGCCGCCCGGCCCGCCGAGCGCCGCGCGGCCCGCGATGACGGCGAAGTCGCGTACGTCCTCCGGCTCGCCGTCGAGCACGTCACGGCCGAGGCAGTGGGCCGCCGTGAGTACTTTCGTCGGCGCGACGGCCACGCCCCCGCAGAACTGCCCCGCGCGCGTACCCCCGAACCGGTCACGGCTCGACAGCGCCACGACCCACGGCGCCTCCGCGCTCCGGGTCTGTCGGCCGCCCACCACGACGCTGTCGGCGGCCACGGGGGCGGCGGAGGCCAGTGGGCCCGCCATCGCGGCGAGCACGCCCAGGGCGCCCGTCAAGGCCCGGCTGAGGGAACCACGCATGGAGTCTCCTGACTCTCCGTCGACGTCGATTCACCCAGCGTCGGGCATAAGCCCGTTCCGCGCACCTCGCATACGGCCGAAGGGCCCGGCTCCCCTCGGGGAACCGGGCCCTTCACACACTCCGTGCCTCGCCTCGGCGGCGGGTCCGGATCAGTCGAGGTAGTCGCGCAGCACCTGCGAGCGCGACGGGTGACGCAGCTTCGACATCGTCTTCGACTCGATCTGACGGATCCGCTCACGGGTCACGCCGTAGACCTTGCCGATCTCGTCCAGCGTCTTCGGCTGGCCGTCGGTGAGACCGAAGCGCATCGAGACGACGCCCGCCTCACGCTCGGAGAGCGTGTCGAGGACGGAGTGCAGCTGCTCCTGGAGGAGCGTGAAGCTCACCGCGTCGGCCGGGACGACCGCCTCGGAGTCCTCGATCAGGTCGCCGAACTCGCTGTCGCCGTCCTCACCCAGCGGGGTGTGGAGGGAGATCGGCTCGCGACCGTACTTCTGGACCTCGATGACCTTCTCGGGGGTCATGTCGAGTTCCTTGGCCAGCTCCTCCGGGGTGGGCTCGCGGCCCAGGTCCTGGAGCATCTGACGCTGCACGCGCGCGAGCTTGTTGATGACCTCGACCATGTGCACCGGGATACGGATGGTGCGGGCCTGGTCGGCCATGGCGCGAGTGATGGCCTGACGGATCCACCAGGTGGCGTACGTGGAGAACTTGTAGCCCTTGGTGTAGTCGAACTTCTCGACCGCGCGGATCAGACCCAGGTTGCCCTCCTGGATCAGGTCCAGGAAGAGCATGCCGCGGCCGGTGTAGCGCTTGGCCAGGGAGACCACCAGACGGAGGTTGGCCTCCAGGAGGTGGTTCTTGGCGCGGCGGCCGTCCTCGGCGATGATCTCCAGCTCACGCTTGAGCTTCGGCGCGAGCTTGTCCGAGTTGGCGAGCTTGTCCTCGGCGAACAGGCCGGCCTCGATGCGCTTGGCGAGCTCGACCTCCTGCTCGGCGTTGAGCAGCGGGACCTTGCCGATCTGCTTCAGGTAGTCCTTGACCGGGTCGGCGGTGGCACCGGCGACGGCGACCTGCTGGGCCGGAGCGTCGTCCTCGTCCTCGTCAGACAGGACGAAGCCCTTGCTCTCGCCCTCGGTCTCCTCTTCCTCGCCCTTGCCGGGCGCGACGTCCTCAAGGAGCTCCTCGCCCTCGCCGAGGTCGTCGGCGTCCTTCTTGGACGCGGTCTTCTTGGCCGCCGTCTTCTTCGCGACGGTCTTCTTGGCGACCGTCTTCTTGGCGACGGTCTTCTTCGCGGCCGCCTTCTTGGCGGGCGAACCGGCCTCGTCGGCCGAGTCCTCGGCCGCGCCGGCGGTCGTGGCCGAGACGGTGGTCTTCGTCACGGTCGTCCTGGCGGTGACGGTCTTGGTGGCGGTGCGCTTGACCGGGCTCTTCGCTGCGACGCTCTTGCGGGCGCGCTTCGGCGACTCCGCTGCACTGACCATCAGCGTCACACCCTCTTCCTCGAGGATCTGATTGAGGCTGCGCAGAACATTCTTCCACTGGGTTGGCGGAATCTGGTCAGCTTCGAAGGCCCGACGCACGTCATCGCCGGCGATCTGCCCATCAGCCTTTCCCCGCTCGATGAGCGCCATCACAGACTCGGACTCGGCGATCTCCGGCGGGAGCGTACGGGATGTGCTGGCCGACACGAACAACCTCTCGGAACGATGGAAACGGCTTCCGGCCCCGCCCTGGATCGGGCTGGAGCCGACGACCGTCGACGGGGAATGTGCCGACGGCGCGGGCTGGACCGGGGAACTGCACAGCGCCTCCATCGGCTGCTGTATTCCTTCCTCGGCCGTCACCTCTTAAGTCATCGCACGGCTCGGAGGAGTGTTACGCCCAATCTTCGTGGCCCGAGTCACACCTCATGTACGGCAAATAACGCAGAGGAGTAGATCAGCGTACATTCCCGCCACCGGAACCCTGACGCCGCCCGGGGAACCTCACAGGCTCCCCGGGCGGCACTCGCACTCGGCGGCGCGCGATGCCCGCGCCTCCGCACCCCCGGCCACGGCCCGCGGGTCAGTGTTCGCGCGGGGCGGGGACGACGCGGTCCACCTCGGGGTGGACCATGAGCAGCTGCCTCATGGCCGCCTCGGCGGCATGGGCGTCTCCCGCCGCCAGCGCGTCCACGATCCGGGCGTGGTGGGCGAGGCAGGGCTCGCTCGGGCGGTCGCAGCCCGTGACGGGGCCTCCGGACACCTGGAGCGCGGCGGCGACGATCCCGGAGAGGTGCTCCAGCATCCGGTTCCCCGCGAGCTGGATGAGGAGGGAGTGGAACTCGGCGTCGGCACGGGAGAAGGTAATGCCGTCTCCCTGGGTGAACGCGTGGCCCATGATCTCGACCATGTCGGCGAGCCGCTGCTGCACGTCCTCGCGTCCGTGCCCGGCGGCGAGCCGGGCGGCCAGGGGCTCGATCGTCCAGCGGAGCTCGATCAGCTCGCGGCGCTGGTCGTCCCGCTGCGGCCCGAAGGCGCGCCACTCGATGATGTCCGGATCGAGCAGGTTCCAGTCGCTGACGGGGCGGACCCGGGTGCCGACGTTCGGGCGGGCGCTGACGAGTCCTTTCGCCTCAAGGACGCGCAGCGATTCGCGCACGACGGTGCGCGAGACCTCGAACCGCTGCCCGATCTCCTCGGGGACGAGCGGGCGGTCGGCTCCGAGGTCCCCGGAGACGATCATCTGGCCGAGCTGCTGGACGAGCTGTCCGTGCAGGCCGCGCCCACGGCTGCCGGCGCTCCGGCGGCCGACGCGGCCCAGGTCGGTATCCGCCCCCTCCCAGGAGGGCGGGCCCACGCGGCCGGCGGCGGGGGCCTCCGCGTAGGGGTAGCGGTCAAGCTCGCCAGGGGCTCCGAGGCCGGAGTCGACAGGGCGGGCGGCGGTCATCATGGTGTGCGCAAGGGTACTCACGCATCCTTTGTCGGCGTTGCTTCCGTGACCCTTGAGGTCTTTGGTGAAAAGCACACGAAAGGGTGATCGGCACCTCCTACACAATTGACGATTAGTCGGACATGCAGCGCCCATATCAAGGCAGTTGGCAAACGATCGAAGCGATTCGGTCAGTATCCGATCACCAACGGGCCTTACGGCGAAGGCCCGTGAACACGTAGGCACAGGAAAGCCCCGCCAGCGTGAGCGTGAGCGCCACCCCCGCAGGCTGCCCCAGTACGTGCAGCGTCCCCGCCAGCCAGCGCTCCAAAGCCGGGGACCACTGCGGCCCCACGAACTCGCGCAGTCGCGCCGGAAGCCCGGCCGCCGACCGCACCGTCGGCCCGGTCAGCACCTTCTGAAGCAGCGGGACGAAGGCGACCGGCACCGCGAGGACGGCGGCCACTCCGGCCGCCGCCGCCCGGAACACCCCGGCCCCGAGCACTCCGGCCCAGGCGCAGCCGACCAACAGACCCAGCCAACTGGCAGCGAGCGCCGACCAGTTCTCCGGTACGGGGACCAGCTCGGCTCCATGGACGAGCCGCAAGGCCCCCAAGTCGGCCAGTACGACGAGCACCCCGAGACCCAGCGCGACGAGCGCGGAGACGGCGAGCTTCGCCAGCAGCAGGCCGGGCCTGCGGGGCACGGCGCCCCGCCCGGTGGTCAGTGCGGGGTAGCGGTACTCCTCGCCGAAGGAGAAGGCGCCGAGCAGCCCCGCGCCGAGCGCGGCGGGCGGCAACGGGGAGATCGCCGGCCAGCCGGCGAGGACGGCGGGCAGGGCGGCGCGGCCCCCTCGCCCGAGCAGCAGGGCGAGCGTCAGGGAGAGGAGCAGGACTCCCCCGGCGACGAGGGGCGTGGACGGCACTCCCAGCAACCGGTGCAGCTCGTAGCGAAGGGGCCGGAGGGGTGCGCGGACCGGGTTCCGGGGGGCGGGGGCCGGGTCGGGCTCGACGGGGGTGGAGGCGGCGGACGACCCGACGGTCGGGGCCGTGCCGACGGGTGGCGCCCCCGGCGTGAGCGTGACGGGGGCGGCTGCCGAGGGTGCGGGTGGTGCGGACGGGGGTACGGCCCCGGTGGTAGCCGGGGAGGGCCGACCCGAGGGGGAGCCGACTGCGGGGCCATCTGTGGGGCCGCCCGTGGGGCCTGGGCCGACTCTCCCGAGGGCGCCGTTTCCCGGGCCTCCTTGATCGGGTTCCCCCTCCGGGCCCACCGCTTCGTGCCTACCCTTCCCCGGGCCCGCCACTTCAGGTCCACCCGTCCCCAGGCCCATCACTTCAAATCCACCCGTCTCCGGGCACGTCACTCCAGGCCCGTTCCTCCCCGGGCCCGCCGCTGCGGGTCCGCCCGTCGCGCCAGGTCCGTCCTTCCTGGGAACAGTCCCCTTGGCTTCGCCCTTTCCCGGGGTGGCCGCCTTCCCGGTCCCCGTAGCCCCGGAACCAGTGCGTCGGAGCGGGCCCATGTCTCCCGTCTCCGTGGTGAGCCGGTGGATCGGGACGCCGTGGCGAAAGGCCGCGTCGCCGATGGCCGCGCAGTCGCTCCCGTAGACGGAGAGCCGGTTGCCCTCCTCCGCCACGACCTCGACCGGGCGCCGGGCGGCCCTGGCCTCCTGAGTGACGACCGCGGCCAGCCGGACGGCCTGGGGGGTACGGACGGAGACCCGGGGGCGAAGCCGGGTGCGGGCGAACTCCACGGCGTCCTGGTCCGCGACGAGCCTGCCGCCGTCGAGCGTGACGACGCGGTCGGCGTGGCGTGCCGCGTCCTTGGGGTCGTCCGTCGTGTAGAGGACGGTCCCGCCGTCGGACGTGTGGCCGCGCAGCAGTTCGTGCAGCCAGGCGCTCTCGGCTGGGGAGAGACCGGCGCCCGGCTCGTCGAGCAGCAGGGTGTGCGGGTCGCCCAACAGGGCCGAGGCGAGCCCCAGCCGACGGTCGGCGCCGATCGGAAGCGTGCCGATCCTTCGGCGCTCCAGACCGGCGAGCCCCACGGTCCGGGCCAGTTCGTCGGCCCGTGCGGTGGGGACGCCCAAGGCGGCACCGAGCATCCTCAACTGGCCTCTGAGCGTGCGGGAGGGGTGTCCGGGAACGTCGCCGAGGAGTACGCCGACTTCGCGTGGCGGATCGGCGATGCCATGGAGCGGACGCCCTCGGAAGTAGGTGACGCCCCGGCCGGGCTCGAGTTCGAGCATGAGCCTGAGGGTGGTGGTCTTGCCGGAGCCCGGGGGGCCGAGGAGGGCCGTCACGGCTCCTGGCCGGGCCTCGAAGGTCAGATCGTCCACGGCTGGCGGGCGATCGCGGCGGGGAGTGCTGGTCAGTCCGATGGCCTGGAGCATCGCTTCTCTCGCGGTAGATGACACCGCTCCGCGGCAGGGCGGCGCTACCGCAGCAAGATAACGCTACATTTCGGACTTTCGGCGCAAGGTTGACCTTGCGGGGTGCCGACCGGATCCGCCCGTCAGATCTCGGGCCGCAGCATCGGAGGGTTGAGGAGAGTGGCCCCACCCGCCCTGAAGAGCTGGGCGGGGCGCCCTCCCTGACGGGTCGTGGTGCCACCGGCCGGAACGAGGAATCCGGGCGTTCCGGTCACCTTCCGGTGGAAGTTGCGCGGGTCGAGGGAGACCCCCCAGACGGCCTCGTAGACCCGTCGCAGCTCTCCGACCGTGAACTCCGGCGGGCAGAAGGCGGTGGCGAGCGAGGAGTACTCGATCTTGGAGCGGGCCCGCTCCACCCCGTCGGCGAGGATGCGGCCGTGATCGAAGGCGAGCGCGCCGGGGGCGCCCCCGGCCTCTCCGTCCGGACCGGCGGGCCCGATCTCGCCGAGCAGCTCCTCGACGGGCGCCCAGCGGGCACTATCCGCGTCCCCGCCCGCCTTCGGCGCCGGAAGGTCCGGCGCGAGGGCCAGATGGGCCACGCTCACCACCCGCATGCGCGGGTCACGGTCGGGCGCCCCGTAGGTCGCCAACTGCTCAAGGTGCGCGCCGTTGCCCGTCTCCGGCGGCGGGGCGCCCGGGTCGTGGGCGCGGAGTCCGGTCTCCTCGACCAGTTCGCGTGCGGCGGCCGCCCCGAGGTCCTCCTCCGCCCGCACGAAGCCTCCGGGCAGCGCCCAATGTCCCTCGTACGGCTCCTCGCCGCGCCGCACGACCAGGGTGCAGAGCGCGTGGTGCCGCACGGTGAGCACGACCAGATCGACGGTGACGGCGAAGGGCGGAAAGGCCGAAGGGTCGTAGGGAGGCATGCGGAGATCATAGTCGTCTCCCTGACGATAAACACGCCCCGCGGATCCATCCGAGAGGACTTCTCCGCTGTGCCACGAGGCCCCTCACACGTCTGGCCCGGTCCGTCGTCCCATCCCCGACCGATGGGACGACAAGGGCTCTACGGACGGCCCGGTCCCCCGATATGCATGTCATCGCCCGCTCCGGCTACCGCGCGGCCCGCCGGGCCTCGGAGCGCCGCTCCCCGGCCGCGCCGCCGCAGGGCCGCCGGGCCGTACTCCGGCGCCCGGCCTGCGGTTTCCTCCGGTCTGGCGGCCTGGCTTGGCAAGGGACAGCCGGGCGCCCTGCGGGCGGGCCGTGCGCGTCCGGGGCCGCCGCTCGGCCGCCGGGGCGGGTTCCTCCACCGCGAGCCGGGAGTCCCGCTCGGCCCGCAGGCAGGAGCGCAGCGACTCCGGGTCGAGCCCTTCATTGCACGCCTGGTGCAGGAGGCGGGCGAAGACGTACTCAGGGTCGGCTTCGAGAGCGAGTCCGAGGGCGACCCGGGCGGTCGGCTCGTCTCCGGTCGACCAGGCGGTCCAGCCGGCGAGGGTGAGCGGGGCGGCGGCGTGCTCCTGGTACGGGGTGACGCAGCGCCTGGCGAGTACCCGCCAGAGGCGCAGGGCGGCGGGGCCCTCCCAGCCTTCCATCCATTCGGCGGCCCGGTCCCGGGTGACGCGGTCCTGGAGGCCGAGGATCAGCGCGGCCGCCTCGTCGGTGCCGATCAGGGCGTCGTCGGTCGTGTCCCTCTCGGCCGTGGCGCCGGTGGTCGTCCTCGGCGCGCTCGGTGCGACCGGGCTCCCCTTCCCGGCCGCGTTCCCCTCGTTCTTCGGGTTCGCGAAGCGGCGGAGGACCTCCCGGGCGAGCTTCAGCGTCCGCTCGCGCACCTCCTCGCGCCCCTTGCCCCCGGCGTCCGTGAGGATCTCCGGGACGATCGAGGCGGCGCTCGTGTCGAGCGCCGTTCGCTGCGGTTCCTCGCCGGGCCCGGCGGAGGGCCTGAACCGGTTCTCCATGTCCCTGAGGGAGCCCCGCACCCGCACTCCGGCGTAGGTCGCGGTCGCCGCCATCACCGTCGTTCCGCTGAGTGCGAGCGGGGTGCCGTCCGACGGACAGCAACGGACGTCGGGGCAGCAGTAGGAGAAGTACAGGCCGTCGGTGATGCAGAGGGCCTCGCAGACGGGGATGTCCAGGGCGCCGCAGGCGGTGCGCAGGCGCTGGGCGAAGGGGCGCAGGCGCTCCATGACTCCCCGGCCCGTCTCGCCGGGCTCGGGGTCCTGGCAGAGGAAGACCACGATGCCGTCCGGGCGCGTGCCCTTCCTTGAGTCCCCTTCGACAAGGCATTCGGCGAGGTGGTCGGCGGTCGAGTCCCATTCGCCCGGCGAGCGGGGGATGCCGAGCCTGACCCGGCCGCCGAAGCGGCCGCGCTCGCCGTGGAGGGCGACCAGGACGACGGAGTCGGTGGGGTGGAAGCCCAGCACGAACGGCAGGGCGTCGGCCAGCTCCGCGGGGCCGCGCAGGGTGATCTGTGGGGTACGGGAGAGTCCACTGGTTTCGTGGTGGTTCGCGTTCATGGTCAGGACGGTCTCGTGATCTCCCGAATTCCGAAACCCCTGTGGATAACTCCCGGAGCGAGGCGTCCGCCGTCGGCGAAGTTATCCACAGATCCGGTGCCTCGTTCGCCCGATGTCCGAGGCATCGGGTTGCATGGGGGCATGACTCAAGCGACTCCCCTGGAAGACCGCGCCGCCCTCCGGACCGCCGCCGACACCGTGCTCGCCCGTCTCGTCTCGGACCCGACGGGCAAGGCGAGACTGCGCGAGGACCAGTGGCGGGCGATCGAGGCCCTGGTCGCCGACCGACGTCGGGCCCTGGTGGTGCAGCGGACGGGCTGGGGCAAGTCGGCGGTCTACTTCGTGGCGACCTCGCTGCTCCGTGAGCGCGGCAGCGGCCCGACCGTGATCGTCTCCCCGCTGCTCGCGCTGATGCGCAACCAGGTGGAGGCGGCGGCCCGTGCGGGGATCCGCGCCCGCACGATCAACTCCTCGAACACCGAGGAGTGGGACACCGTGCAGGAGGAGGTGGCCGCCGGCGAGGTCGACGTCCTGCTGGTGAGCCCGGAGCGGCTCAACAATCCCGACTTCCGCGATCAGGTGCTGCCTCGTCTCGCGGCGGCCACGGGACTCCTCGTGGTCGACGAGGCGCACTGCATCTCGGACTGGGGGCACGACTTCCGGCCGGACTACCGCAGGCTGCGCACGATGCTGGCGGACCTCCCCCCGGGCGTTCCGGTCCTCGCGACGACGGCGACGGCGAACGCCCGGGTGACGGCCGACGTGGCCGAGCAGCTCGGCACGGGCGTCGGCACGGACGCCCTCGTGCTGCGGGGGCCGCTGGACCGGGAAAGCCTGAGTCTGGGCGTGGTGCGGCTGCCGGACGCGGCGCACCGGCTGGCCTGGCTGGCCGACCACCTCGGCGAGCTGCCCGGCTCCGGGATCGTCTACACGCTCACGGTCGCCGCGGCCGACGAGGTCACGGCCTATCTGCGCCAGTGCGGGTACACGGTGTCCTCGTACACGGGCCGTACGGAGAACGCCGATCGGCAGCAGGCGGAGGAAGACCTACAGGCGAACCGGGTCAAGGCGCTCGTGGCGACCTCGGCCCTCGGCATGGGTTTCGACAAGCCGGACCTGGGCTTCGTGGTGCATCTCGGGTCGCCGTCCTCGCCGATCGCGTACTACCAGCAGGTCGGCCGCGCCGGGCGTGGGGTCGAGCACGCGGAGGTGCTGCTCCTGCCCGGACAGGAGGACGAGGCGATCTGGCGTTACTTCGCCTCGGTGGCCTTCCCTCCGGAGGAGCAGGTGCGGCGGACCGTCGACGTGCTCGCGCGGGCGGGCAGGCCGTTGTCGCTGCCCGCTCTGGAGCCGCTGGTGGAGCTGCGCAGGACCCGTCTGGAGACGATGCTCAAGGTCCTGGACGTGGACGGTGCGGTGCGCCGGGTCAAGGGCGGCTGGGAGAGCACGGGGCAGCCCTGGGTGTACGACACGGAGCGGTACGCCTGGGTGGCGCGGCAGCGGGCCGTCGAGCAGCAGGCGATGCGGGACTACGCGACGACGGACGGCTGCCGTATGGAGTTCCTGCGGCGCCGGCTGGACGACGAGGAGGCCGCTCCGTGCGGCCGCTGCGACAACTGCGCGGGGAACCGCTTCGACCCGAAGGTGTCCGACGCGGCGCTCGACGCGGCGAAGGGCGAGTTGGGGCGGCCGGGCGTGGAGGTCGAGCCCCGGAAGATGTGGCCGACGGGGCTGGCCGCCGTCGGAGTCGACCTGAAGGGCCGCATCCCGGCCGGAGAGCAGTCCTCCGGCGGGCGGGCCCTCGGGCGCCTCTCGGACATCGGCTGGGGCAACCGGCTGCGTCCGCTGCTGGCCGACGGTGCGGCGGACGGACCGGTGCCGGACGATGTCGTACAGGCGGTCGTGCAGGTGCTCGCCGACTGGGCCAAGGGGCCCGGGGGCTGGGCCTCGGGGACCGCGGACGCTCCGGCGAGACCCGCCGGGGTGGTCACGGTCGCCTCCCGCCGCAGACCTCGACTGGTGGGTTCGCTGGGGCAGCGGATCGCCGAGATCGGCAGGATGCCCCTGCTCGGTTCGGTGGAGTACGCGCCGGAGGCGGAGGACGTCCGGCCGTCCCGGACCAACAGCGCCCAGCGGGTGACGGGGCTCCAGAAGGCCCTGACCGTTCCCGCCGAACTGGCCGGGCGGGTGGCTGCGGCCGGGGGGCCGATCCTCCTGGTCGACGACCTGTCGGACAGCGGCTGGACCTTGGCGGTGGCGGCGCGGCTGCTGCGGCGGGCCGGAGCGGAAGGAGTGTTTCCGCTGGTGCTTGCCGTCCAGGGGTGAAACGGGGAAGGAAACGGGGAGTGAACAATGAGCAACTGGGCAGGGATATGAGAGGCATACCCACGCATACCCGTCAGCGTCCTCAATTGCTCGTTGCCGCCCGCGCACGGGGCGGCAAGAATTGGGAAACCGCCTCGCACGGCCCTTCAGCGGTCCGGAAGGACTGTGCCGTGGTGCGCCCTCACCCGACCTTGCCCGCCTAGCGGGCGCGTATCCGAAGGGAGGACCGTGACCCTCGGATTCGCTCCGCCCACAGCCGCCTCGCTCAGATCATCGTCCGAGTCCACCAGCCGCCTCGCCCGGATACTCGAACCGGCCGAGTGGGCCGCGGCGGGAATTCCCCTGCTGCGCAATCCGCGTGAGGTCGTGAGCGGTCTCCATTCGCGTCACGCGCCCACGCCCGCCATGGCGGTCCTGGGGGTCCTCGACCACGAGGAACGGCTCACGGCCAGCGCCTCGTTCGTCCGTCGCCCCGCCCCGGCGGACGGCTGGGAGTTCCGCAACGCGCTCCTCGCGCATCTGCGCCGGGTCATCCCGCACGACCTGCGCAGACGGACCCCGGTCAGGACCGCGGTCCTGCTGTACTGCCGCGAGGGCGACGAGCGGTGGACCGAGGAGGACGGGGCCTGGATGTGGGGGCTCCGGGACGCCTGCACCCTGCACGGGCTCCGCTGTGGCGCGTACATCACGCTGACCCGGGGTGGTTGGCAGGTGCTCGGCGAGGGCCGGGGTGGCCGACGGCCGAGTTCCGACTCTCCCCCTCTGCCACTGGACGAGGGGCACGCCGAAGTCGAACTCCTCACACCGCGCACCGCGAGCGGCGCGGCCGAACCCCTGCGCCGGGCCGCCGCGCGCTGACGGTACGGGAAGCAACACAAGGGAAGCGGCCTGCGGAGGGCAGCGCACGGGAAACACCCTCGGTGGGCAGCGCACGGAAGACAGCCCAGGGAAAGCGACACACGAGAAGAAGCCCTCGGAAGGCAACCCGCAGGACGCACGCCCCGCACATCGGGACCCGGGGGGGGATACGCCCGCAGGAGAATCCGAGCCCGGGAAAGCACACGCGGGAACACGCTCCGGAAGCAGCAGGCCCACCCCGCCCCGGAAGCGGGGAACACGCCCCGGGAACGGGGGGCACGCCCCGGAAGTGGAGAAAGCGCCCCGGAAGTCATGGGCGCGAGGCCGACCCGGGGGCGGCGGACCGCGCCGCCCCCGCCGGGCCCGGTGAGGTCCGGCGGGGAGAGGCGGTCGTTCAGACGGCCGCGCTCGCTCCGAGGAGCGTCGTGACGAGCTGGGAGTCGCCGCAGACGACGAGCAGCGCGCTCGCGCGGGCCCGCGCGAGCGGCAGCACCCGGGCGACGGCCTGGTCGTCCCCGCCGTTGAGGGCGACGATGACCACGGGACGGGCCTTCGCCCGCTCCACGGCGGTGGCGTGCGCGAAGAAGACATCGTCGTCGGTGTCCTGGTGGGCCCAGTAGGACGCCTCGCCGAAGGACAGCTCGTGGGCGGCCCAGGGGTGCAGGTCGCCGGTGGTGAGGACCAGAACCTCACCGGGGGCTCGGCCGGTCTCCAGGAGCAGGTCCAGCGCCTCCTCGGCGGCGTCCAGGGCTCCGTCGACGGGGGCCGGGATCAGCTGGAGCTGCGGCTCGGACGGTTCGCCGGAACGATTTTCCGCAGCCGACGGCACGGCTTCGGGGTGCGGCTGCCGGGCAGGGGCCGCGGGCTTGGCCGGACCGGGGACCGGGCGTCCGGGGCGCGGGGAGGCCGCGGAACGCGGACCGGGTACGGGACGTGGGGTCGGCGCGGGGCGGCCGGTGGCCGCGGAGGCGCGGGGACCCTGGGCGCTCTCGTGAATCTGAGGCTCCTCGGGGGTGAGAGGCATGGGTGGATGTCTATCAAACGCCGCTGCGCGAGGCATCGGCGGGTGGGCGCACAGGTGCGCCCCGGTCGCATGGCGGGCTTCTTCGATCAGGCCCCGCGACCGGAAGTTTCAGAAGTCGAAGCCGAGTTGGCCCCCGCTCTGCAACGCGGCCGCCTCGGCGGAGAGACGGACCTTCTTGAGGTGGCTCCACCTGGGCATCGCGTCCAGGTACGACCAGGAAAGTCGGTGGTGGGGAGTGGGTCCCAGTTCTTCGAGCGCCGCTTTGTGGACCGGCGAAGGGTAGCCCGCGTTGGCGCCGAACGCGTACGCCCCGTACTCCCCGGCGTCATCTCCAAGCTCTGCCATGACCGTGTCACGGCGGACCTTGGCGATGACGGAGGCGGCGGCCACGGCGATGCAGGACTGGTCGCCCTTGATCACCGTACGGACTCGCCAGGGGCTGCCGAGGTAGTCGTGCTTGCCGTCGAGGATGACGGCGTCGGGCCGTACGGGAAGCCCTTCGAGGGCCCGTACCGCCGCGAGTCGCAGGGCGGCGGTCATGCCCAGCTCGTCGATCTCCTGCGGGGAGGCGTCACCCAGCGCGTACGCGGTGACCCACTCTTCGAGCTGCGCGGCGAGCGCGGTGCGGCGTTTGGGGGTGATCAGTTTGGAGTCGGTGAGACCTTCGGGCGGACGGCGCAGACCGGTGACGGCCGCGCACACGGTGACGGGGCCGGCCCACGCCCCGCGTCCGACCTCGTCGACTCCGGCGACGATCTTGGCACCGGTGGTCGCCCGGAGCGATCGCTCGACGGTGTGAGTAGGGGGTTCATACGGCATGGCGCCTGACAGGTTACGCCGCCCGACACCAGGTGCGATACCCGGTTTCCGTCAGGACGTCCCCGGACTTCGCCACACGGGCCCAGGACCGGACCGCACCGCCGTGAACGGGCCGGAGCCAACGCTCACGCGACTCCTCTCGTATTCGCGTACGCACATCCAAAGCAGGTAGATCATCAGGCCGGGGCCGAGGGCCGTACGGCGAACCGGAACCGCCGCACACCCCTCATCCGAGATCGCGTAAAACAAGGGAAACTGAGCCCCAGGAGGAGTCCATGGACACCCCGGCGACACTCGCCGAGTTCCGCCTTGACATCTGGTCGGCCGTCAGGGCATCGCGTTCGCGAACGCTGCCCGGGGTCTTACACCGGCCCGGTCGGCAGCCACCCCGGCAGTTCCTCGGTCTGCCGCAGCCAGTCCTCCGGTGGAGCGCCGGTCGAAGCCGCCGCCACGACACCTCCGGCGATGGCGCAGGTCGTGTCGACGTCGCCGCCGACCTGCGCGGTCGTCCAGAAGACCCGTGTGAAGTCGCCGAGGCCACGCGCCGCCGACCAGAGGGCGAAGGGGACCGTGTCGTGCGCGCTGGTCCGCCGTCCGCTGCCGAGGACGGCGGCGACCGTGCTCGCGTCGTCGTAGTCGAGCATGTCCCGGGCCCGCCTCAGCCCGGCGGCCACCGCGCTGCGCGGGACCAGGGCGACGACCCCGTCGAGCAGCGCCTCGGGCGTGGGCGGCCCCGCGGGATCGGCCGCCAGAGCCGCCGCGGCGGCCACCGCCATGGCCCCCACGACGGCCTCGCGGTGCTGGTGGGTCGGGTAGGCGGAGATCTCGGCCTGGTGCGTCGCCTGCTCGGGGTCGTCCGCGTACCAGGCTCCGAGCGGGGCGATCCGCATGGCGGCGCCGTTGCCCCAGGAGCCCTGGCCCTGGAAGAGGGCGGCGGCCAGTTCGCGCCAGTCGCCGCCTTCCCGTACGAGCCGGAGCATCCGGTTCACGGCGGGGCCGTAGCCCCGGTCGAAGTCGTGGTGGCGGGCGAAGGACCAGGCCAGGGCGTCCTGGTCGACGCGGTGGTGCTCGGCGAGGACGGCGAGGACCGAGCACGCCATCTCGGTGTCGTCGGTCCACTGCCAGGGACCTTCGGGCAGCTCGCGCCGCTTCAGCAGAGGGTAGTGGGCGGGAACGAAGAACTGGGAGCCCAGGGCGTCTCCCACGGACAGCCCGCGCAGGCTGGCCAGGGCACGGTCGTAGCGCCGGGTGGATGCGGAGTCAGCGATCATCGGTCGGTCACTCTATCCCGTGGGTCCGTACGGTTCCGGGGTGCGCCAGCGCTCGAAAGGCCGGTCCAGGCGGTACCGCCCGCCCTCGTCGAGCACCAGGACGCGGGTCTCGGCGTTGCCGGGATTCGACAGGGACTCGAAGTCGGCGACCGACCAGTGGAACCAGCGCATGCAGAACAGGCGCATGGTCAGTCCGTGGGTGACCAGGAGGACGTTGGGCGGGTGGTCGGGCGCCTCGAAACTGCGGTAGAGGCTCTCCAGGAAGGCCCCGACCCGGTCGTAGACGTCCGCGCCGGACTCGCCCTGGGCGAAGCGGTAGAAGAAGTGGCCGTAGGCGTCGCGGTAGGCCTTCTGGAGGCGTACGTCCTCCCGCTCCTGCCAGTTGCCCCAGTCCTGCTCCCGCAGCCGGGGCTCCTCGCGCACCCGGACCCGCTCAGGGGGCAGCCGGAAGGCGCTCAGCGTCTCGTGGGTGCGCCGGTAGGGGGAGACGTAGACGCTGACGGCCTCGTCCCCGAAGAGGTCCCTCAGCCACTCCCCCGTCTCCGCGGCCTGCCGCCACCCGGTCTCGGTGAGCCTCAGGGCGTGGTCGGGCTCGCGCTCGTACACCGTGTCGTCGACATTGCCTTCGGACTCGCCGTGCCGTACGAGAACGATGCGCCGCGGTCTTGCCATACCTCGACCCTAGAACGCCTCCCCCGGACGGGCGCGGCCAGGAGGGGGTTCAGACCGTCCAGGCGCCTTCGAGCCGCACCACGTCGCCGTCGAGCGCCGCCACGTCGGCGGCGGTGTGGGCCCGCAGACCGAGCCTCTCGATGCGCTCCACCCGGTACTTGCCGTGCTCGGCGGCGGACTGCCAGAGGGAGAGCACCAGGAACTCGCTGCCGGGCGCCTCCCCGAACAGTCCCCGGAGCATGCCCGGGGAACCGGCCATCGCCGGGTTCCACACCTTCTCCTGCATGAGGGCGAAGTGTTCGGCCCGCTCCTCATGGACCCGGCAGTGCGCGACGCGTGCCACGTCGGCGTCGGAGAACCTCGGCTCGAACCCGGTCTTCACGTCGAAGCGGTGGTCGAACAGCTTGACCTGGGCGTTCTTGAAGGTGCCCGCCTGGGTCGCCGCGAGCCGGTCGTGGGAGCGCGCCATGAAGGAGTCGTAGAACGCCCGGCTCTCCCAGAACGCGAAGACATGGGCGACGTCCGGCCGAGCCCGGCTCCACCCGCCGCCCTGGCCCCGGAATCCCGGCTCACCGAGCAGTCCCGCCCATTTCCGCTGCCCCCGCTCGAACCCTCGACGGTCCATCACGGTGCAGCGAATCCACTTGACCAGCACCGCGCCATCGTACGGGGCGGACGACCGCCCCGGCAGTCCTTGACAGGTGCCCCGGGACCACCCCGGGGCCGCCCCGGGACGGCCGTTCAAATCCCTCGCCGTCGAAGGCGAGTTCACCCCGTCCGGCCCTTCTTCCGCATGATTCGAGCCAGAGTGGGGCGAGATCCGGCTTGTCACCGCCCCGCCCCCTCCTCTCCCCCTCGCTCCAGGGCCCACTGTCGGAGCCGCATGACACCATGAGTGATCGACCGCGACCCTGAGTTCTCCCCCGGGTCGGACGGTACGACGCGAGGCGTACGCGGGGGCGTACGCGGAGAGGGGAAGCACCATGAGCGGACTCAGCAAAGGCATCGGACGTGTCGAGGTGGCGCTCAAGTGGGACCCCGCGCCCTCCGGCGCACCGGTCCACGACCTGGACCTGATCGCGGGCGTCTTCACGGCGGACGACGCCTACGGGGCCCCGGCCCAGCTGGTGCACTTCGGCAGCCGCTCTCCCGACGGCACGATCACGCTGCTCCGCGACAGCCGTACGGGGCAGGGCTTCGGCTACGACGAGGCGATGACCGTGGAGCTGGAGCGGCTGGCCCCGCGCTATACGCGGGTGGTGGTGGGCGTCGCGATACAGCAGGGTGCCGGGCGGCTGACCTTCGGCGACATAGGGAGTACGGGCGTCCGGGTCCGCGAGGGCTACACGGACCTGCTGGTCCACGACTTCGCGGACGTGCCCGCCGCCCGGTCGGCGACGATCGTGGAGTTCGTCCGCGGCGAGGGCGGCGACTGGTCGTTCCGTCCGTTCAGCCACGGCTTCGACGCCGACCCGCAGGCCTTCTCCGCCCTGATCGGCTCCGTGCGCTCCTGAGCCGAGGGCCTCGTTCACGGGGCCCGGGACCCAGGGCCCCGGGGACACGCGGAAGGGGACCGGCGCGAGACCGGTCCCCTTCACTCGGCGCTACGGGCGCCGTGCCGCTCGCTCACCGGGGCGACCCCGCCGGATGTCGACATCCGGCGCGGTGCCCTCGGGTGTCAGCTACAGCCGCTGGTGGAGCCGCAGCCCTCGCAGATGTAGCAGGAGCCCGCCCGCTGCATCTTCGTGCCGCAGGAGAAGCAGAGCGGGGCGTCGGCGCTGATGCCGAGCTGCATCTCGACCAGCTCGGCCGAGGTGTGCGCCTGCTTGGGGGCCGGGACCTCGACCTTCGGGGCCGGGGCGGCGACGGCCTTCAGCTCCTGGGTGCGGGGAGCCGACTGGGCCAGCGCCTCCACGTCGACGTCCTCGTCCTCGACCTGCTCGTACGAGCCGGTGTCGAGGTGACGCTGACGCTCCTCGGCGGAGTGGATGCCGAGGGCGGAGCGGGTCTCGAAGGGCAGGAAGTCGAGCGCCAGGCGGCGGAAGATGTAGTCGACGATCGACTGCGCCATCCGCACGTCCGGGTCGTCCGTCATGCCGGCCGGCTCGAAGCGCATGTTGGTGAACTTCGAGACGTACGTCTCCAGGGGCACGCCGTACTGGAGGCCGACGGAGACCGCGATGGAGAAGGCGTCCATCATGCCGGCGAGCGTCGAGCCCTGCTTGGACATCTTCAGGAAGACCTCGCCGAGACCGTCGTCCGGGTAGGAGTTGGCGGTCATGTAGCCCTCGGCGCCACCGACGGTGAAGGAGGTGGTGATCCCCGGACGGCCCTTGGGCAGACGCTTGCGGACCGGGCGGTACTCGACGACCTTCTCGACGGCCTCGCGGATCGTCGCCTCGGACTTCGCGGTGACCGCGACCTTCTCGTCCTCCTTCTTCTTGGCGGAGAGCGGCTGGCCGACCTTGCAGTTGTCGCGGTAGATCGCGAGCGCCTTGACGCCCATCTTCCAGGCCTCGAAGTAGACCTCCTCGACGTCCTCGACCGTGGCCGTCTCCGGCAGGTTCACGGTCTTGGAGAGGGCGCCGGAGATCCACGGCTGGATCGCGGCCATCATGCGGACGTGGCCCATCGCGGAGATGGAACGCTCGCCCATGGCGCAGTCGAAGACCTCGTAGTGCTCGGTCTTCAGACCGGGGGCGTCGATCACATTGCCGTTCTCGGCGATGTGGGCGACGATCGCCTCGATCTGCTCCTCCTGGTAGCCCAGGCGGCGCAGGGCCTGCGGGACGGTGCCGTTGACGATCTGCATCGAGCCGCCGCCGACCAGCTTCTTGAACTTGACCAGGGCGAGGTCGGGCTCAAGGCCGGTGGTGTCGCAGGACATCGCGAGACCGATGGTGCCGGTCGGGGCGATGACCGAGGCCTGGGCGTTGCGGAAGCCGTTCTTGGCGCCGAGGCGGATCACGTCCTGCCAGGCCTCCGTCGCGGCGGCCCAGATCGGCGAGTCCAGGTCGTCCACGTGGACGGCCTTGGTGTTCTCGTCGGCGTGCTGCTGCATGACGCGCTGGTGCGGCTCGGCGTTGCGGGCGTAACCGTCGTACGCGCCGACGACGGCGGCAAGCTCGGCGGAGCGCTTGTACGAGGTGCCGGTCATCAGGGAGGTGATGGCACCGGCGAGGGCGCGGCCGCCGTCGGAGTCGTACGCGTGGCCGGTCGCCATCAGCAGGGCGCCGAGGTTGGCGTAGCCGATGCCGAGCTGGCGGTAGGCGCGGGTGTTCTCGCCGATCTTCTCGGTGGGGAAGTCGGCGAAGCAGATGGAGATGTCCATCGCGGTGATGACCAGCTCGACGACCTTGGCGAAACGCTCGACGTCGAAGGACTGCTTGCCCTTGCCGTCGTCGTCGAGGAACTTCATCAGGTTCAGCGAGGCGAGGTTGCAGGACGTGTTGTCCAGGTGCATGTACTCGCTGCACGGGTTCGAGCCGTTGATACGACCGGACTCGGGGCAGGTGTGCCAGTGGTTGATCGTGTCGTCGTACTGGATGCCCGGGTCGGCGCAGGCCCACGCGGCCTCGGCCATCTTGCGGAAGAGCGACTTGGCGTCGACCTCCTCGATGACCTCGCCGGTCATGCGGGCACGCAGACCGAAGCTGCCGCCGGACTCCACGGCCTTCATGAACTCGTCGTTCACGCGGACGGAGTTGTTGGCGTTCTGGTACTGGACGGACGTGATGTCGTCGCCGCCCAGGTCCATGTCGAAGCCCGCGTCACGGAGGGCGCGGATCTTCTCCTCCTCCTTGACCTTGGTCTCGATGAAGTTCTCGATGTCGGGGTGGTCGACGTCGAGAATGACCATCTTGGCCGCGCGGCGGGTGGCGCCACCGGACTTGATCGTTCCGGCGGAGGCGTCGGCGCCCCGCATGAAGGAGACCGGGCCGGAGGCGTTGCCGCCGGAGGAGAGCAGCTCCTTGGAGGAGCGGATGCGGGAGAGGTTCAGGCCGGCACCGGAGCCGCCCTTGAAGATCATGCCCTCTTCCTTGTACCAGTCGAGGATCGACTCCATGGAGTCGTCGACGGACAGGATGAAGCAGGCGGAGACCTGCTGCGGCTGCGGCGTGCCGACGTTGAACCAGACCGGCGAGTTGAAGCTGAAGATCTGGTGGAGGAGGGCGTAGGTGAGCTCGTGCTCGAAGATCTCGGCGTCGGCGGGCGAGGCGAAGTAGCCGTACTCCTCGCCGGCCTTCGTGTAGGTCTTCACGATGCGGTCGATGAGCTGCTTCAGACCGGTCTCGCGCTGCGGGGTGCCGACGGCCCCGCGGAAGTACTTGCTGGTGACGATGTTGACCGCGTTCACCGACCAGAAGTCGGGGAACTCGACGCCACGCTGCTCGAAGTTGATCGAGCCGTCGCGCCAGTTGGTCATGACGACGTCACGGCGCTCCCAGGCCACCTCGTCGTACGGATGCACGCCGGGGGTGGTGTGGATGCGCTCGATACGCAGGCCCTTGCTCGCCGACTTGGCTCCCTTGGTGCGGGAACCACGTGCCGGGCCGCTCGCCGTCTCTGTCATGCCGCCTCCCATATACGGGCAAAACACACTTTGGCGCCCAGAAAGTCCCAGGGCACCGTCTTCATCTGCTGTGTCGTTCTGTACTGCTGCCAGGGGCATCGCGAAGGAACGCCCCGGGCACGTCTGCCGGGCCGCATGGCGGCCGGTCGCCGGGCCCCGAGGGCCCGGACCGCCGATCAGTCGGCGGTGGTGGCGGGAACGGGGACCACAGGGGTCGCTCCGGTCCCGCAGTTCTCAGCGGGAGGCCGTACGCGGAGTTCCGCGATGGCGGCCTCGAAGTCTTCCAGGCTGTCGAAAGCCTTGTACACGGACGCGAAGCGCAGGTACGCGACGAGGTCGAGTTCCTGAAGCGGGCCGAGGATGGCCAGCCCCACGTCGTGTGTGGTCAGCTCGGCGCTGCCGGTGGCGCGCACCGCCTCCTCGACCCGCTGGCCGAGCTTGGCGAGGGCGTCCTCGGTGACCGGACGCCCCTGGCACGCCTTGCGGACGCCGGAGATGACCTTGGTACGACTGAACGGTTCGGTGACACCGGACCGCTTCACCACCATGAGCGAGCACGTCTCCACCGTCGTGAAACGACGGGAGCAGTCGGGGCACTGGCGACGGCGTCGGATCGACGTCCCGTCATCGGTGGTGCGACTGTCGACGACTCGGCTGTCGGGGTGCCTGCAGAAGGGGCAGTGCATTGGTTCCGACCCTCCCTCACGGCACGACTGGTGAACCTCGCCGGCCCCTCGGGGCCCTGCGAAGCGACCACCAGCATAGGCGATGCGGACACCCCCGGCGGACCGAGGGACCACAACCCCTGGGTGGTCGATCACATACAACCACTAGATCTTGGGTTGTGGGCGATTCCGGACCCCCACGCGTGTCGCGGCGTCACAGGTCCCTGAAGACGGGCCGCGCGGGTGCCACACTGGGGGCACGCCTCGGCCCGAGGCCCAGCGGCGAGGTTACCGCAATGACCGAATTGAACCAGTGGGCGGCTGCGGAGTGACCCCGCTCATACACCTCCACACTGACTGGCGAAGGGCAATCTGCGAATTTTCACTCGAACGTGTGTTTGGCGCAACCTTTCGAAAGCTACTACCGTTGTGCCAGCCAGGGAGACCATTCGAGAGGGGCCGACGTGACCACCACCGCAGACAGCGCCACCATCACCGCCCAGGACCGCTCCCAGGGCCGACTCGAGCAGGTGCATGCCATGAATGACATCGGCATGACCGGCGAGGACCCCGGGCGCCCCGCGCGGGCCCTTCCCGGCCGACCCCCTGGCATCCGGGCGGACAGCTCCGGCCTCACCGACCGGCAGCGCCGGGTCATCGAGGTCATCCGTGACTCGGTCCAGCGACGAGGCTACCCACCGTCGATGCGTGAGATCGGACAGGCGGTAGGCCTCTCCAGCACCTCGTCGGTGGCCCACCAGCTCATGGCGCTCGAACGCAAGGGCTTCCTCCGGCGCGACCCGCACCGGCCCCGCGCCTACGAGGTGCGCGGCTCCGACCAGCCGAGCACCCAGCCCACGGACACCACCGGCAAGCCCGCCGCGTCCTACGTGCCGCTGGTCGGCCGTATCGCCGCCGGTGGCCCGATCCTGGCCGAGGAGTCCGTCGAGGACGTCTTCCCCCTCCCCCGGCAGCTGGTCGGCGACGGTGAGCTGTTCGTCCTCAAGGTCGTCGGCGACTCGATGATCGAGGCCGCCATCTGCGACGGCGACTGGGTCACCGTCCGCCGCCAGCCCGTGGCGGAGAACGGCGACATCGTCGCCGCCATGCTGGACGGCGAGGCCACGGTCAAGCGCTTCAAGCGCGAGGACGGGCACGTCTGGCTGCTGCCGCACAACTCCGCGTACCAGCCGATCCCCGGCGACGAGGCCACCATCCTCGGCAAGGTCGTGGCGGTGCTGCGACGGGTGTGACCCCACCCCGTCGGCTCTGAACCGGGCCCCTGGACCTCCTGCGCCGGTCCAGGGGCCCCGCCATGTCCCGAAGCGCCCCGGGCCCCGCGAAAGACCCGGGGCGCGCGTGTGAACCGGCCGGGTCCCGGTGGCCCCGACCCCGGAGGCCCTTCGAAGGACCCCCGGAGGCCCCGGGGGCACGCGTACGGGCCAGGACCAGGCCGATACGGAGTCCACAGGCGCCTCCTCCGGTCCTGGGGCCCCGGGCCGCCTCCTCCGGTCCCGGAAGGGCCATCCACCTGTTCTCGGCGGCCCGCCGTTCTTCTCGGCTGCCCGCCGTTCTTCTCAGCTGCCCGCCGTCTTCGACGCCGCGTCGATCGCCGCCAGGGACTTCCGCACCTGGTTGCGGTCGGTCGTGTACCAGAAGTCGGGCAGCGAGGACTTCAGATAGCCGCCGTACCGGGCCGTCGCGAGACGGGGATCGAGCACCGCCACGACGCCCCGGTCCCCCGTGGCCCGGACCAGCCGGCCCGCGCCCTGCGCCATGAGCAGCGCCGCGTGCGTCGCCGCGACCGCCATGAAGCCATTGCCTCCGGCTTCCTCCACGGACTTCTGCCGGGCGCTCATCAGCGGGTCGTCGGGGCGCGGGAACGGGATCTTGTCCATGACGACCAGCTGGCAGCTCGGCCCGGGGACGTCCACGCCCTGCCAGAGCGAGAGCGTGCCGAAGAGGCAGGTCCGCGGGTCGGCGGCGAAGTTCTTGATCAGCTCGCCCAGCGTGTCCTCGCCCTGGAGCAGGATCGGCAGCTCGGGCACCCGGCTCCGCAGCTCCTCGGCCGCCTGCTGGGCCGCGCGCATCGAGGAGAACAGACCGAGGGTCCGTCCGCCGGCCGCCTGCATCAGCTCGGTCAGCTCGTCGAGCATGTCACCCCGGTCGCCGTCCCTGGCGGGCCGGGACAGGTGCTTGGCGACGTACAGGATGCCCTGCCGGGGGTAGTCGAACGGGGAGCCGACGTCGATGCCCTTCCAGACGGGCAGGTCGTCGCCCTGGACGCCCTCGGGGGCGAGGCCGAGGGAGGCCCCGACCCCGTTGAAGTCGCCGCCCAGCTTGAGCGTGGCCGAGGCGAGGACCACGGAGCGCTCGGTGAACAGCTTCTCCCTGAGCAGCCCCGACACGGTCAGCGGCGCGACCCGCAGCGAGGCGCCGAACCGGTCGTGCCGCTCGTACCAGACGACGTCGTACTCGGAGCCCTGGGTGATCCGCTCCGCGACGCCGTGCACGGTCTCCACCGAGGCCATCGCCTGCTTGCGGACCGCGTCCTCGTCCTGCACGGCCCGGTCGCGGGTGGAGCCCAGGGCCGTGATCACCGAGCGGGCCGCGTCCCGCAGCGCCATCAGGGCATACGTCAGGTCCTCCGGGATCTCCTCAAGGCGCCCCGGCAGGGCCAGCTCCATCACCCGCTCGAACCCCTCGGCCGCGGTCTGGAGCTGGTCGGCGATCTTCTCGTCGACCAGCTTGGCGGACCGGCGGACCGCGCGGTTGACCTGGCCGGGGGTGAGTTCGCCGGTGGCCACGCCGGTCACCCGGGAGACCAGCTCGTGGGCCTCGTCGACGATCAGCACCTCGTGCTGCGGGAGCACCGGGGCGCCCTCGATGGCGTCGATGGCGAGCAGGGCGTGGTTGGTGACGACGACATCGGCGAGCTTGGCGCGCTCGCGGGCCGCCTCGGCGAAGCACTCGGCGCCGTACGCGCACTTGGAGGCGCCCAGGCACTCCCGGGAGGAGACGGAGACCTGGGCCCAGGCCTTGTCGGAGACGCCCGGGGTCAGATCGTCCCGGTCGCCCGTCTCCGTCTCGTCGGACCAGTCGCGGAGCCGGATGAGGTCCTGGCCGAGCTTGCTGCTGGGCGCAGCGGACTCGAAGGGGTCGAAGAGGCCCTCCTCCTCATCCTGCGGGACCCCTTCGTGGAGCCGGTGCAGACAGAGGTAGTTGGACCGGCCCTTGAGCATGGCGAACTGGGGGCGGCGGCGCAGCTGCGGGTGCAGGGCCTCGACCGTCCTGGGCAGGTCGCGCTCGACGAGCTGGCGCTGGAGCGCCAGGGTGGCGGTGGCCACCACCACCCGCTCGCCCTGGGCCAGCGCCGGCACGAGATAGCCGAGCGACTTTCCGGTGCCGGTGCCCGCCTGGACGAGCAGGTGGGAGTTGTCGTCGATGGCCTCGGCCACGGCCTCGGCCATGGTGACCTGGCCGGGTCGCTCCGTGCCGCCGACGGCGGAGACGGCGGCGTGGAGGAGGTCGGGGAGGGATGGCTTCGTCATAGCTCTCCCACCCTACGGGGCACCACCGACAAGGCCGGCACGCGCACGCGTCACGCCAGCGGGTTGGGGACGGTGCCGTGGACGGCCGCGTGGGGGCGCAGGGCCCGGTCCCGGTAGCCGTCCAGGTGCAGACGGTTGCGGTTGAGACAGAGCCGTTCGATCCGGGGGGTGAGGAGGTCGAAGAGCTCGAACCGTTCCTTGAGGTCGGGGAAGCGTGCCTGGTGGCGCAGGATCTCGTCGCGCACGAGCCCCCAGAAGTCGTTCTCGGGCACTCCCAGTTGCTCCTCGCAGAGCGGTGCGAGGTAGCGGAAGACGCCGACGAAGAGCCCCGAATGGATGAACTGCACGAGGAAGCCCGGCTCCTCGGTGAGGAGGACGGAGCGTACGGCGTCGGGGAGCGTGTCGTGCTCGGGGAGGGGGTAGGCGCTGAGGTTGATGTCGTCGACGAAGTCCTTGATCGCCAGGCGTACGGGGACGTCCTGCTCGTCGTAGACCACGATGGCGTTCTCCCCGTGCGGGGAGAAGACCGTGCCGTAGCGGTAGAGGAAGTGCAGCAGCGGGGGCAGCAGGGCGGCGAGCAGGCGGCGGAGCCAGACGGTGGGGGCGAGTCCCGAGCGGTCGACGAGTTCGGCGACGAAGGCGCGGCCCGTCGGGTCGGTGTGGAGCAGCGAGGCGAGGGTGCGGGCGCGCTCGCCGGGCGGGAGCCGCAGCGGTTCGCGCCAGATCGCGCCGAGGAGTTCCCGGTACTGGTACGGGACTTGGGGCAGCCGGTCGTACAGCGGATGTCCGACGGCGACGGAGGCGACCTCGCCGAGCAGGACGACCCCGCACTCCTCGCTCAGGAAGGGGTCCGTGTCGCGCAGGGAGTGGACCCAGGCGGTGACGGCGGGGGCGGCGAGGGTCCGCTCGGTGGGCAGTCCGCGCCAGACGAGGGTGTTGAGGACGGAGAGCGGGAGCTTGACGGTGTGGCGGTCGGGGCGGCTGGTGTTGAGGAAGGTGCGGACCGACTGCTGGGGAAGGCGCAGATCGGGGTCGGTGGAGAGCGGGACGAGAGAGCCGTCGGCGAGGGCGGGGGCGTAGAGCGGGAGGAGGACCTCGTCCCACTGCCAGGGGTGGACGGGCAGCAGGAGGTAGTCGTCGGGCTGGTGGCCCCGGGCGGTCAGTTCGGCGCGGAAGGCCGCGTGGACCTCGGGGTCGAGTTCCCGGGCGTAGAGCCGGTCGGGGGTGTCGAGGCCGGTCACGCCCCGGTAGGTGCCGATGCGGCGGCTGACGGCGATCCACGGCAGCCGGGTGCGGCGGCGGGCCTCGGGGGCCCAGCGGGCGGTGTCGGTGGCGGAGAAGCCGATGCGGCCCTTGTTGAGGACGATCCAGGGGTGGCCGGTCTGGTGGCCTTCGAGTTCCGCGTACGGGAGGTCGGCGAGCCGGTCGGCGGTGAGGGCCGTGTGGTCGAGGCGGGCGTCGGCGGCGAGGGTCGCGGAGAGTTCGCGCAGGAGGTGTCCGAGGGTGGCGCCGTCGAGGTGGAGGAGGCGGCGGGCGCGGACGAGGAAGTCGAGCGGGTCGGTGAAGGGCCGTCCGTCCACGGTGATCGAGTCGGCGTCGACGTACCAGCCGTCGTAGGCGCCCCGGCGGGCGCGGAAGAGGAGGGTGGCGCAGCCCTCCAGCCCCAGCGCGTACCGGTTGGGTCCTTCGTAGGGCACGGCGACGGGGTGGAGGAGTTCCTCGTAGGCGAACTCGGCGATCGTCTTGGCGAGGAGCCGCGCGGAGGCCTTCTTCCAGACGGCGGCGGTCAGCTCGGGGGGTGCGAGCAGGACGGGGTCGCGGGGGTGGTCGGGGGTCGGTCCGGCGGGGGCGCCGGGGGCGGCGGATCGGGCGGAGTCGTGCGGTGCAGGGGACGTCGACACGAGGACTCCTCGGGGTGGGCACCGCCGTGGGACGGGCGGTGGGGTGGACGGGTTGGGTGGGGGCAGGGGGGCGGGCGGGGTGGGTCAGAGCAGCTGTCGGAGGTCGCGGTCGCGGATCATGAGCGCGGCTTGTCTGCCGGGCAGGTCGATCTCCGCCGCGTAGCGGAAGCCGCCGCCGAGGAAGGCGGCGACGGAGGGCGTGTTGCGGAGGTCGGGTTCGGCGACGACCCGGGCGCAGCGGGGACGGTGGTCGAGGACGAGGTCGGCGACGGCGCGCAGCAGGGTGGTGCCGAGGCCGCGCCCCCGGTCGCCGACGCCTCCGATCAGCAGGTGGAGGCCGGTGTCGTGGGGGCGGGCCGGGTAGTGGCGGGCGAGCGGGTCGAGATCGGCGCGGTAGATCTCGAAGTAGCTCATGGGGGTGCCGTCGAGGACGCCGAGGCAGGGGACGCTGCGGCCGTCGCCCGCCAGTTGGGCGCGGAGGTGGTCGGCGGTGACGGAGTCGGGCCCGGCGAGTTCCCAGAAGGCGGCTACGGCGGGATCGTTCATCCAGCGGACGAGGAGCGGGAGGTCCTGTTCGAGACGGACGGGGACGAGCCGGAAGCTGCCGAACGGGGTGACGGCGGGGCGCCAGGAGCCCACGTGGTCCAGGAGTTCGCCGGTGGGCGTACGGGGGGCGGCGGGCCCGCCGGTGCGGGGGCGGCGGTCAGGGCGGGCAGGGCGGGCAGGGCGGGCAGGGCGGGCAGGGCGGGCAGGGGTGGCGTACCCGGTCGTCGGCTGGTCGGGGTCCGTACGGGCGGAGTCGGCTGCGCCGGGGGCGGCGGGCCCGGTCTCGGGGGGCCCGGTCTCGGCGTGGCGGCCGTCGAGGAGGGCGACGAGGTCGTCGACGCGCAGGTCGAGGGTGTCGTCCCCGGGCGGGTCGGCCGGTGGGCGGGCGGATGGCACGGTGTCGCTCTCCTCTCGGTGGGCGGGGTCGGCGGACCCGTCCGGCGGACCGGACGGGTCCGCGGGGTCAGGCGCGGAGCGGGTTGGGGATGGTGACGTAGACGGACTGGGTGTCGACGGGGCCGACGAGTTCGTCCAGACCGTGCAGGCGGGTGAGGAGGTTGGCCTTGCTGCGCAGGGTGGCGGCCTCCAGGAGCCGGTTCGGCAGGGGGGAGCCGAGTCCGGTGGCTCCGGCGAGGAAGCTGCGGAAGGCGGCGAGCAGGACGCGCTCGTCGGCGAGGCGCTGGGAGCCGAACGCGCCGATCAGGCCGAGGACGTTGTTGATTCCGAGGTAGTAGGCGAAGCGTTCGTCGGTGACCTGGTCGGAGACGAAGGTGTCGCTCTCGTCGCCGAGACCGGGCAGGCGCTCCGTCAGCTCGCCCCGGTGGGACTCGCGGAAGTAGTAGCCCTGGTTGTCGCGGTATCGGCCGCCGGTCGGCCAGCCTTCGGGGTCGAGCAGGACCAGGGTGTTCTGCTGATGGGCCTCCAGGGCGATGCCGGCGTGTCCGTCGAGCCAGAGGACGGGGCGGACGACCTGGTCGAGGTAGCGGAGGAACCACTCGGCCGAGACGGCGGCGGCGGGGCGGCCGGTGCGGGCGGCGAGCCGGCCGATGACGTCGGCGAGCCGGGAGCGCAGGGTGGTGGAGCCGGGCCAGGGCCGGGGGGCGGTGAGGGCGGCGACGCAGACGGCGTCGTCGCCGTGGCGGAAGGGGTTGTGGCGGATCATGACGTCGAGTCCGGGGACGGGCGTGCCGTCGGGGGTGTCGACGGCGAGCCAGGCGGGGTCGCGGACGATGTCGAAGCCCGGGTGGGCGGTCTGCCACTCGTCGACGAGGCCGGTGCGGAGCAGCCGGTGGACCTCCACGCCCCGGTGGAGTTCCTTGCGGAGGTTCTCCCGGCGCGAGTTGGTGATGCGCAGGCCGAGGGAGAGCTTGAGCATGGCGCGGGCGCCGGGGCGGTGCAGGGTGCGGACGGACGAGGTGGGGTGCCAGGGGCTGCCGTGGTGGCCGAGGTCGTGGAGGAGACCGGCGTCGAGGAGGGCGCGGACTTCGGGGCGGTGCCGGAGTTCGCGGGCCTGCCAGGGGTGTACGGGCAGGGGCACGGTCCCGGCGGGTGTGGCGAGTCCTTCGGCGAGGCCGGTGACGAGTTGTTCGGCGGAGACGGGGCGGCCCTGTTCGGTCCAGGCGGAGTCGGCGGCGAGGACGGAGGGGTGGACGGCGAACCAGTGGAGCGGGAAGGCGCCGTGCAGTTCGGGCGAGTAGAGCCGGGACTCGGCTTCGGAGAGGCCTTCGCGGCTCTTGGGGGTGGGGTGGAGCGGGTGTCCGAGGACGAGGGACTGTTCGGCGGCGAGGAAGAGATCGGCGTCCGGGTGCGGTTGGGGCCTGCGGCGGCGCTCGGCCAGGAAGTCGGCGGTGCGGCGGGCGGAGTCGGCGACCCGGCCGACGAGTTCGGTGCCCTCGGGGCGGCCGGACTCCCGGCCGAGGAGCGCGGCGACGGTCACGGCGTCGACGGTGGGCGCGGTGGCGGGGAGCCCTTCGAACGCGGGGGCGCCGAAGCGGTGCCAGCCGGTGGGCGACCAGTGGCGGACGGGGACGAGGAGGGCGGTGCCGCTGGCGTCGAGGGGGACGCGGAGGGTGCCGGTGGCGGGGGCCGTCAGGCCGGTCTCGCGGACCCAGCAGCGGAGCAGGTTCTCGACGGCGGCGGCGTCGGCGGCGCGCGCGGGGTCCGGGTCGTCCAGCGGGTCGAGGGCGGCCGGCGGGTCGAGGGCGGCCGGCGGGTCGAGGGTGGCCAGGAGGTCGGGTGCGTCGAGCGGGTCGAGGGTGCCGAGCGGGTCGGAGGTGTCCAGGAGACCGGAGGTGCCGAGCGGGTCGGTGTCCAGGAGGCCGGTGCCGCCGGAGGTGGCGGTGAGGGCCGGTCGGTGCGGGCGGGGGTCCTGCGGTCCGCTGTGCTGGCGCGGGACGGTGGCGTCGCCGGAGCCGTACGCGGAACCGGCGGTCAGAGCGGTCAGGGCGGTACGGGGTGAGGCGGCGAAGGTGTCGGGGGCGGTGCCGCCCGCTCCGGTGACGGCGGCGGGGGTGGCCGGTGCCGTCGTGGTGGCGGGCGCCGGGGTGGTGGGGGTGGCGTTCACGGGGGCTTCCTTGAGGTGGGGCCGGGGGACGGTCCGGGTTTCAGTGGGCCGGCCCGGTGGGGGTCCGGGGGGCCGGGGGCCTTCGGGGGCCTGGCGGGTGGGGGGTGTGGGCTCGCTCGGCCGCGGCGAGGGCGTCGGCGAAGCGGTCCAGGACGGCGGTGGCCTGTTCGTCGGTGAGGGTGAGCGGGGGCAGCAGCCGGACCACCGCCGAGTGACGGCCGCCGAGTTCGACGATGAGGCCGCGGGCGAGGCACTCCCGCTGGACGGCGAGGGCGAGCGCGGGGTCGGCGGGCGGGACGGGGTCGTCGGGCCCGGTCGCGTCGGGGTCGACGAGTTCGACGCCGGTCATCAGGCCCCGGCCCCGGACGTCGCCGACGCCGGGGTGGGCGGCGGCCAGCTCCCCGAGCCGTTCGAGGATGCGGGCGCCGAGGGTCTCGGCGCGTTCGGCGAGCCGGTTCTCCCGTACGTAGGCGAGGGTGGCCGCGCCTGCCGCCAGGGCCAGTTGGTTGCCGCGGAAGGTCCCGGCGGGGGTGCCGGATTCCCAGGCGTCGAGTGCGGAGCGGTAGACGAGGACGGCGAGGGGCAGGGAGCCGCCGACGGCCCGGGAGAGGACCATCACGTCGGGGACGATCCCGCTGTGCTCGACGGCCCAGAAGGCGCCGGTGCGGCCGACGCCGGTCTGGGACTCGTCGACGACGAGCGGGAGGGAGCGCTCGGCGGTGATCCGGCGCAGGCGGCGCATCCAGTCGTCGGGGGCGGGGATGATCCCGCCCCCGTCCTGGACGGCCTCGACGATCATTCCGGCGGGGGCGGCGATTCCGCTCCCGGGGTCGTCGAGGAGGTTCTCGGTCCAGCGGGCGGCCAGTTCGGCGCCGAGGGTGCCGCCGACGCCGAAGGGGCAGCGGTAGCGCTGCGGGTAGGGCAGCCGGGTGGTCCGGGCGTCGGCGGTTCCGTCGGGGGCCGTGCCGTGGGGGGCGCCGGTGAAGGCGAGGAGCCCGTCGCGGCCGGTGGCCGTACGGACGAGGGCGAGCGCGGCTTCGACGGCGTCGGTTCCGGCGGGGCCGCAGAACCGGATGCGGGCGTCGTCGGCGAGGCCGCCGGGCAGGGTGGCGAACAGCTCGGTGGTGAAGGCGTCCTTGACGGGGGTGGCGTGGTCGAGGGCGTGCATCGGCGCGCCGGATTCGAGGACCTTGCGGACGGCTTCGAGGACCACGGGGTGGTTGTGGCCGAGGGCCAGGGTCCCGGCGCCGGAGAGGCAGTCGAGGTAGCGGCGGCCGTCGGCGCCCTCGACGGTGAGGCCCCGGGCCCTTACGGGGACGACCGGCAGGGAGCGGGCGTAGGTGCGGGCGGCGTACTCGCGCAGGGACTGACGGCGCAGGATGCCCTCGTATCCCCCGGCGCTCCGGGCCTGTTGACGAGCGGTCGCCCGTCGGGGCCGCTCGTCGGGTCCGCGGTCCCCGCTGCCCTGGCGGCCCTGCCCGGTCGCCCCGGACTCCCCGGCGTCGGACTCCCCGCGCGGCCGGGTGCCCGCATCCTCGGGCGTCCCGGCGTCCGGTCCCGTCTCGGCCACGGCTCGGTGTCCTCCCGCTGTAACGGTTGCGTTGCACATCGGGGCGGAGCGAAGCCGCGGCGAAAGCCGCCCGGAGCGTCGTCCCCGTGTCCCCCGTCCGTACCAACGACGCGGGCGGCCGGGGAACACGGGCCGGAACGAAGGAAGTCGGCGTGTCCGGGATCACGGCACGACAACGGCTCAGCGGTTGCCGGAACCGCCGCCCTGGCGCGTACCGTCCCCTCCGGCACCGGCATAGTGGGGCCTTCGGCCACCGTCCGTAGGGAGCTGGCCGGTTCCACCCATGCACCTGTACGAGTACCAGTAGACGTAGTCCCAGGGGGATCACGAGATGCGATCGATTCGTCCGCTGCTCACGGCGGCTTCCGCCGTCGCGGCGCTGACGCTCACCGTCACGGCCTGCGGCCCGAACGAGGAGACCGCGGGTGACAAGCCCAGCGCGACGGCGGCCGGGATACCGACCGACAAGATAAAGATCCCGGAGGACCTGAAGCAGCGTCTGAAGGACCACGGCATCGACGTCGACAAGTGGCGCAACGGCGAGTGGAAGAACTGGGACCGCGACAAGTGGCTGCGCGAGGCCAAGGACTTCGTCAACCCGATCATCGAGGACCTCTGGAACCCGGACCGGATGCGGGAGGCCGAGCGGCCCGACAAGCCGGTCGAGGAGGAGGACATCACGGGTGACGAGGGCGTCACCGACCCGACGCCCGTGCCGGTGCGGGCGAAGGCCGTGACGGCGAAGTACCACGCGAGCGCCCCGGCTTCGGGGAAGGTCTTCTTCGACGGGCCCGAGGGCTCGATGGTCTGCTCGGCCACGGTCGTGCGGGACCCGGCGCACCCCGGCAAGTCCAACCTGGTGTGGACGGCCGGTCACTGTGTCCACAAGGGCAAGCAGGGCGGCTGGTACCGCAACATCGCCTTCGTCCCCTCGTACAACGACGCGGCGCTCGCGACCTCCGAGCTGGAGAAGGCCACGCGGGAGCAGATCGCCCCGTACGGCGTGTGGTGGGCCGACTGGGTCAAGACCTCGGACCAGTGGATCGCGCGGGGCGCCTCGACCGGCGGCGCGGGCGCGCCGTACGACTTCGCGGTCATCCAGGTGACGCCGGAGAAGGGCGCCACGGGCAAGTCCCTTGAGGAGACGGTCGGTTCGGCGCTTCCGGTGGAGTTCAACGCTCCTGCCGTGCCGAAGGTCGCGAGCCTGACGGCGACCGGCTACCCGGCGGCCCCGCCGTTCGACGGGCAGAAGATGTTCCAGTGCTCGGACAAGCCGGGGCGTCTCTCCCTCTCGGCCGACCAGCCGACGATGTACCGCATCGGCTGCTCGATGACCGGTGGTTCGTCCGGTGGCGGCTGGGTCGCCCAGGGCCACGACGGCAAGCCCGCGCTGGTGTCGAACACCTCGATCGGCCCGTCGACGGCCGGCTGGCTCGCGGGTCCGCGCTTCGGCCCCGAGGCCAAGGCCGTCTTCGACTCGGTCAGCTCCAAGTACGCCGGGCAGTAGGCACCGCCCCCACGAGACGGGCGCCGTCCCCCACCCCTCGCGGGAGTGGGGGACGGCGCCCTCGCCGTCGGCGTGACGGATCCGTCCGTCAGTGCGCGGCCGGAACGTACGGTGCGAGCATCGCCGCCAGTTCCTCGTGCACCCGGGCCTTGAGCAGGGTGCCCTCCGGGGTGTGCTCCTCGGATTCGACCTCGCCCTCGGCGTGCACCCGCGAGACCAGACCGCCCTGCGTGTACGGCACGAGGACCTCCAGCTCGACCTCGGGGCGCGGCAGCTCGGCGTCGATCAGGGCGAGCAGCTCGGCCATGCCCTGGCCCGAGCGGGCCGAGACCACCAGGGAGTGCTTCTCCATCCGCTGGAGCCGCTGGATCACCAGCGGATCGGCCGCGTCCGCCTTGTTGATGACGACGATCTCCGGCACGTTCACCGCGCCGACGTCGCGGAAGACCTCGCGGACGGCGGCGAGCTGCTCCTCCGGGGCGGGGTGCGAGCCGTCCACCACGTGCAGGATGAGATCGGAGTCGCCGACCTCCTCCATGGTGGAGCGGAACGCCTCGACCAGGTGGTGCGGCAGGTGCCGGACGAAGCCGACGGTGTCGGCCAGGGTGTAGATCCGGCCGGTGGGCGTCTCGGCCCGGCGGACGGTCGGGTCGAGGGTGGCGAACAGCGCGTTCTCCACCAGGACGCCCGCGCCCGTGAGCCGGTTGAGCAGGGAGGACTTGCCCGCGTTGGTGTAGCCGGCGATGGCGACCGACGGCACCTTGTTGCGGCGCCGCTCCTGCCGCTTGATGTCACGGCCGGTCTTCATCTCCGCGATCTCCCGGCGCATCTTCGCCATCTTCTCGCGGATGCGGCGCCGGTCGGTCTCGATCTTGGTCTCACCGGGGCCGCGGGTGGCCATGCCGCCACCGCCGCCGCCGCCCATCTGCCGGGAGAGCGACTGGCCCCAGCCGCGCAGCCGGGGCAGCATGTACTGCATCTGGGCGAGCGCGACCTGCGCCTTGCCCTCGCGGGACTTGGCGTGCTGGGCGAAGATGTCGAGGATCAGGGCGGTCCGGTCGACCACCTTGACCTTGACGACGTCTTCGAGGGCGATGAGCTGGCCGGGGCTGAGTTCGCCGTCGCAGACGACGGTGTCGGCGCCGGTCTCCACGACGATGTCGCGCAGCTCGCGGGCCTTTCCGGAGCCGATGAAGGTCGCCGGGTCCGGCTTGTCACGGCGCTGGATCACGCCGTCGAGCACCAGCGCGCCCGCCGTCTCGGCGAGGGCGGCCAGCTCCGCGAGGGAGTTCTCCGCGTCCTGGACGGTCCCGGAGGTCCAGACACCGACCAGCACGACGCGCTCAAGGCGCAGCTGGCGGTACTCGACCTCGGTGACGTCCTCAAGCTCGGTGGAGAGGCCCGCCACACGGCGCAGCGCGGCGCGCTCGGAGCGGTCGAACTGGGCGCCGTCCCGCTCTCCGTCGATCTCGTGGCTCCAGGCGACGTCCTCTTCCATCAGGGCGTCGGCCCGAAGGCTCTCGGTACGGCTCGTCTGCGCGAAGCTCTGCTCGTCCTGGGAAGGGGAGGAAGAGGAGGTCATTTGATCCTTACGTCGAGAAGCGATGGGTCTGTTGTCGTCACAACGCGTGAGGGCGCCGGAAGATTCCCGGTCCCGGCCGCGTCGCCGACCCGACGATGGTGACACGGCCCGGCCTGGCGCGTCACCCGGGTTTGGCGGCGCCGGGGGTGGTCACCGGGCGGCTGTGCCAGTCCGGGTGGCCGGGCATCGGCGGGGTCTTCGGGTCGTACAGCCAGCCGTGCAGGAAGCCCGTGAGGTCACGCCCGGCGACCTCGCCCGCCAGGGCGATGAAGTCGGCGGTGTCGGCGTCGCCGTCCCGGTGTTCCTCGACCCAGCGGCGTTCCAGGCGCCGGAAGGCCTGGTCGCCGATCTCCCGGCGGAGCGCGTAGAGGGCGAGGGCGCTGCCGTCGTAGACCACGGGCCGGAAGATGCCGATCTTGTCGTCGTCGGCGGGGGGCTTGGGCAGGGCGGGCGGGCCGCCGTCCGCCCGCCACTGGTCGGAGAAGCCGTAGGCGGCCTTCATCCGCTGTTCCAGGGACTTGCCCGCCGTCTCCTCGGCGTACCGGGCCTCGTACCAGGTGGCGTGGCCCTCGTTGAGCCATACGTCGGACCAGACGCGCGGCGAGACGCTGTCGCCGAACCACTGGTGGGCCAGCTCGTGGACGAGGATCGAGTCGACGCGCCACTCCGGGTAGCCGGGGGTGGTGAAGAGGCGCCGCTCGAAGAGGGAGAGGGTCTGGGTCTCCAGCTCGAAGCCCGTGTCGGCGTCCGCGACGAGCAGCCCGTACGCCTCGAAGGGGTACGGGCCGACCTGCCGCTCCATCCACTTCAGGTGGCCGGGGGTCTTGCGCAGCCAGGGTTCGAGCAGCTCGCGGTCGGCGGTGCGGACCACGTCCCGGACGCGCAGACCGCCTGGTCCGGCGCGGTGGACGACGGTGGAGTCGCCGATGGAGATCTGGGCCAGTTCGGTGGCCATGGGGTGGACGACGCGGTAGGTCCAGGTGGTGGTGGCGCCGTGCCGGACACGGCCGGTGGCCAGGCCGTTGGCGACGACGGTGAGCGCGCTCGGGGCGGTGACCCGGAAGGTGAAGTAGGCCTTGTCCGAGGGGTGGTCGTTGGAGGGGAAGACGCGGTGGCCGGCGTCCGCCTGGTTGGCCATGGCGAGGCCGTCGCCGGTGCGGACCCAGCCGCCGGTGTCGGCGGGGCCCCTGGGGTCGCTGGTGTGGGTGACGGTGATGTCGATCCGTTCGCCGCGCTCGATCGGTACGGCGGGGGTGACGACCAGGTCCTCGCCGGCGGTGACGTAGGCGGCGGGCAGGCCGTCGACGGTGACGCCGGAGACCGTGCCGTGGGTGAAGTCGAGGTTGATCCGTTCCAGGTCGGCGGTGGCGAGCGCGTCGATCCGGGTCACGGCGGCCAGCGGCTCGGTGTTGACGCCGGGGTAGGTGAAGTCGAGGTCGTAGGCGAGGACGTCGTAGCCGGGGTTCCCGAGGTAGGGGTAGAGGCGGTCCCCGATGCCGAGGGGTTGCGGGGGCGGCAGCGCGGCGGCCACGAGACCGGCCGACGCGGCGACCAGGACGGCGCAGCGGAGCCACCGGGTGCGGGGCAGGGGGGTGCGGGCGAGCGGCATGGGCCAGGCCTTTCCGGAGGACTGGCCCTACGGCTACCAGGACGCTCCCCCTGCCCGGGGGCGACGCGCTCACCCACCACCCGAAGGGGGACACGCGAGGCCCGCGCGGGGCGGGGGCGGCTCGGTACGGGCCTGTCGGCCGGTCGTCCGGACCGGAGCCGGTCACGGACCGGGCGGCGAGCCGTGGCCGGGACCGGCACCCGGCCGGGGCGCCGTCCTGCGGCCGGGTGCCGGTCCGGCGTGGCCGGGGACCGGTCCGGTCCGGATCGGTCCGGATCGGTCCGGTCCGATCAGACTCGGTCCGGTCAGGCGCGGCGTGGTGCCGGTGGCGGGCGGTGGCGGGTGCGGCTCACGTCGTAGACCCCCGGTACGTCCTTCATGGCCCGCATGAGGGCGGAGAGCCGGGCCGCGTCGGGCAGGTGGAGGGTGTACGTGTGCCGGACCCGCTGCTCGCTGGGGGGTTCGACGGTCGCGGCGACGACGGCCGCTCCGGCGACGGCGATGGCCTCGGTGAGGTCGGCGAGGAGCCCGGGGCGGCCGAAGGACTCGGCGACCAGGGTGACCCTGCCGTGGGCGGTGTCGCCCCAGCGCACCGGGACGGGGTCGCGGCCGAGCCCGCGCATGGTGGTGACGGCGGCGCAGCCCGCGCGGTGGACGGAGACGGAGCCGCCGCTGACCCGGAAGCCGGTGATCTTGTCGGGGGGTACGGGGGTGCAGCAGCCGGCCGGGCGGACGGCCGTGGCCTGTTCCCCTTCCAGGTCGGCGTGGAGGTCGGCGCCGGAGCGGCGGGCGGCGAAGGTCCCCGCCGGGGGGCGGTGGCCGGGGACGGCGGCGGGCGGCGGGGTGCTCTCGGGGTGGTCCCTGAGCCAGCCGGTGATCGCGATCCGGGCGGCGGGGGTGCGGGCGTGGTCGAGCCATTCGGGCGAGGGTCCGGACACGGCGTCCTGGGCGAGGATCAGCTGGACGGTGTCCCCGTCGCCGAGGACGGTGCACAGGGGGGCGAGGCGGCCGTTGACCCGGGCGCCGAGGCAGGCGTGGGCCGTCTCGCCGTGCTGGGCGTAGGCGGCGTCGATGCAGCTGGCCCCGGCGGGCAGGCTGAGGGTGCCGGGGGCGCCGCCGTCGGCGCGGAAGACGGTGATCTCGTCGTCCTCGGCGAGGTCGGCGCGGAGCGAGGTCCAGAAGGTGTCCGGGTCGGGGGCCGACTGCTGCCAGGCGAGGAGGCGGGAGAGCCAGCCGGGGAGGGTGGGGTCGACGCGCTCGCCGTCCTCGGCGAGCCGGGCGGTCCGGTCCCGGGCGGTACGGTCCCGGCCGGGCCGGTCCTGGGCAGTACGGTCCCGGCCGGGCCGGGCGTCCTGGTCCTGGGGAGCGCGGGCGGCCGGGTCCCGGGGCGAGCGGGAGCCCTTGCCGCGACCGTCGCGACCGTCACGGGCGGCGGGGCGGCGACCGTCGGAGGCGGCCGGGCGTGGGCCGTCAGGGGCGGCCGAGCCATCGCCGGGGCGGGCATCGGGGTCCCGCCCGTCGTGTACGTCCGGCTCCCGCCCCTCACGGGCGGCAGGGCCGTGGCCGGGTCCGGCGGCCGGGTCCGGCGCGGTCCTGGCGGCCTGGTTCCGGGGCGGCGCGGGGGTCTCGGGGCCCGCTTGTCCCCCGGCGTCCCGGCCCGGGTAGGGGTTGCCGAGGGCGATCACGCCCGCCTCGGCGACGCGGTGCATCCGGTGGGTGCGGATGAGGACTTCCGCCACCGCGCCGTCGGGAGCGGCGATCGCGGTGTGCAGGGACTGGTACAGGTTGAACTTGGGGACCGCGATGAAGTCCTTGAACTCCGAGATCACCGGGGTGAAGCAGGTGTGCAGTTCGCCGAGCACCCCGTAGCAGTCGGCGTCCTCCGCCACCAGGACGAGGAGCCGTCCGAAGTCGCAGCCGCGCAGTTCGCCGCGCTTGAGGCGGACCCGGTGCACGGAGACGAAGTGCCGGGGCCGGACGTGGACTTCGGCGCCGATCCCGGAATCGCGGAGCACCGCCGTCACCTGTTCGGCGACGGCGCCGAGCGCCTCGTCCGCGCCGGGGGCGCCCGCGACGAGCGCGCGGGTGGTCTCGTACTCCTCGGGGTGGAGGATGGCGAAGACCAGGTCCTCCAGCTCCGTCTTGAGGGCCTGGACGCCGAGCCGTTCGGCCAGCGGGATGAGGACGTCCCGGGTGACCTTGGCGATCCTGACCTGTTTCTCGGGCCGCATCACGCCGAGGGTGCGCATGTTGTGGAGCCGGTCGGCGAGTTTGATCGACATGACCCGGACGTCGTCGCCGGTGGCGAGGAGCATCTTGCGGAAGGTCTCGGGTTCGGCCGCGGCGCCGTAGTCGATCTTCTCCACCTTGGTGACGCCGTCGACGAGGCGGGCGACCTCCTCGCCGAACTCCCGGCGCACTTGATCGAGCGTCACCTCGGTGTCCTCGACGGTGTCGTGGAGGAGGGAGGCCGTCAGGGTGGTGGTCTCCGCGCCCAGCTCGGCGAGGATCAGGGTGACGGCGAGCGGATGGGTGATGTACGGCTCGCCGCTCTTGCGGAACTGGCCCCGGTGCGAGGACTCGGCGAGCACGTACGCCCGGCGCAGCACCGACAGATCGGCCTCGGGGTGGTGGGCGCGGTGGGCTTCGGCGACATGGCCGATGGCGTCCGGCAGCCGGTCGCGGGGGGCGGGGCCCGCGGTGGCGCCGAGCAGGGCGGCGCGGCCCAGCCTGCGCAGATCGATCCGGGGGCGCCCTCGTCTGCGGGCGGGCACCTCGGGGACGGCGGGCTCCGCCGTGCTCGCGGGGTGGGCGGCCTCTGCGCTCATGGGGCACCTCCGGCAGCGTCGACCGGCGGGGGGCGGGCCAGGCGTGCCCGGGGGGCCGGTGCTTGATGTTACCGACCCCACCACGTGGCGCAGTCACGCTCTCGCTCAGCGTGAACCGGATCACCCATTCGAGCGACAAATCAGTCGTTGACGGTTTCGATTCCGTCGTCTCTCCGTTACGGACGGTCCGCGCCGTCCCGTGGGGACGGCGCCGCTCAGCCCAGCCACTCCGGGTCGACGGTGCCCTCGGCGACGATCACGGCGGGGCCGGTCATGTCGATCCGGCCGTCGGGGTGCTCGGTGATGACCAGGGTCCCGCCGAGCACGTCCACGGTGTACGTCACGGGGTTCCCGGTCTCGGCGGGGTCGGCGCCGTCCCTGCGGGCGGTGGCGACGGCGACGGCGCAGGCGCCGGTGCCGCAGGAGCGGGTCTCGGCGGCGCCGCGCTCGTGGACCCGCATGGCGACGTGGCGGGGGCCCCGGTCGACGACGAACTCGATGTTCACGCCCTCGGGGTAGACCCCGGCCGGCTCGTAGTGGGGCTCGGTGTGGAGGGTGCCCGCGTGGGCGAGGTCCTCGACGAAGGCGACCGCGTGCGGGTTGCCCATGTTGACGTTCCGGGCGGGCCAGCCCCGGCCGTCGACGCTGACGGTGACCCCGGCGTCGGGGAGGACCGCGCGGCCCATGGCGACGGTGACGGAGCCGTCCTCGGCGAGCCGGACGCGCTTGACCCCGCCCCGGGTGGCGACGGCGACCTCTCCGGTCGTGACGTGACCGGCGTGCTCCAGGTAGCGGGCGAAGACCCGGACGCCGTTCCCGCACATCTCGGCGACGGACCCGTCGGCGTTGCGGTAGTCCATGAACCACTCGGCCTCGTCGGCGAGGTGCCGCGCCTCGGGGTGGGCGGCGCTGCGCACGACGTGCAGGAGTCCGTCGCCGCCGATTCCGGCCCGGCGGTCGCAGAGCCGGGCGACGACGGCGGGCGGCAGGTCGACGGCGTTCTCCGCGTCGGGGACGATCACGAAGTCGTTCTCGGTGCCGTGGCCCTTGAGGAACGGGAGCGGCGGGATCTGCGCGTTGGTCACGCGATCAACTGTACGGGGTGCTCCCGGCCGGGCGCCGGGCCGTCCACGGTCCGGGCGGGACCGTTCCCCGGGGACTTCGCGGGACCGTTCCCCGGGGACTTCCGGGGCTTTCCTGAGGCTTCCGGGACCCTCGGGGGGCTTCCCGTACCTTCCCGCCCGTCCAGGACTTTCGCGCGGCGGACGGCGGTACTTCCGTGCGGCGGACGGCGGTGTGTCCAGGCGCGGGCGGCGGGCGGCGGTACGCGTCAGCGCAGTCGGGCCACGCGCCACACCGCGAGGGCCACCAGGACGGTGATCGTCACCGCGTACAGGAAGAGCACCCGCCAGTTCGGGCGCTCGCCGGAGCCGCGTCTCGGGAGGCCCGGCCAGGTGTAGCCGACCTTGCGGGCGGCCATCACACCCCAGCCCGCCGCACAGGAACTGATGAGCAGTCCGAGCATGGCGACGACCGCGCCGCCGTCCCCCGAGCCGAAGGCGAGCGGGAAGGCGAACATCAGCGAACCGAGGGCGGCGAGGCCCACGATGGGGGCGAGCTGCCAGATCCGCAGCCTGCGCTGGGGCCGCAGTTCGACCTCGACCTCGTCGGCGTCCACCTCGACGGCGGTGCCGAGCACGTCGTCGGGGCCGTCCGGGCTCAGGCCCGGGGCGTCGGCCGCGAGGCCGGACGTCGGCCCCTGGGCGTCGGTCCGGGCGCCGGGGACGCCCTCCGTCGGGTCGCCCACGGCCGCTCCGTGCTGTTCTCTGTCGCGAGGGCCGGCCTCCATCGCCACGCGCCCTCCCCACTCGGACTTCACTCGGTCGATCGTCGCTCGATGATGGCACGCTCGGGACCGCCGAAATGCCGGGCAGGGCGTCCCGATGCCATCACGTGATCAGGCTGTAACCGCTCGTTCGACCAACGACAGCGCCTCTCCCGGGAGTTCCCTCCGGTGGTCGGCCGCTCCACTGAGCCAGTGCACGCGCGGATCGCGCCGGAACCAGGAGTCCTGGCGGCGGGCGAAGCGCTTGGTGGCGCGTACGGTCTCGGCGCGGGCCTCCTCCTCGGTGCACTCCCCCGCGAGCGCCGTCAGCACCTGCTGGTAGCCGAGGGCGCGGGAGGCCGTGCGGCCCTCGCGCAGACCGCGCGCCTCCAGGGCCCGGACCTCGTCGACGAGGCCCGCCTCCCACATCCGGTCGACCCGGGTGGCGATCCGCTCGTCCAGTTCGGGGCGGGCCACGTCGACGCCGATCTGCACGGTGTCGTAGACGGAGTCGGGTCCCGGCAGGTTCGCGGTGAAGGGCTTCCCGGTGATCTCGATCACCTCAAGGGCGCGGACGATCCGGCGTCCGTTGCCGGGCAGGATCGCGCGGGCCGCCCCGGGGTCGGCCTCGGCCAGCCGGGCGTGCAGGACGCCGGAGCCGCGCTCCTCCAGTTCGGCTTCCAGACGGGCCCGGACGGCCGGGTCGGTGCCGGGGAACTCCAGGGCGTCGACGGCCCCGCGTACGTACAGACCGGAGCCGCCGACCAGGACGGGGGTGCGCCCGGCGGCGAGCAGCCGGTCGATCTCGGCGCGGGCGATGCGCTGGTACTCGGCGACGCTGGCGGCCTCGGTGACGTCCCAGATGTCGAGGAGGTGGTGGGGGACGCCGCCGCGCTCCTCAAGCGTCAGCTTGGCGGTGCCGATGTCCATCCCCCGGTAGAGCTGCATCGAGTCGGCGTTGACGACCTCCCCGCCGAGCTGCTGAGCGAGGAAGACACCCAGATCGGACTTTCCGGCCGCCGTGGGGCCGACGACGGCGATGACCCGCGGGGCGGGAGCTGCACTTCTCACCGCCCCAGTCTCGCAAACCTCCCGGGCTGTCCCCGAACGAGCTACGTGACGGACCTGTTCCGGGGCCCGTTGCGCGGGGCGGGGTTCCGGACCCGTTGATCACGGAACCCGTCCCGTCCGAGTACGCTATGGAGTGAGTATGGGCGTTTTTTCTGCGTTTCGCCGCAAGACGAGCAAGGTGACCGAGGCCGTTCCGGAGCAGGTCGCCGCCGTCCCGGCGGCCGAGGAGGAGGCGCGGGGAGGGGCCGGGGCTCCGGCCGGTTCCGGGAACGGAGCGGACGGTGTCGGCGAGGCGGGGAACTCCCCGGTGGCCGCGACCGTCGACATCCCCAGGCAGCAGTCGGTGGCGTCCGCCGCCGACAGCGCGACCGGCGACGACGCCGGCGCGTAGACGGCACACGGATGGACGGGCCCCCGGCGGGGTCCGCGGAGGGAAGGTTCCCATGAGTCTCCTGGACTCGCTGAAGGACAAGATCGGTCCGGCGAAGGACAAGGTCACCGAGCTCGCGCAGCAGCACGGGGACAAGATCGACCAGGGTCTCGACAAGGCCGCGCAGCTGGTCGACGAGAAGACCAAGGGCAAGTACAGCGACCAGATCCACACCGGCGCCGACAAGGCCAAGGAGGCGCTGGACCGGATCGGTCACAAGGACGACGGCGCGGGTGACGGCGGTACGACGCCGCCGTCGGCCGCCTGACGTCAGGGACGTCGGCGACACGCCCTCCACACGGCGGACGGCCGCGGAGCCTCACGCTCCGCGGCCGTCCGCCGTCGCGTTGGGGTCCTCGCACCGGGGAAGGCCCTCGCACCGAGGAGCGTCCTCGTGTCGGGGAGCGTCGTCTCGGCGGAGATCGTCGTCACGGCGGAGTTCATCGGAGGACGTCGCCGCGTCGGGGAGGCTCCCGCGCCAAGGACAGCTCCCGTCTCAGGAAGCTCCCCCCCTCAGGAAAACTCCCGTCTCAGGAAAGCCTCCCGGGTCGGGAAAGCCTCCCGGGTCGGGGTACGTCCGGCGCTCCCCCGTCCGCTCAGGACCAGGCCGCCACGAAGTAGCCCACTCCGTAGGGGGCGTCCTCGAAGAGCAGTCGTCCGTCGAGTCCGGCTCCCTCGGCCGCGCCCGCGAGGACCTGCCAGGGGGCGCGGCCTGCCGCCTTCAGTTCCTGGGCCAGCTCCGGATCGAGCGCCATGAGGGCGCCTGCGTCGGCCGTGCCGAGCGCGCGGGCGGCCTCCGCGTCGAAGCCCTCGGCCCGCTCGTCCAGATAGCCGGGTGCCTTCACGGTGCGGCAGGCGCTGCCGTCCCCGAGTACCAGGAGGGCGACCCGCTCGGCGGAATCGGCCAGGCTCCGGCCGAGCCCGGCGCAGACGTCCGGGGTCGCCGCGGTGTCGACGGCGAGACCCTCGACCGGGGCGCCGCCCCGGCCCGCCGCCTCCAGGAGCCAGGCGCCGACGGTGAGGGAGGCGGGCAGCGGCCGGTCGCCGTCCGGCGCCGCAGGATCTCCCAGGCGTACGGAGCTGTCGACGCCGAACCCGGCGAAGGAGCCCGTGGAACCGGCCGGGTAGATGCCGTGGGCGCCTTCTTCGACGGGCCCGACGACGTACAGCCGGTCCGGCCGGGCGGCGGCGAGCAGCCCGAGCGCATCGGCACAGGCCACCCGCGCGGCATCCAATTCGGCGGCGGCACCGGCCGCGACCTCGGGCACGAGAAGCGGAGGGCAGGGACAGACTGCGGCGGCGACAAGCATGATCCGCAGCCTACTGCGCACCGCTGGGGGAAGGGGTGCGATGCGGTGCGCATGGGCGAGTGGGGGCGACTGTGGGCTTGGGTCGGCCGGGCCGGGCGGGCCCGGCTCTGTCGGCCCCGACTCAGTCACGTCCGGCTCAGTCACGTCCGGCCCAGTCACGCCCCCGTGTTTCCGGCCGCCCCGCCCGGCCGCGTCGGCCAGGGCGCATACGGGCCCGGCCAGATCGCGTACCGGCCCGGCCAGATCACGTACTGGCCTGGTCAGATCACGTACGGGCCCGGCCAGGTCACGTACCGGCCTGGTCAGATCACGTACGGGCCCGGCCAGGTCACGTACCGGCCCGGCCGGATTCGCATACCGGCCCGGTCAGGTCACGTGCGGCCTCAGTGGCTTCCGCAGGCCGGGGGCTCGGTGGCCGGGAGGGGGGCCGGGACGCCGATCTTGGGGAGGCCCAGGAGGACGCCGGCCGGCTTCGGGGCGGTGGTGTTGCGCTTCTCCCAGGCGTCGCCCGCGCGGGTGCGGCGGACCGCCGTGGCCTGGCCCTCGGCGAGCAGGTGGTGGGGGGCCGCGTAGGTGATCTCCACGGTCACGACGTCACCGGGGCGCACCTCCTCGGCAGGCTTGGTGAAGTGGACGAGCCGGTTGTCGGGGGCGCGGCCCGAGAGGCGGTCGGTGGCGCCGTCCTTGCGGCCCTCGCCCTCGGCGACCATGACCTCCAGGGTGCGGCCGACCTGCTTCTTGTTCTCCTCCCAGGAGATCTCCTCCTGGAGGGCGACGAGGCGCAGATAGCGCTCCTGCACGACCTCCTTGGGGATCTGGTGGTCCATGTCGGCGGCCGGGGTGCCGGGGCGCTTGGAGTACTGGAAGGTGAACGCGTTCGCGAAGCGGGCCTCGCGGACGGTGTGCAGGGTCTGCTCGAAGTCCTCCTCGGTCTCGCCGGGGAAGCCCACGATGATGTCGGTGGAGATGGCGGCGTGCGGGATGGACGCGCGGACCTTCTCCAGGATGCCGAGGAAACGCTCCTGCCGGTACGAGCGGCGCATCGCGCGCAGGATGGTGTCCGAGCCGGACTGGAGCGGCATGTGCAGCTGCGGCATGACGTTGGGGGTCTCGGCCATCGCCGCGATCACGTCGTCGGTGAAGTCGCGGGGGTGCGGGGAGGTGAAGCGGACCCGCTCCAGGCCCTCGATCCGGCCGCAGGCGCGCAGCAGCTTGGAGAAGGCCTCGCGGTCGCCGAGGTCGGAGCCGTACGCGTTGACGTTCTGGCCGAGCAGGGTGATCTCGGAGACGCCCTCGGCGACCAGCGCCTCGATCTCGGCGAGGATGTCGCCGGGCCTGCGGTCCTCCTCCTTGCCGCGCAGGGCGGGGACGATGCAGAAGGTGCAGGTGTTGTTGCAGCCGACGGAGATCGAGACCCAGGCCGCGTACGCCGACTCGCGTCGGGTCGGCAGCGTGGAGGGGAAGGCTTCCAGGGACTCGGCGATCTCGATCTGCGCCTCCTCCTGGACGCGGGCGCGCTCCAGGAGGACGGGGAGCTTGCCGATGTTGTGCGTGCCGAAGACCACGTCGACCCAGGGCGCCTTGGAGACGATGGTCTCGCGGTCCTTCTGCGCGAGGCAGCCGCCGACGGCGATCTGCATGCCGGGGCGGGTGGTCTTCATGGGGGCGAGCCGGCCGAGGTTGCCGTACAGCTTGTTGTCGGCGTTCTCGCGGACCGCGCAGGTGTTGAAGACCACCACGTCGGCGTCGCCGTCGGCGCCCTTGGGGGCCCGGACGTACCCCGCTTCCTCCAGCAGACCGGAGAGCCGCTCGGAGTCGTGGACGTTCATCTGACACCCGTAGGTGCGGATCTCATAGGTCTTGGCTTCGCCCACGATGCTGCTCCGGTCGCTGCTGCTGGTCATGGCTCAAGGGTAGGCGGTCCCGGGCGGCTCTCCGCCCGGAAGCTCCCTCTCGGCCACCCGCCGCACGGGCCCGGCCCCCCGTGGGTCAGCCGCGCCACTCCCCGAGGACCTCGTCGGTGTGCTCGCCGGGCAGCGGCGCGGGGGTCGGGACGGCGGCGGGGGTACGGCTGAAGCGGGAGGCGGGGGCGGGCTGGAGGGTGTCGCCGACCCGGACGAAGGAGCCCCGGGCGGCGAGCTGGTGGTGGCGGGCGGACTCGTCGGCGGTGAGGACCGGGGCCACCCCGGCGTCCACGGTGTCGAAGACCTTCGTCCAGTGCTCGCGGTCGCGGCTCGCGAACCGCTCCGCGATCAGGGCGCGCAGGGCGGGCCAGACGGCCGGGTCGGAGCGGTCGGGCAGGTCTTCGTTCCCGCCGAGGCCCAGCTGGTCGAGGAGGTTCCGGTAGAGCCCGGGTTCGATGGCGGCGACGGCGAGGTGGTGTCCGTCGGCGGTGGGGTAGAGCGCGTAGTGCGGGGCGTCGGTGACGGTGTGGATGCCCGGGGCGGCCCGCCACTGGTGGACGAGGGTGGCGATGAGGGCGGCGCCGTCGGCGAGGGCGGTGTCGACGACCTGGCCGCGTCCCGAGCGCTCCCGCTCGTAGAGCGCGGCGAGCAGTCCCTGCACGTGCGCGTTGGCCCCGCCCGCGAAGCTGGAGAGGTACGCGGTGGGCGGCGGCACCGGGGCGCCGGTGGCCGGGTCGGTGTCCAGGGCGCCGGTCAGCGCGAGGACCGCGAGGTCGTGGGCGGCCCGCCCGGACCAGCCGCCTTCCTGGCCCCAGCCGCTGACTCGCCCGTACACCAGGCGCGGGTTGCGGGCGAGGACCGTCTCCGGGCCGATGCCGAGGCGTTCGGCGACGCCGGGGCGGAAGCCCTCGATCAGGATGTCGGCGTGCTCGGCGAGACCGAGGGCCCGCTCCACTCCCTCGGGGCTCTTGAGGTCGAGGGCGACCGAGCGGCGTCCCCGGGAGAACGGATTCTCCCCCGGGCGGGGGGCGGCGGGGGCGGGTGTGGCTCCGGACGCGGGCGTGGCGGTGGGGGCAGGTGTGGTGGCGGGGGCCCGGTCGATGCGTACGACGTCGGCGCCGAGACCGGAGAGGAGGGTGGCGACGTACGCGGTGGGCGCCGAGCCCGCGCATTCCAGTACGCGTACTCCGGTCAGCGGTCCGGCCATGGCCAACTCCCTTGAATTCTCGGTGCGGTGACGTGTTCCACGCTATTGCGGCGGGAGAGGGAAGGGACTGCGGAGATCCGTAGCGTCCGGAATTCGGCGGCGCCCGAGACTGGGGGAATCCATGGCTTTCCCTTCCCGGGGATTTCCTTTTCCGGGTTCCGCTCTTCAGAAAGGCACGCGCATGGCCGTCGTCTACACCGCCGAGGTCACCTCCACCGGAGACGGGCGCAATGGCGCCGTGCTCTCCTCCGACGGGCTTCTCGATCTGCCCCTGGCGAGCCCCAAGGCCGTCGGCGGGTCCGGTGGCGCCACCAACCCCGAGCAGCTCTTCGCCGCCGGGTACGCCGCCTGCTTCCACAGCGCGCTCCGGGTCTCCGCCCGCGCCTCGCGGACCCCGCTGGCGGACGACACGGTCACCGCCGAGGTGGCCCTGCACAAGGAGGAGTCCGGCTTCCGTCTGTCGGTGGTGCTCAGCGTGGTGCTGCCCGGTCTGGACGCGGCGGAGGCGCGGCGGCTCGCGGAGGAGGCGCATGGGCGCTGCCCGTACTCCAAGGCGATCCGGGGGAACGTCGAGGTGCGGGTGGACGTCACCGCCTGAGCCTCTCCCGGAAAGGAGGAAAGCCCCCGTGGTCCGGTCCACGGGGGCTTTCCTGTGCGCGTCCGCTTCACGAGCGGACCGCGCGTCACGGGCGACCTGTGCGTCACAGGCGACCCGCGCGTTACGGGCGGGCCGCCGCCGCTGCCGCCGCCGCGGCCTTCGGGAGGGCCTCGACGACCCGGGTGACGGCCCGGTCGTCGTGGGCCGCCGAGATGAACCAGGCCTCGAAGGGCGAGGGCGGCAGATAGACGCCCTGGCGGAGCAGCTCGTGGAAGAAGGGCGTGTAGCGGTGGGACTCGGTGGCGCGGACGTCCTCGAAGTCGATCACCTCGTCCTCGGTGAAGAAGACGGAGAACATGGTGCCGGAGTACTGCACCCGGTGGGCCACGCCCTCCTTCGTCAGGGCCGCCGACACCTCGCGGCCGAGGGTGCCGGAGACCTCGTCGAGGCGCGCGTAGACCTCGGGGGTGCTGTGCCGGAGGGTGGCGAGCCCGGCGGCGGTGGCGACCGGGTTCCCCGAGAGGGTGCCCGCCTGGTAGACGGGGCCCGCTGGCGCGAGGTGCGCCATGACGTCGGCGCGTCCGCCGAAGGCCGCCGCGGGGAAGCCGCCGCCCATGACCTTGCCGAAGGTGAGCAGGTCGGGGGCGACGCCGTCCCGGCCGTACCAGCCGGCGCGACTGGCGCGGAAGCCGGTCATGACCTCGTCGGAGATGAACAGCGCGCCATGGCGGGCGGTGATCTCCTTGAGTCCGGCGTTGAAGCCGGGCAGCGGTGGGACGGCGCCCATGTTGCCGGGGGCGGCCTCGGTGATCACGGCGGCGATCTCGTCGCCGATCTCGGCGAAGACCTTCTCGACGGAGGCCAGGTCGTTGTACGGCAGGACGATCGTGTCGCTCGCCTGGGCGCCGGTGACGCCGGGGGTGTCGGGCAGCGCGAAGGTGGCGAGCCCCGAGCCCGCCGAGGCGAGGAGGGCGTCCACGTGTCCGTGGTAGCAGCCCGCGAACTTGACGATCTTGCCGCGTCCGGTGAAGCCCCGGGCGAGCCTGATCGCCGACATGGTGGCCTCGGTGCCGGAGCTGACCAGGCGCACCTGTTCGACGGGGGCGACCCGGTCGACGATCTCCTCGGCGAGTTCGACCTCTCCGGTGGAGGGGGCGCCGAAGGAGGTGCCGTGGTCCAGGGCCCGGGTGACGGCCTCGACGACGGCCGGGTGCCGGTGGCCGAGGATCATGGGACCCCAGGAGCAGATCAGGTCGACGTACTCGTTGCCGTCGCTGTCCGTGAGGTAGGGGCCCTGGGCCGAGGCGATGAAGCGGGGGGTGCCGCCGACGGCGCCGAAGGCGCGGACCGGGGAGTTGACCCCGCCGGGGGTGACCCTGCGGGCGCGCTCGAACAGCGCCTTGCTCGCGTGCTCTCCGAGGCTCATCGGTCCTCCTCCTTCGCGGTCCCGGCGCCGTCCGTACCGGCAGTGCCGTCCGTGCCGACGGTGCCGTGGGTGGTCTCCGTACGGTCCGCGGCCTCCGTGCCGTCCTCCGTGCCGTCCGCCGTGCCGATGCTGAGCGCGGCGTCCAGGACGATCGCGCCGGTCGGCAGGACGCGGACCGGGTTGAGGTCGAGGGCGAAGCCGGGCGGCCAGTCCTGGACCAGTTCGCCGACCTTGTGGAGGAGGTCGGCCGCGGCGGTGACGTCCACCGGGGCCCGGCCCCTGGCACCGTCGAGGATCTTCGCGCCGCGCAGCCCGGCGAGGAGTCCGGCGCCCTCGCCGGGGACCAGCGGCAGGAGGCGGTGGCCGACGTCGTCGAGGACTTCGGTGAAGATGCCGCCGAGCCCGGCGGTGAGCACCGGTCCCAGGTCGGTGGTGTGGACGCCGACGATCAGCTCGACGCCCTCGTCACCGCCGTCGCCGTTCACGTACTCCTCGACGAGCACCTGTCCGCCGAGGGCGGCGAGCCGGGCGTAGGACTCGGGGGCGGTCTCGGCGGTGACGCCCAGTTCGACGCCGCCCGCCTCCGTCTTGTGGAGCAGCCCGGGGACGACCGCCTTGAGTACGGCGGTGCCGCCGACCTCGGTCACGGCGGCGGCCGCGTCCTCGGCGCCGGTGGCGGTCCTGCCCCGGGGGACGGTGATCCCGGCCTCGGCGAGGAGGGCCTTCAGCTCCGGCTCGGTGGCGCCCGCGCCGGGGCCCGGGACGGTGCCGGGGCGGGGGGCCTCGGGCAGTGTCCGGGGGCGGCTGACCTCCCAGAGGGCGGCGGCGGCGCGCAGGGCGCGGGCCGGGGTCGGGTACTCGGGCAGTCCGGCCTCGCGCAGGTCGCGCGGGGCGTCGGGGGCGAGGAAGTCGGCTCCGGTACGGGCGACGAGGATCGGCTTGCCGCCCTTCACGGCGGCCCGGGAGAGGGCGTTGACGGCCTTCTCCACGTCGGGGCCCGCCATCACGCAGAAGGCGGCGACGATGATGTCGACGGTCTCGTCGGCTATCAGGACGTCGAGGGAGCGGTCGAAGAGCGAGGGGTCGCTGAGGACGGTGGCCGTGATGTCGACGGGGTTGTCGATGGCGCCGAAGGCCGGGACGATCTCGGCGAGCGCCTCCTTGCTGCGCGGTTCCAGGGCGCTGAGTTCCAGGCCGTGGGCCTCGACGGCGTCGGCGGCGAGGATGCCGGAGCCGCCGGAGGTGGTGACCACGGCGACGCGGTTCCCGGCCGGGCGCCGCTCGGACTCGAAGACGCGGGCCACGTCGAGGAGTTCGTCGATGTCGTCGACGCGGACGATGCCGAGGCCGCGCAGGGCGGCGTCGAGGACCCGGTCGTCGGTGGCGAGGGCGCCGGTGTGGGAGGCGGCGGCACGGCCGCCGGCCTCGGTGCGGCCGGACTTGAGCAGGGCGACGGGCTTGCCGGAACCGGCGAGCGCGCGCAGGGTGCCGATGTCCGGGGTGTCCTCCAGATAGCCGAGGAGGCCGGTGACCTCGGGGACGGCGGAGAGTTCGCGGAGGACTTCGAGGGCGGTGACGTCGGCGTCGTTTCCGGTGCTGACCACCCAGCCGGGGCGCAGTCCCCGCTCCAGGGCGAGGCTGGCGGCGCCGAAGCCGAGGGCGCCGCTCTGGCTGACGAAGGCGAGGGTGCCGGGCTCGAAGGGCACGGACTCGGCGCCGAAGAGGGGGCTGAAGGTGGCGAGGACGCGGTTCTCGTAGGCGACGGCGCCGATGCAGTTGGGGCCGATGATCCGCAGGCCTCCGGCGCGGGCCTTGGCGACCACCTCGGCCTGGAGGCGGGCGCCCGCCTCGCCGGTCTCGGCGAAGCCGGAGGAGGCGATGACGGCGAGCTTGACCCCGGCGGCCACGCAGTCGTCGACGGCGCCGGGCACCCGCTCGGCGGAGACCATGATCAGGGCGAGGTCGACGGGGCCCGGGGCGTCCTTGACGCTGGGGTAGGCGGGGACGCCGAGGATCTCCGGGGAGCGCGGGTTCACCGGCAGGATGCGGCCCGGGTAGCCGTAGCGGAGCAGATAGTCGAGCGGCTTGCGGCCCAGGGCGCCGGGGCGCTCGCTGGCCCCGATGACGGCGATGGATTCGGCTTCCCAGAGGGCCGAGATGTCACTCATGCGATGGCCTCGATCTTCGTCTCGTTCGGGTCGTCGGTGCTGGTGGCGGGGGTGGTGGAGGAGATGCCGGCCGGGGTGGCCGCCAGGGTTCCGGCCGGGGTGCCCGCCGAGGATTCGGCCGAGGTGTCGGCCGGGGTGCCGCTCGGGGTGGTCACCGGGGCTCCGGTCGGGGTGTCGGCCGGGCCGCCGGTCCCGGTCGCCGCGAAGAGCCGGGTGAAGGCGGCGATGTGCCGGGCTCCGTCGGGGTCGGCGGCGAGTTCCCTGACCAGGACGGTGGGCTGGTGCAGGGCCTTGTCGACGATCCGCCGCACGCTGCGGTCGATCTCCCGCCGTACGGTGCCGTCGAGGCCTTCGAGGCGGCGGGAGAGCCGGTCGAGTTCGGCCTCCGCCGCCTCGGTGGCGGCGGTGCGCAGCGCGGTCAGTACGGGCTTGGCCCCGGCGAGCCGGAGGCCGGTGCGGAACTGTTCGACCTCCGCGTCGATCAGTTCGTGGGCGGCCTGCACGCTGGCGGCCGAGATCTCGTCCTCCTGGCCTTCCTCGGCGATCCGGCGCAGGTCGACGAAGGTGACGCCGGGCAGGTCGGCGGAGGCGGGCGCGATGTTGTGGGGCAGGGAGAGGTCGAGCAGGAACAGTTCCCGCCCGTCGCGGGCGGCGAGCGCCTCCTCCACGTCCCGGGCGGAGACGAGGTGGCCGGTGGCGGCGGTGGCGCCGACGATGACGTCGACCTCGGTGAGCAGCCGGGGCAGGTCCGTGAGGTCGTATCCCACTCCCCCGGTGGTCTCGGCGAGGCGCTGGGCCTTCTCGGGGGTGCGGTTGGCGACGTGCACCCGGTCGAGTCCGGAGCGGCGCAGGGCGGCGACGACGACTCCGGCGAAGGCTCCGGCGCCGATGACGAGGGCGGTCTTGCCGTGGAGGGAGCCGACCTCGCGTTCGAAGAAGCCGAGGCCCGCGGTGGCGAGGGAGCGTCCGGCCTCGTTGAGCCCGGTCTCGTTGCGGGCGCGTTTGCCGACCCGCAGGGCGGTCTGGACGGCCTTGGCGAGGACCCGCCCCGTGCTGTCGAGCCGCTGGGACCGTTCGAGGCCCAGCTTGACCTGGCCGAGGATCTGGTCCTCGCCGACGACGACGGATTCGAGTCCCGAGGCGACGGCGAAGAGGTGGCGGACGGCTCCGTCGGCGTGGTGGCTGTAGAGGTGGGGGGCGATCTCGTCGTGGTCGACTCCGGTGTGCTGGGCGAAGAGCGCGCCGAGGCCGCTGAGTCCTGCCGGGTCGCCGGGGCCGGTGGCACCGGCCGGGTCGCCGGGGCTCGCGGGGACGGCGCGGGTCTCGGCGTAGATCTCCAGGCGGTTGCAGGTGGAGACGACGACGGCGGCGTCGATGCCGTCGACGGAGGTCGCGTCGGAGACGAGGTCCTCGGCGGGCCGTTCGGTGCCGGCGAGTCTCTCCAGGAGGTCGAGCGGGGCGCTGGCGTGGCTGATGCCGAGGACCAGCATGGTGGAGGACGGGGTCACCGGGTCACCGGTCCAGGGTCTGGGCGAACTCGGAGGCCCAGTAGGTGATGATCTGGGTGGCGCCCGCGCGGTGGATGGAGGCGAGGCTCTCCCGGACGACCTGGTCGCGGTCGATCCAGCCCTTGGCGGCGGCCGCCTCGACCATCGAGTACTCGCCGGAGACCTGGTAGGCGGAGACGGGCACCTGGACGTGGTCGGCGATGAGCCGGACGATGTCGAGGTAGGCGAGGGCGGGCTTGACCATGACGAGGTCGGCGCCCTCGGCGACGTCCAGCGAGACTTCCAGGAGGGATTCCCGGATGTTGCCGGGGAACTGCTGGTAGCCCTTGCGGTCGCCGCGCAGGGTGGACTCGACGGCGTCCCGGAAGGGGCCGTAGAAGTGCGAGGCGTACTTGGCGGAGTAGCCGAGGATGGCGACGGACTGGTGTCCGGCCTGGTCGAGGGCTTCGCGGATACGGCGGACCTGGCCGTCCATCATGCCGCTGGGGGCGACGATCTGGGCGCCCGCGTCGGCCTGGACGACGGCGGCGCGGGCGTACAGCTCGATGCTGGCGTCGTTGTCGACGTCGCCGTTCGCGTCGAGGACGCCGGTGTGGCCGTGGTCGGTGTACTCGTCGAGGTTGATGTCGCCGATGACCACGGTGGAGTCGCCGACTTCGGCGGTGACGTCGCGCAGGGCGACCTGGAGGATGCCGTCGGGGTCGACGGCGCCGGTGCCGGTGGGGTCCTTGTGCTCGGGGATGCCGAAGAGGATGAGTCCGCCGACGCCGTTGGCGACCGCTTCGGTGGCGGCCTTGCGGAGGGAGTCGCGGGTGTGCTGGAAGACGCCCGGCATGGAGGGGATCTCGCGCGGCTCGGCGAGGCCCTCGCGGAGGAAGAGGGGCTGGACGAGGTTGGCGGGGCCGACCCGGGTCTCGGCGGCGAACCGGCGGAGGGCGGGGGTGCGGCGCAGTCGGCGGGGTCGGTAGTAGGGGGCGGCGGGGTCGGTGGCCGCGGTGTTGCGGCCGTAGGCGTCGTACGTCATGGACGGGGCTCCTTGGAAGGCGTGGCGGCGCGGGCGGGGTGCGGGTGTGCGGGGGCGTCGTACGGGTCCCGTGTCGTGCGGGGATGTCGTGTCGTACGGGCGGGTGTCAGAGGACCGCGCCGAGGAAGACCTGCTCCAGGTGCTTGGCGACGGGCTCGTCGGGGCGGCTGAACCAGTAGCCGTGGCCGCTGCGCTGGAAGAGCTTGAGTTCGCCGAGGTGGACGAGGGTCTCGGCGAGCTTGACGGCGAGTCCGGCCGGGTCGATGACGGGCAGACCGTGCAGTTCGTGGATGCCGAGGTGCCAGAGGATCTCGTTGGGGATGCCCTCGGCGGGGATGACGACCTCGGCTCCGGCCTTGGCGGCGCGCAGGGCGGCGGCCGAGTACACCTCGACGAACTGGTCGAAGTCCCCTTCGAGGGAGCGGTGTACGGAGTCCCAGCCGCCGGGGACGACCTCGTAGGAGCTGAGCGAGGACTCCAGGCGGTACTGCCGGATGTTGGCCCTGATCGGCTCTTCGAGCGGCGGCATGAAGCCGAGGACGCCGAAGCGCTGGCCGGTGAGGGCGGAGAGGAAGAAGGCGGTCTCGCCGTAGCCGAGGGTCGGGATGGAGGCGAGGTGGCGGGCGTCGCGCAGGCCCGGGTCCTGGCCTGCGGCGATCACCCAGGCGTCGTAGCCCTCGCGTTCGGCGACGAGCGCGGACTCGGAGAAGTGCCGGCTGAAGAGGACCTGTGCGGAGTGGTGGCCGACCAGTCCGAAGGGGGTGCGGTCGGGGTAGGTGTCGGCCGGCAGGGTCTTGATGTCGACGGTGGTGCCGGGTGCGGCGATCGCGTCGAGGTGGTCGCGGTACCACTGGTCGAGCAGCGGGAGGCGGCCCTCAACGGTGTGCTTGTGAAACCAGATCCGCATGTGCGTCACCTTTCAGTGGTCGTGGTGCGACGTCGAGAAGTGAGGCCTTGTACAGGTAGTCGGCGGCCGACCGGGGGTCGGCGGCGGTCCGCTTCAGGGCGGCGATGCGGGCGGGAAGTTCGGCGGCGCTGTCGATACCGGCCGTGCGGGCCTCGCTGCGGGGGATGACGGCCGTCTCGACGACGCTTCGGCGCCGTTCGAGGGCGGCGTCGAGCGCGCTCTCCCCTGCCGGGTCGCCCCGCAGGACGGCGGCGAGGGCGCGGCCGGTCTCCACGGCGTCGTGCAGCCCGCAGTTCATGTTCAGGCCGCCCGCGGTGGAGGTGAGATGGGCCGCGTCCCCGGCGAAGAGCACCCGCCCGGCCCGGTAGCGGGGCAGCAGGAACCGGGCGAGCCGGTAGGTGTGCGCGTCCTCGACACGCACGGCCCGTCCGGCGGCGCCGGGCAGGGCCCGCTCGATCCTGGCCCGTACGGCGTCGGGCGCGAGGACCTCGTCGCGGTCCGTTCCGCGCGGGATGCGGAAGATCAGCCGCCAGTGGTCGGGCATCCCGAGCGCGCTGTACGAGGCCCGGGGGTCGCGGATGTAGCTGAGCGCGGCGAGTCCGGGCAGGAGGGTGTCGAGCGGGGTGGTGGTGACCACGCGGAGCGCGTAGTCGGGGTAGACCTCGGCGGTGCCGGGAAGTCCGGCGAGATCGCGCAGCCCGCTGCGGCTGCCGTCGGCCGCGAGGACGTACGGGTGGCGGGTGACGGTGGTCCGGCCCGCCGGGTCCTCGGCGCGCAGCAGGACTCCGTCGCCGGTGTCCTCGGCGCCCGTGACGGTGGCCCCGAAGCGGATGTCGGCGAGGCCCGTCGCGGCGAGTTCGGCGAGCAGCAGCGGGGTGAGCCGGGCCTGTTCGACATGGAGCCGGTACGGGTGGCCGGTGGCTCCGGCGAGCAGCGCGTAGTCCAGTTCGGCGAGGACGGTGCCGTCCAGGTCGCGCCACTGGACGCGGTCGACGGTCCGGCCCTGGCGGAGCAGCGGGGCGGCGACGCCGAGTTCGTCGAGGAGGTCGAGGGTGGAGGGGTGGAAGGTGGAGGCGCGGGACTCGGTGGCCAGCTCCGTACGGGCCTCAAGGAGGGTGACGGGGACGCCGGACCGGGCGAGGACGAGCGCGGCGGCGAGTCCGACGGGCCCGGCGCCGACGACGGCGACCGGTTCGCGCCGGGCGGCGGGACCGCTCACGAGACGGGGGCCGGGGCGAGGCCGGTCGTGCCGGTCTTCTCGGCGAGCCTGCGGAGCAGCGGGTGGGCGTCGGGGCCGTCGGCCGGGAGGCCGAGGGTGTCCCTGGCCCACCAGGCGCTCGCCAGGTTGGAGGTGAGGAGGGTCCGCCCGCTGTCCCGGCCGAGTTCGGCGAGGGCGTCGAAGGTGAACATGCCGGTGCCGGTGAACAACAGGGTCGCGTCCTCGGGGAGTTCGGCCTCCCGTACCTGGGCGACCAGTTCCTCGGTGGTGACGTCGTACGGGGAGAAGCGGGCGCCGGCGCGGATCTTGACGACCCGGTCGACGGCGAGCCCGGCCGACTCCCAGTAGGCGTGGCTCAGTTCGGTGAGCCAGGGCTCGTAGGGGGAGATCAGGACGAGCCGCTCGGAGCCCACCGCCCGCGCGGTGTCGAGGATGGCGAGGGCTGCGGAGCGGACGGGCGCGCCGGTCCGCTCGGAGAGTTCCGCGCAGAGGGCGCGGTCGCCGTCCGGTCCGAGGAGGTAGTGGGAGCCGGTGCAGGAGACGACGGTGGCGTCGAGGCGCAGTCCGCCGAAATTCCCCAGTACGTCGGGGAGTACGTCGTTGTACTTCTCCAGACGACCGCGCAGGTCATTTCCGGGAAGTACCGGGAATCGCGAGGTGTGGACATTCAGTGCGGGGCTTGTGAGGCTGCCGATCTCGGGTTCGGCTGCGGCGTTTCCGGAAGGAACCACCACACCGAGTCGCGGCGCCGAATGCAGAGCCATGAGTGAGTCTCTCCGATCCGTCGGTGCCATGGGGATCACCGTACGAGGGAATTGCGGGGCACATCGATACGGGATTCCGCACCCGTGGCCGAATATGGTCGCGGGCATGCGAACGGCGCCGCACCGTGAATACGATGCGGCGCCGTGGCGTGTCCGGAATTCGAGACGGTCCGGATTGCGGGATGCCGGGAAGGGGCGGCCGTCCGGGATGCGAGACGCCCGGACGGGCTATCCGGAAATCGGAAACGGAATTACCCGGCCCGGGTGGCGGTGGCTTCGGCTTCGGCTTCGGCTTCGGCGATGAATTCGTCGATCCTCGCCCGTCGGGTGAGGGCGTCGTTGACGGCCCAGTTGCCCTCCGGGATCTCGTTCACGATCAGCCAGACGACGGTGTCGGTCCCGGTCGCCTCCCGTACGTGCCGGGTCAGCTCGGCGCCCAGCACCTCGTTGCGCTCGGGGGTGACGAAGCCTTCGAGGGGGGTGAGCACGACCACGGCACCGGGGGCGGCGCCGGTCCCGGTGACCGCGAGCCCCTTGGCCGCCTCGCGGAGGTAGACCCAGGTGGCGGAGGTGAAGAAGTCGGTGCGGGGCAGCTCCATGGCCGTGAGCACGGAGGTGACGACCCGCTGTTGCAGGACCTCCACGGCGGCTCCGGTGACACTGCCCTCGGGGACGGTGATCTCGACCAGCGGCATGACGACTCCCAAGGTGTGGGTACGGGAAAACGGGCACGGCTGTGCCCGGACGCGGGCATGAGGAAAGGCGCACGCGGGCATGCGGAGACGCGCATACGGACGCGGCGCGGGAAGGTGCGCGGACGGGTGTCCGTATACGGGTGGGACCGGCGCGTACGGGTGGGACCGACGCGTCGGGTGGGACCGGCGCGGGATCAGCAGGCCAACGCGGCTTCGAACCGGTCGATGGCGGCGGCCAGCTGGGCTCGGCGGCGGATGTCGAGCTTGCGGTAGATGCGGGTGATGTGCAGTTCCACGGCCCGGGTGGACACCGTGAAGGACTCGGCGATCTGCTTGTTGGTCAGTCCGTCGAGCATCATCGTGGCGATGCGCCGTTCGTGGGCGGTCAGCTCCTCACGGACGGCGGTCTCCTCACGGGCGGCCGGCGGGACGGGCGTCGGGACGCCCCCGCGTATTCGCTCGTGGGTCCCGGCGCCTCCGGTGGACCGCTCCAGACCGGCGAGGACGACGTGTCCCATGACCGCGTTCCATTCCCGGACCCGTAGCTCGCCGACGACCTGGGCCTGGGCGTACGGGTCGGCGTACAGGACCCGCAGGAGCGACCCCCGGTCGCGGGCCTCGCAGACGAGGAGTTCCCCGCTGCCGTCCCGCCAGGGACCGCCGCCGAGCAGGATGCCGCGGGCGGCCATCCTTTTCCAGTAGGCCCGGTGGGCCTCCCCGAAACTCAGCCGGTCCGTCTCTCTTCCACGGAAAACGAGTTCGACCACAAAAGCCACGTACGACTCCCCCATAAAGGCCGGGTGTTTCCACTTGCGACGCTACCATCCACCACCCGCCCCATTAATGAACACAATGTTGCGTTCGTCGGCCCGGGTATTCTTGAGGGAATGGCGTGTGCCCGGCCGCCGGAAACGGCCGGGCGCGCCTTGTGGTGCCGCGCCCCGGACGGCCCCCGGAGCGGTTCCCGCTAGTCGGCGGCGGGCGTCGCCACGGCTGCGGCCCCGGGGGCGGGCTCGGGCGCGGGGCGGGGCTTGCGCCGGAGCAGTCCGGTGGCGACGAGCACGGCGACCGCGCCGGCCCATACGGTCCAGCCCAGCGGTTCCTGGAGCACGGCGGCGCCCAGGACGACGGCGACGGCGGTCATGAGATAGGTGACGGTCGAGGCGACCGTGGGACCGTCCTTGATGATCAGCTCGAAGTTGAGCAGGGCGGCGAAGCCGGTGCAGACCACGCCGAGGACGAGGACGGAGACCACCGAGTCGGTGCGCCAGGTGATGCTCTGCAATCCGAGGAAGGGGAAGGCGATCAGGAGCAGCACGGTGGCGACGCTGAGCTGGCCGCCCGCGAGCATCAGCGGCGGAATGCCCTTGCCCACGAGGAACTTGCCCATGTACGCGAAGCTGGCGCCGAAGCTGATGGAGCCGAGGACGAAGCAGAGGATGCTCCAGCCGGTGCCCGAGGAGGAGGCGTTCCAGGGGGAGGCGATGAGCGCGGTGCCGCCGAGTCCGAGCAGGACGCCGCCCGCCTTGAAGGCGGAGACCCGCTTCTCCTGGCCGAGCAGCAGGGCGGCGGCCAGGGTCCAGATCGGCGCGCTGCCGTTGACGACGGCGGCGACGCTGCTGGAGCCGTCGATCTCGCCTTCGGCGTAGAGGGTCCAGGGGACGGCGTTGCCGAGCAGGGCGGCGACCGTCAGATGACCCCAGGTGGCGGCTTCCCTCGGAAGCCGGAGCCCCTTGGCGTAGCCGATCGCGAGGATGACGACGGCGCCGAGGGCGAGCCGGATCAGGACCATCTGCACGGGCGAGAAGCCGTACCCGGCGATCTTGATCCAGAGGAAGACGGAGCCCCAGATGAGGCTCAGCGCGGCCAGCCGCGTGTACGTGGCTTTGGACATGGGTGTTTCCGCTCTCCGGAGGAGTCAGGGAAGGGAAGGGGAACGCGCGGTACGGTCCGCGGTACGCCCCCGAGCCTGACATCGGCCGCCGGAGGGGTCCAGCAACGGCTGCTGGACGGTACCTTCCAACAGACGTGGCGAATCGGACGGGGAGCGGGCCGCGTCCGACGGGACCCGGGACCGGGCTCCTTCAGCCCGCCACCGCCGCGCGTGCCACCGTGCGCAGCGCGTCCAGGACGGCGGCGATCTCCGGGGAGGTCTGGCTGCCCTCGCGAACGGCGGCGAAGACCGTCCGCGAGGGCGCCTCCTCGCTGAACGCGCGGATCGTCACCTCGGGCCGGGGCCCCGGTTTGGCGAGGCGCGGCACGAGGGCGACCCCGAGGCCGAGCCGTACCGCCGCCAGGGTGGCGTCCCAGTCGCCGATGGCGTGCGAGGCCTGCGGGGTGAACCCGGCGGCCGTGCAGGCGGCGACGCCGATGTCGTGGCACATGCCGGTGGTGGCGAAGATCCAGGTCTCGTCGGCGAGATCGGCGAGGACGAGCCGCTCCCGGTCCAGGAGCCGGTGCCCCTGCGGCAGGGCGATGTCGAAGGGGTCGTCGCAGAGCGCGACCCGGTGGAACCGGCCGTCGGAGCGGCCCTCCTCCGCCGCCGGGCCGGGGGTCCGGGCGGTGTCGGCGGAGATGACGACATCCGTCTCCCCCCGGTGCAGCAGGGAGAAGCTCTCCGGCGGATCGACCTCGGCGAGCGAGGTCCGCAGCAGCGGCCGGGTCTCCCGCAGCCGGGCCACGGCGGGCAGGATGAGGGCCGAGAGGGTGGTGGAGAAACCGGCGACCGCGACCTGTCCGCGCTCGCCGCTCGCGTGCCCGGCGAGTTCCGCGCGCATCTGCTCCATCTGCGCGAAGACGGCCTCCGCGTGCCGCAGGACGATCCGCGCCGCCCCGGTGAGCCGCAGTCTGCGCCCGGCGGGCTCGGTGAGGGGTACGCCCAACTCGCGTCCGAGGGCGCTGAGTTGCTGGGACACGGCCTGCGGGGTGAGGTGCAGGGCCTGCGCGGCGGCGCTGACCGTGCCGCGCTCGCTGAGTTCCCTCAGCACCCGCAGCTTCCGCAGGTCCGGATCGACCATCTCGCGCACCCCCCTCACCGCCGGGTCATCGTACGCAGCCGGCGTCCACGTCGACGACCTCCTCGACCAGGGTCTCCAGGATGTCCAGGTCGCGTGCGGTGCGGCCGGGCTCCCGCCGGTCGCCCGGGTAGGTCGGGTCGAGGACCACGGCCCGCGCGCCGAGGTCCTGGAGGAGTCCGAGGTCGTCGGCGATCTGCCCCAGGGTGCCCTCCCCCAGGAGGCGCCCGGGGCCCAACGGCCTGCGGGTGACGCGGAGTTTGATGCGCGGGCAGAGGTCGGGGACGGGCCGCTGCTGCTCCTCGGCGACCTGTCGGAGCGTGGGCAGTCCCACGCCGAGGAGCCAGTCGCCGGAGACGGAGGTGGGGTGCCAGGCGTCGCCGAGGCGTACGGCCCGGCGCAGCGCCCCGTAGCTGTGTCCGCCGACCCAGACCGGCGGTCCCGGCCGCTGCACGGGCAGCGGGCCGGTGTAGATCTCGCGGAAGGAGACGTGGGCGCCGTCGAAGGAGGCGACCTCGTTCGCCCAGCACGCCTTGATCGCGGCCAGGTACTCGTCGCTGATCGCGCCGCGCTTGCGGTACGGGACGTCGAGGACGGCGAACTCCCGGGCGGCCCATCCGGCGGCGGCGCCGAAGACCAGCCGTCCGCCGCTGAACCGGTCGATGTTGGCGGCGACCCGGGCGGTGTGCACGGGGTGCCGGTACGGAAGGATCGTGACGGTCGTGCCCAGACCCACGGTCCTGGTGATCCCGGCGAGCCAGGCGAGGGTCGCGAAGGGGTCGTAGAACGGGGCGGGGAAGAGGTGCTGCACGTCCGGGGTGAGCGCCACGTGGTCGGAGACCATGGCGTAGTGGTAGCCCATCGACTCGACCCGCAGCGCCCAGTCGGCGAGGGCGTCGGGGGCGGCCTCCGGGCCGTAGTTGGGCAGATTGACGCCGAACTTCATGGGGCGTTCCTTTCCGGGTGGCCGGTCGCGTCCGCGGCGGCGGTCCCGTTGGCGTGGTCCGTGGTGCCGCGGCCGGTCCTGGCGGCGCGCCGGGCGAGGGCCCGGACCGTGACGAGGTGACAGAGGACTCCCGCGCACGCGACCCCGGCGGCGGGGAGCGGGAGCCAGCGGGCGTCGAGCCCGTGGGCGAGGGCGAGGCCGCCGAGCGCGGAGCCGACGGCGCCGCCGAGGTAGGTGGCGGAGCTGTTGAGGCCGACGGCGGCCGCTCCCCCGGCGCCCTCCCGGCCGAGCAGCCGGTGCTGCTGGGGGACGACGAAGGCCCAGCCGGCCGCGCCCCACAGAAGCAGCGGGAGCAGGACGAGGCCGGGCACGGCGCCCGCCCAGGGCAGCGGGAGCAGGGCGGCGGCGAGGGTGCCGAGCAGGGCGACGGAGAGCAGCGCGGGCTTGCCCGTACGGTCGACGAGCGTGCCCGCGAGGAGGCTGCCGCAGACGCCGCCGATGCCCCAGACCCACAGGTAGGGCACGGCGCTGCCGATGCCCGCGGCCTGCCGGAGGACCGGCTGGAGGTAGGTGTAGAGGCCGAGGCTGGCGACGGTCTGGGTGAAGGTGACGGCGACGACGGCGGCCACCCCGGGCCGGGCGAGGGCGCCGAGCCGGGCCCGCAGGGAGGGGGCGGCGGCTCCGGTGACGGCCGGGAGCCGGGTGGCGACGCCGAGCAGGGCGAGCACGCCGAGCCCGGTGACCAGCCAGAGCGCGGTGCGCCAGCCGGAGTGGGCGGCGACGAGCAGTCCGAGCGGGACGCCGAGGACGGTGCCCGCGCTCATCCCGCCGAGGACGAGCCCGAGGGCCCGGCCGCGCCGTTCGGCCGGGACGAGGGCCCCGGCGGCGGTGGCGGCGGCCGGGGTGAACAGTCCGGCGCCCGCGCCCGCGAGGGCCCGGGTGCCGAGGAGTCCGGCGTACGAACCGGCCAGTGCCGTACCGGCGTTGGCGAGGACGAAGACGACGAGGGCGGTGATCAGGACGGTCCGGGTGCCCCGGCGGGCGAGGACGGCCGAGAACAGCGGGGCCGCCAGGGCGTAGCAGAGGGTGAAGGCCGTGACGGACTGGCCCGCGAGGGAGACGGAGACGTCCAGGTCGGCGCCGATGTCCGGGAGGAGTCCGGCCATCGCGTAGGCGTCGGTCCCCATGGCGAAGGAGCCGAGCGCGAGCAGGGCCACCGCGCGCGTGCCGCCCATCACACCCCCTCTGTGTACGTGTTCGTGTCCGTGGTGCGTACGGGTACGGGCGGGTACGTCGTACGGAATGGCCCTGGGGACGCTACTGACCGGGCACCCCGCTCGGGGCCCGGAAGGCCGAAGTGGGTTCGGAGTTCCGCAGCCTCGCGCGGCCATCCGGCTCGAATCGGCCGGTCACCGGCCTACGGTGGATCGATCGAGGAACCCCAGGAGGGAGTCCACCGTGCTCGACCTGTCCGTCATCAACGCGATGTTCCCGCCCGATCTCCCCGAACCGGCCGACTGGGAGCGGCGGTTCCGGCCGCGCGCCCTGCCGGAGGGCGCCGAGGTGACGCGCTTCGCCCCCAGCCCCACCGGGCACCTGCACATCGGCGGCCTGTACACGGCGGCGGTGTCGCGTGCCCTGGCCCGTCAGAGCGGCGGCGTGCACGTGCTGCGCGTCGAGGACACCGATCGCTCGCGCCGGGTGGCGGGCGCCGCCGAGGACTTCTCCCGGCTGCTCGACGCCTTCGGGCTCGCACCCGACGAGGGCGGGGTCGCCGGGGACGGCGACTGGGGCCCGTACCTCCAGTCGGAGCGCCGGGACGTCTATCTCGGCCATCTGCGCGAACTGCTGCGCCGGGACCGCGCCTATCCATGCTTCTGCGACCGGGACCGGCTGGCCCGCAGCGCCGAGGAGCAGCGGGCGGGCCGCTCCCCGCTGGGCTACTACGGCCGGTGGGCGCCCTGCCGGACCCTGGACCCGGCGGAGGCGGCGCGCCGGATCGGGGCGGGCGAGCCGTATGTGCTGCGGTTCCGCTGCCCGTACGAGTTTCCCGGCCGGGTCCGGTTCGCCGACCGCATCCGGTCCTCCGTCACGATGCAGGACAACGGCAACGACATCGTCCTGCTGAAGTCCTCGCAGGACGAACTGCCGCTTCCCACCTACCACTTCGCACACGTGGTGGACGACCATCTGATGCGGGTCTCGCTGGTGGTGCGCGGCGAGGAGTGGCTGTCGTCGACTCCGGTCCATCTCCAGCTGCACACGGCACTCGGCTTCGAGCCGCCCGCGTACGCGCATCTGGCGCCGCTGATGAAGGCCGAGGGCCCCTCGCGCCGCAAGCTCAGCAAGCGCAAGGACCCCGAGGCGTCGGTGGACTACTACCTGACCGCCGGATATCCGCCCGCCGCCGTCCAGCACTATCTGCGGGGGCTCGCCAACATACGTCTGATGGACGTGCCCACCGCCGAGGCGCTCGCCGCGCCCGTCCGGCTCGACGGCATGCGCCCCTCGGGGCCGCTGCTCGATCTGCCCAAACTGCACTCGCTGAGCCGCGAGTTCATCGCCTCGCTGCCGCCGGACGAGCTGTACGCGCAGTTGCTCGCCTGGGCCCGGGACCACGATCCCGAGCTGGCCTCGGTCCTGGCCCGGCACCGGGCGACGGCGCTGGCGGCGGTGGCCGCCGGACGGCCGGAGGGCGCGCCCGCCCGCAAGGACCTGGACCGCTGGTCCCGCTTCCGGGACCGGTACGGCTTCTTCTTCGCGGAGCTGTCCGGTCCGCCGCCCGCGCCGGGCGACGACCGTTACGGAGAGCTGTCGCCTGACCTGGTCAGGGCCGTGGCCGCCGGTTTCGCCCGGGACACGGAGGGCGTGGTCACCGCCGGGGAGTGGTACGGGCGGCTGCGCGCGCTCGCGGTCCGGCACGGGTACGCCCCGGACACGGCGTCCTGGCGCCGGGAGCCGGAGCGCTGGGCGGGCCCGCCGAGAACGATCGCGAACGTGATCAGGGTCGCCCTCACGGGCGCCACCCGCAGCCCGGACCTGTTCGCGGTGGCCCACGCCCTCGGCCGGGACGAGGTGGTACGGCGCCTGGGCGCGGTGTCGGGGTGAGGGGGCCGCGCCGGGTACGGGCGGGGCGGGCACGGCCTGCTTCCGCGAGGCGGCTCGTACGGCGTGGGACGGAGGTGCGGCGGGCCGGCAGGCGTCTTGCCCATGCGTGTCTTGCCCATGCGTGTCTTGCCGTGCGTGTCGGCCCGCACGTGTCTTGCCCGCACGTGTCGGCCGTACGCGTGAGGCGGCGCGTCCCTCGCGCGTACGGGCGGCCCCGTACCGTGCACCGGCGGCTCCGTACCGTGTGCGGGGTGTGCCGTCGTGACCGCGCCGGGCGAGCGGACCGGGACGAATCTGGCCAGAGGCGGCGACAGGCTGGCAGTATCGCGGGATGACCCCCACCCTCTCCCGCGCCGTCCGCCGCCGCGCCCTGCTGCTCGCGGCCGTGCTGCTCGTGCTGTGCGGGGTCCTGGTGTGGCGGCCCTGGCCCTTCGGTTCCCCGGAGCCGAGCGGCACGGTCACCTTCAGCACCGGGGTGCCCACCGGGGTCTACCAGCGGTACGGGGAGCTGCTCCAGCACGCCTTGGCCAAGGATCTTCCCCGGGTGTCGATACGGCTCACCGACAGCGAGGGTTCCCAGCAGAACCTGGCCCGGGTGGCGTCCGGCGAGGCCGATTTCACGGTGGCGACCGCCGACGCGGTGGCCCAGTACCAGCGGGAGCGCAGGCCCGGCTTCGAGCGGCTGCGCGGCTGCGCCCGGCTCTACGACGACTATGTGCAGCTCGTGGTGCCCAAGGGTTCCCGGGTGCGTTCGGTGCGGGATCTGCGCGGTCTGCGGGTGGGCGTCGGCCAGGACGGTTCGGGGGTGCGGCTGATCGCCGATCGGGTCCTCGCGGCGGCGGGTCTGGCGCCCGTACGCGATGTCACACCGGTCCCTGCGGGCATCGACACCATGCCGGTCCGCCTTGAGCACGGTGAGATCGAAGCCTTCTTCTGGTCGGGCGGGCTGCCGACGCAGGCGGTGCAGGCGCTGTCCGAGCGCTACCCGGTCCGGCTCGTGCCGCTGGACGCGGGGCTCGTCGACCGGCTCCACGACGTGGGCGGGTCCACCCGTCACTACCGGTCGGCGGTGATCCCGGCCGACGCGTACGCCAGGGCGCAGGACGGGCTGCCGGTGGAGACCCTGGCGGTGGCGAACCTCCTGGTCACCACGGCGGAGGCGGACGAGGGCCTGGTGGAGGGCTTCACCCGGACGGTGATCGGCAGCAGGGACGGCATCGGCCGACAGGTCCATCCGGCCCAGCTGGTGGATCTTCGGACCGCCGTCTACACCGAGCCCCTGCCCCTGCACGCGGGCGCCCGCCGCTACTACCGCTCGGTGAAGCCCTGAGCCCCGCCGTCCCGCCCGCCTCCCGGTGAGGCCCTGACGCTACGCGGTCCCGGTGTCGGTCGGGGGGTGGCGCGGGACGGTGACCGTGACCTTCAGGCCGTGCGGTTCGTTCGGGGCGAACGCGATGCCGCCGCCGCCCGCCGTGAGCAGCACGCGGGTGATGGAGAGCCCGAGCCCCGAGCCCTTGACGTTCTGGTGGCGGCCCGCGCGCCAGAAGCGGTCGCCGACCCGGCCCAGCTCCTCCTCGGTGAGGCCGGGGCCGTGGTCGGCGACGACGACGGAGACCTCGGTGCGGCCCGGGGTGACGCCGACCGTGACCGTCTCCCCCGCCGGGGTGAACTTCAGCGCGTTGTCGATCACCGCGTCGAGGGCGCTGGAGAGGGCCACCGGGTCCGCCCAGGCGGTGGCCGCCCCGCACTCCCCGGTGAGCGTGACGCCCTTGTCGTCGGCGACCGGGCGCCAGGAGGCGAGCCGTTCCGCGGTGAGCGCGCCGACGTCGGTGAGCCGCAGCTCGGCGGAGGCGTGCTCGGCGAGCGCCAGATCGAGGAGGTCGTCGAGGACTCGTGCGAGGCGCTTGCCCTCGGTGCGCACGGAGGCGATCTCCTCGTTTCCCTCGGGCAGTTCGAGGGCGAGGAGTTCGATCCGCAGGAGCAGTGCGGCCAGCGGGTTGCGCAGTTGGTGGGAGGCGTCGGCGACGAAGGCCCGTTGCTGTTCGAGGGCTTCCTCGACGTTGTCGGCCATCTCGTTGAAGGAGCGGGCCAGGCGCCGTAGTTCGGGAGGTCCGCTGGTCTCGGCGACCCGGGAGTTCATGCGTCCGGTGGCGATGTCGTGGGTGACGGAGTCGAGGACGCGGACCGGGCGAAGGACCCAGCCGGTGAGCCGGACGGCGGCGCCGACGGCGACGAGCATGGCGGCGGACTCGCCGACGAAGATCAGCAGCCAGCCGCGCAGGATGCGCAGGCGGAGCGGTCCGGTGGGCGAGTCGGTGACGACGACGGCGACGACGTCCCCGTCCCGGACGACCGGGGAGGCGATGGTGAGCCGGGCGCCCCGCTGCCAGGGCCAGACCTGGGAGGGGTCGTGGCTGCGGCGGCCGAGAAGCGCCTCGTTGAAGGCGCGTCTGCCCTCCCCTTCGTAGGGGACGACCCAGCCCTCGGGGGCGGCGGCCATGGAGCGGTTGTCGCGGTAGAAGATGCCGGTCCGGATGCCGTACACGTCGTGGTAGCTGGCGAGTTCGCCGCCGAGGGTGGCGCGCCGCTCGTCGGTGCCGGGCCCCGTCTCGTTGACGAACTGGGCGAGGGCGGCGAAGCGGGCGGCGTCGTCGAGCCGGTCGACGACGACCCGTTGCTGTTCGGCGGCGGCGAGGCTGGCGGCGAGCGGGAAGCCGAGGGCGAGCAGGACTCCGGCCATCAGGACGATGAGCAGCGGAAGGAGACGGGCGCGCACGAAGGGGGCCGTCAGGCGGCGGGGACGACCAGGCGGTAGCCGACGCCCCGCACGGTCTCGATGAGGGCGGGCATCCGCAGTTTGGAGCGCAGGGAGGCGACGTGCACCTCCAGGGTGCGGCCGGTCCCCTCCCAACTGGTGTGCCAGACCTCGCTGATGATCTGTTCGCGGCGGAAGACGACACCGGGCCGCTGGGCGAGCAGGGCGAGAAGGTCGAATTCCTTGCGGGTGAGGGGGATGCTCTCGCCGTCGACGCTGACCCGCCGGGTGGGCAGTTCGACGGTGACGGGGCCGAGCCGCAGCCGGGTCCCGTCGGCGGAGGCGCCGGGGGTGTCCTCGGGGGCGGAGTTGCGCCGGCTGACGGCGTGGATACGGGCCAGCAGCTCGCCGGGGTCGTAGGGCTTGACCACGTAGTCGTCGGCGCCGAGGTTGAGCCCGTGGATCCGGGAGCGCACGTCGCCGCGCGCGGTCACCATGATCACCGGGGTGCTGGTGAGCTTCCGGATCCGGCCGCAGACCTGGTAGCCGTCCTGGTCGGGAAGGCCGAGGTCGAGCAGGATCACCCCGAACGAGGGACGCTCGCCCTGGTCCGTGGGGAGGACCGCCTGAAGCGCCTCCTCGCCGTTGCGGGCGTGGGTGACGGCGAAGCCGTGCTTGGCGAGGATCGCGGAGAGGGCGGCGGCCACATGGTCGTCGTCCTCGACGAGCAGCAGTCGCATGCGTACCTCCTCCGTGAAGATGTGCTGATGGCGGCTCTCTGTGTATCAGGTGGAACCAGGACGTGAACACCGAACACCGGTGCCACCGTCAAGTGTCCCCTGATGAGGATGGTGCTCGTGTCGTCTATCCGGTACGCCCCCGGCCGTCCCCTTCACACAGAGTGTCCGGTTGCGGCCCGATCGTTATCCTCAATTTCCGCTCAGATGTGATGACGGTCCTCACATGGTGTCTCTAGTGTCCTCCCCAACCGAGGAGGACGGAGCAAGAGGCCGATGAGCGGAGAGTCTGTGTCCAAGGGTCCGGAGGACACCCCGCGTGCCGCGGACGACCTGGTCGTACTGTCCGGCGTGAACAAGCACTTCGGCGCGTTGCATGTCCTCCAGGACATCGATCTGACGATCGGCCGCGGTGAGGTCGTGGTCGTCATCGGGCCTTCCGGGTCGGGCAAGTCGACGCTGTGCCGCACGATCAACCGGCTGGAGAGCGTCGACTCCGGCACGATCACCATCGACGGCAAGCCGCTGCCCGCGGAGGGCAGGGAGCTGGCCCGGCTGCGGTCCGATGTGGGCATGGTCTTCCAGTCGTTCAATCTCTTCGCGCACAAGACGGTGCTGGAGAACGTGATGCTGGGGCAGATCAAGGTCCGCAGGACGGAGAAGAAGGCCGCCGAGACCAAGGCGCGTGCCCTGCTCGACCGGGTCGGCGTCGGCACCCAGGCGGAGAAGTACCCGGCGCAGCTCTCCGGCGGTCAGCAGCAGCGTGTGGCGATCGCCCGCGCGCTCGCGATGGACCCGAAGGTCATGCTCTTCGACGAGCCGACCTCGGCGCTGGACCCCGAGATGATCAACGAGGTCCTGGAGGTCATGCAGCAGCTGGCCCGGGACGGCATGACGATGGTGGTCGTGACCCACGAGATGGGATTCGCGCGCTCCGCCGCCAACCGGGTGGTCTTCATGGCCGACGGACGCGTCGTCGAACAGGCCTCGCCCGAGGACTTCTTCAGCAGCCCGCGCAGCGACCGGGCCAAGGACTTCCTCTCCAAGATCCTTCACCACTGAGCGGGTTCGGGCCCATCATTCCCGACCCACTTCTAGAAAAGGGACATTCCTCGATGAAGCTTCGCCGTACCTCCGCCGCCGCCACGGCCGCCGTCGTCCTCGCCCTGACCGCTTCCGCGTGCGGCGGCGGCTCGGACTCCGGCAGCAACGGCGACAAGATCACCATCGGCATCAAGTTCGACCAGCCGGGCCTGGGCCTGAAGACCCCGGACGGCACGTACGCCGGTTTCGACGTGGACGTGGCCCGTTACGTGGCCAAGGAGCTGGGCTACAGCGAAGACAAGATCAACTTCAAGCAGGCGCCCAGCGCCGAGCGCGAGAACCTGATCAAGAACGGCGACGTCAAGTTCATCGTCGCCAGCTACTCGATCAACGACAAGCGCAAGAAGGAGGTCGACTTCGCCGGTCCGTACCTCCTGGCCCACCAGGACCTGCTGGTGCGCGCCGACGACAGCTCGATCACCAAGGTCGAGGACCTCAACTCCAAGAAGCTCTGCTCCGTCTCCGGCTCGACGTCCGCGCAGAACGTCAAGGAGAAGCTGGCCCCGAAGGCCGACCTCCAGCAGCTCGGCGGCTACTCCGAGTGTCTGACCGGTCTGGAGAACAAGGCCGTCGACGCCCTGACCACCGACGACTCCATCCTCGCGGGCTACGCCTCACAGAAGGAGCACCAGGGCAAGTTCAAGCTCGCCGGTCTCCGGATGAGCGACGAGAACTACGGCATCGGCCTCAAGAAGGGCGACGAGGACCTGCGCGGCAAGATCAACAAGGCGCTGGAGAAGATGGTCTCCGACGGCACCTGGGACAAGCTCGTCAAGCAGAACTTCGGCCCCTCCGGCTACAAGAACGAGCCCGCGCCGAAGATCCAGAACTGACCCGGCCCGCCTCGGCCGTGTCTCCCTGACCGATCCCGGCTCGGTCCGGTTCGGTCCTGACCGATCTGGTCCAATTCGGTTCGATCCTGACCGATCCCGACCGGTCCCGGTCCGACTCGGGAGATACGGCCCCGGGCCCGTCGGCCGCCCCCTCCCGGGGCGGCCGGCGCACCGGCACCGGCCGTTGCCTCCGCAGCGGCTTCCACACCCGACCGACCACCAGGGGAGAGCGCGGGCACCGTGTTCGACTTTCTTGATTCCGGGCAGTACGACCTGCTCGGCGCCTTCTGGGTGACGGCACAGCTCGCCCTCTACTCGGCCGTCGGCTCGCTGGTCTGGGGCACCGCCCTGGTCGCCATGCGGGTCAGCCCGGTCCCGCTGATGCGTGCCTTCGGCACCGCCTACGTGAACATCGTCCGCAACACCCCGCTGACGGTGGTCCTCGTCGCGTGCCTCCTCGGCCTCAACCAGACCCTGCTGATCACCCTCGGCGGGGAGCGCTCGGAGGGCATCGGCTTCCGTCTCGCCGTCCTCGGACTGGTCGCCTACACCGGCACCTTCGTCTGCGAGGCACTCCGCGCGGGCATCAACACCGTCCCGCCGGGGCAGGCCGAGGCCGCCCGCGCGCTCGGCCTGAGCTTCTTCCAGGTCCTGACCGTGATCGTCCTCCCGCAGGCCTTCCGCGCGGCGGTCACCCCGCTCGCCAACGTCCTCATCGCCCTCACCAAGAACACCACCGTGGCCGCCGCGATCGGCGCCGCCGACTCGGCGTTCCTGATGAAGGTGATGATCGAGAACGAGGCCGACGCGCTCTTCGCCGTCTTCGCCATCTTCGCCTTCGGGTTCATCGTTCTCACCCTTCCCACCGGCCTCATCCTGGGCTGGGCGGCCAAGCGACTGGCGGTGAAGCGATGAGTTCCGTCCTGTACGACACCCCGGGACCGCGCGCCAAGCGGCGCAACCTCCTCTACACGGGCGTCTTCCTGGTCGCCCTCGCCCTGGTGGCCTGGTGGGTGCTGGCCGCACTGGACGCCAAGCACCAGCTGGACGCGGCGAAGTGGAGCCCGTTCGTCAGCGACTCCGAGGTCTGGACGACGTATCTGCTGCCCGGCATCGCCGAGACCCTCAAGGCCGCCGCGCTCTCCATCCTGATCGCGCTGCCCCTCGGCGCCGCCCTCGGCATCGGCCGGCTCTCCGACCACCGCTGGGTCCGGGTGCCCGTCGGCGTGATCGTGGAGTTCTTCCGCGCCATCCCCGTACTCCTCCTGATGGTCTTCGCCAACCAGGCGTACCGGGAGTTCTCCGGCGTCAGCTCCGACTTCCGCCCGCTGTACGCGGTCGTCACCGGCCTCGTCCTCTACAACGCCTCGGTGATCGCCGAGATCGTCCGGGCCGGAGTGCTCACGCTGCCCCGGGGCCAGCAGGACGCGGCCGTGGCCCTCGGCATGCGCAAGGGCCAGACCATGCTGTCCGTCCTGCTCCCGCAGGCCGTGACCGTGATGCTGCCCGCCCTGGTCAGCCAGATCGTCGTGATCGTCAAGGACACCGCGCTCGGCGGCGCCCTCCTCGGCTTCGCCGAACTCCTCAGCCAGAACCGGCAGATCACGGCCAACTACGGCGCCAACACCATCGCCACCCTCACCGTCATCGCCCTGATCTACATCGCGATCAACTCCCTCATCACCGCCCTCGCCGGGCGCCTGGAGAAGCGCCTGCGCACCGGCCGCAGGTCCGGCGCGGTGGCCCTCCCCGCCCAGGCGGGCGCGCCCGAGGCGAAGTCCGAAGCCGTCAGCGGCGCCTGAGCCGGCCGCCCCGCCGGACCACGGAGGCCGACGGCGGGGCGGCCGCCCCCACAGACGACAGGGGTGGGCCGGAGCCGTCCCGACCCGAGGTCGACGGCACCGTGCCCACCCCGTCACTTGACGCAAGCACCATCAGTGGGTTGCATACGGTCTGTGATCAAGCACCGGACTCGTGCCACACTCGACTGTGCTGCCCCCATGACCGTCCGGCCTTCAGGAGCCGCGCCGTGGACCCGGTGATCATCGTGGGCGCGGGCCCCGTCGGCCTCGCGCTCTCCCTCGCCCTCGCCGCACAGGGCGTGCCCAGCGTCGTCCTCGACGAGGGCGAAGGCAAGGACGAGCCCCGCCCCGCCCGCAGCGTCGTCCTGCGCGCCGACACGGCCGCCATGGTCGAACGCCTCGGCTGCACCACCCTCCGTGACGAGGGTCTGCGCTGGGTCGGCTGGCGCGGGATGCGCCGCCGCCAGGTCGTCCGCCATCTCACCCTCGACCTGGGCCTCGGCGGTACGGAGGAGTGGTCGGAGAATCCCGACGCGCCCTCCGCACCAGCCGCGCCGCTGCACATCCCGCAGCACGCCCTCGCCCGGGGGCTGCGCGACGCCCTCTCCCGGCAGGACCTCGTCACGCTCGTCACCGGTGCCCGCCTCGACGGCATCGAGCAGGACCGCGACGGCGTGATCGCCCACACCAGGGGGCCGGACGGCACCTGGTGGCGCGGCAGCCACCTCGTCGGCTGCGACGGCGCCCGCTCGACCGTACGCAAACTGCTCGGCATCCGCTTCCCCGGCCGGACGGCCGTCGAGCGGCACGCCGTCGCCGCCCTGCGCACCGAACTCCCCTGGCCGGGCGAGGCCCTGTCGCACCGTCAGCCCCCGTGGCGCGGGGCTCCGGACGAGATCACCGCCCGGCCGCTGCCCGACGGCGTCTGGCGGATCGACTGGCTGCTGCCGCCGCGCGGCGACCTCGTCACCCCCGACGCCCTGGTGGCCCGCATCCGCGAGACCCTGGCCGGCTGGTGTGACGGGGTGACACCGCCGTACGAACTCATCGACACCGGTGTGCACACCCTCCACCACCGGCTCGCCCGCCGCTGGCGTGTCGACCGGGTCTTCCTCGCCGGGGACGCGGCCCATCTGCTCGGCGCGGTCGGCACCCAGAGCCTCGACGAGGGGTTCCGCGACGTCGACAACCTGGCCTGGAAGCTCGCCCACACCTGGCACCACGGGGCCTCGGAGCGGCTCCTCGACAGCTACCAGAGCGAGCGCCGACCGGCCGTCGCCCACCGGCTGCGGGCGGCGGACCAGTCGCTGCCCGTGCTGCGTGGCGGCGGCGGGCTGCGGACCTACCTCCCCGGGGCCGCCCGGGGCCACGACGCCCTCCTCACCGACGGGCACGTGGGGCGCGGGCCGCTCGGCGCGCCGCCCGCCTACCCCCACTCCCTTCTCGCCCCGGAGCCCACCGAGGGCTGGATCCCGGTCGGCACCCCCGCCGGCGCCCCGGTCGAGGACGTCCGGGTGACCGCCCCCGACGGCACGACCGTACGGCTCAGGGACCGGCTCGGCCAGGGGCGCCTCCTGGTCCTCCTGGTCGCCCCCGGCACCGGCGTCTGGGACCGGCGCCACTGGCGGGGCGCGGGTGTGATGCCCCGTCTGGAGGAGGCGGTACGCGCCCTCCCGGCGCGGGCGGAGGTCCTCGTCACCGAGGCGTATCCCGGCGCACCGGCCCACGCCGTCCTGCTCGTCAGGCCCGACGGGCATCTCGTCGCCGCGTTCTCCGGGGTCCGCCCGGAGGAGCTGTACGCGGCGGCGGACGCGGTCCGGGGCGGCGATCCGTACGCGGAAGAGGAGGCGGGCGACCAGGCCGGGGCAGCGGCCGGGGCCACCGCGCCCTCCGGGCGCGACCGTACGGCGGACACACGTTGATTCCCGAGGGCTCGCATGGTGTACTCCGGAGCGTGACCGACACCTATGCGCGCCTGTGGCGGAGGGTCCATATGGACCTCGTCCGCTACGCGGGCTGCGTGTGTCGCCCGTCCCGCTGATCCCGCCCCCTTCCCCGCGCGCGCCCCGCCGCCGACGTGACCGCCCTCCGTCGGCGTGCCGTGCCGCCGCGCGTCCTCAGCGAACCCAGGACGGTCCTCCATGCCTCCCACCGCGCCTCCGCACACCCTGAACCCTCCGAACCCCCTGAACGCCCCTGATTCCTCGGCCGGTTCCCCTCTCGGTTCCGCCCCTAGCTCCTCCCCCGACGCCTCGGCCGGTTCCTCGCCGTTGCCGCCGGGCTCCCCGGCTTCCACCGCCGCCACGTCACCGGCCGGACCGGGCGCGCCAGTCGCCCCGACCGCCCCGACCGAAGCCGAACTCCTCGATTTCGTACGGCGTACGGCGGCCGACCGGGCACTGGTCGACTCCCTGCCGCTCGACCCCGAGGACCGTACGTGGGTACGGCTCGACGGGCCCGGTGGCAGCGAGGCGTGGCTCATCGGCTGGCCGCCCGGCACCGGCACGGGCTGGCACGACCACGCCGAGTCGCTGGGCGCCTTCACCACCGCGCGCGGCACCCTGACCGAGCACGCGCTCGCCGTCCGCCTCCCGGCGGGCGGCTGGAAGACCCTGGAGCTGGCCGACGGCGTGGACCGCTCCCGGCTGCTGCCGGAGGGCCGGGGCCGGGCCTTCGGCCGCCACCACGTCCACGAGGTGCTCAACGCCTCGCCGGACGCCCACGCGGTCTCGGTGCACGCCTACTATCCGCCGCTCCCACTGATCCGGCGGTTCAGCCGGACCGGCGCCGTCCTCCGCCTTGAGCAGGTCGAGCGTGCGAAGGAGTGGCAGTGAGCACCGGACGCGTGGGCATCGACGAACTCCTGGAACAGGTCAGGGCGGGCATCGACCGGATCGAGCCCCGGGCCGCCCACGCGGCGTACGAGGCGGGCGACGCGCTCCTCGTGGACATCCGCTACGCGGCCCTGCGCGAACGGGACGGGCTGATCCCGGGCGCCCTCGTCGTGGAGCGCAACGAGCTGGAGTGGCGGCTCGATCCCCTGGGCAGCCACCGCGCGGCGGAGGCGGACAGCCACGACCTGCGGGTGGTGGTCCTGTGCAACGAGGGCTACGCCTCCTCCCTGGCGACGGAGTCCCTGCGCCGTCTGGGCCTGCACCGGGCGACGGACCTGACCGGCGGCTTCCAGGCCTGGAAGGCGGCGGGCCTCCCGGTCCTCCTCCCGAAACCGGACCCCTCCCCGCAGTCCGGCCCCGTCCCGGATACGGGCCTCGATACGGGCCTCGATCCGAAGCCGGGCCCTTCCCCGAAGCCCGAACTCCCTCCGAAACCGGGCCATGATCCGAAGCCGGGTCTCTCCGCGAAACCGGGCCCCTCCCCGAGGACCGGCCTCCGCCTGGAGTCTGGCGCCGCCCCGGAACCGGGCCCCTTCCCGAGGACCGGCCTCCGCCCGGAGTCTGGCGCCCTCCGTGGAACCGGGCCCCTTCCCGAAGGGGGGTCTCCGCCCGGAGACTGACGCCGTCCCGGAGTCCGGCCCCGTCCGGGATCCGGGCTCCCTCCCGGACCTGGACGTCACTTCGGACCCGACCGTCACCCCGGACCTGGCCGCCACCCCGAATTCGGCCATCACCCCGGACCTGGACGTCCCCTCGGGCCCGACCTTCGCCCCGGACCCGACCGTCACCCTGGGCCCGACCGTCACCCCCGAAGCCAGTCCCTGCCGGACGGCCCCCCGTAATCAGAAGGGCTCGTCAAGCCCGTCCGTGTCCTCGCCCTCCGCCTCCAGCGCTTGGCGGACGACTCTGAGCGCCATGCCCTCCGGGTAGCCCTTGCGGGCGAGCATCCCGGCGAGTCTGCGCAGTCTGCGGTCTCGGTCGAGGCCACGGGTGGCGCGCAGCTTGCGGTCGACCAGCTCGCGTGCCGTGGCCTCCTCCCGCTCGGAGTCCAGCCGCTCCACCGCCTCCTGGATGAGGGTCTGCTCGACACCCTTGGTCCGCAGCTCACGGGCGAGGGCGCGGCGGGCGAGGCCCCGGCCGTGGTGGCGGGACTCCACCCAGGCTCCCGCGAAGGCGGCGTCGTCGATGAGCCCGACGTCCTCGAAGCGGGAGAGGACCTCCTCGGCCACCTCGTCGGGGATCTCCTTCTTGCGCAACGCGTCGGCGAGCTGTTTTCGGGTGCGCGGGCTCCCGGTGAGCAGGCGCAGGCAGATCGCCCGCGCCCGCTCAGCCGGTTCCTGGGGTGGCGGCGCCTTCTCGGCCCTCGACGAGTCGGGACCGTCACCCGGCCATTCGGTGCGCCCGGTCACTGGTTCAGCTCTTGACCGCGGTGGCCTTGGTCGCCTTCGCGGTCTTGCTCGCGGCTGCCGGGGCGGCCTTGGCCGCCTCGTCCGGGGTGGTCGCGCCGTCGGCGGCGGCCGCCGTGTCGCCGCTTCCGGTCTCGGGACGGACGCCGACGCCGAGCTTCTCCTTGATCTTCCTCTCGATCTCGTCGGCGAGGTCGGGGTTGTCCTTGAGGAAGTTGCGGGCGTTCTCCTTGCCCTGGCCCAGCTGGTCGCCCTCGTACGTGTACCAGGCACCGGCCTTGCGGACGAAGCCGTGCTCCACGCCCATGTCGATCAGGCCGCCCTCGCGGCTGATGCCCTGGCCGTAGAGGATGTCGAACTCGGCCTGCTTGAACGGGGGCGCGACCTTGTTCTTGACGACCTTGACGCGGGTGCGGTTGCCGACCGCGTCCGTGCCGTCCTTGAGGGTCTCGATGCGGCGGATGTCGAGGCGCACGGAGGCGTAGAACTTCAGGGCTCGGCCACCGGTCGTGGTCTCCGGCGAGCCGAACATCACACCGATCTTCTCGCGGAGCTGGTTGATGAAGATCGCGGTGGTCTTGGACTGGTTGAGCGCGCTGGTGATCTTCCGGAGCGCCTGGCTCATCAGCCGGGCCTGGAGACCGACGTGGGAGTCGCCCATCTCGCCCTCGATCTCCGCGCGCGGGACGAGCGCGGCGACGGAGTCGATGACGATCAGGTCGAGGGCGCCGGAGCGGACCAGCATGTCGACGATCTCAAGGGCCTGCTCGCCGTTGTCCGGCTGGGACAGGATGAGGTTGTCGATGTCGACGCCGAGCTTCTTGGCGTACTCGGGGTCGAGGGCGTGCTCGGCGTCCACGAAGGCCACCTGGCCGCCGGCCTTCTGGGCGTTGGCCACCGCGTGCAGGGTCAGGGTCGTCTTGCCGGAGGACTCCGGTCCGTAGATCTCGACGACACGGCCGCGCGGCAGGCCACCGACGCCGAGGGCGATGTCGAGGGCGGTCGAACCGGTGGAGATCACCTCGATCGGCTCCTGGGTGCGGTCGCCCATGCGCATCACGGCGCCCTTGCCGAATTGGCGTTCAATCTGTGCGAGCGCGGCGTCGAGCGCCTTCTCGCGGTCGGTTCCTGCCATGGGTTCCACCCGGTTTGCTTGAGTCGATCGCTTCATGGGAAAGACGCTAACCCCTGCCACTGACAACGGGCTCCGACGTCCCCTCCGGCCTGTGGACAACCCGCCGACAAACCCGCGTTCCCTGGGCCGGACCTTCATAAGAATAGATGTTCGATTTCACTGTCAAGCGTGCCACGCGAGCCCCGACGTCCCGGTATCGACCGAATCGCCCCGCCCGCGACCGCACCCCCACCCTTCTATCGCCAATCCCCGTTGTTCCTAGAATGGCCGAATGAAGGACATCGACGCCATCGCGGCGCTCCAGGACCCGGTACGGCGCCGCCTGTACGAGTACGTGACGGCCCAGGGCCGCGAGGTCGGCCGCAACGAGGCCGCCGAGGCGACCGGGGTGACGCGCACCCTCGCCGCGCACCACCTGGACAAGCTGACCGAGGCGGGACTCCTGGAGAGCGGCAGCCGACGCCTGACGGGGCGCTCGGGACCGGGGGCCGGCCGCCCCGCGAAGGTCTACACCCGGGCGCGGGCCGAGCACACGGTGTCGCTGCCCTCCCGCGACTACCGCACCGCCGCCGAACTGCTCGCCGAGGCGGCCGAGCAGGCCGGTCTGGACGCGGGCCTCTGCGCCGTCGCGCGGAGCCGCGGCGAGGCCCTGCGCGGCGCCGCCGAACCCTGCGGCGACCTGACGGACGTCATGGAGACACTGACCGCCCGAGGCTACGAACCGCACCTCGAAGAGGCCGTCGTCCGGATGCGCAACTGCCCCTTCCACTCCGTCGCCGAGCGCTTCCCACCCCTCGTCTGCGGCATGAACCTCGCCCTCCTGGAAGGGCTGATCGGCACGGAGGGGCCCGTCCGCGCCCGGATGGACTCCCGGCCCGGGGAGTGCTGCGTCGTGGTCGAACCCGCCGAGCCCTCTAAAACCAATGCAGATTGACATAGAAATCGCCGCCGTGCTGGGATGAGCCCATGACCGCTACTCCGCCTGCCTGCCAGCTCGCCCAGCTCAACGTCGCCACCCTGCTCCACCCGCTCGACCACCCGCTCATCGCGCCCTTCGTCGAGCTGCTCGAACCGGTCAACGCCTCCGCCGAGGCCTCCCCCGGCTTCGTGTGGCGGCTCGTGGGCGACGGGGACACCGACGCCACCGGTCTGCGTCCGGCAGGCGAGAACGTCATCGTCAACATGTCGGTGTGGGAGTCCCAGGAGGCCCTGTGGGACTTCACCTACCGCAGCGGACACCTGGAGGTCGTACGGCAGCGGCGCGACTGGTTCGAGCGGCACGTGTCGGCGCATCTGGTGCTCTGGTGGGTCCCCGCCGGCCACGTCCCGACCATCACGGAAGCCCTGGAGCGGCTGGCGGACCTGCGGGAGAACGGCCCGTCCCCGCGCGCGTTCACCTTCGCCTCCACCTACAGTGCCGACGAAGCCGCCGAGCACGCGCGCGTAGTGCCCGCCGAAGGCCGGTCGGGCGCCTGAGAAACCGGGGCGGGGTCCTGTGGAACCGGGGGCGGGACCCTTCGGAACCGGGGGCGGGGTGCTGCGGAACGGTGGGTGCCCGAGAGACCCGCTCAGGGCCCGACGCGGGTGTCAGGGAAGCCCGCCCGGCCCTCCCCCGCCGCCAGCGGGTTCGGGAGCCCCGTCCAGAGTTCCGCGCCCGCCGGGTCCAGCCGCATCAGGGTGAGCGCCTTGGCCGGAAGCGGCCGTGTGCGCAGGGCGTGCAGGTCGGGGGTCGGAGCCAGCTCCGGGATGGCCTTCTCCAGGATCGCGCCGAGCGTCGGCGCGTCCCCCGCCAGCGGGCCGAGCGCCCCGGTGACCAGACTGCCCAGGACCTTGCGGCGCAGGGTGCCCGGGTCGTCGTTCAGGAGGCGGCCGTTGAGCGGCGGGGCCGCGATGCCGTGCCGGGCGAGCCGCGCGGGGCTGATCCGGATGTCGGCGAGGTCCCGGTAGACCAGGCGCAGCGGCCGGCACTCGGCGTCGACCACCACGAGCAGGTTCTGTCCGTGCGCCTCCAGCGCCACCCCGAGGTCGAGCAGCTCCAGGCAGACACCGAGGGCCAGCCGCGCGAAGGCGGCCACCCGGTCGAGCCGTTCGCCCGGCGTACGGGAGGCCAGCAGCGCGGGCAGGACGGCCACCGGCACGACGCTCTCCCCGGCCTCCCCGCGCGCGTGGACCTGCGGCGCCTCCCGGAGCAGCACCGCCAGATCGGCGGTGCCCGCACCGGCCGCGGCGAGGGTACGGGCGATGTGCAGGCGGCCCTCGAACCGTTCGGCGATGCCCTCGGCGAACACCGAGGTGGCGACGGCGTGGGTGACCGTGTACGCCGAGATGTCCCGGACGGTCGAGGTCAGCCGGGTACTCAGCGAGGTCTTGACATGCGTGTCCCCGGACCCGCCCACGCGCGCGTACGCCCCTGCCGCGTGTACGTGCGCGTGCTCCCCGGCCCCGTACTCGCCCGACCGGCCCACGCGCGCGTACTCCCCTCCCGGGGCCCACGAAGCCCCTCCGGCCGCCATCAGGGCCTCCCCCTCGTCCCCCAGGGCCAGGGTGCGCAGGGAGAGCAGCGGGTGCGCGTCCGGTCCCGGGCGCAGCCGTAGCCCGGACAGCACGTGGGCTGCCTGCCAGGGGTGGACGGGGATCAGCACGGAGGAGCCGTCGCGCAGTGCGGCGGGCCAGGCGCCCGACACGGCGGCGTCCTCGACCTCGGCGAGCCGCAGCGGGACGACCGGCCGGTGCTCGGGCGCGTACGCCAGCTGCTCGACGGCCGAGAAGCCCGGCCTGGAGCGGCAGCAGGGGTGGTACGGGTGCCCGTCGGTCTCCGCCTGCTCCCACGCCCACGAGGTGGCCCCCGGGACCGCGAGGGGCCGCCGGGGCGTCGTACGCGACAGGGCCATCGACGCCACGCTGTGGTCGAGTTCGGCGGCCAGCCGGCCGCCCTCCGGGACTCCCAGGGCCGCCACCAGTTCGGCCGGATGGTCGAACGGGCGCCCGTCCAGCTCAAGCTCGGTCACGGACGCGCCCGTCGCCCACGGGTCCGCGTGCGGGCCGCGCAGTCGCCGCCCGTCGGCGAGCCGCAGGGTGACGCCCTCACGGCCCGTCGAGCGTCCTGTGACCCAGGGGAACGGCTCATGGACGAGACCGCGCCACAACCGGGTCAGGACCGCGCTCCGCGCCCCCTGGAGACCTGCGGCGTACGCGGTGGCCGAATCGGGCCGTACGGCGTCCAGCTCGGCGGCGAGAGCCCGTTCCGCAGTGGTTCGGCACATGGGGTTGTTCTATCGCGGTCGAACACGATCCACACATACTGAGAACGATGAACACACTGACGCGGGCCGCCGACGCGCTGGCGGTGACGCCCTTGCTCAACTGTCTGCTCCGTGAGGCGGCGGAGCCCGCTTCGGCGGTCCCGGACACCGGCCGGGAGGAGCCGTCCGACCGCTCCGTCCACCGGCTCCGGGCCAGCGGCCGTCTCCTCAGGGTGCGCCCCGGCCACCGTCCCTCGTCCCCCGAGCTGTGGAACGGGCGGTCCTGGCGGGCCCTGGACCACGCCGCTCTGGTCGACCTCGCCGTCCAGGAGATGAGCGCCACCACGGGCCGCTCCAATCCGGCCCTCGCCGCCGAGATGGCCGCCAGCCGCAGCGCCGTACGGGCCGTCCTCGCCGCCCGTGCCCGCACGACGCCGCCCGAGGACCCCTGGCTCCGCTCCGAGCAGGCCCTCGTCATGGGCCACCCGTACCATCCGGCCCCCAAGGCCCGTACCTCCGGCGGGTCCCCCACCGCGTGGCTGCGCTACGCGCCGGAGGCGTACGCCCGGTTCCCGCTGGTGCTGCTCGGCGTCCGGGAGGACGCGGTGGTCGAGGACGGGGACACCCGGGCCCTCGACGCCCTCGGCGAGGCCCCGCCGGGCTACCGGCTGCTCCCCGCCCATCCCTGGCAGCTCGAACTGTCGGACCGTGTCCCCCGGCTGCGGGCCGCCTTCGCCGAGGGGCGGCTCATCCGGCTCGGCACCACCCGCGAGGCCGCCCGGCCGACCTCTTCGGTGCGCACCCTGTACGTCCCCGGCGGCGGCTCCGGTACGGGCGACGGCCTGTTCCTGAAGTTCAGCCTCGACGTGCGGATCACCAACGACATCCGCCGGATGCGCCGCCACGAACTGCTCCACGTACGCCGGACCGACCCGCTGGTCAGCGCCGCCTTCACCGCCATGGGCGGACCCGCGACCTGGCTCAGCGACCGGGGGTACCGCACGGTGGACGGGCTCTTCGAGACCTGCGCCGTCCTCGTCCGGGACGGTCTGGACCGGCATCTGGCGCCCGGCACGACGGCGGTGCTCGCGGCGGCGCTCGTCGAGGGCTTCCCCGGCAATCCCCTCGACCGGGTCACCGATCCCCGGGTCTGGTGGTCGGCGTATCTGCGCCAGGTCGTGCCGCCGGTCCTGGAGGCGTTCGCCCGTTTCGGCGTCGTCGTGGAGTGCCACCTACAGAACACGTTGATAGCCGTGGACGCCCAGGGCCTTCCCGTCCAGTCGGTCTTCCGTGACGCGGAGGGCGCCAAGACCGTGCCCGAGATGCCCCGTGAGGCGGCCTGGCGGCGCCTCGCCTACTGTCTGGTGGTCAACAACCTCTCCGAGGTCGCCGGAGCCCTCGCGGACCGTTTCCCCGGCTCCACCGCCGCCCTGTGGGCGCTGGCCCGCGCCGAGTTCGAGCGCGGCGGCCGGCTGCCCGCACTCCCCGGTCTCGCCGGTCTGCTCGACGAGCCCACCCTGCCGGGCAAGGCGAACCTGCTCTCCCGCTGGATCAGGGCGGAGGGAACCGCCCCCCGCTACCTCCCGGTCCCGAATCCACTCGTACGCGACACGGTGGGCAGCACGCGCGCGTAGGAAGGCCGATCCCACGCACCGGGGACCCGCCCTCCGTACCCACCAGGGTCCGCCCCCCCGTACGCACCAGGGTCCGCCCCCTCGTACGCCCCGGGGTCCTCCTTCGTGCGTCCCCGCCCGGGACCCGCCTCCGTACGCCCCCTGTCACTCCTTCGCCCCGGCCTCCTTCTTGTGCTGGAGGGCCTTCTGGAGCCGGGCGACCACGGCCTCTCCGTACCGTCGGTGCCCGTGGACGCGGGGGTCGTCCGTGACGTCGTACCGCTTCACGTACGCGCCCAGGAAGGCCTGGAGGGTCGCGACGGCGGGGATGGCGATCAGGGCGCCGACGGCGCCGAGCAGCGCGGTGCCCGCGATGACCGAGCCGAACGCCACCGCCGGGTGGATGTCCACGGTCTTCGCGGTGAGCTTCGGCTGGAGGACGTAGTTCTCGAACTGCTGGTAGATCACCACGAAGCCGAGCACCCACAGCGCGTACCAGGGGTTGACGGTGAACGCGATCAGCATCGGCAGGGCGCCTGCCAGATAGGTGCCGATGGTCGGGATGAACTGCGAGACCAGACCGACCCACACGGCGAGCGCGGGCGCGTACGGCACGGCGAGGATCTCGAAGACGACGAAGTGCGCGATGCCCGAGACGAGGGCCATCAGCCCGCGCGAGTACAGATAGCCGCCGGTCTTGTCGACGGCGATCTCCCAGGCGCGCAGCACCTCGGTCTGGCGGGCGGGCGGCAGGACGGAGCAGAGCGCCCGCCGCAGCCGGGGCCCGTCGGCCGCGAAGTAGAACGAGAACAGGAAGATCGTCAGGAGCCGGAAGAGGCCTCCCAGCACGGTGGTGGAGACGTCGAGGACGCCGGACGCGCTGTTCTGCACGTACTTCTGGAGCCAGTCGGATTTCAGGACGCTGTCCTGGACCTCGACCCGCGAGAGGTCCGTGTGGAACTTCTGGTTGATCCAGTTGATCAACGAGTCGAGATAGCCGGGGAAGTTCTCGACCATGTCCACGATCTGGCCGGCGAGCATCGAACCCAGCAGGACGACGAAGCCGACGCCGCAGACGAGGACGGCGAAGAAGACGAGGAAGGTGGCGGGTCCCCGCCGCATCCCGCGCGCCGCCATGCGCCCGACCGCCGGTTCGATGGCGAGGGCGAGGAAGAAGGCGAGCAGGATGTTGACGAGCAGGCCGACGAGCTGGTGGAAGGCCCACTCGCCGAGCTGGAAGCAGGCGTAGAGGGCGAGGGCGAGGACGAGCGCGCGGGGCAGCCAGCGCGGCATCCGCGCCGTCTGCCCGGCGGGCACCCCCCGCACGTCTTCCGGACCGGTGGGGGCCCCGGCGCCGACGGGTACGGGGGCCTCGCCGCCACCGTCCCCGCTCCCCGGGGTCACGGAAACAGGCGCTCCGAAGGATGCGCCTGTTCCGGCTGCTGTGTTCGCTTGTGTCGCGTCGGTTTCGTCAGTCGGAGCCACCCCGCCAGTCTCGCGCATCGCACGGACATTCCACCCGGGACCCCTCACATCACCGCCAGTCACCCCAAGGTTCGCCGTCCGGTCACCGCCTCGGAGGGCGTCCGTGGGCCGACCGTTCCCCGGAGGACCGCCGTCAAACCGGTCGGCTGGACTGCGGCGGGCTCGGCGGGGTCCGTGATCCGCCCACCGAGCGGCACGGACCCCCGGCGCCCGACACCGCTTGTCGGTCCGTGTCGGTGCGTGTCAGTGCGTGTCAGCGCTTGTCGGCCGGTACGTCCACGGCCGCGCAGACGGCCCGCCACACGTCCTTCGCCTCCCAGCCCGCGTCCAGCGCCTCCCGTACCGTCCGTCCGCCCAGCTCCGCCATCACGTGATCCCGGGCGAAGGACTCCGCGTACGCCCCACCGAAGTGGTCGGCCATCCGCTCCCAGAAAATCGTCAACCGCATGACCTCAGTATCGCGCTCCCAAGAGTGCAGCCCGCTCCGCGGGCCTTGTCAGCGCCGTGTTCCGCCCTACGGTCGGAGCATGGCCGAAACCCCCCACTCCGCCCCGCCCGCGACTCCCCTGGCCCGCGCCGAGCGCTTCGTCTGGCTGACGGCCCGCGTCCTCGAACAGCGCCGGTTCTCGTACCACTTCCTGCGCGGAGGCGCGGATCAGGTCGAGACGGCCCTGGCGTCGTACCTCGCCGAGGACGGCGGCTACGGACACGCCCTCGAACCGGATCTCCGCGGGCCCGTCAGCCAGCCCCTGCACACCGCGCACGCGCTGCGCGTCCTCGACTCGATCGGCCGCTGCGGCGGGCTGCGCGTGGAGCGGATCTGCCGCTATCTCACCGCCGTCTCCACCCACGACGGCGCGCTCCCCGCCGTCCACCCCTCCCAGCGCCGCTATCCGTCGGCGCCGTTCGTCCCGGTCGTCGACGCCCCGCCGAGCGCGCTGCTCACCACCGGCCCCGTGGTCGGTCTGCTGCACCGCAATCAGGTCTGGCACGCGTGGCTGTTCCGCGCCACCGAGTACTGCTGGGCGGTCGTGGAGTCGCTTGAGACGTCGCACCCGTACGAGATCGAGGCCGCGGTCGCCTTCCTGGACGGGGCACCGGACCACGCGCGCGCGGAGGCGGCGGCCGACCGGCTGGGACGGCTCGTGCGGGAGCAGCGGCTGGCCGTCCTGGAGCCGGACCGGGAGGACGCCTATCCGCTCCCCGACGGGTACGCGCCCGGGGAGCGGCGTTTCCCGCACGACTACGCGCGCGTGCCGGACTCGCTCGCGGCGCGCTGGTTCACCGACGCGGAGCTTTCCCGCTCGCTCGACCGGCTCGCGGCCGACCAGCGGCCGGACGGGGGCTGGTCGATCCGTCGGCGGGTCTGGGCCCCCGGCTCCGCCCTGGAGTGGCGTCCGATCGTCACGATCGAGGCGCTGCGCACCCTGCGGGCGCACAGCCGGGCCATCGGCTGACGGGCCCGGAGCAGACTCCCGGGGGGGGCGGGCGGCCACAGGAACCACCCGCCCCTCGGTTCAACCGCTCCTCGGTTCAACCGCCCCCCGGTTCACCCGCCCCCCGGTTCACCCGCCGAGGGCGCGTACCCCGGCCGTGACGAGCACGGCGGCGCCCACGACGACCAGGAAGGGGGCCCGCAGGACGAGCGCGACGGCCGCGGCGGCGACTCCGGCGGCGCGGGCGTCGAGGACCAGGCCGTGGCCCGCTCCGAAGGTCTGCTGGGCGGTGAGCGCGGCGAGCAGGGCGACGGGGAGGAGGGCGGCGAGCCGTCGCACGAGCGGCCGTTCCAGCGCTCCGGCCGGGACGAGCAGGCCGATCAGCTTGACCAGGTAGCACCCGGCGGCGGTCAGGACGATCGCGATCCAGACGTTCATCGGGCATCCTCCGCGGGGGTGTCCCGGCCGGTGCGGCGGCCGTGGAGCCAGAGCACCAGGGGCGCGGCGAGCGCCGCCACGAGGACCGGGACACCGGCGGGCAGGACGGGCAGCAGCCCGAGGCCGAGGAGGACGGCGATCCCGGCGGTGGTCCGCTCGGTCGCGGTCTTCAGCATGGGGGCGAGCAGGGCGAGGAAGACTGCGGGACCGGCCGCGTCGAGGCCCCAGGCGTCGGTGTCGCCGATCGCCTCGGCACCGAGGACGCCGAGCAGCGTGGTCGCGTTCCACAGCACGTACAGGGTGAGGCCGGTGGCGGTGAAGCCGATCCGGGCGGCCCTGCGGGAGGGCTGCGCGAGCGCGACGGCCGTGGTCTCGTCGATCACCCAGTGCGCGGCGAACGGCCTGACCGCCTTGGGCAGCGCGAGGAGCTGGGAGAGCCGCAGCCCGTAGAAGGCGTTGCGGGTGCCGAGGAAGAAGGCGCCTGCGGCGGCCGTGAAGGGGTTGCCGCCCCCGGCGAGGGCGCCCACCAGGGCGAACTGCGAGGCGCCGGTGAAGACGAGGAGGCTGAGGACACAGGTCTGGAGGACGCTGAGACCGGAGCCCGCCGAGGTCACGCCGAAGGCGAACCCGGAGAGCCCGACGGCGACACCGACGCCGAGGGCGTCGCGGATGACGGCCGCGTCGGGCTTGCCGGGCGCGCCGTCGCGTATGACGGGGGTTGCGTTCTGTTCTGCCACACCAGGGAAGGTACGGCAGGGCGGGGAGTGGAAGCTCGTACGTTTCGACGGGGGCGTCCGGGGCAAGCGGGTGCGCCCGGGACAAGCCGGTGGGGGCTCGGCGATCGGCCGGGGGCCTTGGTGGTCAGCCGGGGGGCCTTGATGGTCGGCCGAGGGCTCGGTGGTCAGGAGAAGAAGCGGTGGTCAGGAGGGCCACAGCAGTCGCTGGACGTCCTCCATGTCCCACGGCATGAAGCCGATCGAGAGGTCACCGGCCGAGGAGCGGCACTCGATGACGACGGCGCCCGGATTCACGACCCACGTCTCGGTCCCGCGCGGGCTGCGCTGACTCATGGGGTGCAGGTCCGGGGGAAGCGTCAGGGTGGGGCCGATCCGCAGCCACGGCTGCCATGTCACGGCCCCTTCGACCCTCCGCACCCTGCCGTTCCGCCAACGCTGCTTCCCCTCCAGGCCCTTGACCGCCACCGTCAGGACGTTCCGCTGCCTGACCGCTGTCGAGGCTGCGGCACGATACGTCTTCACCTGGAACACCAGGAATCCCCCCAGCCCGCTCAGCAGGCCCCACACCAGCACTTGGATCATGCGCGTACTCCATCAGAAGTCGCCCGGTAGGGCTACTGAACCGGCACTGAACCGGCACTGAACCGGTTTCGCCCCCGAGGAAAACCCTGAAACTCGAAAGCGTCGCCGTAGGACGGGCAGCCAGTCCGACGAGCCGATCCGCTCGCCCTCTTCCCGGCCCATGCCCCTCGCACGACGGGATTTCCCCAGGTCCAGCCGTTTGTCAGTGCCCCGGTGCACGATGGGGGCATGGTCAGGTCCGCGCTCGATTCGTTCTCCCCCGCGACCCGTGGTTGGTTCACCGGGGCCTTCACCGCGCCCACGGCGGCGCAGGAGGGGGCCTGGACCGCCATCGGCGCGGGTTCCGACGTCCTCGTCGTCGCGCCCACCGGGTCGGGCAAGACGCTGGCCGCCTTTCTCGCCTCCCTGGACCGGCTGGCCTCCGAGCCCCTGCCCGCCGAGCCGGTGAAGCGCTGCCGGGTGCTGTACGTGTCTCCGATGAAGGCGCTGGCCGTGGACGTCGAGCGGAATCTGCGCTCGCCGCTGACCGGCATCCGTCAGGAGTCAGTCCGGCTCGGTCTGCCCGAGCCGGACATCCGGGTCGGCATCCGTTCCGGCGACACCCCGGCCACCGAGCGGCGGGCGCTCGCGACCCGGCCCCCGGACATCCTGATCACCACCCCCGAGTCGCTGTTCCTGATGCTGACCTCCGCCGCCCGTGAGGCCCTCTCCGGGGTGGAGACCGTCATCCTCGACGAGGTGCACGCCGTCGCGGGCACCAAGCGGGGCGCCCATCTGGCCCTCTCCCTGGAGCGGCTGGACGAGCTGCTGCCCCGCCCGGCGCGCCGGATCGGCCTCTCCGCGACGGTCCGCCCGGTGGACGAGGTGGCGCGCTATCTGTCACCGGGGCGCGCCGTGGAGATCGTCCAGCCGCCGTCGGGGAAGGAGTTCGACCTGTCGGTCGTCGTCCCCGTCGACGACATGGGCGAGCTGGGCGGCTCGCCCGCCTCCGAAGGCAAGGACGGCGGCGACAAGCCGTCGATCTGGCCGCATGTCGAGGAACGGATCGCGGACCTCGTCCAGGCCCACCGCTCCACCATCGTCTTCGCCAACTCCCGACGCCTCGCCGAGCGCCTGTGCAACCGGCTCAACGAGATCGCGTACGAGCGGGCCACCGGCGAGCCGCTGCCCGAGGGGGCCGCCCCTGCCGAGATCATGGCCCAGTCGGGGTCCGCCCTCGGCGCCCCTCCGCTGCTCGCCCGCGCTCACCACGGTTCGGTCTCCAAGGAGCAGCGGGCCCAGGTCGAGGAGGATCTCAAGGCGGGCCGGCTGCCCGCCGTGGTGGCCACCTCCAGTCTGGAGCTGGGCATCGACATGGGCGCGGTAGACCTGGTCGTGCAGGTCGAGTCGCCGCCTTCGGTGGCCTCCGGGCTCCAGCGGGTGGGCCGCGCGGGGCACCAGGTCGGCGCGGTGTCGACGGGCGTGGTCTTCCCCAAGTACCGGGGGGACCTGGTGCAGGCGGCGGTGGTCACCGAGCGGATGCGCGCGGGGGCGATCGAGTCGCTGCGGATCCCGGCCAACCCGCTGGACGTCCTGGCCCAGCAGCTGGTCGCGACCGTCGCGCTGGACACCTGGCAGGTGGACGACCTGCTCGCCCTGGTGCGCCGGGCGGCGCCGTTCGCCTCGCTGCCCGACTCGGCGTTCACGGGCGTGCTCGACATGCTCGCCGGGCGCTATCCCTCGGACGCCTTCGCCGAGCTGCGCCCGCGCGTGGTCTGGGACCGGGTCGCCGGGACGGTGACCGGCCGGCCGGGCGCCCAGCGGCTCGCCGTCACCTCGGGCGGCACGATCCCGGACCGGGGCCTGTTCGGAGTCTTCCTCGTCGGCACGGACCCCAGGAAGGGCGGGGGCCGGGTCGGGGAGCTGGACGAGGAGATGGTGTACGAGTCCCGGGTCGGCGACGTGTTCACGCTCGGCACCACCTCCTGGCGGATCGAGGACATCACCCGTGATCGGGTCCTCGTCTCCCCCGCGCCCGGAGCGCCGGGCAGGCTGCCGTTCTGGAAGGGCGACCAGCTGGGCCGTCCGCTCGAACTGGGCCGGGCGGTCGGCGCGTTCCTCCGCGAGGTCGGCGCCCTCCCGGCGGAGGGGGCGCGGCTGCGGCTGCGGGCGGCGGGGCTCGACGAGCGGGCGGCGGACAACGTCCTGGCCTACCTCCGGGAGCAGCGCGAGGCCTGCGGTCATGTGCCGGACGACCGGACGATCCTGGTCGAGCGGTTCCGGGACGAGCTGGGGGACTGGCGGGTCGTCGTCCACTCCCCCTTCGGGGCGCAGGTGCACGCCCCCTGGGCGCTGGCCCTCGGCGCGCGGCTCGCCGAGCGGTACGGGATGGACGCGCAGGTGATGCACGCGGACGACGGCATCGTGCTGCGGCTGCCAGACGCCGACCTGCTGAGCCTGGACATGGGCCTCGATCTCCTCGACCACGAGCCGGTCGACCCCGGACGGCACCTCGACACGACGTACGACGCCGACAAGGCGCCCGTGGGCGCGGCCGACACCCTTTTCGACCAGGACGAGATCGGGCGGATCGTCACCGACCAGGTGGGCGGATCGGCCCTGTTCGCGTCCCGGTTCCGCGAGTGCGCGGCCCGCGCCCTGCTGCTGCCCCGGCGCAACCCCGGCAAGCGCACTCCGCTCTGGCAGCAGCGGCAGAAGGCTTCCCAACTGCTCCAGGTGGCGAGCGAGTTCGGCTCGTTCCCGATCGTCCTCGAAGCCGTCCGCGAGTGTCTCCAAGACGTCTTCGACCTGCCCGGACTCACGGAGCTGATGGGCGACATCGAGGCCCGCCGGGTCCGGCTGGTCGAGGTGACCACCCCCGAGCCCTCCCCCTTCGCCCGCTCACTGCTCTTCGGCTATGTGGCGCAGTTCCTGTACGAGGGCGATTCCCCGCTCGCCGAGCGCCGCGCGGCCGCCCTTTCCCTGGACTCCCGGCTGCTCGCGGAGCTGCTGGGCCAGGCGGAGCTGCGGGAACTGCTCGACCCCGAGGTGCTGACCGAGCTGGAGCGGGAGCTCCAGTGGCTGACGGAGGACCGGCGGATCAAGGACGTGGAGGGCGTCGCCGACCTGCTGCGGGTGCTCGGCCCGCTCACCGGCGAGGAACTGGCCGAGCGCGGCGCGGACCCGGAGTGGGCGCCCCGGCTCGGCGCGGCGCGGCGGGCGATCCCGGTGCGGATCGGGGGCCGGGAGCACTGGGCGGCGATCGAGGACGCGGGGCGGCTGCGGGACGCCCTGGGCACGGCCCTGCCCGTAGGGGTGCCGGAGGCTTTCACCGAGCCCGTGAAAGACCCGCTGGGCGATCTCCTCGCCCGGTTCGCTCGGACCCACGGCCCGTTCACCTCTTCGACCGCCGCCGCCCGTTTCGGTCTCGGCGCGGCCGTCACCGACGGCGCGCTTCAGCGGCTCGCCGCGACCGGCCGGGTCGTCCAGGGTGAGTTCCACCCCTCCGGCATCGGCCAGGAGTGGTGCGACGCCACGGTGCTGCGGCGGCTGCGGCGGCGCTCCCTCGCGGCCCTGCGCCACGAGCTGGAGCCGGTGCCTCCGGCGGCGCTCGCCACGTTCCTGCCGCAGTGGCAGCACCTGGGGAGCGGCGGGCTGCGCGGGATCGACGGGCTCGCCCGCGCCATCGAGCAGCTCCAGGGCGCGCCGGTCCCCGCCTCCGCCCTGGAGAAGCTGATCCTTCCGTCCCGGGTGCGGGACTACGCCCCGGGGCTCCTCGACGAGCTGACGACCACCGGGGAGGTGCTCTGGGCCGGGGCGGGCGCGCTGCCCGGCAAGGACGGCTGGGTCTCGCTGTACCTCGCGGACGCGGCTCCGCTGCTCCTTCCGCCGTCGCGTCCGCTGGAGGTGTCGGCGCTGCACGAGTCGGTGCTGACCGCCCTGTCCGGCGGGTACGGCCTGTTCTTCCGGCAGATCGCCGACCAGATCAGGGCCACCACCCATCCGGACGCGACCGATCCGCAGCTCGCCGACGCCGTCTGGGAGCTGGCCTGGTCGGGGCGGCTCACCAACGACACCCTGGCCCCGCTGCGCTCGCTCCTCGGCTCGGGGCGTACGGCGGGGGCGACCGCCCACCGGGCGCGCCGGACGGTTCCGCGCGGGCGGTACGGCTCGCTGACGGGCGCCGCCCGGCCGGTGTCCCGGACGGGCCCGCCGACGGTCTCCGGCCGCTGGTCGCTGCTGCCCCCGGCGGTGCCGGAGCCGACGCACCGGGCGCACGCCCTGGCCAGGACATTGCTGGACCGGCACGGGGTGGTCACCCGGGGCGCGGTGGCCGCCGAGGGGGTGGAGGGCGGTTTCTCCGCCGTGTACCGGGTCCTGTCGGCCTTCGAGGACAGCGGGCAGGCCCGGCGCGGCTATGTGGTGGAGGGGCTCGGCGCGGCCCAGTTCGCGATGGACGGGGCGGTGGACCGGCTGCGGGCGGCGGCGACCGCGCGGGACCGGGGAGTGGAGGCGGCGGCGGGTCCGCGCGCGCTGGTCCTGGCGGCGGCCGATCCGGCGAACGCGTACGGGGCGGCCCTGTCCTGGCCGGAGCCGCCGACCGGCGCCGGTCACAAGCCGGGGCGCAAGGCGGGCGCGCTGGTGGTCCTGGTCGACGGCGAGCTGACGCTCTACATGGAGCGCGGCGGCAAGACACTCCTGTCCTGGCCGGCGGAGCCCGACGACCCGGCGCTGACGGTGGCGGCCGAGGCCCTGGCGGAGGCGGCACGGGCGGGCACGCTGGGCACGGTCACGGTGGAGCGGATCAACGGAGCGGCCTCCCTGACCTCTCCCCTGGCCCGCCCCCTGGAATCCGCGGGCTTCGTGGCCACGCCGAGAGGCCTGCGCCTGCGCGCGTAGCGGCCACGGGGCCCGCCTTCCCACAACCGCTCCGCGCGCGACCCCTCACCCGGGCATCCCCAGCCCCTCGTCCGGCATCCGGCATCCGCAGCCCCTCCCCCGTCGTCCGCGCACCGCACCCGCACCCGCACCCGCACCCGGCATCATGGAACCGTGCCCGAAGGAGACACCGTCTGGCAGGCCGCGCGGCGCCTGCACAGTGCGCTCGCCGGGCGGGTGCTGACCCGCTCGGACCTCCGGGTGCCCCGGTTCGCCACCGCCGACCTCACCGGCCGCGTGCTGCTGGACGTCACCCCGCGCGGCAAGCATCTGCTCGCCCGGATCGAGGGCGGTCTGACGCTCCACTCCCATCTGCGGATGGACGGTGCCTGGCGGGTGTACGCCACCGGGGAGCGCCCCCGTGGCGGCCCCGAGCACCAGATCCGGGCGGTGCTCGGAAACGCGGAGTCCACCGCGTACGGCTATCGGCTTCCCGTACTGGAGCTGATCCGTACGGCCGAGGAGTCCCGGGTGGTGGGGCATCTCGGCCCGGGCCCGCTGGGCCCCGACTGGGACGCGGCGGAGGCCGCGCGCCGACTGGGCGCCGACCCCGGCCGACCGCTCGGCGAGGCACTCCTCGACCAGCGGAACCTGGCGGGCATCGGCAATGTGTACAAGTCGGAGCTGGCGTTCCTGGCCGGTGTCACCCCCTGGCTCCCGGTGGGCGAGCTGGCCCCCGATGTCCCCGCCCGGCTGGCCGCCACCGCCCACCGGCTCCTGGAGGCGAACAAGGACCGTCCCGACCGTCGCACCACCACGACGCGCCGTCCGGGCGTCCCCCTGCACGTCTACGGCCGGGCGGGGCGCCCCTGCCTCCGCTGCGGCACCCCGATCCGCCGGGCGGAACTGGGCGACCGGGTGACGTACTGGTGCCCCGGCTGCCAGCGAGGCCCCGACACCGAAGGCCTCCCGCCCACCCCGCCCAATTGACCCCCCGTCACATACGGTCGCACGGCCCCGCCATGGCATCCCACCCCACGCACCCCTCACCGGGCGAACCTCAGGCGTCACAAATCCCGCCGGGGCGAACCTCAGGCTTCACGACCCCCACCGGTCACATCGCATACGCCACGCCCCCCACCGGGTCACGCCCCATACGCCACGCCCCCCACCGAGTCACACCCCATACGTCACAGACCTCACTACTCGCCCCGCTCCCCGCCCCGTCGGCCGGACCCCATCCCCCGGCGAAACCACGACCGCGCCCTGGCCACCCCTCGCCCGCACGCTCGCCCGCACACTCGCCGCAGCCTGCCGCCCCCCGTCGGGAACCCACCCCGGCCCAGCCCCCGGAGCCACCCCGTCCCCTCCGTACCGTCCTCTCCGCCCAGACCGTCCCGGCGGCCCCCCGGCCCCCGGCCCCGCCGTCCCGACCCGGCCGCCGCGTGGACCGGCAGCAGGCTCAGCCCCCAGCCGCCCGCCGCCACCGTGCTCTCGACCGGCCCGGTCTCCCCCGGCGTGAGCAGCAGGCGCAGCACGGCCCACCACCAGAGCCCCCCGGCCACCAGCCCGATCGCGATCAGCGCGAGCGTCACCGGCGGCACCCGTCGCCGTACCATCGCCGCCTCCTGCCGTCGACGCTAGACCGGCGGGATCACCCTGCGGGAGGGCGCACCGGAGGCACGCCCGGCGCGCACGGCCCAGTCGCGTGTTCCCCCCACCATGGCACGCGATACCGGAACCCGGCATCTCATGCCATATGCCACGAATCCACCCCCGGAAAGAGAGAAACCCCGGCCGATGCCTCACGAAGAGGCACCGACCGGGGTTCCGTCCCGTTTCGGTTCAGGCAGCGACGACGTCGACCGCTTCCGCGGGCGCCTTGATGGTCACCCGCTCGGTGGGCACACCCACCGACGTCACCGACACCGAGTTGAGCATCGGGCGGACCGGCACCGGGACCGGTTCGCTCGCCGCTGCCGACTCGGCCAGTTCGGCCAGCGACAGCTCGTCGCTCACTTCACGCATCAGCTCGGACATCCGTACGTCCAGCGCGTCGCAGATCGCGGAGAGCAGCTCGGAGGATGCCTCCTTCTGCCCCCGCTCCACCTCGGAGAGATAGCCGAGCGAGACTCGGGCGGACGAGGAGACTTCGCGCAGAGTACGGCCCTGGCGCTGGCGCTGCCGACGCAGCACGTCACCCAGCAGGCGACGGAGCAGAATCATCGGTGGCTCCCTCCTCGGACCGCGTAGCCGCATCCTTCACGCCCCACCGTACCGCCTTGCGCCGCGGCCGTGCGGGGAGCGATGTCGTGTTCACTCAGGGCTGCAAACATCCATTCCCCCCGTTGTGTTCCGTATCCTGTGCCCGCGCATTTCCCAGGAGTTCCACGCGAAGCAGTTCGAGCACGCTCCGTACACTCTCTCTACGGATTTCCGCGCGATCGCCGTTCAATCTCAACGCGGCCGTTTTCCCGGCGGAAAGGCCGGTGCCCGCCGGTCCCGCGACGGCCACGTAGACCGTGCCGACGGGCTGTCCGTCCTGGGGGTCGGGGCCCGCGACCCCGGTCGTCGAGATCCCCCAGTCGGCCCCGAGCCGGTCCCGGACACCCGTCGCCATCTGCGACGCGACCTCGGGGTCCACCGCTCCGCGGGCTGCCAGGAGGTCCGCGTCGACGCCGAGCAGTTCGTGCTTGAGGGTCGTGGCGTACGCAGTGACGGAGCCCCGGAAGACCGCCGAGGCGCCCGGCACCGCGGTGAGCGCCGCGGCCACCAGACCACCCGTGAGCGACTCCGCGACGGCCAGCGTGTGACCACGCTCCGCGAGCAGTGCCAGCGTCCGGGCGGCTTCGTTCATCGCGTCGCCGTCTCCGAGCGCGCCTCGGCCCGCTCGGCGGCGAGCCCCTCACGGCGCAGCACGATCGCCTGCCGGACATAGTCAAGTCCGGTGACCACGGTCAGGACGACGGCCACCGCCATCACCCAGAAGCGGAAGGTGGCCAGGGGCCCGGTGAGCATCAGCACGTACATGCCGACCGCGGTGCCCTGGGCGAGGGTCTTCATCTTGCCGCCCCTGCTGGCCGGGATGACCCCGTGCCGGATCACCCAGAAGCGCATCAGGGTGATCCCCAGTTCCCTGGCCAGGATGACCCCGGTGACCCACCAGGGCAGGTCCCCGAGCATCGACAGGGAGATCAGCCCTGCCGCCATGATCGCCTTGTCGGCGATCGGGTCGGCGATCTTGCCGAAGTCGGTGACGAGGTTGTACGTACGGGCGAGGTGCCCGTCGAAGACGTCCGTGATCATGGCGACGGCGAAGGCGGCCCAGGCCCAGGCGCGCCATACCGGGTCGTGGCCGCCGTCCTGGAGGAGCAGCAGCACGAAGCCCGGCACGAGCACCAGCCGGATCATGGTCAGGATGTTGGCGATGTTCCACAGGCTGGCCTGGTCGACGGCCGCCGTGCCCAGCTTGCCGCGGGGCGCCGGCCTTCCGGTCCCGCCCGTCGCGGATGCCGGGACTCCGGTCATCTGCCACCCTCCTCGAAAAGACACTCGGCCACCAGGTCGACACCCTCCGTGCCGACGACCTTCGCCTTGACCATACGGCCCGGGGCCAGGTCGGGGCTCGCGCCGTCGGACGTGGTGAGCAGAACCTGCCCGTCGGTCTCGGGCGCCTGGTGGGCGGCCCGGCCGATCACGCCGTCCTCCTCGTCCACGGACTCGACCAGTACCTCAAGGGTCTCTCCGACGCGCTCCTCCGCGCGCTGCGCGGTGAGTTCCTCGGCGAGCCGGGAGAGGTGGGCGAGGCGCGCGTCGACGACGTCCTGGTCCAGCTTGGTCTCGTACGTGGCGGCTTCGGTGCCGTCCTCGTCGGAGTAGCCGAAGACGCCGATGGCGTCGAGGCGGGCGTGGGTGACGAAGCGTTCCAGCTCGGCGAAGTCCGCTTCGGTCTCGCCGGGGAAGCCGACGATGAAGTTGGAGCGGGCGCCGGCCGTAGGAGCCTTGGAGCGGATGGTCTCCAGGAGTTCCAGGAAGCGGTCCGTGTCACCGAAGCGGCGCATGGCCCGCAGCACGTCGGGGGCGCTGTGCTGGAAGGACAGGTCGAAGTAGGGGGCGACCTTCTCGGTCGACGTGAGGACGTCGATCAGACCGGGGCGCATCTCGGCGGGCTGGAGGTAGCTGACGCGGACGCGCTCGATGCCGTCGACACCGGCCAGCTCGGGCAGCAGGCTCTCCAGGAGCCGGATGTCGCCGAGGTCCTTGCCGTACGAGGTGTTGTTCTCGGAGACCAGCATGATCTCCTTCACGCCCTGCTCGGCGAGCCAGCGCGTCTCGTTCAGCACGTCGGAGGGACGGCGGGAGACGAAGGAGCCGCGGAAGGAGGGGATGGCGCAGAAGGAGCAGCGGCGGTCGCAGCCGGAGGCCAGCTTCACGGAGGCGACGGGGCTGGTGTCCAGGCGGCGGCGGAGCGGCGCGCGGGGCCCGGAGGCGGGCGCGAGTCCGGCGGGCAGGTCGCTGGGCACGCTCTCGGGAGCGGGTGCCTCGGCGGGAGCGGGAGCCTCGGGGGCTTCCACGGTGCCGTGGCCGGGAAGGGCGACCGAGGCGGCGGCCTGCTGGCGCTCGACGGGCGAGAGGGGCAGCAGTCTGCGCCGGTCACGGGGGGTGTGGGCCTCGACGCTGCCACCGCTGAGGATGGTCTGGAGGCGGTTGGAGATGTCGGCGTAGTCGTCGAAGCCGAGCACGCCGTCGGCCTCGGGGAGGGCGTCGGCGAGTTCCTTGCCGTAGCGCTCGGCCATACAGCCGACGGCGACCACGGCCTGGGTCTTGCCGTGGTCCTTCAGATCATTGGCTTCGAGGAGGGCGTCGACGGAGTCCTTCTTGGCGGCTTCGACGAATCCACAGGTGTTGACGACGGCGACATCCGCGTCCTCGGCGTTCTCGACGAGCTCCCAGCCGTCCGCTGCCAAGCGGCCTGCGAGCTCCTCCGAGTCCACCTCGTTACGGGCGCAGCCAAGAGTGACAAGGGCGACGGTACGGCGTTCGGGCATGGACTCAAGACTACTTCGTCCCGGCCGTTCCCCCGTCGCGCAGGGTTCACCTGCGCGACAGAGGTCACATCGGGCCCGTGCCGGGGGGCGGCTCAGCCGGCCTCGGGGTCGCCCTTGGTGTAGCTCAGCCGCTCGACCTGGCCGGATTCGAACTTGTCGGCGAGCTTCTTTCCGTTTACGTACAGCTCGATCGCGCCCGCGTTGCCGAGGACGAGGTCGACGCGCTCGTCGTCCTGGAAGGTCTTGGACTCACCCTTGAGGAGGAGTCCGTCGAAGAGGAGCTTGCCGTCGTGGGCCTTGGCGGAGATCCAGCTCTTGTCGTCGACCGCGGAGAGCTTGACCGTGACCTTGTCCTGCGGGACGGCGGCGATGGCGCTCTCGGTGGGCTTCGGGGTGGCGGGCCTGGGCTTGGGCTTGGCGGCGGAGCCGGCCTTCTCGGGGGCGGGCGCGGGGCCGCCCTCGGCGGCGGTGGTGGGGCCCTTCGGGGCGTCGTTCCCGTTGAACATCGTGAAGCCGACGAATCCGACGACGGCGACGATGGCCGCGACCATGGCGGCGGTCCAGTTGGGGCGGCGGGGCTCGGGGCGGATACGTTCCGCCTCGAAGAGCGGGGCGGCGGGGGTGGGCGCGGGGCGGCCACCGTGCTCGGCGTCGTACTGCTCGATCAGCGGGGCCGGATCGAGCCCGACGGCACGTGCGAGGGTGCGGACGTGCCCGCGCGCGTAGACGTCGCCGCCGCAGCGCGAGAAGTCGTCCTGCTCGATCGCGTGCACGATCGGAATCCGGACACGGGTGGAGGCACTGACCTCTTCGACGGTGAGACCGGCGGCGATACGGGTCTGCCGGAGGGCACGGCCGATCGAATCCCGGTCGTCTGCCGGGAAGATCCGGTCGTCTTCGGGGGAGTTGCCGATGGACACGAGAGCGCCTTTCGAGCGTGTAGCCACCTGCTGGACGTTCAGTCTATGGGTGGTACGAAAGGGTGGGGCAAGCGGGCGGGCGCCGTTTGTACGCCATGAGGCTGGGACGTCCTGCCGCCCCACCCTCCAACTTGACGTACGGCCAGGGGAAACGGTTGCCCGTCCACCCCTTACGAGTGAGTCTCGGCCCGGTTTCGGCCGGGTACCCGGCCGCGCGGAGGCTAGGCACCCGACTCTCCTCTGATCACGGCGAGCACGCCGTCCAGCTCGTCGGGTTTCACGAGGACGTCCCGCGCCTTGGAGCCCTCGCTGGGTCCGACGATGTTCCGCGACTCCATCAGGTCCATCAGCCGGCCGGCCTTGGCGAAGCCGACGCGCAGCTTGCGCTGGAGCATCGAGGTGGAGCCGAACTGTGTGGAGACGACGAGTTCGGCGGCCTGGCACAGCAGGTCCAGGTCGTCGCCGATGTCCTCGTCGATCTCCTTCTTCTGCTTGGTCCCGACGGTGACGTCCTCCCGGAAGACCGGGGTCATCTGGTCCTTGCAGTGCTGTACGACGGCCGCGACCTCGCGCTCGGTGACGAAGGCGCCTTGCATGCGGACGGGCTTGTTGGCGCCCATCGGCAGGAAGAGGCCGTCGCCCTTGCCGATGAGCTTCTCGGCGCCGGGCTGGTCGAGGATGACCCGGCTGTCGGCGAGCGAGGAGGTCGCGAAGGCGAGCCGGGAGGGCACGTTCGCCTTGATGAGACCGGTGACGACGTCCACGGACGGGCGCTGGGTGGCCAGTACCAGATGGATACCGGCGGCGCGCGCGAGCTGGGTGATGCGCACGATCGAGTCCTCGACGTCCCTGGGCGCGACCATCATCAGGTCGGCCAGCTCGTCGACGATCACCAGCAGATACGGGTAGGGGTTCAGCTCGCGCTGGCTGCCCTCGGGCAGCTTGATCTTCCCCTCCCTGATGGCCTGGTTGAAGTCGTCGATGTGCCGGTAGCCGAAGGCGGCCAGGTCGTCGTAGCGGAGGTCCATCTCCTTCACCACCCACTGGAGGGCCTCGGCGGCCCGCTTGGGGTTGGTGATGATCGGGGTGATCAGGTGCGGGATGCCCTCGTAGGCGGTGAGTTCGACCCGCTTGGGGTCGACGAGGACCATCCGGACGTCCTCCGGGGTCGCTCTTATCATGATCGAGGTGATCAGGCAGTTGATGCACGAGGACTTTCCGGAACCGGTGGCTCCGGCGACCAGGACGTGCGGCATCTTCGCCAGGTTGGCCATCTCGTAGCCGCCCTCGACGTTCTTGCCGAGCGCGACGAGCAGCGGGTGGTCGTCCTCGGCGGCGGCGGCGAGCCGCAGCACGTCCCCGAGGTTGACCATCTCCCGGTCGCTGTTGGGGATCTCGATGCCGACTGCGGACTTGCCGGGGATCGGCGAGATGATCCGCACGTCCGGTGACGCCACCGCGTAGGCGATGTTCTTCGTCAGCGCGGTGATCTTCTCGACCTTCACCGCGGGCCCGAGTTCGACCTCGTACCGGGTGACCGTCGGTCCCCGTGTGAAGCCGGTGACCGCCGCGTCGACCTTGAACTCGGTGAAGACGTTGGAGAGCGAGTCCACCACGGCGTCGTTGGCCGCGCTGCGCGTCTTGCCGGGGCCGCCCCGCTCCAGCAGATCGAGCGACGGCAGGGCGTACGTGATGTCCCCGGCCAGCTGGAGCTGCTCCGCCCGGATCGGCAGATCCGTCGGCTCGGGCGCGGGCTTGGTCAGATCCGGTACGCCTCCGCCGGCCCGGCGCTCCGCGTCGCGGGCGGGCGGTACGGGCGCGGCGGCGTCGGCGGTGCCCGCCCGTGCTGCGGCGGCCTCGGCTCTGAGGTCGGTGGTGACGTCCCGGGTCAGATCGGCCACGAGCGGGGAGGGCGGCATGCCGTTGAGCACGGCGCCGTCGAGCGCGGCGGCGGCAGCGGCGGCGATGTCCACCGGGTCCGGTCCTTCGTCGAAGGCGCGCGGTCCGGCGGAGCGGCGGGCCGAGCTCTTGCGCTGTTCGAGCAGCTCCTCCTCGGCCCGGTCCACGTCGTACGGCTCCTCGGGACCGCGCCGCCGCTGCCGTGGCTGCGGCCGGGCGTCGCGCCACTCCTCGTCGTACTCCTCGTACGGCACGTACTCGTCCACCGGCTCGTACGCGGGTTCCACGATGCCGAGCCGGGCGCCGAGGGCGCGCAGCCGCTGGGGGATCGCGTTGACCGGGGTGGCGGTGACGACGAGCAGGCCGAAGAGGGTGAGCAGCGCCAGGATCGGTACGGCGAGGACCTCGCCCATCATGAAGACGAGCGGCTGGGAGGCGGCCCAGCCGATCAGGCCGCCCGCGTTCTCCATGGCGGCGCTGCCCTCGTCGCGCCCCGGCGAGCCGCACGCGATGTGGACCTGGCCGAGGACGCCGATGACGAGGGCGGAGAGACCGATGCTGATCCGCCCGTTGGCCTCGGGCCGCTCGGGATAGAGGATCAGCCGGATGCCGATCGCGCCGATGAGCAGCGGGACGAGCAGGTCGAGCCGGCCGAAGGAGCCGGTGACCAGCATCTCGACGAGGTCGCCTACGGGGCCGCGCAGGTTGGACCAGGTTCCGGCGGCGACGATCAGCGCGAGGCCGAGCAGGAGCAGCGCGAGGCCGTCCTTGCGGTGGGCCGGGTCGAGGCCCCTCGCGCCCCGCCCTATCCCCCGGAAGACCGCCCCCACGCCGTGCGCGAGGCCGAGCCAGGCACCGCGTACCAGCCGGAACACGCCCCCGGTCGGGGACGGCGACCGGCGGGGCGCGGCCTTCTTCGCCGGGCTCTTGCGGGCGGGTGCCCGCTTGGCGGGCGCGGTCTTCTTCGCCGGTGCCCGCTTCGCCGGTGCCTTTCCCGCGGGCTTGGCGGGCGCCTTCTTCGCGGGTGGTTTGGCGGGCGACTTCGCGGGGGCCGCTTTCTTCGCGGCGCCCGTCGTACGGCCGGCGCGCGGCTTTGCGGTGCCCGCTGTGCCCTGGGAACCCTTGCCGGACGTACGTGAAGCCATGATGCCGAGGTTACCGGTGCCCGGAGCCGCTGTCCGCCCTCACCCGATCGTGTCGCCCTTGCCAGGGCATGAAGGTGACGCCTCCTCACCCTGCGGGCGCTTCCGGCACGCCGCCGGACCGGACACGCCCTCACCTCGCGGACGCTTCCGGTTCACGGCGGACGCTTCTTCCGGTGCACGACCGGACCGGGCGCCCCCGGACCGGCCGTGACGGTAGGTCAGCCCTGGGCCGGCAGGGTCGGTGCGGCTCCGGTGCCCGGTTCGAGGGCGTCGAGGGCCCGGCGCAGTCCGGTGAGCTTGCGCTCCAGATGGGCGGCGGTGGCGACCGCCGCCGCGTCGGCGGAGTCGTCGTCGAGCTGCTTGGACAGCGCCTCCGCCTGCTCCTCGACGGCCGCGAGCCGCGCGGAGAGTTCGGCGAGGAGCCCGGCGGACTCCCTGCCGTGTCCGCCCTGGCCGCCCTCGCCGCCTTCCAACTGGAGCCGCAGCAGCGCCGCCTGCTCGCGCAGCTTGCAGTTCTTCATGTACAGCTCGACGAAGACGGAGACCTTGGCGCGCAGCACCCACGGGTCGAACGGCTTCGAGATGTAGTCGACCGCGCCCGCCGCGTACCCCCGGAAGGTGTGGTGGGGGCCGTGGTTGATGGCGGTGAGGAAGATGATCGGGATGTCCCGGGTCCGCTCCCGCCGCTTGATGTGCGCGGCGGTCTCGAATCCGTCCATGCCCGGCATCTGGACGTCGAGCAGGATGACCGCGAAGTCGTCCGTCAACAGCGCCTTGAGCGCTTCCTCCCCGGACGATGCCCGCACCAGCGTCTGATCGAGCGCGGAGAGAATGGCCTCCAGCGCCAGCAGATTCTCCGGCCGGTCATCGACCAGGAGGATCTTGGCCTTCTGCACCATGCCCCGTCCTCCTCGCCCCTGCAACGGCTCTCTCCGGCTCCCCGAGCCGGGGGAAGCACCGGGCGCCGCCCCAGAGGACGACTCTCTGACGTCGTCCGTCCTTGTGCCGGTCATCGTAGCCGCACCCCGCCCGTCGCCACACCCTGTCACCGCGATGTCACTGTGCACGTACCGGAAACGCGGTGGGAGATCAGAAGGTTCCCCCTCCGGGCCCTTCTCACACCCCCTGACATGCCCCCGTCCAACCGGCCCCGCGCCGGCCCCGACCGGCCCGGGGGTGCCCGCCGGGGCCCGTGACGCGCGGGTCTCCCCCGCCCCACGGGCACCGGCGCGGGCGGTCACTCGCCCCGCATCCACTGCTCCATCACGGACAGCAGATGATCGGGGTCGACCGGCTTCGTCACATAGTCCGACGCACCCGACTCGATCGCCTTCTCCCGGTCGCCCTTCATCGCCTTCGCCGTGAGCGCGATGATCGGCAGCCCCGCGAACTGCGGCATCCGCCGGATCGCGTTCGTCGTCGCGTACCCGTCCATCTCCGGCATCATGATGTCCATCAGGACGAGCGCCACGTCGTCGTGCTGCTCCAGGACCTCGATGCCCTCCCGGCCGTTCTCCGCGTAGAGCACCGCGAGCCCGTGCTGTTCCAGGACGCTGGTGAGCGCGAACACATTGCGGATGTCGTCGTCGACGATGAGCACCCGCTCGCCCGAGAAGCCGTACGTGCGGCGCGCCTCGGCCTCCGGCTCCCGATCCGCCCGCTCGACCGGCTCCTCCCTGCCCGCCCGCCCCGGCACGGAGGTACGCGCCCCGGTCGCCTCCGCCGCCGCCTTCCTGCGGTGCCGGAACAGCGCCCCGGCGCCCGAGCGCGCTTCGGCACGCACCGGGGACGGCGCGTAGTACGGGTACGACCTGCCGGACCCGTCCGTCCCCTCCTCGGTGCCCGGCTGCGGTTCGTCGGCGCCCTGCGCCCCCTGCCCGAGCGCCGGCGGCTCGGTCGGGTTCAGCGGCAGGTAGAGCGTGAACGTCGAGCCCCGGCCCGGCTCGCTCGCCGCGAAGATCTCGCCGCCGAGCAGCCGGGCGATCTCCCGGCTGATCGACAGGCCGAGCCCCGTACCTCCGTACTTGCGGCTGGTCGTGCCGTCGGCCTGCTTGAACGCCTCGAAGATGACCCGCATCTTGCTCGCCGCGATCCCGATGCCCGTGTCCGTGACCGAGAACGCGATCAGATCGGCCTCCGGGTCGCGCAGCGAACCGGCCTCCAGGAGCTGTTCCCTGATCGACTGCGGCACATCGGTGCCGGACGGCCGGATCACCAGCTCCACCGCTCCCGTGTCGGTGAACTTCACCGCGTTCGACAGGAGGTTGCGCAGCACCTGGAGCAGCCGCTGCTCGTCGGTGTGGAGCGTGGCGGGCAGCTCCGGCGAGACCCGTACGGAGAAGTCCAGGCCCTTCTCCGCCGTCAGCGGCCGGAAGGTGGCCTCCACGTAGTCGACGAGCTGGACGAGTGCGATCCGGGTCGGCGACACGTCCATCTTGCCCGCCTCCACCTTGGACAGGTCGAGGATGTCGTTGATCAGCTGGAGCAGGTCGGAACCCGCGCCGTGGATGGTCTCCGCGAACTCGACCTGCTTGGGCGTCAGGTTCGTCTCGGCGTTGTCCGCGAGCAACTTGGCGAGGATGAGCAGCGAGTTGAGCGGGGTGCGCAGCTCGTGCGACATGTTCGCCAGGAACTCCGACTTGTAGCGCATGGAGACGGCGAGCTGTTCGGCCCGCTCCTCCAGCACCTGCCGGGCCTCCTCGATCTCGGTGTTCTTCACCTCGATGTCACGGTTCTGCCGGGCGAGCAGTTCGGCCTTCTCCTCCAGTTCGGCGTTGGATCCCTGGAGTTCCTTCTGCCGGTGCTCCAGCTCGGCCGACCGCTCCTTGAGCTGTTCGGTGAGCCGCTGCGACTGCTGGAGCAGCACCTCGGTCTTGGTGTTGACGCTGATCGTGTTGACGGTGGTCGCGATCAGCTCGGCCAGCTGGTTGAGGAAGTCCCGCTGGATCTGGGTGAACGGCTGGAAGGAGGCCAGCTCGATCACGCCGAGGACCTTGCCCTCGAAGAGCACCGGCAGCACGATCACATGCGCGGGCGCCGCCTCGCCGAGCCCGGAGGAGATCTTCAGATAGCCCGGCGGCACATTGACCTGGATGGTCCGCTTCTCCTCCGCCGCCGTCCCGATCAGCGTCTCGCCGGGACGGAACGAGGTCGGCATGGAGCCGCTGGAGTACCCGTAGCTCCCCCGCATCCGCAGCTCGTACGAGCCGTCGCCCTCCCCGACGAGTTCGGCGTCGCTGTGCGCGGAGCCGGTCGGCATCGCGACGAAGAAGGCCCCGTGCTGCGCCGAGACCACCGGCGTCAGCTCGCTCATGATGAGCGAGGCGACGTCGTCCAGGTCCCGGCGGCCCTGCATGAGTCCGGAGATACGGGCCAGGTTGCCCTTCAGCCAGTCCTGCTCCTCGTTGGCGAGGGTGGTGTCGCGCAGGTTGGTGATCATCGTGTTGATGTTGTCCTGGAGTGCCTGGATCTCGCCCGCCGCGTCGACGCCGTTGATCTTCAGGTTGAGGTCGCCCCGGGTGACCGCCGTGGCGACCGCCGCGATGGCCCGCACCTGACGGGTCAGGTTCCCGGCCATCTCGTTCACGGACTCGGTCAGATCGCTCCAGGTGCCGTCCACGTCCCGCACGTGCGCCTGGCCGCCGAGAATGCCCTCGACGCCCACCTCACGCGCCACACGCGTGACTTCCTCGGCGAAGTTCGACAGCTGGTCGACCATCGTGTTGATGGTGTTCTTCAGCTCCTCGATCTCGCCGCGCGCGTCGATGTCGATCTTCTTGGTGAGGTCGCCCTTGGCGATGGCGGTGGTGACGGCGGCGATCTGCCGCACCTGACCGGTGAGGTTGGACGCCATCGAGTTCACCGACTCGGTGAGGTCCTTCCAGGTGCCCGAGACCCCCGGAACCCGCGCCTGGCCGCCGAGTTCGCCCTCCGTGCCCACCTCGCGGGCCACCCGGGTGACCTCGTCCGCGAACGACGAGAGTGTCGTCACCATCGTGTTGACGGTCTCGGCGAGTTCGGCGACCTCGCCGCGCGCCTCCACCGTCACCTTCTTCGTCAGATCGCCGTTGGCGACCGCCGCCGACACCCGCGAGATGTTCCGCACCTGACTGGTCAGGTTGTTGGCCATCAGGTTGACGTTGTCGCTGAGGTCCTTCCAGGTGCCGGTCACCCCGCGCACCTGCGCCTGCCCGCCCAGGATGCCTTCCGTGCCCACCTCGCGGGCGACCCGGATGACTTCGTCCGCGAAGTTCGACAGCTGGTCGACCATGGTGTTGACGGTCGTCACCAGCTCCAGGATCTCGCCCCGGGCACCGACCGTGATCTTCTTCGACAGGTCGCCCTTGGCGACCGCCGTGGTGACCTCGGCGATGTTCCGCACCTGGATGGTGAGGTTGTTCGCCATGAAGTTCACCGACTGGGTCAGGTCCTTCCAGGTGCCGGAGACCCCCTGCACCTCGGCCTGACCGCCGAGGATGCCCTCCGTGCCCACCTCGCGGGCCACCCGGGTCACCTGCTCGGCGAAGTTGGACAGCTGGTCCACCATCGTGTTGAGGGTGTTCTTCAGCTCCAGGATCTCGCCGCGCGCGTCCACGTCGATCTTCTGCGACAGATCGCCGCGCGCGACCGCGGTGGCGACCTGCGCGATGTTGCGGACCTGCGTGGTCAGGTTCCCGGCCATGCCGTTCACCGAGTCCGTCAGATCCCGCCACACCCCGGCCACTCCCGGCACCTGTGCCTGGCCGCCGAGCCGTCCGTCGGTGCCCACCTCGCGGGCCACCCGCGTCACCTGGGCGGCGAAGGCCGAGAGCTGGTCGACCATCGTGTTGATGGTGTTCTTCAGCTCCAGGATCTCCCCGCGCGCGTCCACGTCGATCTTCTGCGACAGATCACCGCGCGCCACGGCCGTCGTCACCTGGGCGATCTGCCGTACCTGCGAGGTCAGGTTCCCCGCCATGAAGTTCACCGAGTCGGTGAGTTCCCGCCAGCGCCCGGAGACGCCGTCGACCCGCGCCTGACCGCCGAGCCGGCCCTCCGTGCCCACGTCCCGCGCCATCCGCGTCACCTGGTCCGCGAACGACGACAGCTGCGACACCATGGTGTTGACGGTGTTCTTGAGTTCCAGCATCTCGCCGGCCACGTCGACCGTGACCTTCTGCGACAGATCACCGTTGGCGACCGCCGTCGTCACGAGCGCGATGTCCCGCACCTGGTTGGTCAGGTTGCGGAAGGCCGTGTTCACCGAGTCGGTGAGGTCCTTCCACGTCCCGGCCGCCCCGCGCACCTCCGCCTGCCCGCCCAGCAGACCCTCGACACCGACCTCCCGGGCGACCCGGGTCACCTCGGAACCGAAGGCGGACAGCTGGTCCACCATGGTGTTGACGGTGTTCTTGAGTTCCAGCATCTCCCCGGCCACGTCGACCGTGACCTTCTGCGACAGATCACCGTTGGCCACGGCCGTCGTCACCTGGGCGATGTCCCGGACCTGGGTGGTGATGTTCCGGAAGACCGTGTTGACGGAGTCGGTCAGGTCCTTCCAGGTGCCCGCCGCGCCCGGCACCTGCGCCTGACCGCCGAGCAGTCCCTGCGCGCCGACCTCGCCCGATACCCGGGTCACCTCGTCGGCGAAGATCCGCAGCGTCTTCGTCATCTGGTTGATGGTGTCCGCGAGCTGCGCGATCTCGCCCCGCGCCGACACCCGTACCTTCTGCGACAGATCGCCGTTGGCGACCGCCGTCGTCACCAGGGCGATGTCCCGCACCTGGTTGGTCAGGTTCCCGGCCATCGTGTTGACCGAGTCGGTGAGGTCCTTCCAGACCCCGGAGACCCCGGCCACTTCCGCCTGACCGCCCAGCTCGCCCTCGGTGCCCACTTCCCGGGCGACGCGGGTCACCTCGGAGGAGAACGACGACAGCTGGTCCACCATCCGGTTGACGGTGTTCTTCAGCTCCAGCATCTCCCCGGCGACGTTCGCCGTGACCTTCTGCGACAGGTCGCCGTCCGCGACCGCCGTCGTCACCAGCGCGATGTCCCGCACCTGGGCGGTCAGCCGGCCCGCCATCGTGTTGACCGAGTCCGTGAGGTCCTTCCACGAACCGGACACCCCGCGCACCTGCGCCTGCCCGCCCAGCTTGCCGTCGGTGCCCACCTCGACGGCGACCCTGGTCACCTCGGACGCGAAGAGCGACAGCTGGTCGACGAGGTTGTTGACGGTACGCGCGACCTTCAGGAACTCGCCGCGCAGCGGCCGGACCGCCCCGTCGACACCCTCCGAACGCAGGTCCATCCGCTGTTCCAGATCGCCCTCGGCGACCGCCGACAGCACCCGGCCCACCTCGGACACCGGCCGGGCCAGATCGTCGACGAGCGCGTTCGCCGCCTCGATCGCCGCCGCCCACGCGCCTTCGCCCGCGCCGACCTCAAGGCGTTCGGACAGCTTGCCCTCGCGGCCCACCACCCGGCGGACCCGTGACAGCTCCCCCGTCACATGCAGCTGCCGCTCGGCGACCTCGTTGAACACGGCGGAGATCTCCGCCATGACCCCGTCGCCCGAGACCGTCAGCCGCCTGCGCAGATTCCCGTCGCGCATCGACACCAGGGCCGCGAGCAGCCTCTCCAGCGCCGCCGCGTCCACCTGAACCGTTCCGCCACGGGAGCGCCCGCCCCTCGCGCGCGTACCGCTGCCTGCGCCGCGTCGCGCCGCCGTGCCAGGTTCCACCGTGTCCCTCCCGAAAGGGGTCGACCGTTGCGCTCCGATTCCCACCGGTAGCCTGCCCAGTGTTTCACCGCCACCCAACCAGGTGATAACAGTTCGGCGGCTCCGTACCGGGTCCTACCCCCGGGGAGCGGAATCAGCGCGACCGGCATCCGCGCGTACGGTGGGGGAAAGTAACCTGGCTCCCGGCTGTCCAGCCGCCCCGGTCCGCCCGGCGGGGGCGGTGTGAAGCGCGTACGACCACCGGGCAGTGGGAGGGACAGACCGAGCATGGCGGAGCCGGGCGTCGAGACGCGTACGAGGAGTGCTGTGATCACCGCGCGGGCGACTGCCAGTTTCAAGCCCGTCGGGCGGTCCGTCGCGGCCGCCCGCGCCTTCGTCCGGGACACTCTCCAGGGCTGGGGCCACCCCGAGTTGGTCGACGACGCCGTCGTCCTCACCAGCGAACTGGTCACCAACGCCGTCGTCCATGCGGGCACCGCCGCCGACGTCCTCTGTCTCCGCTCCGACGACGGTATCCGCGTCGAGGTCGCCGACCGCTATCCCGAGCGCGAGATCCCCGTCCAGGGCGGCCGGTCGCTCGGCAGCCCGGACCGCGAGAACGGCCGGGGGCTGCTGCTGTGCGCCGCCCTCGCCCACCGCTGGGGCGTCGACTACTCCCCCACCCGCAAGCACGTCTGGTTCCATCTGGACCTGCCGCAGCGCCCGGTCGGCACCCGTTCCGCGGGCCCCGTCCTGCCCGACGCGCTCCTCCCGGTCACCGACGCCCGGGTCCGCGTCGCCGTCGTCCAGATCGACCGCGGCGGCACGCTCCTCTCGTGGAACGAGGACGCCCAGGAGCTTTTCGGGTACGAAGCCGGGCAGGTGGTCGGCAAACCGCTCGGCGACCTCGCCGCCTGGCCGCACACCCCCGGCATCGGCACCGGTCTCGCCGAGGCCCTGCGCCTCTCCCGCTGGGAGGGCAGCTACGGCATCCGCTGCGCCGACGGCCGGGTCGTCCCCGTCTACGCGTCCCATCTGCGGGTCCGGGACGCCCAGGGCGAGCCGTCCACCGTCTGTCTGCTGGTCAGGGAGCACGAGCGGGCCGTCCTCCAGACCCCGCAGCGCCCTTCGGCGGAGCCGGGTGCCGAGAGCAGCCGCGCCGTCGATCCCTTCGAGGTCTTCATCGGCTCGCCCGCCCCCGACGATCTCGACGGGCTTCTCCAGCGGACCGTCGAACGCGCCCGCGACATGCTGGACGGCGACGCCGCCTTCCTCCTCCTCGCCACCGACGACGAGACGGAGCTTGAGGTACGGGCGACGACCGGCCTCCCGGCGGCCCGCCAGCGCTTCGCCCGTGTCCCCGTGGAGACCGGCGCAAGCCGGTACGGCTCCGCCCGGATGCCGGCCGTCCACGAGGACCTCGCGGCCGTCCCGGGAGCCGTTCCGCTCCTCGAAGGGACCGGGATGCGCTCGGTGGTCACGGTCCCGCTGAAGGTCGAGGGCCGCCTGACGGGTTCCCTCGGCGTCGCCGCGGAGGCCGCGAACCGCTACTCCAACGAGGAGGCCCTGCGCCTCCAGTTCGCCGCCGACCGGATCGCGCTCGCCGTCGAGTCCGCCCGGCTCGGCGAGCTGGAGCGGCTGCGCCGGGGCTCCCTGAGCTTCCTCGTCGAGGCTTCCGATCTGCTGGCGGGCACGCTCGACCGCGATCAGACGCTGGCTTTGATGGCCCAGATGACGGTCCCGACCCTGGCCACCTGGTGTGCGGTCTACACGATCGCCGACCAGGTCTCCGATCCGTATCTCTCGTATGTGCTCCACGAGGACGAGGACCGTATCGACGGGCTCAAGGAGCTGCTGTCGTCGATCGCCCCGCCCGACCCGGTCCCGACGCCGGGTGCCCGGGTCTGGGCCGCTCCCGGCGAGGCCGCCCAGCGTGCGGCGGTCGCCGCCTCGGTCCGGGTCCTCGATCATCCGACCATCCCGATGTCCTCCCGTATCGATTCCGCTCTGGCGACGGCGAGCGCCGTCGCGGGCGAGACGGTCGTCCTGCCGCTGGTCGCCCGCAACCGGGTGATCGGCATGCTGACCCTGGGGCGGCCTTCGGAGGATCATTTCCGCCAGGAGATCCTGGAGCTGGCGGAGGACCTCTCGCGCCGGGCGGCCCTGGCCCTGGACAACGCGCGGCTGTACTCGGAGCGGGTGGCGATCAGCCAGTCCCTCCAGCGCAGTCTGCTGCCGCCGGGCCTTCCGGAGATCCCCGGTGTCGAGGTCGATGTCATCTACCGCGCGGCGGGCGAGGGCAACGAGGTCGGCGGCGACTTCTACGACGTCTTCCCCATCAGGGACGACGTCTACGGCTTCGCCATCGGCGATGTCTGCGGTACGGGTCCGGAGGCGGCCGCCGTCACCGGTCTGGCCCGGCACGCGCTGCGGCTGCTCGCCCGTGAGGGTTTCGGCGGCCCGGCGGTCCTGGAGCGGCTGAACGCGGCGATCCTCGACGAGGGCGCCCGCAGCCGCTTCCTGACTCTGCTGTACGGGGAGATGCATCCGCAGGAGGACGGCTCGGCGGTCCTGAAGGTCGTCTGCGCCGGTCATCCGCTTCCGTTGCGTCTCCGCCCGGACGGCATGGTGAGCCCGGCCGCGGAGCCTCAGCCGCTGCTCGGTGTCATGGAGGACCTGGAGCTGTACGAGCAGACGGTCACGCTCGACCCGGGTGATGTCCTGCTCTGTGTCACGGACGGGGTGACGGAGCGCCGTGAGGGCACGCGCATGCTGGGCGACGACGGTCTCGCCGATGTTCTCAGCACCTGTACGGGCCTGACGGCCGGCGCGGTGGCTTCTCGCATTCTGCGGGCGGTCGAGCGCTTCGCCCAGGCTCCGGCCTCCGACGACATGGCCATTCTGGCGATGCGCCTGCGCGAGCCGGACGACCGCTGACGGGCTGAGGGCCGGCGGTTCCTCTCAGGGAACCACCGGCCCGTCAGTCTCTCTGCTACTTCTTCTGGAAACGCGAAAAGGCCCCCGCCATGAGGCGGGGGCCTTTTCGTTTGGAGCCCTTTAACGGAATCGAACCGTTGACCTTCTCCTTACCATGGAGACGCTCTACCGACTGAGCTAAAAGGGCGGGTTGTTCGGCGGCGTCCTACTCTCCCACAGGGTCCCCCCTGCAGTACCATCGGCGCTGAAAGGCTTAGCTTCCGGGTTCGGAATGTAACCGGGCGTTTCCCTAACGCTATGACCACCGAAACACTATG
>NZ_MSJP01000016.1 GCF_014596525.1 Streptomyces sp. CBMA291
CCGCACGGGGAGGCGCCGACGGGCCCGCTCCCCCGCCGGGCGGCCGGGATCGCGCTGGCCTCGGGCATCCTGTGCTGGTCCCTCGCGCAGAACGCGCTGTGGGGGGTGAGCGGGCGCATCGGGACGACCCAGGCGGGGCTCACCGAGGTGACCGTCGGCGCGGTCTTCGCGGCGGCGCTCGGTGCCGGGCTCGCCGGGGTCACGGCGGCGGGCGCGCTCGGCTCGCGGCTCGGCCGGGCGGTGCCGATCGGTGTGGGCACGGTCCTGATCGCGGGCTGTGTGCTGCTCAGCTCGGCGGCCGGGAGCCTGGTCCCGTTCGCGACCGGAGAGATCCTGTGGAACGCGGTCTACCCGGCGGTCCTCTCCTACCTTCTGGGGCTCGCCGCCTCGCTCGACCCGCGCGGCCGCTGGGCCGTCCTGGTCGGTTCGGCGTCCTCCCTGGGCGTGGCCTGCGGCCCGGTGACCGGCAGCCTCCTCTCGGAGAGCGCCGGGTACTCCGGGATGGGCCGGGTCCTGTGCGTGCTGCTGCTCGTGGTCGCGGTGCCGATGACGGCGGTGGCCCGGCACGTCTCGGGCCGTCCGCTGGTGCCGGGCTCGGTGCGGCGCAGGGGCGGCGCCCCGGCGGCCGTCCTGGCGGGCACGGCGGCGGCGACTCCGCCGACGGTCCCTCAGATGGGCGCCCCGGAGCAGGAGGTCGCCCCGGTTCCGGTGCGGGCTCCGCGCCGTATCGCGAAGTCGGCCTTCCGTCTGGCCCGGCCTTCGGACCGGGGCTGAGGGGAGGCCCTTGCCCGCCCGGCCCGGTCGCGGTCAGTCCTGTTCGAACCGCCAGAAGTGGTCCGCGTACGGGCCGCAGGGGTACTGGTTGACCGGGGCGGTCTCGTAGGTGGCCGCGCCGGGGACGGCGAGGCAGAGTCCGCTGTTCGCGTTGACGATCCGGTAGAGCGGGTTCCCGTCCGGGTCGCGCTTCTCGTAGGCGATCCGCCAGTAGTGGTCGGGGTAGTCGCCGCAGGGGAACTGGTTGACGTGGACGGCCGTGGCCTTGCTCGCGCCGGGGACGGCCGCGCAGTGGCCGCTGTTGCCGTTGACGATCCGGTAGCGGGTCCGGCCCGTGTCGTCCGTGCCTGCCGCCGTGAGCCGCCAGTGGTGGTCGGGGTGGTCGCCGCAGCCGAACTGGTCGAGGTCGACGACCCCGGTCGAGGCGCCGGGCACCGCGAGGCAGAGTCCGCTGTTGCCGTTCACGATCCGTACCGGCGTGCCCGTCGGGGGCGGGACGGCGCCCCCGAGCCGGGTGGTGTCCCGCGCGGGCGGCTCGCCGGAGGGCGGGGCCGGGGCCTCGGTGGTGGGGGTCGGCTCCCGTGTCGGTGCGGTCGTGGGCGCGGGCGTACGGGCCGACGGTGCCGCGTCCACGGTCGTGGGGGCCGGGGCGGCGGAGGCCGGGGGCGAGGGGGGGGGGGGGGGGGGGGTGGGGGGGGGGGGGGGGGGTGGGGGGGGGGGGGGGGAGGGGGGGGGGGGGGGGGGGGGGGGGGGGGGGGGGGGGAGGGAGGTGACGAGGGAGAAGGCGGTGACGAGGGAGGGCGGTGACGAGGGGGTGGCCTGGGGGCCGGAACGCCTTCCGGGCCCCGCGTGTCCGCCCCCGTCCCAGGACACGGCGCCGAGGC
>NZ_MSJP01000017.1 GCF_014596525.1 Streptomyces sp. CBMA291
GCTGCCAGCCCGGCGGGCGGCATCGGCCCGGCAGGCGGCGGCGGTTCCTCAAGCGGCACCGCCCCGGCAGACGGCACCGCCCCGGCGGGCAGTGCCGCCCCGGCAGACAGTACCGGCGCCTTCGCCCGGAAGGCCGCCCCGTGAACGACGCCCGTCCTGCCGCGCGGGAAACCCGGGTGACCGTCCCCGCCCCCGTTCCCATCCTCATGTACCACGCCGTCTCCCCCGACCCCGCGCCCGCGACCCGGGGGCTCTCCGTCTCCCCCGGGGCCTTCGCCGCGCAGATGGGGATCGTCGCCGGGCTCGGGTTCACCCCGGTGACCACCGCCGCGCTCGCCGGCGCCTGGCGGAGCGGGGCGCCGCTGCCCGCACGGCCCCTGCTCGTCACCTTCGACGACGGGTACGAGGGCGTGCACCGCCACGCCCTCCCCGTCCTGGCGCGGCACTCCTTCGTCGCCACCGTCTTCGTCTCCACCGGCTGGCTGCCCGGCCGGCACTCCACCGGCGGCGCGCTCGACACCATGCTCGACTGGGCCCAGGTGCGCGAACTCGCCGACGCGGGCACGGAGATCGGCGGGCACAGCCACACCCACCCGCAGCTCGACCAGCTCGACGGGCGGCGGCTCCGCTTCGAGGCACTGCGCTGCCGGGAGATCGTGGCCGAGGAGACCGGCACCGCCCCGGGCTCCTTCGCGTACCCCTACGGCTACTCCAGCCGCCGGGTCCGGCACACCGTCCGGGAGTCGGGCTTCGCGCAGGCGCTCGCCGTCGGGAACGCGCTGGCCCGGCGCCATCAGGGGCCGTACGCCCTGGAGCGGGTCACCGTGCGCCGCTCCACCGGCCCCGAGGAGTTCACCCGGCTCGTCGAGGGCCGGGCCCTCGGACGGAACTTCGCCCTCGACCGGACGATGACCAAGGGATACGCGCTCGCCCGGCGCGCCCGGGGAGCCGCCAGGGGCCACTGGATCTGACGGCCCGCCGAGGCGGGGCGCGGACCGGGGTACGAGGCCGCACGCGAACCCGGACGACCGGGGTACGGACCGCAGGCGAACCGGGACGGCGGGCCGCGGGCCACACGCGGGCGTGGGCGTGGGACAGCGCGCGGACAGGGGCACGGGCCTGGGCGTGGGACGGGCAAAACCCGGTGCGCCGTCTGGTCCGTTGGCGGATCATGGGCGCCATGGCTGACACCCCGCCGGTTCCCCCGGCACCGCAGCACGCGCTGCCGATCCGGCTCACCCTCGACGACAGCGATTCCCCGTCGGACGTCGTCGACGCCCTGTTCCTCGGCCGTTTCGCGACCGGAGAGCAGCCGTACGCGCACAGCACCACCCTGGACCGGGTCAGGCCCGAGGCGACGCTGCTCCCGGCGGGTGCCTCGGTGCTGCGGGTCGCGAAGGACGACGACCGCAGCGCGCTGCTCGCCGAGGGCGAGGGGTGGACGGTGCTGGTCTCCCGCTGGAGCCGGGGCGCGGACGTCACCGTGACGGCCACCAGCACGGAGCTGGCCGAGCGGGTCCTGAAGGAGGCGACCGACGGGGCGAAGGACGAGCCGCAGCCGCAGCCGGAGAACGTGACGATGGGCTTCTGGTACATGTCGCCCCGGCGTGGCCCGCACCGGACGACCCGGCAGATCAGCGCGGGGACCTGGGACGAGGTCCGGCCGAACTACTCGGCGCCGGTCGCCGAGTCCATGGACCGGCTGATGAAGGTGACGCCCGAATCCGTCGCCGGGCGGCTACTGCTGCTGCACGGCCCGCCGGGCACCGGGAAGACGTCCGCGCTGCGGACCCTGGCCCGGTCCTGGCGCGACTGGTGCCAGGTGGACTGTGTGCTCGATCCGGAGCGGCTCTTCAACGACGTCGGCTATCTGATGGACATCGCCATCGGGGAGGACGAGGGCACGGCGAAGGGCCGGTGGCGGCTGTTGCTCCTGGAGGACTGCGACGAGCTGATCCGGGGCGAGGCCAAGCACACGGCGGGGCAGGCGCTCTCGCGGCTGCTGAATCTGACGGACGGGCTGCTCGGGCAGGGCCGCAACGTGCTGGTCGGGGTCACCACCAACGAGGATCTGGAGCGGCTCCACCCGGCCGTGGTCAGGCCGGGGCGCTGTCTGGCCCGGATCGAGGTCGGGCCGCTGACCCGGGCCGAGTCGGTACGGTGGCTGGACCGTGAGGAGGGCGTGCCGCGGGAGGGCGCGACGCTGGCGGAGCTGTTCGCCCTGCGGCGCGGCACGCCTCCCGCGGAACTCCCGGAGCCCCGCTCGGCGGGGGCGGGCCTGTATCTGTAGGGCCTGTATCCGTGGGACCCGTATCCGTGGGACCCGTAGGCATATGGGTCCTGCCCGAGGGCCCGTAGGCATACGGGTCCCGTCTCCGTAGGGTCCGTATCCCCCGGCCCCATATCCATAGGCCCTGGACGGGTCGTGCGGGTGGGTCAGCTGTCGTAGGCCGCGCGCAGGGCCTCGCTCAGGGCCGCCTCGGCCGCCTCCCGGCTGAGGCCGAGCCTGCGGGCCTCCTCGGCGTACTGGGCGGCGGCGGAGGCCGCCCGGCGGCTCGCGGCGTCCCCTGCGGCGGCGACGAAGGTGCCGTGACGCCCGCGCGTCTCGATCACCCCGTCCGCCTCCAGGGCCTTGTACGCCTTGGCGACCGTGTTCGCGGCGAGTCCCAGCTGCTCCGCGAGCCCTCGTACCGTCGGCAGCTTGTAACCGACCGGCAGTCTGCCCGACCGGGCCCGCTCCGAGATCTGGGCACGCAGTTGTTCGTAGGGAGCGGTGGTGGATCCATGGTCCACGGCGATGGTGAGTGTCACCCCGCCGATTCTGCCCCCATGCCACCGGAAAATGGGAGGCGGCGGAGCGTCCCCGGCCCGTAGCGTGCGCCCACATGACAGTGATCGTCCGTGATGTGAAAGCCGAGGACGCCGGGGATTTCGCCCGGGTCCGCCGGACCGCCGTGCCCTGCCTGCTCGCCTCGGCCGAGCAATGCGTCTTCGACTGGGCGCACGCCCACCCCGAGAGCCATCGGCGTCCGCTCGTCGCCGTGACCGGGGACGGCGAGGTGATCGGTACGGCGGAGACGGGGATCGCCCACGAGGCCCCCGAACCCGGCCTCGGCTTCGTCAACATCTATGTGGACCCCGCGCACCAGGGCCGGGGCGCGGGCACCCTGCTGCTGCGCGCCGCCGAGGAGCACCTGGCCGCGCGGGGCGCGCGGAGCCTGTTCAGCTGGGTGCTCGACGCGCCGGAGAACACGGCCTGGGCGGCGCGGCGCGGGTACTCCCCCAGCCGTTCCGCGTACTTCCTCCGGCTCGATCTGGCCTCGGCCGTCCTCCCGCCGCTCCAGGAACCGCCCGCCGGGGTGGAGCTGCTGACCGCCGAGGACTTCGCGGAGGACCCCCGGCCGCTGTTCACGCTCGACGCGGTGACGACGGCGGACGAGCCGAGCGACGTGGGCGCGGAGCTGGCCGACTACGCGCACTGGCGGGAGACCACCTGGGAGCATCCGCTGTTCGACCGGGCGCTGACGACGGTCGCGGTGGTGGACGGCGTCCCGGTGGCGTTCAGCGCGGCGCAGACGGACGGGACCGGCCGGTACGGCACCGGGATGACGGGCACGGCGCCCGCCTTCCGGGGGCGCGGACTCGCCAAGCTGGTGAAGAACGCCTCGCTGCACCGGGCCCGCGCGGCAGGCTGTACGGAGGCGCTGACGGGGAACGACACGGAGAACGGGCCGATGCTCGCGATCAACAAGTGGTTCGGGTACGAGGTGGCGGCGCGGGAGGTACGGCATGTCCGGACGTTCGGTTGAGGTGACCCTGACCAAGGGGGGCCGGACGAAGATCCGTTACCCGGCCGAGGTGCTCGGCGAGGAGGGGACCCGGCTGTCGGTCCGCGCCCCGTGGGCCGCCGAGGGGATCCGGGACTTCGGCTTCGTGCGGTTCGAGCCGGGTGACGTCTTCGTGGAGCACTACTGGTGCGACCGCTGGTTCACGGTCAAGGAGGTGTGGACGGCCGACGGTGCCCGCAAGGGCTGGTACTGCGACATCACCCGGCCCGCTCTGATCGGGAGCGCGGAGGTCCTCGTCGACGATCTGGACCTGGACCTGTGGGTGTCGGCGGACGGGAGCGAGGTGCTGCGGCTCGACGAGGACGAGTTCGCGGCGAGCGGGCTCGCCGACTCCGACCCGGAGGCGGCGGCGCACGCCGTGGCCGCCCTGGACGCGCTGGAGTCGCTGGGCCGCGAGGGGCTGGTGGAGCTGCTGGGCCGCGAGGGGGTCTGACGGCTCGGCTGCCGTTCCTCAGGGGTCGCTTACCGGCGCCTTAAAGCGACCCTAAGCTTCCCCTTCTCCCCCGTTCCCCGGGCTTTCGGGCCGATGCGGACGGCTAGCTTTCTGGGCAACCCCCCACACCCCTTCGTGAAGGAGTTGCCCCCTCATGGCCTCTCGCCGTACCGCCGCCTTCGCCACCGCGAGCGCGGTGCTCGCCCTCTCCGGGCTCTCGGCGGCGCCCGCGTCCGCCCACGGGTCGATGACCGATCCGGTGAGCCGGGTGTCGGCCTGTTACGCGGAGGGGCCCGAATCGCCCAGGTCGGCGGCGTGCAAGGCGGCGGTCGCGGTCGGCGGGCCCCAGGCGCTCTACGACTGGAACGGCGTGAACATCGCGAACGCCGCCGGGAAGCACCGGGAGCTGATCGCGGACGGCAAGCTGTGCAGCGCCGGGAACGACAAGTACCGGGGTCTGGACCTGGCGCGGGCCGACTGGCCGGCGAGCCCGCTGACGGCCGGCGCGCACACCTTCCGTTACAAGGCGACGGCTCCGCACCGGGGTTCGTTCGCGCTGTACCTGACCAAGGACGGCTACGACCCGGTGAAGCCGCTGAAGTGGTCGGACCTGGAGGCGAAGCCGTTCGCGACGGTGACCGATCCGCGTCTGGAGAACGGCGCCTACGTCTTCCAGGGGACGGTGCCGAAGAAGTCCGGTCGCCACCTGGTCTATTCGATCTGGCAGCGCTCGGACTCTCCCGAGGCCTTCTACACCTGCTCGGACGTCGTCTTCGGACAGGACTCCGGCGGTACGGCCCCGGCGCCGACCGCCTCCGCCCCCAGTGACCAGCAGATCGAGGACGGCCGGGGCCAGTCCACCGTCGAGCACGGCGGGCACGGGGACGACGACGCGGCGACGGGCCCGGGGACGAGCACCCCGGCGCCCGAGCCGACGCAGGAGCAGGAGCCGGAGCAGGGCGGCGGGGCCGCCACGACGGCGCCGAACGCCCCCGCGCCCGCCACCGGTTCGGATTCCGGGGCGGGTGCGGACTCCGGGACCCCGACGGGTACCGGCACCGAGACGGGCGAGCTGCTCGCCGAGACCGGTGGCGGCTCCGCGACCTCGTATCTCGCGGTGGGCGGCGCCGCCGTCCTGGCGACGGGCGCGGCGCTGCTCTTCGCCCTCGCCCGCCGCCGTCGCGTCTGACCCGGGGTCAGCCGGCCGCCGACAGACAGGTCGTCGGGGTCGCGTGGGCCGGGTCGAGGGCGTTGGCCACCTCGTGGAAGGCGACCCGGTCCACGGTGCCGACGGCGACGTGTTCGGACAGGTCGAGGGCGCACTTGTCCTGGAGGAGGACGTTGGTGACGTCCGGGCCGGTCAGGAACTGGGAGCGGTAGGGGGTGACCACCTCGTCGTAGCGGCTCGCGATGACGTGGTAGCGGACGCCCGGCACGGTGTCGCCGCCCGCGTTGAGCGCGGTGAGGAAGGGCGAGCCCGCGATCTGGTCGGCGAGGCCCGGGGTGGCGTCGTCGATCAGGTCCCGCGCGCCGGGGAAGTACGGCAGGAGTCCCGTGAGGCCGAGCAGGGTGGTGCCGTGGTTGTCGGGGGCGAGGCCGACCAGGGTGTTCACCTTGGCCGCGCCGCCGAGGAACTTGAGGTACCAGCGGGGCATCATGCCGCCCTGGGAGTGCCCGACGAGGTCGGCTTCGGGGGCGCCGGTGGCGTCGAGGACCCGGTCGACGTAGGTCGCCAGCTGTCCGGCGGAGGCGGCGATGGGGCCGAGTCCGTGGAAGACGGGCACGCCGGGCAGTTGTCCGTAGTCCAGTGAGAAGACGCAGTAGCCCCGGTCGACGAGGTAGGGCGCGAGGCCCAGCCAGTTGTCGACGGAGTTGCCGAGGGTGCCGTGGACGAGGACGACGGGGCGCGGATGGGCGGCGGAGGGCTTGCAGGAGTAGTCGTTCCAGCCCCGGCTGACGCTCGCGCCCGTGGTCCGGGCCGTGGCGGCGGTGGGGGCGGTGAGGGTGGCGGCGGTGGCGAGCAGCAGGACGGACAGGGCTCTGAAGGTCCGCTGCCAGGAGGTACGGGACGGCATCGGGCGTTCTCCTCGCGGCTCAGGGGGATGGTGGGGGTACGCCCTGCGGTCCGGACCACAAGTGGAGACGCGCGGTGGGGCCGCGCCCGCACTACGTTACGCACGGGTAGCCTCGGCCGGGAAGTGACGCGTCGGCAAAATTGACATGAGCACAGCTCATTCCCGATCCCTTCGAATTCACCCGTTTGGGCGTGTCCTCCCTGCTAAAACATCCTTCTTCCCCGAATCTGGGGACATGAGTTTCGTCGATGAACTGAAAAACGCCGTCACCCCACGAGCCGCCCTCCTCGTGGTCGGCGTCTTCGCCCTCCAGCTGCTGTTCATCACGTCGTACGTCGGGGCCCTGCACCACCCGAAACCGAGAGACGTCCCCTTCGGCGTCGTCGCGCCGCAGGCCGTCTCCGAACGGTTCGTCGGACAGCTGGAGCAGCTCCCGGGCGGCCCCCTCGACCCCCGTGCGGTCGCCGACGAAGCCGAGGCACGGGACAAGATCATGAACCGGGAGATCGACGGCGCCCTGATCGTCGACCCGACGGGCCCTGCCGACACCCTGCTCGTCGCCTCCGGCGGCGGCACCGCGCTCTCCACCACCCTGGAGAAGATCGTCACCACGGTCGAGGCCGGCCAGCAGCGGACCGTGCGGACCCTCGACATCGCCCCCGCCTCCCGCGAGGACTTCAACGGGCTCTCGTCCTTCTACCTCGTCGTCGGCTGGTGCGTCGGCGGCTACATCTGCGCCGCCATCCTGGCGATCAGCTCCGGCGCCCGGCCCGCGAACCGCTCGCGCGCCGTCATCCGCCTCGGGGTCCTCGCGCTCTACTCGGTCCTCGGCGGTCTCGGCGGCGCCCTCATCGTCGGCCCGGTCCTGGGCGCCCTGCCCGGCAGCATCGCCGGTCTGTGGGGTCTGGGCGCCCTGGTCGTCTTCTCCGTCGGCGCCGCCACCCTCGCCCTCCAATCGGTCTTCGGGATCGTCGGCATCGGTCTGGCCATCCTGCTCATCGTGGTCGCGGGCAACCCCAGCGCGGGCGGCGCCTTCCCGCTGCCGATGCTGCCGCCGTTCTGGAGCTGGATCGGCTCCGCCCTGCCGCCGGGTGCCGGCACCTGGGCCGCCCGCTCGATCGCGTACTTCAAGGGCAACGACCTGACCGCCTCGCTCCTCGTCCTCTCCGCGTGGGCGGTCGTCGGCTCGGCGGTCACCCTGGTGGTGTCCTCCCTGAAGCCCAAGACGCCGGACGAGGCCATCGTGGCGGAGGTGGAGACGCCGGGCGGGGCCCGTTCCTGATCCCCGTCACGCCTCCGTACGACGAAGGGCCCCCGGTGCGCGATGCACCGGGGGCCCTTCCGTCCGTCCGGACTACTCGCCGTAGTAGGCGCGGGTCATCAGTTCCTTCATCTCGTCGATCATCGGCATCCGCGGGTTGGCGGGCGCGCACTGGTCGGCGTAGGCGTTCATCGCCTGCTGCGGCAGGGCCGCGAGGAAGGCCTCCTCGTCGACGCCCTCCTCCCGGAAGGAGGCGGGGATGCCGCACCGGGTCCGCAGCTCCTCCACCGCGCGGGCGTAGGACTCCACGCCCTCCTCCGGCGTCTCGGCCGGCAGACCGAGCATCCGGGCGATCTCCTGGAACCGCTCGGGGGCCCGGTAGACCTCGGCCTTCGGCCACGGCACGGCCTTGTGGGTGACGGTGCCGTTGTGCCGGATCACATGCGGGAGCAGCAGCGCGTTGGTGCGTCCGTGGGCGACGTGGAAGGTGTTGCCGAGGGTGTGGGCCATGGCGTGGACCAGACCGAGGAAGGCGTTGGCGAAGGCCATGCCCGCGATGGTGGAGGCGTTGTGCATCTTCTCGCGGGCCTCGGGCGCCTTGGCGCCCTCCTTCACACAGGTCTCCAGGTTCTCGAAGATCAGCTTGATGGCCTGGAGGCACTGGCCGTCGGTGAAGTCGTTCGCGTAGGCGGAGACGTACGCCTCGGTGGCGTGGGTCAGGGCGTCGAAACCGGAGTCGGCGGTGACCGTGGGCGGAAGGTGCAGCGGCAGCACCGGGTCGACGATGGCGACGTCCGGGGTGAGCGCGTAGTCCGCGAGGGGGTACTTCTGCGCCGCCGCCGGGTCGGAGATCACCGCGAAGGGGGTGACCTCGCTGCCCGTGCCCGAGGTGGTGGGGATGGCGACGAGCCGCGCCTTCTCGCCGAGCTTCGGGAAGCGGTAGGCGCGCTTGCGGATGTCGAAGAACTTCTCCTTGGTGTCCGCGAACTCGACCTCGGGCCGCTCGTACATCAGCCACATGATCTTCGCCGCGTCCATCGGGGAGCCGCCGCCGAGGGCGATGACGGTGTCGGGGCGGAAGTCGCGCATGGCGGCGGCTCCCGCCTGGACGGTGGCCAGCTCCGGGTTGGGCTCGACGGAGTCGATGACCTGGAGGGTGACCGGCTCCTCGCGTCCGTGGAGGATGTCGGTGATCTTCCGGACGAAGCCGAGGTCGCTCATCGTGCGGTCGGTGACGATCGTGACCCGCTTCAGGCCCTCCATCTCGCCGAGGTAGCGGATCGCGTTGCGCTCGAAGTAGATCTTCGGCGGCACCTTGAACCACTGCATGTTGTTGTTGCGGCGTCCGATCCGCTTGATGTTGACCAGGTTGACCGCGGTGACGTTGTTCGAGACCGAGTTGTGCCCGTACGAGCCGCAGCCGAGGGTGAGCGAGGGCAGGAAGGCGTTGTAGACGTCGCCGATGCCGCCGAAGGTGGAGGGGGCGTTGACGATGACCCGGATCGCCTTGACCCGCCTGCCGAACTCCTCGGCGAGTTCCTCGTCCTCGGTGTGGACGGCGGCGCTGTGGCCGAGACCGTGGAACTCGACCATGGCGGCGGAGAGCGCGAGTCCGTGCTCCGTGGAGTCGGCCTTGAGGGCGGCCAGGATCGGGGAGAGCTTCTCGCGGGTGAGCGGCTCGCCCTCGCCGACCTCGGCGCATTCGGCGAGGAGGACCGAGGTGCCCTCGGGGACCTCGAAACCGGCCTGTTCGGCGATCCAGCGGGGCGACTTGCCGACGACGTCGGCGTTGAGCCTCGCGCCGCCGCAGCCGACGGCGTAGGCGGTGGTGCCGAAGACGTACTCCTCCAGCTTGGTCTTCTCGGCGGCGGTGAGGACGTGGGCGCCGAGCCGCCGGAATTCGGCGATGCCCTCCTCGTACACCTCCCGGTCGAGGATCACGGCCTGTTCCGAGGCGCAGATCATGCCGTTGTCGAAGGCCTTGGAGAGCACGATGTCGTGGATCGCGCGGGGGAGCCTGGCGGTACGGGTGACATAGGCGGGGACATTGCCCGCGCCGACGCCGAGGGCGGGCTTGCCGCACGAGTAGGCCGCCTTGACCATGGCGTTTCCGCCGGTGGCGAGGATGGTGGAGACGCCCTCGTGGTTCATCAGAAGGCCGGTGGCCTCCATCGAGGGCTCCTCGATCCACTGCACGCAGCCCTCGGGGGCGCCCGCGGCGACGGCGGCGTCGCGGACGATCCGGGCCGCCTCCGCCGAGCAGGCCTGCGCCGAGGGGTGGAAGGCGAAGACGATCGGGTTACGGGTCTTGAGGGCGATCAGCGCCTTGAAGACGGTGGTCGAGGTGGGGTTGGTGACGGGGGTCATCGCGCAGACCACGCCGACGGGCTCGGCGATCTCCGTGATGCCGTTCAGCTCGTCGCGGCGGACGACCCCGGCGGTCTTCAGACCGGCCATCGAGTGGGTGACGTGCTCGCAGGCGAAGAGGTTCTTGACGGCCTTGTCCTCGAACAGGCCCCGGCCGGTCTCCTCGACGGCGAGCTTCGCCAGGTCGCCGTGGGCGCTCAGCGCGGCGAGCGAGGCCTTCTTGACGATGTGGTCGACCTGCTCCTGCTCGAAGGTCTCGAACCGGGCGAGCGCCTTGAGGGCGTTCCCGACCAGTCCGTCCACCATCTCCTTGGCCGCCATGGCAGGTGCTCCTTTTTCGGTCCCGGTTGCTCTGATGTCTCCATTCGACACCCGGTGACCTGCGAAAAGGCGCGGTGAAAGGCCCTCGGGGAGGGGCCGGAAGTCCCTTTGTGAACGCTTTCACAAAGGGACTTCCGGGAGCGCGCGGGGTGCCCGGTTCAGCTCCCGGCCAGCCGCCGCTCCCCCGCCGCGACGGCGACGGCCAGGGTGTTCCCCGGCGGCGGGAAGGGGCAGAGGAAGTGATCGGCGAAGGCGCACGGCGGCAGCAGCGCGCGGTTGAGGTCCACCGTCACCGAACCGTCCTCCGCCGGGGCCGCCGGACGCAGGAACCGGAAACGGTGACTGTCCTTCCCGCTGGTGGCGTCCGCGAAGACCGCCCACAGGGTGCCGTCCTCCTCGACCGCCGCCTGAAGGGTGTGCGCGGCTCCGTGCAGGGTGAAGGCCAGCTCTCCGGCGAGCCCGAGACCGCGCGCCACGCCGTCCGCGTTCTCCACCCGCACCGTGCGCGCCTCCCCGTAGGGGCGGAAGACGCCGGGCACCACCCAGCGCTCGTCGTACGGGGTGGCCTCGATGCCCCGGAAGGCCTCGCGGGCCTCGGAGCCGGGGTCGAAGTCCCGTACCGCCCAGACGCCCTCGCGGCGCAGCAGCACCAGGCGCCGGTCGCCCACGGCGACCCGGGAGTCCTCCGCCGGGCCCTGGTCGGCGGTCAGCCGGACCGTCCCGGCGAAGGGCTCGCCGTCGACGGTGAGACCGTCCTCGGCGCGGGCGGCGAGCAGCACCTCGTCGCCGTCCTCCCGCCACTGGCCGGGGAGCCCCGGGACCACGCCGTCGGGGAAGTCGGGGAGCCAGTGGGTGCCGGTGAGGGAGAGCACGCCGTACGGGGCGGAGACGGCGGCCTCGCGCTGCTCGTGCCAGTGCCGCCACTCCTCCCGGGCGGCCGGGCCCGTGGTGCCTGCGGCGTCCGTGGCGGCTGTGGCGGCTGCGGTGCCTGTGGCGTCTGCGGCGTCTGCGGCGTCCGTGGCGCTCGGGGTACTTGCGGTGCTCGTGGTGCTCGTCGTGCCGGGGGTGCTCATGGTGTTCAACCTTTCCATACGGGCTCGGGGAGCCCGAGGTGCGAGCGCAGGGTGGTGCCGGAGTACTCGGTGCGGAAGACACCGCGCTCCTGGAGCAGCGGGACGACCCGGTCGACGAAGTCGTCCAGACCGCCGGGGGTGAGATGCGGGACGAGAATGAAACCGTCGGCGGCGTCGGCGGAGGTGAACTCCTCCAGGGCGGCGGCCACCGACTCCGGGGTGCCGACGAAGGACTGACGGCCGGAGGTCTCGATGACCGTCTGCCGGATCGACAGGCCCTTGGCCTCGGAGAGCGCCCGCCACTTCCGGGCCATCGCCACCGGGTCGGCGACCCGCACCCGGCCCTGGACCAGCGAGGAGGACGGGTCGGGGTCGACGTCCGGGAGCGGCCCGTCCGGGTCGTAGCCGGAGAGGTCGCGGCCCCAGATCTGCTCCAGGGCGAGGATCGCGTTCTGCGGGGAGACCTGGAGGAGCCGGATCTCGGCGGCGCGCTCCTGTGCCTCCGCGTCGGTGTCACCGAGGACGTACGTCACCCCCGGCATGATCTTCAGATCGTCGGGCTTCCTGCCGTGGCGGGCGAGCCGTCCCTTGACGTCGGCGTAGAACTCCCGGCCCGCCTCCAGGGTGGAGTGCCGGCTGAAGACCACATCGGCGGCCGAGGCGGCGAACTCCCGTCCCTCCGGGGAGTCTCCCGCCTGGATGACCACCGGGTGCCCCTGCGGGGAGCGCGGGACGGTGAACTCCCCCTCGATGCCGAACTGCGGGCCGCTGTGGGCGAAGGGACGCGGGGTGCCGTCCGGGGTCCAGGAGTCCCACAGCTCCCGTGCGGTGGCGAGGAACTCGGCGGCCCTCGCGTACCGGTCGGCCCGGTCCAGATAGCCGCCGCGCCGGAAGTTCTCCCCGGTGAAGGCGTCGGAGGAGGTGACGACGTTCCAGGCGGCCCGGCCCGCGCTGAGGTGGTCGAGCGTGGCGAACCTGCGGGCCAGCTCGAAGGGCTCGTTGAAGGTGGCGTTGACCGTACCGGCCAGACCGAGCCGGTCGGTGACGGCGGCGAGCGCGTTCAGGACGGTGATCGATTCGGGCCTGCCGACGACGTCGAGGTCGTGCACCCGCCCGTTGTGCTCGCGCAGCCGCAGCCCCTCGGCCAGGAAGAAGAAGTCGAAGAGGCCCCGCTCGGCGGTCCTGGCCAGATGCTCGAAGGAGGAGAAGTCGATCTGCGAGCCGGAGCGCGGATCGGACCAGACGGTGGTCGCGTTGACGCCGGGGAAGTGCGCGGCGAGATGGATCCGCTTCCGGCCGTGGGCGGTGCTCACGCGGTGGCTCCCGTCTTGGTGTACTGGCTCGCGGGGCGAGGCAGCCCCAGGTGGTCGCGGAGGGTGGCGCCCTCGTGGGCGGTACGGAAGAGGCCCCGGTCCCGGAGCCGCGTCACCGTCTCGCCGGTGAACCGCGCCAGGTCCCGCTCGGGGACGACCGGCACGAGGTGGAAGCCGTCGACGGCGCCGCCGCCGTGCCAGGCGGCGATCAGCTCGGCGAGCGCGCCGGGCCCGCCCTCGTACGCGTCGAGGTCGACGGTGGCCGAGAGCAGGACGCGCAGCAGGTCCGGGTTCCGGCCGTGGGCGCGGGCGCCCGCCCGCAGTTCGGCGCGGACGGCGGCCGCCTCCTCGGCGGAGGAGGCCTGGATCAGGGCCACGTCGGCGTGCTGGGCGGCGGTGTCCCGGGCCGTGGGGCGGGTGGCGTCGACGACGGTCACCGGGTTGCCCTGCGGGGGCCGGGGGACGATCGAGGGGCCCTTGACCGAGAAGGTCGCGCCCTGGAAGTCCACGTAGTGCAACCGGGTCCGGTCGATGAACCGGCCGGTCGCCACGTCCCGTATCTCGGCGTCGTCCTCCCAGCTGTCCCAGAGCTTCCGGGAGACCTCGGCGACCTCGCCCGCCTCCTGCCACAGCTCGGCGGTGGGCGGGGCGGAACGGCGGCCGAAGAGCCGGGCCTCCGCTCCGGTCGGGGAGACCCCGATCCGCCAGCCCGCCCGGCCCCGGCTCACCCAGTCGAGGGTGGCGACGGCCGCCTGGACGTGGAAGGGCTCGGTGTGGGTGGTGGTCACGGTCGGCACCAGACCGACGGACCGGGTCTCGGGGGCGATCCGGGCGAGGACCGCCAGCGCGTCGAGACCGGGCCGGGCGAAGGAGTCGTCGTGCGTGAGGAAGTCGAGCGCGGCCCCCTCGGCGAGCCGCGCGAGCGCGACCGCCCCCGCCGCACTTCCGGCGACCGCCCCGGCGACGACCCCGGCGGAGGGGGCACGGGCGGGGGTCAACTCGGCGGCGAGATGGAGCGATCGGAGGCGGGAGGTGCGGGGGTGGGGGTCGGCAGGGGCGTGAAGGTCGGGGCTGGGGCTGGCATCAGAGCTGGTGCCGGGACTGGTCATGCGGTCTCTCTCGGTACGAGTTCGGCGCGGCCGGGTGACGGGGGCGAGGCGGTACGGGCGGGCGGGCGGACAGGCGGCTGGGGCGGGGCGGGGGCCCGGGGCCGGGGCGGTACGGGATTGGAGCGGTACGGGATTGGGCGGGTCCGGATTGGGCGGGTCCGGGCCGGGTGAGGAAGAGGCGCGGGGCGCGCCCGGGGCCCAGTGGCGGACGGGGGCCGGGGGCGGCAGGGGTCCAGGGGCGGCAGGGGTCCGGTGCGCCCAAGGCTTGGCCCGGAGGAGGCCCTGCGCGAACCCGAGGCCCCGTGGCAGATGAGGTCCGGCGCGGGCGGGCGGGCGCGGGCGGGCGCCCCGCACCAGGCCCACCACCCGCACCGCTCCCCTCACCCCTCCCCTCCCTCCGCACCCCATCCCAACCCGTCCCGCCCCACCCGCCCCGTTCCCCCGTCTCAGTTCTTCGTGCGCGGCAGCCCCGGCGGGTTGATCTCCGACTTCTCGACAGCTTCGTTGTCGAGGCCCCAGCGCTTGAGGACCTGGGCGTAGGTGCCGTTCTGGATGAGGTGGTCGATCGCGCCCTGGTAGGCGGCGACGAGGCCGCTGTCCTTCTTGGTGGTGGCCGCGATCTTGCCCTGGAGGCCGACGCCCGCCCCGGAGAACTTGCCGACGGTCTCGGTCTGTCCTGCGGTGGCCACGTGGTAGGCGACGGAGGGGTTGGGGCCGAGGTAGCCGTCGATGCGACCGGACTGGAGGGCGAGGTAGTAGTCCGTGGTGTTGTCGTAGTACTTGATGTCGACGCCCTTGCGGCCGGCCGCCTCGTTCTGCCGGGACCAGTCGACGAGGATCTTCTCCTGGTTGGTGCCGGTGCCGACGGCGATCCGCTTGCCGGAGACGTCCTGCGGTCCCTTCACGGTCCAGCCGGAGCCCTTCTTCGCCTCGAAGGCGAGGTCGTCCCGGCGGTAGGTGGCGAAGTCGTACTTGTCCTTGCGCTCCTCGGTGACCGTGACGTTGGAGAAGACGCCGTCGTACTTGCCGCTGTCGAGCCCGACGAAGAGGTTCTCCCAGGACACCGCGTTGAAGTCGGGCTTCAGGCCGAGCGCGTCGGCGACCAGGGTGGCGATGTCCAGTTCGACGCCGATCAGCGTGGTGTCGTCGGTGGCGCGGAAGGTGAGCGGCGGGTTGCTCTTGGCGGAGACGCCCAGGATCAGGGTGCCTCTCTTGCGGACGGCCTCGGGGAGCTTGGCGGCGAGGGCGTCGACCTTGGCGGTGTGGAGTCGCTTCTGGTCCGGGCCCAGGTTGATGCCGCCTCCCTGGTGGCCCTCGGGCTTGACGGTGTCGATGGCGGCGTCTCCCTGGCCGCAGGCGGTGAGGACCCCGAGGGCGGTGAGCGAGGCGAGGGCGGTGAGAACGGTGCGACGGGTCTTCACGGCAGTGCTCCTGAGAAAAGGGAAGGCGAACGGGAAAAGCGGTGGAACAGCGGAGGGGTGAGGTCAGAGGACCTTGGAGAGGAAGGCGCGGGTGCGCTCGTGGCGCGGGCTGTCCAGGACCTCGGCGGGCGGTCCCTGCTCGACGATCCGGCCCTCGTCCATGAAGACCACGGTGTCGGCGACCTCGCGGGCGAAGCCGATCTCATGGGTGACGACGATCATGGTGGTGCCGGAGGCGGCGAGATCCTTGATGACGTCGAGGACCTCCCCGACCAGTTCGGGGTCGAGCGCGGAGGTCGGCTCGTCGAAGAGCAGGAGCCCCGGTTCGAGGGCGAGCGCGCGGGCGATGGCGACGCGCTGCTGCTGGCCGCCGGAGAGCTGCTTGGGGTAGGCGGTCGCCTTGTCGCCGAGTCCGACCCGCTCCAGCAGGGCCAGGGCCGTGGCCTCGGCTTCCCCGCGGGGGCGTTTGAGGGCCGAGACGGGGGCTTCGACGATGTTCTCCAGGACGGTGAGGTGCGGGAAGAGGTGGAAGTTCTGGAAGACGAAGCCGATCCGGGTGCGCTGTCGGAGGATGTCCCGTTCCCGTAGCTCGTAGAGCTTGTTGCCGGAGCGGCGGTAGCCGACGAGGGTGCCGTCGACGCTGACGGTGCCGCTGTCGACCTTCTCCAGGTGGTTGATCGTCCGCAGGAGGGTGGACTTGCCGGAGCCGGAGGGGCCGAGGACGACGGTGACCTCTCCCGCGCGCACGTCGAGGTCGATGCCGCGCAGGACGTGGAGGGCGCCGAAGCGCTTGTGGACGGCGCGGATCTCGACCTTGGCGGTGGCGTCGGGGGCGGCCTCGGCCAGGGTGCCGGCGGGGGTGGCGTCGGTGAGGTCGGTGAGGTCGGTGACGGAGCTCATCGGGTGCTCCCCTTCGCGTAGTGGCGTTCGACGTAGTACTGGACGACGGAGAGCGCGGTGGTGAGCAGGACGTACCAGGCGGTGGCGACCATGAGCAGGGGGACGACCCGGCCGTTGCGTCCGTAGATCACCTGGACCTGGTAGAAGAGTTCGCCGATCGCCATGACGGAGACGATCGAGGTGCCCTTGAAGAGCGAGATGATCTCGTTGGCGGCGTTGGGCAGGATCGAGCGCATGGCCTGCGGGAGGACGATCCGGCGCAGTTGCCGGAAGCGGGGGATGCCGAGCGAGGCCGCCGCCTGGAGCTGTCCCTCGTCGACGGCGAGGACCCCGCCCCGGACGATCTCCGCCGCGTACGCCGCCTGGTGCAGGGCGAGTCCGAGGACGGCGGCGCTCATCTCGCCGACCAGGCCCATCGTGTCGAAGGAGAGGAAGCTCGGCCCGAAGGGGATGCCGATGCTCAGTTCCTTGTAGAGGTAGGCGAGGTTGAACCAGAAGAGCAGTTGGACGATGAGCGGGATCGAGCGGAAGGCCCAGATGTAGCCGAAGGCGACGGAGCGCAGGAACGGGCTGGCCGACAGGCGCATGAAGGCGAGCACGATGCCGAGGGCGAAGCCGAGGGCGGTGCCGTAGCAGGTGAGCTGGAGCGTGACCCAGACGGCCCGCAGGACGGTCTCGGTGGTGAAGAACGCGGCGAAGACGTCCCATTCCCAGCCGGGGTTGGTGACGAGCCCGTGGACGAACTGGACGAGCAGGACGGCGGTGACGGCGACGGCGGCCCAGCGCCAGGGGTGGCGTACGGGGACGACGACGAGGTCCTCGGTGCCGGGTGGGGCGGGCGGGGCGGGCGGGTCCTGCGCGCGGAGGTCTGCGGCGGGTGGATCGCTGGTGAGAGACATGGCGGTTCCTCGGAGGGGTGGGTGCGGGCGGCGCGCGGTCAGGCGCTCAGCGGGACGGGGAGCCGGTGGTCCCGGTCCCGCAGGAAGGTCAGGGCGGCGCGCGCGGTGACGTCGTTCTGCCCGAAGGCGACCCCTCCGGTGCGGGGTCGGGTGAAGGCGCTGCCGGTGCGGGCGGTGGTGTGCGGACCGAGGGCGAAGCGGCGCGGGTGCGGGCGTCCGTCGCGTTCCAGGAGGCGTCCGTCGACGGGGTCGACGACGAGGAGTCCGGCGGTGGTGGTCCGGACGCCTTCCTCGTACAGTCCGCGCAGCAGCGGGCTGCCGCTGAGTTCGAGGGTGGGGTCGGGTATCCGGGCTTCGACGAGGGCGCGGGCCTCGGTCCACTCCCCCGGCAGGGCCGGGGAGGAGGCCCGGAAGAGGCCGTGTTCCTCGTCGTTCTCGACGGTGACCCCGGGGCCGAGGAAGCGGACGACTCCGGCCCGGGAGAGGGCGAGGAGGCGGTGCAGCCGGGGGCCGGGCGGGCCGGAGGCGAGGTAGCTGAAGAAGCCGTGCCACCAGGGGTCGGAGTCCAGGTGCTTGCCGAGCCTCAGGAGCTGTCCGTAGACGGAGAGCAGTCCGGCGAAGACGGCGGCGTCGGGGCTGTAAGCGGGGTCGTGGCGGCGGGTGACGTCCTCGTCTATGTAGTCGCGCAGGCCTTGCTGGAGGGCTTCGGCGGAGTCGTAGCGGAGGCCGTCCAGGGGGTGGTCGAGGGCGTCGAGGTCGAGCCGGTCGGCGGGGTCGGGGACGGCGGCGGCGATGACGGCGGCGATCTCGGCACCGCGCGGCGGCGCGTCCTCGTAGGCCCGTTCGAAGTCGCTCCAGGCGAGAGTGGTGCGCTCGGGGTGGGTGGAGAAGAGCCGGTGGTAGTGGGCCCAGCCGAGTTCCTTGTCGATGAGCGGCCACACCTCGCGCCGGAAGTCGACGGGGCCGTCGCGGCGCAGCAGGGCGTCTGTCTGCTCGGGCCCGAAGAAGCGGGGCAGCGGGGGCCGTTCGCCGTCGAGGACGTACCCGATCTTGGAGTGGTACGGGACGCCCCGGCGGGAGCCGACGTACAGGACGGGTTCCTTGCCGGAGGGGACGTAGACGAGCGTGTCGCCCTCGCCCTCGTAGTGGCCGCCGCGGCCCTCGGTGAGCAGCACCATCAGGTCGACGAAGGCGAGGCCGAAGCCCCGGACGAGGACGGGTTCCCCGGCGGGCAGGGCGTCGAGGTCGGCGTCGGCGGTGAAGTCCGGCGGCAGGTGGACGAGTCCGTGCCGGGCGGCGAATCCGGCGAGCGCGCGCTGTTCGGTGTCCGGGCGGGCGTCGAGGTGTCCGACGGTGAGGACGACGAGGTCGGCGACGAGGGGTTCGGCCTCGCCGTCGAGCCAGACCCGCTGGCGGCCCGCGCGGGCTCCGCCGACGCGCAGGGCGCTGGTGCGGTGCTCGTGGACGGTGACGGAGGCGGGCAGGGCGGCGCGGGCGCGTTCGTACACCCAGCGCAGATAGGCGCCCTGCTGGGGGCGGGTGGGGAAGCTGTTGCCCGCGATGCCGGCCCATTCGGCGAGGGTGGGCCCGGGGCGGACGGGTCCGGCCAGGTCCACGGTCTCGTCGGTGAACATCGTGACGTCCTCCGCCTGGGAGTTCATCCAGAGCAGCGGGGACTGTTCGGTGCGCCAGATGCGGCCGGGGCCGGGCGGGTGCGGGTCGACGAGGTGCACGTCGAGGGGGTGGTCGCCGTACAGCTCGGGCACGTTGGCGGCGAGCCGTTCGAGGAAGCCGGTGCCGCGCGGTCCGGCGCCGACGATCACGATCGAGGGGCGGCGGCTCATCGCGCGCCTCCGGTGCCGCGGGCGTAGTGCTTCTCGACGTAGTACTGGCCGAGGCCGAGGACGGAGGTGACGGCGACGTACCAGAGGGTGGCGACCAGGAGCAGCGGGATGATCTGGTACGTGCGGTGGTAGACGAGCTGGGTGGAGTACAGCAGGTCCTGTACGGCGATCACGGAGACGATCGAGGTGCCCTTGAGGGTGCCGATGAGCATGTTCCCGGCGGGCGGGACGATGGCCCGCATGGCCTGGGGCAGCACGATCCGGCGGAGCCTGCGCACCCGGCCGAGGCCGAGGGACTGGGCGGCTTCGATCTGGCCCCGGTCGACGGAGAGGATGCCGCCGCGTACGACCTCGGCGGCGTAGGCGGCCTCGTGCAGGGTGAGGCCGATGACGGCGACGGAGACCGGGCCGAGCAGGTTGACGGTGTCGACGCCGAGGATCCTCGGGTAGAGCGCCCCGATGTTGAACCAGAAGAGCAGTTGGACCAGGATCGGGGTGGAGCGGAAGAACCAGACGTATCCCCAGCTCACGGCGCGCAGTACGGGGTTGGCGGAGAGCCTGAGGACGGCGAGCAGGGTGCCGAGGGCGAAGCCGAGGGCCATCACCAGGGCGGTCAGCCACAGGGTGAGGCCGAGACCGCGCAGGACGGACGTCGAGGTGAAGTAGTCGGCGACGACGTCCCATTGGAAGGCCTCGTTGCGGACCACGGAGACGAGGGCGAGGGCGAGCAGGACGAGGACGGCTCCGGCGGCGGTCCACTGTCCGGCGCGGCGGCCGGGGACGATGCGGAGGGGCGGTTCGGCCGGGGGCGGGGTGCCGGCTTTCCCGGCGGGTGCGGCGAGCGTGACGAGGGGAGTCGACATGCGAAGGCTCCGTGGATGCCAGGGGCGGATCGAACACGGGAACGCACACGGGAACGCACGACGGCGTCCGTCCGGGAGTGCGCCTTCACACGCACGGCGATGCAGTGAGCGCGGACCGGGCCCCTCAGCCCGGTGTCCGCCCTGTGAGGCTAAGCCCGGAGAGCGGCGGGCTGTCAAGTCCGTCCGGAATATGGTCCGTTCGACTGATCACTGTTGACGGGCAAACGAATGCCTGTTCCACTGGGCCCATGCATTCGCAGCAGCTCGTCACGCGCTCCCACATCGACTTCGGTCGCGTGTGGTCCTCTTCCTGTTGAGCCGACCCGCTGCCCTGCCCTTCCGCTTCTCCCCGCCCGCGGCGTCCTTCGTGACGCTTCGCGTGCCCCCTTCACCCGCGCGGCACTGAGCCCCACTCCCCTCGCTCCACGCTGTTCTCGTTTCTCTTCGCCCGAATCTCTTCGCCCGAAAGAGACGCATGCCTCTCACACCCAGCCGTGAGTCCGCGCTGTCCGTGCGCAGGACCACGGCCGACGACCCGTTGGCGCGCCCGCTCCTCGACGAGCTGGCGCACGAGTACACGACCCGGTACGGCAGGGCGGACGACCTGAGCCGCTATCCGGCGGCGGAGTTCGCCGCGCCGCACGGTGCCTTCCTGCTGCTCTTGGAGCGGGACGACCCGGTGGCGGGTGGCGCCTATCGCCGGTACGACGAGCACACCGCCGAACTGAAGCGGATCTGGACCCACTCGGCGCACCGCAGACGCGGACTCGCCCGCCGGGTCCTGGCCGCGCTCGAACGGGACGCCGCCGAGCGCGGCTACTCCCGCATCTATCTGACGACCGGACCGCGTCAGCCGGAGGCCAAGCACCTCTATCTGGCGAGCGGCTACCGCCCGCTCTTCGACGTGTCCGTCGATCCCGAGTCGATCGGCTCGCTGCCGTTCGAGAAATACCTGGAGAACCCGAAGCCATGAGTACGCGTACGAGTCCCGGAACCGCCCGCACCGCCCTCGTGTTCGGTCTGATCACCGCGGCGGCACTGGGCCTCACGGCCTGCTCGGGCGGCGAGCCCGCGACGGCCCCCGTCGGAGCCGCGGGGGCGGCCGGCGCGGCGGGCGGCGCGCTGCCGACCGAGGACGTGGTGTCGGCGGTCCGGAAGAACGACGCGGCGATCGGGCTGCTCCCCGCCGAGGTGCGCGAGCGGGGCCGCTTCACGCTCGCCGCCTCGGTCGCGACCCCGCCCAGCTCCACGTATCTGCCCGACGGGAAGACCGTGGTGGGGGTGGACGCCGACTTCGCGGCGGCCGTGGCGAAGGCGCTCGGCCTCGAACTGAAGCGGGAGGTGGTCGGCTTCGAGGCGATCCTGCCCGCGCTCGGCAGCGGCAAGTACGACGTGGGGACGGGGAACTTCGGCGTGACGGAGGAGCGGCGCAAGGCCATCGACTTCGTGACGTACATCAACGACGGGCAGGGCTTCGCGACCCGGGCCGACAGTCCGCTGAAGGCGGTGACCGACCTGACGCTGCTGTGCGGTCTGAAGGTGGCCGTGAACGCGGGCACCACCTTCGAGCGGACCCTGGAGAAGAACAAGGACCGCTGCGCGAAGGCCGGAAAGCCGCCGTACGAGGTGAACGTCTACAGCGAGACGGGGGCGATCTGGATGTCGCTCCAGCAGGGCCGCAGCGATGTCGTGATGAACACGATCAACGGGGTGCGGTACGCGGTGACCCGGCAGAAGAACGTGAAGTTCCTCAACGAGTACCGGCGGCTGGACGTCGGCTTCGCCTTCAAGAAGGGCACCCCGCTGGCCCCCGCCTTCCAGGCGGCGGTCAACGGCCTGAAGGCGGACGGCACCTACGACCGCATCCTGCGCAAGTGGGGTGTGTCGGGCTCGGGCATCCCGACCTCCCGGATCTCCCCGCCGGAGATCCCGGCACCGACGAAGTAACGACGGGGACGGGGGGACGGGGGTACGGGGGCCCGGAGGGCTTCGGGCTCGTCCCCCCGGGCCCGGGTGTCCGGGTGTCCGGGTGCCATCAGTTGCAGCCGCAGTCGCAACCGTCACAGCCGTCGCAGCCGCAGCTTTCGCAGCAGGAAGAACAGCCGTCACAGCAGTCACAACAGTCGCAGCAACTGCCGCAGTCGCACTGCTGGCAGAGCCCCTCGCGCTGCTGCCTGCTCCAGGGGTCCTCGAAGCTCCCGCAGCACATCTGGCAGGTGCAGGCCATGCCGATCCAGAGGGCGCAGCCCGCGATCAGTCCGCGCCGGTTCGGCGGGCCGGGCGGCAGCGGTCCGCCGGAGCCTCCGGGACCGCCGGGACCGGGGACCCAGGGCCCGCCCGGCCCACCGGGACCGCCCGGGGCGTACGGGTTGCCGGGGGCGGGCGCGCCCGGTCCCGGGGTGGCGTAGGGGTTGCCCGGCACCGGGCCGTGGGCGTGCGCCTGCCCCTGGCCGGGTATGCCGTGGGAGCAGGTGGTGGTGGCGAAGGCGCGGTCGACGGAGGTGCGCAGCTCGTGGGCGAGCAGGACGTGCACCAGCTTGCCGTCGGCGAACTCGGCGTCCTTCAGGGCGAGCCGGATGCCGTGCAGCGCGTCGTCGGCGAGACGGCGGGCCTCCGCGCGGGAGGTGCCGGTCGCGGTGAGCGGGTTCCAGGCGCCGTTCTCGGCGTCGGCGCTCTGGTCCTCGACGGCGTCCAGGAGGTGGGCGAGGCGGCCGAAGAGGCGGCCCGCCTCGGCGAGCGGCCCGGCGTTCCCCGGCCGTCCGGCGAGGACGGCGGTGTGCGCGAAGGCGGCGGCGGTGGCGGTCTCGGTGGGTTCGGTGACCGCGAGGAGCGGGGTGCCTGGCCCGGCGAGCGCCTCGATGCCGGTCTGACGGTCGACGGCGTCGACGAGGACGGTGGTGTCGAAGCCGAGGGCGCGGCCGGTCCGCGCGCCCGCCGCGTCCCAGGAGCGGGCGACCCGGCGCGCGGCGGCGGCGACGGGGCGGCGGGCGAGGAGCCCGTCCCGGTCGGCGACGTGGTCCCGCACCTTCGCCGAGGCGAGGACGAGCGAGACGGCGGCGGCGAGCCTGGCCCCCTCGCCCCGGGCGACGGGTGCGGTCCGCATGCCGCGCAGGGGGCAGGGTCCCGCCGTGCGGCGTCCGGCGGTCGTCGTCCCGGTCTGGGCCTCCGTCAGAACCGAGACGATGAGCCCGTCGTAGTTGGTGACGACCCGTGCGAACTGTCCGTGGTCGGCGCGGAGCGCGAGGCAGAGACCGCAGAGGTGGGCCGTCCACTCGACCTTGAGACCTTCGGTGAGGCGGTGGGCGCAGGGTCTGACGATTCCGAACAAGGACGTCCCCGTGAGTCGCGAAGTGGCTGATTCCGAATGGCCGGTGGGCGGCCCCGGGCATCGTAACGAGCCGGGGCGTTCACCCGAACGCGCCCACCGTCACCCATCCAGACCGACTTTCATATTTTCATCTGCATGGCTCTCACTCAGGGGCCTGAAGCCGTATGATTCCTGACGAATCGACAGCAAAAGGTGCTCACGTTCTGCACCAGTACCGTCACGAATCCCCTGTGCGGCGGCTATCCACTTGGCGCGCGATCCGCATCATGGACGACGATAGGGACTGCGGAACCACAAGTGACCGCGCTGAAAGGAGGCGACCATGGGATCGGTGCGCAAGGCGAGTGCCTGGCTGGGACTCGTCGAGGACAACGACGAGCGTTACTACGACGACGAGTACGCCGACGCCGCCGAGGGCGGCGACGCCTGGGTGACGGACCCTCGGGTCCGGGTGGCCACGGACACCGCCGAGGAGCGGGGCCGTCGGATCGCCACCGTCACCCCGGACGGTTTCCGGGACGCCCGGAGCATCGGGGAGCTGTTCCGGGACGGCGTTCCGGTGATCGTGAACCTGACCGCGATGGAGGGGGACGACGCCAAACGCGTGGTCGACTTCGCCGCCGGACTCGCCTTCGGCCTGCGCGGTTCCATCGAGCGGGTGGCGACGCGGGTGTTCCTGCTGACCCCCGCCGACACCCGGATCATCACCGGCGAGTCGGGCCGACGTCGTCAGGACGGCTTCTTCAACCAGAGCTGAACGGGTCCGCCGGCCAGGCGGGGCACCTCCCGGGAGACCGGGGTCAGTGCCCCGGACGCCCCGAGCCGGCGGGCTCGATCGCTTCCCGGGCCGCGGGCACCCGCGGCGCGGCCACCCCGAGGGGACCGGCGACACCGGCAGCCGCGGAGACACCAGCGGCCCCTTCTGTCTCATCCGCACCGGCGGCCCCGTCGACACCGGCAGCACCCCGTACATCGACAGCACCGGAAGCGCCCGGCACATCGGCGGTACCGGCAGTCACCTTCGTACCGGCGGCACCGTTCGCATCGGCGGCACCTTCCGCCCCAGTGCTCCCCCGCGTATCGAAAGCCCCCACGGTCTCGGCAGCCCCGAAGGCCCCGGCGGCACCCTTCGCACCGCCTGCTCCCGTCTCGGGCGCCCGCTGCGGCTCCTCCTGCCACGCGTCCTCGTCGAGTTCCGGATCGGCCGGGCACTCCATCACCCGGGGCAGCCGCAGCGCCATCAGCGCCCCCAGGAAGAGCAGCCCCGCGCTCACGAAGAGCGTGACGTGCAGGCCGTTCACGAAGGCGTGCCGGGCCGCCCGGTGCAGCGCCTCGCCCGCCGTGCCGCCGAGCTGGGCGGCGACCTGATAGGCCTCGCCGAGCGAGTTCGCCGCGTCCCGGCTCACCCCCGCCGGGACCCCGGGGACCGCCGCGAGCCCGGGGGCGTACGCCGCGTTCATCACACTGCCGAGCAGGGCGATACCCATGCCCGCACCCAGCTGATAGGAGGTCTCGCCGATCGCGGCGGCCCCGCCCGCGCTCCGCTGCGGAGCCTCGCTGAGCATCGACTCGTACGCCGAGAAGAGGGTGGTCTGGAGGCCGAAGCCCAGCAGCACGAAGCCGACCGTGAGCAGCGCCGGCCGGTCGTGCTCCCCCATGAGGGTGAGCAGCAGCACGGCGCAGGCGGTGAGGACGAAGCCCCAGCCGACCATCCGGCGCGGTCCGATCCGGCGCAGGGTGTACGAGCCGGTGGCGCCCGCCGCCATGGCGGCGAAGGTGAGCGGGAGCAGCCGCAGCCCGGTCTCCAGGGGGCTGAGCCCCAGGACCAGCTGGAGGTACTGGACGGCGATGAGTTCCAGACCGACGAGGGCCAGCATGGCGAGCACGATGCAGCCGACGGAGGTGGTGAAGGCGGCCCGGGAGAAGAGGCGCATGTCGATCAGCGGGTGCGGGCGCCGCCGCTGCCGCCGGACGAAGAGGACCAGGAGGGCGGCGCCGAGCAGCAGCGGCCCCGCGGTCGCGAGGGCGAGGACGGGATCGCCCGCGCCCACCCGCTTGATCCCGAGGACGCAGCCGAGGACGCCGGCGGCGGCCATGAGGGCGCCGAGGACGTCCCAGGGCCCGTCGGCCGAGCCCTTGGACTCGGGCAGGAGGCGGCGGCCGAGCGGCAGGATCAGGGCCATCAGCGGGATGTTGATGAGGAAGACGGAGCCCCACCAGTAGTGCTCGACGAGGAAGCCGCCGAGGACCGGTCCCGCGGCGGCGCCGATCGCGGCGACGGCGGTCCAGACGCCGATGGCGGTGGCCCGCTCGCGCCGGTCAGGGAAGACCGCCCGCAGGAGGGAGAGGGTGGCCGGCATGATCATGGCGCCGCCGACGCCGAGCAGGGCGCGGGCGGCGATGAGGACCCCTGGTTCGGTGGCGAGCGCGGCGACCGCGGAGGCGATGCCGAAGAGCCCGTAGCCGAGGAGCAGGATCCTGCGCCGCCCGACCCGGTCCCCGAGGGTGCCGAAGAGGATCAGGAGCGAGGCGCAGATCAGCGGGTAGGCGTCGACGATCCAGAGCAGCGCGGTGGAGCTGGGGCGCAGGTCCTCGGTGAGCGAGGGGACGGCGACGTGGAGGATGGTCGCGTCGAGGGCGACCAGGAGGAGGCTGACACAGAGGACGACGAGAACAAGCCAGCGGTTGGCGCCGCCGTCGGCGACGGCACGAGGTCGCGCCGGGGCCGTGTTCGTCCGCGTCATGTACGTACCTCCCAGTGAAGCCCTCGCGCTCGGCGGGTCCTGACCAGGGCGTATCTCCCTGGGGCGGCCCGGCATCGACGGGCGAGTGAGCCGTCAGCGTACGCGAGTTCAAGCGTCGAGCGCGTGGTGCAGCTCTCACCCCGACGGGGCCGGGGGTGTGGTGTACGCCACTCGGGCCCGCCCGCGCGGCGGGTGGAATTCCTCCCGCACACACGTTTGAAGAGAATTCCGGGGCATCAAACACCCTTCCGGAATCAGTCCTCCGGCAATAAGCCGGAAGGTCATCAGATTTCCCGACGGTCTCCGGTAATAGGACGCCCGATGAGACCCACTCCACATCACATCAACATCACGAAGGGAGCGGATCGACCGGGTCGGGTTCTCACTCCCTGTAACGTCGATTGGGTGCGTACCGACATCTTTGCCCGGCTGGACCGGGAGCCGGAACCGCCGAAGATAGAGGTCCCGCGGATGACCCCCACGCGTCTCGCCCTCTTCGGCGGGACGTCTGCGTTCTATCTCGCCATCGTCGTGGCCGTGCTGCTGTCGACCTGGCTGGTGACCCTGGACTGGAAGATCATGCTCTTCCGGCCCTATCAGCAGTGGCCCGAGCTGCACGCCTTCCTGGACTACTACGTGGTCCTCGGCCAGCGCGGCCCCACGGCCGTGATGGTGGCGGCCTGGCTGGGCTGGCGCTCCTGGCGCCAGCACACGCTGCGTCCGCTGCTCTGCCTCGGCGCCGCCCTGCTGCTGCTCAACGTCTCGGTGGGAGCGGTCAAACTCGGGCTCGGCCGTCTCGGCCCCCACTACGCGACACAGATCGGCTCCGCCGAGCTGTTCGCCGGCGGCGACATATTCCCCTCGGGTCACACCGCCAACGCGGTCGTGACCTGGGGCATCCTCGCCTATCTGGCCACCACCCCCCGGGCCAGGCGCTATCTGTCGGCGCTCTCCGCCGTGGTCGCCCTCGGCGTCGGCCTGACCACCGTCTACCTGGGCACCCACTGGCTGAGCGACGTCCTGCTCGGCTGGGCCGCCGGACTGCTCGTGCTGCTCGCACTGCCCTGGTGCGAGCCGGTGATCGCGGTGGCGGAGGCGTGGATCCTGGCCGGTCGCGACCGGGTCCGGGAGCGGCTGCGGGAGCGGCGGCGCCTGGTGCCCTCGCTGCCGGTGGCCTCCGGCGGGCCGCGCCCCGGGTTCTTCCCGCCGCGCGCGCAGGGCTCCGACGAGCCGGTCCGGGAGCCGGTGGGAATGCCCGGCGCACGTCGGGCCCCGGTCGCCCGGGGCTGACGCGCCCGCTGTACGGAAGGGCCCCGGCCGACGATCGGCCGGGGCCCTTCCGTCTGCGCGAGGCGGGCCTTCCGTGCGCGCGGGCGGGCGGTCAGCCGGCCCAGCAGCGGGTGACGGTGCCGTGCTCGACCTCGAAGTTGAGGCGTCCGCGCAGGTACTCCATGGTGACGACGGAGCCGGGCGGCAGGGACCTGACAGTGGTCCAGCCACGGGTCCTGGCGAGCCGCTCGGCACGTTCGGCATCGAGCCCCACATAGGACTCGGGGGCGTCTCCGGGCTGTCGGGGAGGGTGCGGTATGGGTGCCATACCCCTCACGTTAGTACCTCGGCGGTCACGCTTGTGTCACAAGTCACCGACATATGTTTGATACTTCCCCGGTCATCGGGAAGGACTGTTTCCAGCCGTTTCCCCGGTAATTCGGGAGACCGCCCACCAGTTCGTACGAACACTTCCACAAGGCGTACCGGAACGCGCGCAATTCACCGTTCCCGCTCCGCCCGTCCCGAATTGCACCGGCGACGCGCCCGCGAGCCGCTCACGATTTCCTTACAGAATGCTTACGCTGACCGAACGCCCGGGACGCGGAGCCGGGACCACGGCGACGCGGAGGCAGCGATGGGTGATCCGACAATGGCCGCGACCGCGCCCGCGACCACCGAATCCCCCCGGCAGCGCCATGGCCGGATCCTGATCGACTGGCTCAGCACCACCGACCACAAGAAGATCGGCCATCTCTATCTGGCCACCTCGTTTCTCTTCTTCCTGCTCGCGGGGGCCATGGCGATGCTGATGCGGGCCGAGCTGGCCCGCCCCGGACTCCAGCTGGTCACGAACCAGGAGTACAACGAAGCCTTCACCCTGCACGGCACGATCATGCTGCTGCTCTTCGCCACCCCCACCTTCGCCGGCTTCGCCAACGAACTGGTGCCGCTCCAGATCGGGGCGCCCGACGTGGCCTTCCCCCGGCTCAACATGCTCTCGTACTGGCTGTTCCTCTTCGGCGGGCTCATCGTGGTCGGCTCGCTGCTGCTGCCGACCGGTCCGCCCGCCTTCGGCTGGACCGCGTACGCCCCGCTCGACAGCCTCGAACACTCCCCCGGCGTCGGCGCCGACCTGTGGATCACCGGTCTCGCCCTCTCGGGCTTCGGCACGATCCTGACCTCGGTGAACTTCCTGACGACGATCATCGGGATGCGGGCACCCGGCATGACCATGTTCCGGATGCCGATCTTCACCTGGAACGTGCTCTTCACCACGATCCTGGTGCTTCTGGCCTTCCCGGTGCTCGCGGCGACCCTGCTCGTCCTGGAGGCGGACCGGCGCCTCGGCGCCCTGGTCTTCGCCCCCGGCAACGGCGGCGCGCTGCTCTGGCAGCACCTCTTCTGGTTCTTCGGCCACCCCGAGGTCTACATCATCGCGCTGCCCTTCTTCGGCATCGTCAGCGAGATCATCCCGGTCTTCGCCCGCAAGCCGATCTTCGGATACGTGACGCTGGTCGGCGCCACCATGGCGATCACCGGTCTCTCCGTGGTCGTCTGGGCGCACCACATGTTCGCGACGGGCGCGGTGCTGCTGCCGTTCTTCTCGCTGCTCTCCTTCCTCATCGCCGTCCCCACCGGGGTGAAGTTCTTCAACTGGACCGGCACCATGCTGCGCGGCTCGCTCTCCTTCGAGACCCCGATGCTCTGGTGCGTCGGCTTCCTGGTCTCCTTCCTCTTCGGCGGGCTCACCGGGGTGATCCTCGCCTCGCCGCCGATGGACCTGCACGTCACCGACTCGTACTTCGTGGTGGCCCACTTCCACTACACGGTCTTCGGCACGGTCGTCTTCGCGACCTTCGCGGGCTTCTCCTTCTGGTGGCCCAAGTTCACCGGGCGGATACTGGACGAACGGCTCGGGAAGATCCACTTCTGGACCCTCTTCACCGGCTTCCACCTGACCTTCCTGGTGCAGCACTGGCTCGGCGCGGAAGGCATGCCGCGCCGGTACGCCGACTACCTGGACGCCGACGGCTTCACCGCCCTCAACACCGCCTCCACGATCGGCGCCTTCCTCCTCGGCGCCTCCACCCTGCCGTTCCTCTACAACGTCTGGAGAACCTGGCGGTACGGGGCGAAGGTCGAGGTCGACGACCCCTGGGGCTTCGGCCGCTCCCTGGAGTGGGCGACCTCCTGCCCGCCGCCCCGGCACAACTTCGACGCGGTGCCCCGGATCCGCTCCGAGTCGCCCGCCTTCGACCTGCACCACCCGGAGTTCGCCTCCTACGAGCGGGCGCGGCTCAGGAGTTCCCCGGTGCGCGGTTCGGCACGGTGAAGGATTTGAGCGCGCCCAGCCGGTAGCTGCCGCCAGTACCGGCTCGCGCGTGGACCGGGTAGCCGATGGAGGCGGCGGACCGCCCGCGCCGTGACGTCCACCGGGGCTACGGACCGGCCGCACCCTTCAAGGGAGACACCGGACACTCCCCACCGCACCATCAACCCGAGGCGGCAAACCGGCCGCACCCGCCAGGGAAGGCACAGACCCTCCCCACACAGCGCGCCGTCAGCGGAAGCGGCGGACCAGTCGTCCGGCCTTCGCCTTCAGGGTGTAGACGGCGTCGACGGCCCGGCCGGTCTCCCGGTGGAGCACGGTCCGGGCCCGGGGGTGGACGCGTCGGCTCGCGCCCCGTTCGACCAGTTCCGTCCACAGGGCCTCGTGCCGGGCGGCGATCCGGGCGGGGTCGAAGCGCTCGGCGGCGGCCAGCGCCGCACGGCCGGTCTTGGCGCGCAGTTCCTCGTCCTCGACGAGCCCGCGCAGCGCCCGCGCGAAGGCGGCGGTGTCGTCGACCGGCACCAGGAAGCCGTCGGCGCCGTCCTCGATGATCTCGCGCGGCCCGTGCGGGCAGTCGGTGGAGACGACCGGCAGTCCGCAGCGCATCGCCTCGACGATGGTCATGCCGAAGGACTCGCGCCGGGAGGTCACCGCCGCGATCGAGCCCTTGACCAGCTCCGGCTCCAGCGGGCTCACCGAGCCCATCAGGAAGGCCCGCCCGCCGAGCCCCAGGCTCTCGATCTGCCGGGCCAGCGGCGCCTTGAGGTCCTGGACGGCGTCCCCGGTGCCGTAGATCCGCAGCTTCCAGTCGGGGTGGTCGGCCGCGACCTCGGCGAAGGCGTCGATCAGCAGGTCGTACCGCTTGACCCGGGTCAGCCGGCCGGCCGCGACGACGGTCTTCGCCGCCGGGTCGGCCGGTCCCACCGAGGGCGCGGGCACACTGTTGGGCACGGCCTCGATCCGTACGCCGGGCAGCCCGAGCCGCCGGTAGGCGCGGGCGTCCGCCTCGGTGACGGTGGTGACGGCGTCGAGGAGCCGGTACTCGTGGCCGATGTCCCTGCGCAGCCGGTAGCCGTGACCTTCGAGGATGAGGTGTTCCTGCCCGACGAGGACCGGCCCCCGCCGGGCCTGCCGGGCGAGGTGCACATTGAGCCCGGGGCGGGTGGAGACCAGGACGTCGGCCTCCACCCCGCGCAGATGCTCGCCGATCCGGGCGTCGGTGAGCGCGCTGTACTGCTTCCAGCGTCCGTCGCCGCGCGGGAAGACCTCGGCGGGGCGGTGGAAGCCGGGGTGGTCGCCGTCGTACCCGGGGCTGTCCTTCCGCAGGTCGACGAGGTGGCGCAGGGTCACCCCCGAGGGCAGTCCCAGGAGTGGCCGGTCCCGGTGGCGGAAGACGGAGACGATCTCGACCTCGTGTCGCCCGGCCAGTTCCTCGGCGAGGGTGAAGGTGGTCCGGATCGTGCCGCCGTAGTGATAGGCGTTGTGGAGCAGAAAGGAAATACGCATCGCGCTGCCGGTTCCCCCCGGTCAGTTGATCGGTCGCCCGACTGTACTGCCGGTCGGGAGCGGCCCTCGGGGCCGGGGTACGGGGGCGCCGGGGCCGCCATCCGACGCCCCGCACAAGGTCACTGACGATGCGTCAGATACGGTCGATCCGCAGCATGGTCCCGACGTCGATCAGATCGGGGTCGGGGCCGATCAGATCCCGGTTCGCCCGGTACAGGGCCTGCCAGCCGCCCTTGATCCGGAACCGCCGGGCGATCGAGCCGAGGGTGTCGCCGCTCCGCACGGTGTGGACCCGTCCGCTCAGCCCGTACCGCCTCGAACAGGCCGGCCAGGCACCCCAGCCCTGGGTGCGCAGCACCTCCTCGGCGACGGTGATCTGCTGCGGGCGGGTCGCCAGATCGGCGCGGCGGGCGAACGTCCGGCCGCCGTGCCCGACCCAGGTGGCGTGCCGGAACTGTAGTCCGCCGTAGAGCCCGTTGCCGCTGTTCAGATGCCAGCGGCCACCGGACTCGCAGCCCGCGACGCACCCCCAGGGCCACTGGTCGGCCGCGCAGGAGTACGGAGGGGGCGCGGGAGCGGCGGGGATCCCGCCCTGGCCGGGCCCCCGGGCAAGCGCGGGCGCGGCGGTGGTCGCGGCCAGGGTGGGCGCCGGGGCCAGGACCAGGGCCAGCAGGGCGGCCAGGGACGTCGCCGTGAGGGAACCGGCCGTCCGCCGTCGGATCGTCGACACCGGGGCAGGCTAGGCGGGCACCCGGGGCGTCCGGCCCGTGCCGCGCGGAGGACCCGGCCGCCCCACCCGGTCGGAGTCGCCCACCCGGCGCAAGTTGCCCGGCTTCCACGCGTGACCCCGGCCGAGCCTGGCCCGTTGAACTCTGCATGAGGCGCCCGGGAACGGCCCGGCCGTCCCCCCGTACCGAGTCCCAGGGAGCCCCCCGTGCCGCGCATGCTCGACGTCAGCGAGGACGTACGCGCCGAGATCGGCGACGAAGAAGCGGACCGGCTCCTCGCCGGTGACAACGCCCCGGGCAGCTACGACTGCACCTCCTGCCGCACGCCGGGCGATTCCGAGCAGGAGCGCACCAGCACGGTCCTGTTCGTCGGCGACGAGACCGCGGTCCTCGCCTTCGCCCACGCCAGCTGCATCCCCTCCCAGGTCGTCCGGGTGGCCGAGGAGCAGCTTCAGGGCGCGGTCGCCTCCATCACGGCGGCGGACGCCGTGAGCGAGCTGACCACCTCCCACCCGGAGCAGGCCGTGCTCGGAGTGACGAGCGGTCTCGTCCTGATCGACGGCGAGCTGCACCCGGCCCTGGTCGTGGAGCCGACCGCCCCGGTCGCCCGGCCGGGTTCGGACGGTCTCACCGACGAGTTCCTCACCCTCCTGACCGAGCAGGGCTTCCGGCCGGTCCCGGATCTCTCCGCGCCGCCCTCGGTGCTGCCGGGCTGGTCGGTCCTGGTCGCCATGGGCCAGCTGCACTCCGTGCTCCAGCCGGGCCCCGGCGGCGGCGGACAGGCCGCCTGGTGGCAGGCGCACCAGCCGCTCCAGGTCACCGAGGGCTGGCGCGCGGCGGCCAACAAGTCGCGCACGGTGCTGGTCTTCGCCGCCCAGGTCGGCTCGATCGGCCAGCAGCCGCGCGAGGACCTGCTCCGCGACGCGCTGGAGAAAGCCGCGGCGAACGGACGCCTGGTCGCCGCCGCGATGCCGCTGGCCGGTACCTGATGGAGGTCGGCCGCCCCGCCCCGGTCCGGACGGGAGGCACCGGCACGGCCCCGGGGGCCGTGCCGACGGGAGGACCGGTGAGGTCGGTGGGACCGATGGGGCCCATGGGATTCGCGGGGTCTGTGGGGTCGGCGGGGCCTGTGGGGTCGGCAGGATTCGCGGCACCGGTGGGCTCCGCAGGGCCCATGAGACCGGCGGGGCCATGGGTGCCTGTGGGGCCAGCGAGATCCGCGGGACCAGTGGGGTCCGCAGGGCCGCCCATGGGACCGGCGGGATCGGCGGGGCCTGTGGGACCGGCAGAATTCGCGGCACCGGTGGGCTCCGCAGGGCCCATGAGACCGGCGGGGTCTGTGGGGCCGGTGGGCCAAGTGGGGCCCATGGGATCTGCGGGACCGGCAGGACCAGTGGGGCCCGTCGGAGCAGCAGGGTCCATGGGGCCCGCGGGACCGGCGGCGGGGACAGGAGACGGGGCAGGGCCCCGTCCGCTACCCCAGCGGACCTCTCTGCCCCAGCGGACCTCGCTCCCTCAACGGACCTCGCTCCCCCAGCGGACTTCCGTCCCCCAGCGCGCCTCGCTCCCCCAGCGGACCTCGCTCACGCGGGGCCGCCCGCATCCGACGGACGACCGGGTCGTTGGCTCCTATGTGCACTCATACGACCCGTTCCGTCCCCCGTATCCGACTCCGACTCCGATCCCTGGGATGCGTCCCGCCCGGGAAACCCCGGCGGGCGCCTCGCCCACGCCGATCTACGAAGCCCTGTGCGCGGAGTACCGCAGGGCGTTCCGCACCCTGCCGGGCGACCGCTCCGGCGAGGAGGAACTGGCCTTCCGGGCCTTCGGTACGGCCCTGAGCACGGGTCTGTACGGAACCGGTCCCGTACACCGGTACGCGGCGGCGCACCCCCCGGCGTGGCAGGCGCCGCCGCCCGTGCGGCAGCCCTCCACGCAGGTGGCCCTGCCACCGGGCCCCCGGCCATATCCCGTCTCCGGGTGCTACTTCTTGCGGCCGCGCTTCTCGCGGACCCGGACCGAGATGTGGATCGGGGTGCCCTCGAAGCCGAACTCCTCGCGGAGACGGCGCTCGATGAAGCGGCGGTAGCCCGCCTCAAGGAAGCCGGAGGCGAAGAGGACGAAACGGGGCGGCTTGGTGCCCGCCTGGGTGCCGAAGAGGATACGGGGCTGCTTGCCGCCGCGGATCGGGTGCGGGTGGGCCGCGACGATCTCGCCGAGGAAAGCGTTGAGCCGGCCGGTGGGGACCCGGGTCTCCCAGCCCGCGAGCGCGGTCTCGATGGCCGGGACCAGCTTGTCCATGTGCCGGCCGGTCTTGGCGGAGACGTTGACCCGGGGCGCCCAGGAGACCTGCTGCATCTCCGTCTCGATCTCGCGCTCCAGGTAGTAGCGGCGCTCCTCGTCCAGCTCGTCCCACTTGTTGTAGGCGATGACGATGGCGCGGCCCGACTCGACCGCCATCGTGATGATGCGCTGGTCCTGCACCGAGATGCTGTCGCTGGTGTCGATGAGGATGACGGCCACCTCCGCCTTCTCCACGGCGGCGGCGGTGCGCAGGGAGGCGTAGTAGTCCGCGCCCTCCTGGAGGTGGACCTTCTTGCGGATGCCCGCCGTGTCGACGAACTTCCACGTCACGCCGCCGAGCTCGATCAGCTCGTCGACCGGGTCGCGGGTGGTGCCCGCCAGCTCGTTGACGACGACGCGGTCCTCGCCCGCCACCTTGTTGAGCAGGGAGGACTTGCCGACGTTCGGGCGGCCGATGAGGGCGATGCGGCGGGGGCCGCCGACCACGTTGCCGAAGCGCTGCTCGGGGGCCTCGGGGAGGACCTTCAGGACCTCGTCGAGGAGGTCGCCGGTGCCCCGGCCGTGCAGCGAGGAGACCGGGAACGGCTCGCCGAGGCCCAGGGACCAGAGCATCGCCGCGTCGGCCTCGCCGGACTGTCCGTCGACCTTGTTGGCGGCGAGGACGACCGGCTTCCCGGCGCGGCGGAGCAGCTTGACGACGGCCTCGTCGGTGTCGGTGGCGCCGACGGTGGCGTCCACGACGAAGAGACAGGCGTCGGCGGCCTCGATGGCGTACTCCGCCTGGATGGCGACGGAGGCGTCGATGCCGAGGACGTCCTGCTCCCAGCCGCCGGTGTCGACGACCTTGAAGCGGCGCCCGGCCCATTCGGCCTCGTAGGTGACGCGGTCGCGGGTGACGCCCGGCTTGTCCTCGACGACGGCCTCGCGGCGGCCGATGATCCGGTTCACCAGGGTCGACTTGCCGACGTTCGGCCGGCCGACGACGGCGAGGACGGGGAGCGGGCCGTGCCCGGCCTCCTCGATCGCGCCCTCGACCTCTTCGGCGTCGAAGCCCTCTTCGGAGGCGAGCTCCATGAACTCCGCGTACTCGGCGTCGCCAAGTGCCCCGTGGTCGTGCTGGTCGTTCATGAAGTCCGTTCCTTGATCATTCGTGGTCGGTGGGTCCCCGGGCCGCGGGGCCCACTACTGGGAGTGTCGCTCAGCGCCCGGTGAGGCGCCTGGCGTTTTCCAGGTGGTCGGTGAGCTTCCCCTGGATGCGTACGGTGGCCTCGTCCAGCGCCTTGCGGGTGCGGCGGCCGGAGCCGTCGCCCGCTTCGAAGGCGTCGCCGAAGACGACGTCGACCCGGCCGCGCAGCGGCGGCAGCGCCTTGACCAGGCGGCCCCTGCGCTCGGTGCTGCCCAGCACCGCCACCGGGACGATCGGTGCGCCGCTGCGGACGGCGAAGTAGGCGAGGCCCGCGCGGAGCGACGCGAAGTCGCCCTCGCCCCGGGTGCCCTCGGGGAAGATCCCGAGGACGCCGCCCTGCTCCAGGACGCCCAGGGCGTTGCCTATCGCGGTGCGGTCGGTGCCGTGGCGGTCCACCTTGACCTGCCCGATGCCTTCGAGGAAGCCACCGAGCGGGCCGACGAACGCTTCCTTCTTGATGAGGAAGTGCACGGGTCGCGGGGCGGTGCCCATGAGCATGGGGCCGTCGATGTTGTGCGCGTGGTTGACGGCGAGGATGACGGGACCGGCGGCCGGCACCCGCCAGGCGCCGAGGACGCGCGGCTTCCACAGGCCGTACATCAGACCGATGCCGATGCGTCGGCCGACGGCGGCGCCCTTCTCGGAGGGCAGGGTCACTGGGCGGCCGTCCCCTTCTCCGCGCCGGTGGCCGCGCGCCGCTCGTCCACCAGGGTGACGACGCACTCGATGACCTGGTCGAGGGTGAGTTCGGTGGTGTCGATCTCGACGGCGTCGCCGGCCTTGGCCAGCGGGGAGGTCTTACGGCTGGAGTCGGCCGTGTCCCGCTTGATCAGGGCTTCCTTCGTCGCGTGGACGTCGACGCCCTTCAGCTCGCCGGAGCGGCGGGCGGCGCGGGCCTCGGGCGAGGCGGTGAGGAAGATCTTCAGATCGGCGTCGGGCAGGACGGTGATGCCGATGTCCCGGCCCTCGACGACGATGCCGTGCTCGGCGCCCCGGGCGATGGACCGCTGAAGCTCGGTGATGAGGGTGCGCACCTCGGGGACGGCGCTGACGGCGCTGACGTTGGAGGTGACCTCCTCGGTCCGGATGGGACCGGAGGCGTCGGCGCCGTCCACGGTGATGGTGGGACGGGCCGGGTCGGTGCCGGAGACGATGACGGGCTTGGCCGCGGCGTTGGCGACGGCGTCCGCGTCGTTCACGTCGACGCCGTTGCTGATCATCCACCAGGTGATCGCCCGGTACTGCGCGCCGGTGTCGAGGTAGCTCAGCCCCAGCTTGGCGGCGACCGCCTTCGAGGTGCTGGACTTGCCCGTGCCGGAGGGCCCGTCGATGGCGACGATCACGGATTCCACGGTGGGAACACCTTCCTGGGATGAGCGGCGGGGCCCGGCGGAGTTGCGGGGGACCCCCACAAGGTTACCGAGTCCCACGCACCCGTTCGGCCCAGGCCACGTCGAGGCGGGGACCCAGGCCACGTCAGGGCCGGGTCCGGGCCACGTCAGGGCGGGCGGGGGGGCCTGACGGCCGGGGTCCCCGGCCGGCCTGCGGGGCCCCGCCGGTCCTCAGGGCCTGCCCGGTCCCACAAGGGCCCGCCCAGTCCACAGGCCCCACCCGGTCCCACAAGGGTCCGCGCGGGCCCGCCCGGCGGGGCCGGGGGTCCGGACCCGTACCCCCGCCGTCGTCCTCACCCCGCCCGCAGTCCCCATCCCCGTTCCTGGAGGGCCTTGGCCAGGGTCGGGGCAGCCGAGGGTTCCACCATGAGCTGGACGAGGCCGGCCTGCTGGCCGGTGGCGTGTTCGATGCGGACGTCCTCGACGTTGACTCCGGCGCGGCCCGCGTCGGCGAAGATGCGGGCGAGTTCGCCGGGCTGGTCGCTGATGAGGACGGCGACGGTCTCGTAGGCGGTGGGGGCCGCGCCGTGCTTGCCGGGGACGCGGGCGCGTCCGGCGTTGCCCCGGCGCAGCACGTCCTCGACGCCCGAGACGCCTCCCTTGCGCTCCTCCTCGTCGGCGGACTGGAGGGAGCGCAGGGCGCGGACCGTCTCGTCGAGGTCGGCGGCGACGCCGGAGAGGACGTCGGCGACGGGACCGGGATTGGCGGAGAGGATGTCGATCCACATGCGCGGGTCGGACGCGGCGATGCGGGTGACGTCGCGGATGCCCTGCCCGCAGAGGCGTACGGCCGACTCCTCGGCGTCCTCCAGGCGCGCGGCGACCAGGGAGGAGACCAGCTGCGGGGTGTGGGAGACCAGGGCGACCGCCCGGTCGTGGGCGTCGGCTTCCATGACGACGGGCACGGCCCGGCAGAGGGCGACCAGCTCCAGGGCGAGGTTGAGGACCTCGGTGTCGGTGGCCCGGGTGGGGGTGAGGACCCAGGGGCGGCCCTCGAAGAGGTCGGCGGTGCCCGCGAGGGGCCCGGAGCGCTCCTTGCCCGCCATGGGGTGGGTGCCGATGTACGGGGTGAGGTCGAGGCCCCGGGCGGCCAGCTCGCGCTGGGGGCCGCCCTTGACGCTGGCGACGTCCAGGTAGCCGCGGGCGAGCCTGGCGGTCATGGCCTCGGCGAGAGTGTCGGCCACATGGGCGGGGGGAACGGCGACGACGACGAGGTCGACCGGGCCCTCGGGGGCGGCGTCGGTGCCCGCGCCGAGCGCGGCGGCGGTGCGGGCGCGGGCCGGGTCGTGGTCGCGGAGGTGGACGGTGACGCCCCGGCCCGCGAGGGCGAGCGCGGCGGAGGTGCCGATCAGTCCGGTGCCGATGACGAGCGCTGTTCTCACGGGGCGATGTCCTTGCGCAGGGCGGCCGCGGCGCCGAGGTAGACGTGCGCGATCCGGGTCTTGGGGAGGTCGGTCTCGACATGGGCGAGGAGGCGGACGACCCTCGGCATCGCGCCTTCGACGTCGAGTTCCCGTGCGCAGAGCAGCGGGACGTCGGCGATCCCGTGGTGCCGCACGGCGGCGGCGGGGAAGTCGCTGTGCAGATCGGGCGTGGCGGTGAACCAGATGCTGATGAGGTCGTCGGCGGTGAGCCCGTTGCGGTCGAGGACGGCGGTGAGCAGCTCCCGCACCTGTTCGCCCATGTGCCCGGCCTCGTCCCGCTCCAGCTGGACGGCTCCTCGGACCGCTCGTACCGCCACGTCCTGCTCCTCACGCCTGCGTCGTTGCTCGGATCAGCCTAGTCAGGGACGGGGGCGGGGCGTCGCGGCGCCCGCCTTCCGAGACGCGTACGGCCTGGTCCGCGTCTTCCGGGACGCGTACGGTCCGGCGCGCGCGTTCCGTGACACGCACGGCCCGGTATCGGCCCTGCGTCCGCCCTGTGCCCGCACGGTGTCCGCCCTTCGGGGCGCGTGCGGCCAGGTGGGGGACCCGGCGTCGCGGGCGCGGGCGTGTCGCCGCCTCCGGCGGGGGCCGGGCGCCAAGCTGGCCGTATGACCTCTCGCGCCACGACGCGCCGTACCGTCCTGTTCACCGCCGCCGCGCTGACGACGGGCTGCGGCTCGGACGACGGGGGCGACGGCGGCATGTCCACCGCCACGCCGGAGATCACCGGTACGGCCCCCGGTACGCCGAGGACCCCGGAGACCCCCGCGTCCCCGAAGTCTCCGGAGGCGGGCGGCACCACCCCCGCCACTCCCCCGGTCTCGCCCGGCGAGCGGCTGGCGAGCACCTCGGAGATCCCGGTCGGCGGCGGCAAGGTCATCACCAAGGCGAAGGTGGTGGTCACCCAGCCGAAGGCCGGGGAGTTCAAGGCGTTCTCGGCGATCTGCACCCATCAGGGCTGCACGGTGGACAAGGTCGCGGACGGCACGATCGACTGCCCGTGCCACGGCTCCAAATACCGGATCGCGGACGGCACGGTGGCGGCGGGTCCCGCGCCGCGCCCGCTGCCCCCGGAGCGGATCACCGTCTCGGGGGACACGATCACGCTGGCGTAGCCTGACCGGCATGACCCCGGAAGAGCTGGTGCGCGATCACACGGTCTACTCCTGTGTGATGGGTTCCCGCGCGTTCGGACTCGCGACCGAGGACAGCGATACGGACCTCCGGGGCGTCTACCGGGCCCCGACCGCGCTGTTCTGGCGCTTCGACAAGCCTCCGGCGCATGTGGAAGGGCCCGCCGACGAGCAGTTCAGCTGGGAGCTGGAACGCTTCTGCGAGCTGGCCCTGCGCAACAACCCGAACGTCCTGGAGTGCCTCCACTCCCCCCTCGTCGAGCGGGTCGACGACCTGGGCCGGGAGCTGCTCTCGCTGCGCGGCGCCTTCCTCTCCCGGCAGGCCCACGCCACCTTCGTCCGGTACGCCGACGGCCAGCGCCGCAAGCTGGAGGCGGACCTGCGCCAGTACGGGCAGCCCCGCTGGAAGCACGTCATGCATCTGCTGCGGCTCCTGGGGAGCTGCCGGGACCTGCTGCGCAGCGGGGAGCTGCGGATCGACGTCGGCGAGGAGCGGGCGGGGCTGCTCGCGGTCAAGCGGGGCGAGGTGTCCTGGCCGGAGGCGGAGCGCCGGATGAACCGGCTCAGGGACGAGGCCGAACGCGCCCAGGACACGAGCCCGCTGCCGGAGTCCCCGGACCGGGCGCGGGTCGAGGACTTCCTGGTCCGCGCCCGCCGCGCCTCGGCCCTCGCCACCCCCTGACACCTCCCTCCGGCGCCTCACGCGTCCCAGAGCGCCCCGAAGGCCAGCAGCTCGCCCCGGTACTCGACGCGCTCGGCCCACTCCCCCGGCCAGGCGTCGGCGCCGAGGTGGGCCCCGGCGAAGGTGCCCGCGAGGGCGGCGATCGAGTCGGAGTCGCCCCGGGTGCAGGCGGCGCGGCGCAGGGCGGTGAGGGGTTCGCCGGGGAAGAGCAGGAAGCAGAGGAGCCCGGTGGCGAGGGCTTCCTCGGCGATCCAGCCGTCTCCGGTGTACGTGCAGGGGTCCAGCTCGGGTTCGGCCGTGCGCTGGACGGCGTCCAGGCGCTCCAGGACCGCCAGGCACTCGTCCCAGCCTCGCCGGATGAAGGAGAGGGCGTCGGCGTCCTGGGAGCGGGTCCACAGGTCGCCGAGCCACCGTTCCCGGTAGACGGAGCGGTTCTCGTACGCGTACGAGCGCAGCCTGCCGACGAGGCCCGCGGGGTCGGTGCCCCGGGCGAGCAGGTGGACGGCGTGGGCGGTGAGGTCGGAGGCGGCGAGCGCGGTGGGGTGGCCGTGGGTCAGGGCCGACTGGAGCTGGGCGGCGCCCGCCCGCTGCTCGTCGTCGAGCCCGGGGACGAGGCCGACGGGGGCGACCCTCATGTTGGCGCCGCAGCCCTTGGAGTGGATCCGGGAGGCGTCCTGCCACAGGGCGTCGGTCATCAGGGCCTGGCAGGCGGCCAGGCAGGTGTTCCCGGGGGCGCGGTTGTTCTCGGGCGAGCGGTACCAGTCGACGTACTCCTGCCGCAGGGGTCCGACGAGCCGCTCCGGGGCGAGCGGGCCCCGGTCCGTCGCGGTTCTGATGCCCCGGGCGAAGGCGAGGGTCATCTGGGTGTCGTCGGTGACGTACGCGGTGCCCCGGGCGAGCGGCAGTGGCATCTCCCGCCAGGGACCGTACGAGGAGAGGATCGACGGCACGTCCTTGAACTCGGTGGGGAAGCCGAGCGCGTCGCCGAGGGCCCCTCCGAGCAGGGCTCCGGTCGCGGCGCGCTTGGGGTGCTTGGGGGTCACGAGGGGTGTCCTTCCGGTCGCAGCAGGGGCGGGTGGAGGGTGGTGGCCCCGCCCGCGCGGTAGAGGGCGGCGGGTTTGCCCCGGCCGCCGGTGAGGCGCGGTGGTCCTTCGACGGCCTGGACGAAGCCGGGGGTGGCGAGGACCTTGCGCCGGAAGTTGGGGCGGTCGAGCGGGACGCCCCAGACCGTCTCGTAGACCTGCCGCAGCTCGCCGAGGGTGAATTCGGGCGGGCAGAAGGCGGTCGCGAGGCAGGTGTACTCAAGGCGGGCGCCGACCCGTTCGTGGGCGTCGGCGAGGATCCGGTCGTGGTCGAAGGCGAGGCCGCTCGCCGTGTCGTACGGCATCCAGCGGGCCTGGGCCGCGTCGCCGCCGCCGCGCGGTTCCGGCGGGTCGGGGACGAGGGCGGTGAAGGCGACGGAGACGACCCGCATCCTCGGGTCGCGGTCCGGTGCGCTGTAGGTGCGGAGCTGTTCGAGGTGGAGTCCGGCGACGGAGGTCTCGGAGAGGCCGGTCTCCTCGGCGAGTTCGCGGCGGGCGGCCGTCTCGGCGGACTCGCGGGGCAGCAGGAAGCCGCCGGGCAGGGCCCAGGCTCCGGCGTACGGTTCCTCGCCGCGCTCGACGAGCAGGACGTGGAGGCGGTCGCCGCGCAGGGTGAGGACGGCGAGGTCGACGGTGACGGCGAAGGGCTCGAAGGAGCGCGGGTCGTATCCCTCGGGCGTGCGGTGTCCGGTCATCGGCGCTCCGGAAGCGGGTCGGTGAAGCCCCAGCCTTCGGCGACGAGGGCGTCCACGGCGGCGACGGCGGCGGTGAGCCGTTCCTCGTGCGGTCCGCCGAGGACGACCGTGCGGCGGCCGGTACGGGTGAGCCGGGCGAGGAAGCGGGCGGTCATCCAGGGCCGCAGGTGCTCGCCGTCGCGGAGCCCGTCGTCCTCGAAGGGGACGCCCCGGTGGTCGGTGAGCAGCCAGAGGTGGCCTCGGCCCCGGGCGGCGATCTCGCCGGTGGCGGGGCTCGCGGTGCCCATGTACCGCTCGTGCCAGATGGTGGTGGCGAAGGCGTCGGTGTCGCAGAAGAGGACGGGTGAGCCGTCGCGGGCGGCCTCCTCCTCCAGTTCGGCCTGGCGCTGGGCGATGACGGGGAAGTCGGCGGAGTGGAAGGAGACGTCGGGCCACTTGGCGCCGGGGTGCTCGGCGCGGAGTTCGGCGAGTTTGAGCGCGCTGTACTCGCGGCCGTACTCGGGTACGCAGCGGGTGCGGGCCCAGACGCCGCCGCGCCGCCGGTAGTGGTCGGCGAGGGCGAGGGCCATGGTGGTGGTGCCGGTGGACTCGGCGCCGAGGACGACGACCCGCCGGGTGAGGGCGGCGCGGACCGGTGGGGCGAGGTGTTCCCAGCAGCCGACGGGGTCGGCGCGGACGGCGGTGCCGGAGACGGGGTGGCGGAGGCGCTCGGGGTCGACGAGGACGGATACGGCGCCGAAGCGGCGGCCCAGTTCCTCGCCGTAGCCCTCGGAGGTGAAGACGGCGTCGACGCGTTCGGGGACGGCGGCGCGGAAGACGGCCATGTGGGCGTCCCAGACGGCGGGGTCGTGGACGTCGACGGGGGTGTCGTCGACGGCGCCGACGACGAGGGCGTCGGGGTGGGTCTCGCGCATCCAGGCGACGCGTTCGTCGAGGGGGACGGATTCGACGGAGGAGGCGCAGACGAGGACGGTGAGGCGTTCGCACTGTCCGAGGGCGGTCTCGACGAGGTGGTGGTGGCCCGCGTGCGGCGGATAGAACTTGCCGAGCACCAGACCGTGTCCGTAGCGCTTCACGCGACCGCTCCCGCCGGGACGGGCCGCCGGGCGGCGAGGTCCCTGGTCCAGCCGCGCAGCCCGGACGCGCAGAGCGCCAGGAAGCCGACGTAGAGCAGCGAGGTCAGGTACAGGCCCTTGTGGGCGTAGAGCGGTACGTAGACGAGGTCGGCGGCGATCCAGAGCCACCAGGACTCCAGGCGCTTGCGGCACTGGCCGTAGGTGGCCATGAGGGAGAGCGCGGTGGTGAGGGCGTCCCAGAAGGGGACGGTGGAGTCGGTGGCGTGGTCGAGCAGCAGGGTGAGGGCGAGGGTCCCCGCCGCCCCCGCCGTGAGCAGCCAGGTCCACTCGGCGCGGGTGGTGCGGCGCACCGGGAGGGTGCCGGATCCCGGTCCGCCCCCGTGGGTCCAGGTCCACCAGCCGTAGGCGGCGAGGGCGATGAAGACGAACTGGAGGCCGGCGTCGGCGTAGAGCCCGCTCTGGGCGAAGAGCAGGACGAAGAAGAGGTTGTTGGCGATGCCGACGGGCCAGTTGGCGAGGTGCTGCCGGGCGACGAGCAGGACGCAGAGGGCGCCGCTGCCGAAGCCGAGCACCTCGGTCCAGGCGACCGGGGTGTCCAGGACGGTGAAGAGCGGTGTCCGCAGGGGGTCCAGTATCTGTGCGAGGCTCACGCCCGCCTCCTTAAGAGTCAAGATGACTATAAAGGCGGGGAGGGGTGGCCACAAGGGTTCCGGGGGTGCGGGAAGACGGGGCGGATCCCGCCCGTCCGGGGGCGGGGACGGGGACGGGGCGGAGGCGGATCCCGCCGCCTTGGGGCGGAGGCGGAGGCGGATCCCGTCACCTTGGGGCGGAGGCCGAGGCAGATCCCGCCCCGTCTCGGAGTGGGGCGGAGGCGGGCCCCGCCCGTCTCAGAGTGGGCCCCGCCCGTCTCGGGGCGGGGCGGACCCCCGCCCCGGGACGCGACGAAGCCCGTGACCACCGGGGTCACGGGCTTCGTCGTGGGCACGGGCTCCGGCCGGAGTCACGAGCCCCGTGGGGGACGTGACTCCGGCGGAGACGCGCCTCCGCCAGGGGCACGGCCCCCGCCAGGGGCACGGCCTCCGCCAGGGGCACGGCCTCCGCCAGGGGCACGGCCCCCGCCGGCCGTCACGAGCCCCGTGGGGACTCGTGACGGCCGGGGAGACCGGGGACCGCCGGGAAGGCTCGTCCGTACGGCCGTGGGGCCTTACATGCCGACTTCCTTCATCAGCATGCCGACCTCCGTGTTGGTCAGGCGGCGCAGCCAGCCCGACTTCTGGTCGCCCAGGGCGATCGGGCCGAAGGCCGTGCGGACCAGCTTGTCGACGGGGAAGCCCGCCTCGGCCAGCATGCGGCGCACGATGTGCTTGCGGCCCTCGTGCAGGGTGACCTCGACCAGGTAGTTCTTTCCGGTCTGCTCGACGACCCGGAAGTGGTCGGCGCGCGCGTAGCCGTCCTCCAGCTCGATGCCGTCCTTGAGCCTGCGGCCGACCTCGCGGGGCAGCGGGCCGGTGATGGCGGCCAGGTAGGTCTTCTTCACGCCGTACTTCGGGTGCGTGAGGCGGTGGGCCAGCTCGCCGTGGTTGGTGAGCAGGATGATGCCCTCGGTCTCCGTGTCGAGACGGCCGACGTGGAAGAGCCGGGTCTCGCGGTTGGTGACGTAGTCGCCGAGGCACTGACGGCCGTCCGGGTCCTCCATGGTGGAGACGACACCGGCGGGCTTGTTCAGCGCGAAGAACAGGTGCGACTGGGTGGCGACGGTCAGGCCGTCCACCTTGATCTCGTCCTTCTCCGGGTCGACGCGCTTGCCCTGTTCGAGGACGATCTCGCCGTTGACCTCGACACGGGCCTGCTCGATCAGCTCCTCGCAGGCGCGTCGCGAGCCCATGCCGGCACGGGCGAGGACCTTCTGGAGCCGCTCGCCCTCCTGCTCGGCGCCGGGGAAGGTCTTGGGGGTCTTGATCTCCGGGCGGCCCTCGTACCGCTCCCGGTTGCGCTGCTCGATCCGGGCGTCCAGCTCGCGCGAGCGGGCCGGAGCCTGCCGCTGCCCGTGCGGGCCCCGGCGGGGCACGCCGCCCTGGGGGGCCTTGGGGCCGCCCTTGGCGCCGCCGCGGGCC
>NZ_MSJP01000018.1 GCF_014596525.1 Streptomyces sp. CBMA291
CCGTGCGGCGGCGCGTCGGCCGACCCCGCGCGGAGGGGTCCCACCGCCCCCTCCGGTGCGGGGCAGGCCCCCGCCGCCGTACCGGAGACGGCCCCCGATGGCCCCGGCCCCCGCTCGGCCCCGGCCGGTCCGTGCTCCCACCCTCTCCCTCGTAGCCCGGAGTGACCATGACCTTCACGCCCGCACCCACCCGTCCCCTCCGCTCCGGTGCCCAGCTGCTCCTGCACGGCGGCTGCCCGCCCCCCTTCCTGAACGCCCTGCACACCGCCCTGGCCCGGCACCCGTACCGGGTCGCCGGACGGCCCGAGGAGCGCGATCCCTACCTCGCCGACCGGCTCCGCTCCCTCGTCCGGGCGCTTCCGCCCGCCCGGACGCTCCTGCGTGACGCCGACGGTCTCGCCACGGCCCTCGCCTGGGCCGTGGTGGCCGATCCCCGCCTCGGCATGCACCTCGTCACCCACACGGTCCTCTGCTCGGGCTCCCTGGTCCGGCTCGCGCCCCGGGGGCCCGCGTCCGCCGAGATCCTCGACGCGCTCGACGCGCTCGACAGGGGCGACGCCAGGGGCAGCTACCTGATCACCGAGACCGGGCGGGCCAACAGCCATCTGGCGACCAGGACCCGCGCCGTCCACGACCCCGAACGCGGACAGTTCGTCCTACACACGCCCGACCCGGCCGCCGCCAAGTTCGGCGGCGTCCCGACCGCCGCCGGGCGCCGCCTCGCCGTGGTCCTCGCCCGCGTCGAGACGAGGGGCCGCACCGGCGGCGTCTTCCCGTTCCTCGTCGAACTCGCCGACGCCGACGGACCCCGCCCCGGCGTGGAGTGGTCCTGCCCGGCCGAGGTCGGCGCCCTGCCGCTCACCCTGCGCAACGTCACCTTCCGAGGGGTGCGCGTCCCGGCGGCCCACTGGCTCCGCGACACCGCGGCCCTGGACGCCGAAGGGAACCTGACCGACCCGACCGGCTCGCCCGAGGCACGCCTCCGGCGCACCCTGAGCGTCGGAAGGGAACTGTGGGGCGCCCTGCCGTCCGCCGCCGCCGCCATCGCCCGCCAGTCCACCGTCCTCGCGCTGCGCCACTCCCGCCGCAGGGCCACCCAGGCCCGCCCCGTGCCCGGCCTTCCCCTGCTCTCCTACAAGAGCCAACAGCGCGCCCTGATCGGTGCGCTGGCGGACGCGTTCGCCCTCAGCTGCGCGGCCGCCCGCGCCCGGGAACTGCTCGGCGCGCTGCTCGCCGGAACCGAGACACAGCCCGCGGACGCCATGGGCCTCGCCCCGTGGACGGCCGTCAACCGGGACCTGTCGGCGTACAAGGCGTACACCATGCGCGAGGCGGAGCGCGTCATCGCCGCCTGCCAGCGCCGCTGCGGCCACTCCGGGCTCGTCGACGCCAACAGGCTCTCCGGATACCGGGGGTTCCAGCACGCCTTCGACCCGGCCGGCGGGGACAGTCAGCTCATCCTGTACGACCTCGGCCGCACCCTGGCCACCGAACCGCCCGCCTCCGAAGCGACCGGCCCGCGCCCCGCCGACCCGACCGATCCGCAGTGGTGGCCCGCGGTCCTGCGGGCCCACGAGGCGGCCCTCGCGGACGGGTTGCGCGGCGCCCTGCGCACCCGCCGGGGCCACGACCCCTTCGAGACCTGGAACCCGCTCCTCGACCTCGCGGGCGAACTGGGCGAGATCCACGCCGCCCGGCTCGCCGCCGAGGACGTCGGATGGGCCGGAGACCGCTTCCTCGTCGACGTCGGCCCTCCGCTCCGCGACGCCCTCGACGCCCTGGGCACCCTCAGCGCCCTGCGCGCCGCCCGCCGCAGGGCCGGAGCGCTGCTCACCGCCGGGATCCTCACCCCCGAATCCTTCGCGCCCCTCGCGGCGGAGACCAACCGGCTCTGCGACCGGCTGCTGCCCCATCTCCCGCTCCTCGAAGGGCTGTTCTCCTTCCCCGACGACATCGTGTGCTCGGGCCTCGGCGCCCGCACCCCCGACGCGCACCCCCGCGAAGCCGTGTACTCCGAAGTCCCCTCCTGAACGCCCCGGCCCCCCCGGGGTCGCCGCGCCCGGCCCGCGCATCCGGGAACCCCGGGCCGGCGACCGCCGGCCCGGGGGCCCTCACCGCTCGCGCCGTACCCCACCCGGACCCGGGACCAGCCTGGCGCTGTGCAGGAGGAGCGCGCGGGCCGCCGGATGCCGGGCGTGCGGGCGCAGCAGGGCGCGCAGATCGCCGAGAGCCCGGTCCGCGCGCCCGCTCGCGAGGTGCGGGTAGTCGTCGAGGAAGCGGTACCCGGTCTCCACGGCTTCGTTGAGGCGCCCGGACCGCAGTTGCAGGACGGCGAGATCGGCGAGGACCACCGCCCGGGAACGCCGCTCGCCCGGAGGGCGGTGGTGCTCGGCCGCCTGAAGGGTGCGCAGCGCGCCCTCCGGATCGCCGAGGATCTGGCGTACGGCCGACTCGTGACGCAGCAGCGACCCCTGGTGGTAGCGGCCGGTGACGGAGGCGGCGGAGACGGGGTCGGGGGAGCGGGCGAGCAGCCGCTCCGCCGTCGCGAGTGCCCGTACGGCGTCGACGGGGCGCCCGTCGAGCGCGTGCGCGACCGCCAACTGACCCTGCACGAAGGCCCGGTGAACGGCGGGCCCGGTGACGGTCCCGGCGGCGGCGGCCGCCAGGTCGACGGCCTGGCGCACATGGCCGAGCTGACAGGCCTGGACGGACATCCCCCGCAGGGTGATGGCCCGGTCGAGCAGCGAGTTGTTGGCGGCGGAGATCCGCAGCGCCGTGTGGTAGTAGCGCTGGGCCCGCCCGTGCGCGTGGTCGTCGAAGTGCATGAAGGCGCAGAGGTAGGCGAGTTGGGCGGCGACCCGCATCAGCCTCCGGCGCAGGGCGGGGGCGGCCGGACGGTGCAGCTTCGGCCCGAGGTCCGCCGTCAGATAGGAGGCCAGGGCCCGGCGTCCGCTCCCGCCGCCGAACGAGGTGTCCGCGTCGTGGAAGACCAGGGCCATGGACTCGGCGGCCTCCACCTCGAAGCGCTCGACCGGCCTGCCCCGCCCCTCGGCGACGGGCGGGGCGAGGGGGCCGGGAACGGGCAGGTCACGGGCGTAGACCGGTTCTCCACGCCCCGGCGGCCCGGTCTCCCGCACGGCGGCGCCGGGGCCGGGCCGCTCCTGTGGGTCGAGCCCCGCCTCCCGGAGTGTCACCTCCCGGCCGAGGCGGCGCGAGAGAGCTTCGGTGACCAGGCAGAGGACCGCCGTGCGGGGCCTCGTTCCGGCGAGCCAGTGGGCGACCGCGGACCGGTCGTAACCGAGCGTCCGCCCGGTCTCCGCACCCGCTCTGTTCACCTCGGCCGCCAGTTCGGCCGCTGTCATGCCCGCCTCCGCGAGCAGATCGCGCAGGGCCTGGTTCGGACGTGGACGCCTTCCCATCGGGTTTCCTCCCGGCCGGAGTTGCTTCGGCATCCTCCGATTGAGCCCGTACGGCCCGAGCCCCGCAACGGCGTGCGGCGATGGTCTTCCCGCGCCCCCGGGCCGGGTGCGGGAGGCCCTGGGACGAGGTGCGGACGGAACGGGCAGGTCGGAAGCGTGGCGCGGGCCCGGAAGCGGGAGGGCGGGGGGAGTGCCGGTCCGGATTCAGCGGCGGTCGGACTTCAGCACGACGTGTACCCGGACGCGCGGGCGCCGGACGCGTACGGGCGCACGCGCACCGGGTCCGATCGGGCGCGCTCGTACCCGGTCCAGGTGTCCGAACGCGCGTACAGAGTGGGTGCGTTCGGAAACGTGGCACCGCCCCGTACGAGGAGGGGGGTCGTACGAGGCGGTGCGGTGCGCGGGGCCGTCAGCCGTCAGCCGTCAGCCGTCAGCCGTCAGTCGGCGAGCGGCGCCGCGAGCCGGGCGGGCGCGTCGGGGGAGGGCGCCCGGGTGGCCAGGGCCTTCTGGGCGAGGACGCCGAAGACGATCCCGAAGACCGCCCACAGTGTGAGCTGCACGGCCAGGGACGCCACCCGGAACTCCCAGAGCAGGGCGGCGGGGAAGCTCGCCTTCACCGCGTCCTCGTTGTCCGGGAGGACCGCGAAGGCGATCCCGGTGACGACGAGGTATCCGGCGACGGCCGTCAGGGTCGCGTTCCAGTTGCCGAGCCTCGGCGCGAGCCGCCGACCGGCGATCACGGCGGCGATGCCGAGCAGCACGCTCAGCAGGATCATCAGGAAGAACAGGGTGGTGCGCTTCCCGATGGTGTCCGGGTTCCCGACGGCGGGGGGTGTCGCCGGGTATTTCAGGAATGGCACCAGGTAGACGGTGGCGAACGCCGCCGCCGCGACCAGGGCGGCGGTCGCCCGGGGGCTGAACCGGCCCACCCGGCCCAGCGCGAAGGAGAACACGAGCGCGGCGATGCCGCCGATCGCCACTCCGTAGACGAGGACCCCGGTGGCGAGTCCCGCCGTGGACTGGACGGGGCGGCTGACCAGCTCCTCCTCTTCCTCCGCCGCCTCCGCGGCGACGGTTCCGCCGTGACCGGCGTGGGCCTCCCGGGCGGAGTCGGCCTCCTCCACCGCGATGGAGCCGTTCACGGACGGCTCACCCGCCACATAGGCCACGGCGAAGGCGAAGAGTCCGGCGATCAGGCCCGCGAGCATGCCGCGGACCAGCAGGGTTCTGACAGTTGAGGCGTGCATGTGCGGAAAACGCCTCTCAGTGGCAGGGGAAGCCGAGGAGATGACGCCCGTCGTGCACCCACTCGTGCACGTCGGAGCCCGCGAAGAGCGAGGTGGCACCCTGCTCGGCGCCCACGAAGTACAGGGCTATCAGGGCGAGGAGCCCGACGAAGAGGGCCCAGGGGAGAACAGCCCGGACCGGCAGCGGGGCCGGGACGGCCACGGAAGGGGTGGAAAGAGCAGCGGAGACGGCGGTCTCGGCCATGATGGAACCTCCAGCGGGAACTCGCGTCCCGATCGGTGGTGCAGGACGACGGTCCACGGGTCTGACTCGCCGTGACACCACCCCCTGGGGGAGGGCGCCTCGGCACACAGTGGCGCGACCGTGCCGGTTTCCCACCGGACTTCCGTCTCGCCGTCGTCACGCTGTTGAGATGTCGCCCGACCGTACCGCGCCCCGTGCCCGCCGCCAAGGGCCTGAGGCGGGGATCACCCCGTCCGCCCGAGGAGCGGGACGGAAAGCGGCAGTACCCTGGGCACCGCCCGGCACTCCCGTCCGCCGTCCCGCCGCCGGAGGAGCCCCGAAACCTTCCCGAGGACGCCCGGCGGACCGCGAGATCCCCCGTCCCGCCCGCCGAACCTTCCCTGCCTTCCCCGCCTTCCCCGCCTTCCGTCCCGCCCGTGGAAGTGGAGGCCACCGCCCCGCCGCCCCGCCTGCCGAGCCCTCAGTACCGTCCGCCGGAGGACCCCGATGACCGTCCGTCTCACGCTGATCTCCCCCGCCGTCGGCGAGGCCCTGCGCGAGGTGCGGTTCGACGACGACGGCCCCCTCGACCCCCGGGGAACCGCCCGCGCCGAGGCCGCGGCCCCGGGCGTGCCCGCCGCCGCCCGCGCCTTCCGCTCGCCGTCCGTCCGCTGCCGGGACACCGCCCGCGCCCTCGGCCTCACCGCGGGACCGGTCGACGCGCTCGCGGGCTGCGCGATGGGCCGCTGGCGCGGACGCACCCTCGCGGAGGTCGCCGCCACCGAGGAACAGGCCCTCGCCCGCTGGCTCGCCGACCCGACGGCGGCACCCCACGGCGGGGAGTCCCTGACCGCCCTTCGGACACGGGTCGGAGCCTGGCTCGACGCCCTGCGGTCCGGCTCGGGACCCGTCGTCGCGGTCGCCGAACCGGACGTGATCCGCGCCGCGACCGTCCACGCCCTCGGCGCCCCCGACACGGCGGCCCCCCGGCTCGACGTACGCCCGCTGACCGCCGTCCACCTCAGCGGTCGCGCCGGACGCTGGAACGTCCGCGCGGGCGAGCCGCTGCCGCCCCGGTAGCCGAACGGGGCGGGGCCCGGAGGAAGAAAACCTCCGGGCCCCGCTCCGTACGCCTCAGGCAGGGCGCCGCCACTCCCGCAGGAGCAGATAGCCCAGATACGTACCGCCGAGGGCCATCGTGTACAGACCGACCGGCAGATTGTCGAAGAGCGGCAACTGCTGCGCCGTGAGGTCCGCGAGGACCAGCAGCAGCGCCCCCATCAGGGCCGACATGACCAGATGCGGTCCGCCGCCCCGGGTGACCCGCTTGGCGATCTGCGGGGCCGTCAGGGAGACGAAGGCGATCGGTCCGGCCGCGCTCACCGCGCCCGCCGACAGCACGATCGACAGGACGACCGCCGAGGTCGCCGTCCTGCCCGGCCGGGCGCCGAGCCCGGTGGACAGCTCGTCGCCCATCTCGCTCACGGAGAGCGGCCGCGCCAGGAGGGCGGCGAACGGCAGCGAGACGAGCAGGACGATCCAGATGGTCGCGGCGTCGTCCCAGGAACGGGCGGCCAGACTGCCGTTGACGTACGCGGTCAGGGCGCTGGCCTTGTCGCGCTCGACGGCGTACACCACGTACTCGGTGAGCGCCGTGGCCATGGCGGCCACGCCGATCCCCGCCACCACGAGGCGGCCCGGATTGCGGAACCCGGTGCCGGTGGCGAAGAAGACGACCACCATCGCCAGGACCGCGCCGAGCAGCGCGCCGACGGGCACCGGCAGGACGGCGGGCAGGAACAGCGCGGCGGCAGCCGCGCCCGCGCCCGCCCCGGCGCCCAGACCGATGACGTCGGGGCTGCCCAGCGGATTGCGGGTGACGGACTGGAACAGGGCCCCGGACAGACCGAAGGCCGCCCCGGTGCCGATGGCCACCACGAGCCGGGGCCCGCGCAGCCGGTTCAGGACGAAGGCGTTCTTGCCCGTCGCCTCGCCCGCGAGGGCGGACGGCAGATCGGGCAGGGCGATGCCGAGCCGCCCCATCGACAGGGTGGCCGCCGCCGCGCAGACGAGCAGCAGCAGCGTCACCACGCCCGCGATCACGGAGGCACGGCGCACGGGAAGGGCCACCCAGGGCCCGATCCGCAGCACCATGCGCCTGTTGGGCCGCTTCGTCCGGGAAGCGGGCGCGGCGGTGTCCCGGGCGGCGGGCGTGGTGCCCGCCCGGTCGGCGGTCTTCACGAGGTCCCCCTCATACGGCGAACGGCGAAGAGCAGCGCGGGCGCGCCGACGAACGCGGTGACGATGCCGACCATCAGCTCCTGCGGGCGCAGCAGCACCCGGCCGATGACGTCGGCGAAGAGCATCAGGGCGGGCCCGGCGACGGCGGTGAAGACGATCTGGGCCCGGAAGTCGGCGCCCACCAGGGTCCGCACCAGATGCGGGACGGCCAGGCCGACGAAGGCGATGGGGCCGACGGCGGCGGTGGCCGCGGCGGCGAGCAGGGTCGCCGCGAGCAGCCCGGCCCCCTTGACTCGGGCCGGGCTGATGCCGAGGGAGGCGGCCTTGTCGTCGCCCATCGCCATGGCGTTGAGGCCGGGGGCGAGGAGCAGGGCGAGGACGAGACCGACGGCCGCGAACGGCAGGACCGCCCAGAAGGCGTCCCAGCCGCGCCCGCCGAGCGCGCCCACCACCCAGTACCGGTAGGTGTCGAACACCCGGGGCCTGGAGAGCGCGACGGCCTGGATGAACGCGAAGAGGACGGCGGAGAGCACCGCTCCGGCGAGGACCAGCCGGACCGGTCCACCGCCGCCGCCGGCGGTGCCGACGAGATGGACGACGACACCGATGGCCAGGGCTCCGGCGAGACCCCACCAGACGGTCTCCCGCTGCCCGGAGGCACCGAGGAAGGCGGTGGCGGCGACGATGCCCGCGGAGGCGCCCGCGTTGATGCCGAGGAGTCCCGGATCGGCGAGCGGATTACGGGTGATGCCCTGCATCAGGGTGCCCGCGACGGCCAGACAGAGCCCCGCGAGGACCCCGAGGGCGGTCCGCGGGTAGCGGCTCTCGACGACCGTGCGGACATAGCCGTCGGCCTCGCCGGTCAGCACCCGCACGACATCGCCGAAGGAGGTCGGCTTGCTGCCGAACATGACGCTGGCGAAGAGCGCGAGGGCGAGCAGGACCAGGCAGACGGCGGCCGCGATGAGATGCCGGCCGAGGCCCCGCCGTCGTACGGCGGGGCCTCGGCCGGTCGTGGAGAGAGTGGTCACGCTGCTGATCCGCAGTTACTTCCCGGCCTTGGCGACGGCCTTGTCGATCATCGGCAGGTAGCGCTCGATGCTGTACGGCACGGTCAGCGGGTTGATCATCGACGAGGCGGTGACGAACGGCTGGTCGTGGCTGTAGACGAGGGCGTCCTTCTTGACGGAGGGGATCGCCGCGTACAGGGGCTGCGCCTCGATCTCCTTGCGGGACTTCTCGTCCGTGTAGAAGGTGAAGGCGATGTCGCTGGCGGAGAGCTTGTTGGCGTTCTCCAGACCGATGAGGGCGGAGTCGGTGCCCTCGGTCTCCTTGAAGGTGTTCACGACCGGGTCGACCTTCAGACCGAGCTTGGAGACCATCGCCACGCGCTGCTCCTCGGGCTTGAACACGCCGAGGGAGCCGGGGCCGGTGTTGTAGATGTACGAGAACGTGACGTTCTTGTAGCCGGGGCGGCTCGCGGCGGCGTCGGAGAGCTGCTTGTCGATCTTCGACGTCAGCTCCTTGGCCTTCTCCGGCTGGCCGAGCGCCTTGGCGACGATCTCGATCTGCTGGTCCCAGTCGGTGCTCCACGCCTGCTCGGGGTAGGCGACGGTGGGCGCGATGTCCTTGAGGATGTCGTACTGCTTCTGCGTGATGCCCGACCAGGGGGCGAGGATGACATCGGGCTCCAGCTCGGTGATCGCCTCGATGTCCAGCTCCTCGCCGCCGTCGAACTGCTTGGGCAGCGTGGCGCCGGACTTGGTCACCGCCTCGTGGATCCAGGGCAGGTAGCCGGACTTGTCGCTGCCCCAGGCGTAGCTCTCGATGCCGACCGGGACGTTGCCCAGGGCGATGGCGGTCTCCGCGGAGCCCTGGCCGAGGGTCACCACGCGCTTGGGCCGCTCCTTGATGACCGCGTCGCCGAGCGCGCTCTTGATGGTGACGGGGAAGGCACCCGCGGGAGCCTTGGCCGCCGAGCCCGGGGCGTCGTCCTTTTTGTCGTCCGAGCCGCACCCGGTCGCCATGAGGCCGAGCGTGACCGCGGCGGCACCCGCCACGAGGACGCGACGGCGGACGGGGGTGAACACAGAAGGCATGCTGGATCCTTGTCTCCGGGCAGGGGTGTTGCCGCCCCGCCTGACGCCCCCGCAGCCAGGTGCGTACGGGAGCAGCGACCATCGAGGCGCTTGTTAGGTGAGCCTAACCTATTCCTGCCCGTGTTCGAACGCCAGGGAAATCACAGGATCGGCACACCGGATCCGGACGGCGCGGGAGAAGGAACGAAGCACGGAGGTACGGGGCACGACGGCGTTCGGAAGCGAGGCGCGACGGGGCGCGGGAGGCGGGACCGGGGCGGGGTAGGGGAGACGGGACCGGGGCGACGGGCGGTCAGACGGGGGCGCTCCAGGCGGAGGTCAGACCGTCCAGCCACGCGGGCGGCAGCTCGGCGGCGTCCCACTCCTCGCGCAGGGCCGAGGGCGTCACCGCCAGCCGTTCGAGTACGGCGACCCCGGTGGGGGAGTGGACGAGGGAGTACCGGCCGTGGACGGCGACCGGACTGCCGGGCCCGTACCGCGCGTACAGCCGCTCCAGACGCGTGTGGTGGTCCGAGGCGAAGACCGAGAGCAGCCCCGGATATCCGGCCCGCTGCCGGGGGCTCATCGTCCGGAGCACGGCCCCGAGCACCTGCTCGGTGACCTCGGGATCCAGCTCGGAGACCTCGCTGAACGACAGGTACAACGGTGTCACCGCCACCTTGGCCCGCTCCATCTCCGCCCGCCGCACGGGGGATCGCTCATCGGCGGAACCCTCCGAGGGACCGGCGGTGACGGCCCGCAGCAGAGCCCGCTCGGCGAGGGAGTCGAGCACCTCGACGACGCTCCCGGCTCCCCCGGCCCACCCGGACGCGTACACCTCGCCCCGCCCCTCCGGCACCTGCCGCGCGGCCTCCTCCACCTCCGTCCGCGCACCGGCCAGCGCGCCCGCCTCGACGAGACCGATGAGTTCCTCCGCGTCCCCGGTGTAGACCCCCGCGCGGGCGAGCAACTGGAGCAGCGTGCTCTTCGCGTTCAGGACACTGGCCGCGTCGAGCCGCTGCCGTCCCTCGTCGGCGCTCTGCATGGGGTCCTCCTCGGCGTACGGGCGGCGCGATGTGCTCAGTTCGAGCCTACGCAACGCCCCTGGCCACCGGAGCCTCATCCCCCCGCCGTTCAGCGAGTCGCCCCCCGAACGCCCCCGAGCGCCCCTCCCCGCCGCCCGGGTGTGACGGGCTTCCGCTTGACCTTGACACGGTGACAAGCTCTTCACTGACGCCGAGGAGGTGGTTCCGCATGACCACACGCATGACCACGGACACGCAGGGCGCGACGGCGCGGAGCGCGGGGGAGCAGGACACGGTGGCACGAGACGAGAAGACGGGGGACGCGGTGGCGGAGGACACGGGGGTACGGGGCGAGAGGGCGGAGGACGCGGTGGCGCGGGACGCGGAGGCACGGGGAGAGAAGGCGGAGGACGCGACGGCGGAGCGCTCGCGCCGGGTCCTGCGGGCGCTGGAGGACGACCACGCCTCGGTACGGCTGCGGGCCGCCCTGGAGATCGGCAGCCGCCCGCACCCGGACCACGTCGACGCCCTGGTCGAACGGTGCGCCGTCGAGCCCGAGTTCCCGGTCCGCGAGATGCTGACCTGGGCGCTCACCCGCCTTCCGGCCGACGCGACGGTCCCACGACTGGTCGACGAGGTCCGCTCGGAGCGCACCCAGGCACGCAGGCAGGCCCTGCACACCCTGTCGAAGGTCGGTGACCGGGAAGCCTGGTCGGTGATCACTCGGGAGCTGCTCGCCGACCCCGACGACGAGGTGGCGCGCAACGCCTGGCGCGCCGCCGTCGTGCTCGTGCCCGAGGGGGAGGAACGGGAACTCGCGGCCGCCTTGGCGACACAGCTCGGACGCGGTGGACGGGAGACGCGGCTGAGCCTCAGCCGGGTGCTGATCGCCCTCGGCGAGGTGATCGTCCCCGTCCTCGACGGCATGGCCGGCCATCCCGACCCCGGAGTGCGTGAGCACGCGCTCGCCACGGAACGCCTGCTGCGCCACCCCGACGAGGTCTTCGAGTTCACCCTCCACGAGGCCAGGCGCGCCGTCGCGCTCAGCGATCTGGGGCGGGCCGGGGAGTAGTCCGTGCTCATCGGAGAGGTCGCCCGGCGGTCCGGAGTCAGCGCCCGCATGCTCCGGCACTACGAGTCGCTCGGTCTGGTCCGGCCCACCGGCCGGACCGGCGCGGGCTACCGCGAGTACGCGGCCGAGGACATCCGGCGCATCTTCCACATCGAGAGCCTGCGCTCGCTCGGGCTCTCCCTCAAGGAGGTCGGATCCGCCCTGGACGACCCCGGGTTCACCCCCGCAGGGCTCGTCGACGACCTCGTCCGGCGGACCAGGGAACGCATCGCCGCGGAGACGGCGCTGCTCACCCGGCTCGACCGGATCGGGGCGGCGGAACCGGCCGGCTGGGAGGACGTCCTGGCGACCGTCGCCCTCCTCCAGGGCCTCGGCGCGGACTGGGCGGGCAGGCGGCAGCGCGCCGCTCTCTCCTCGGCCGAGGAGAGAGCGGCGCCGGTGGAGGCCCTGGTCGAGGCGGTGCTGAACGAATCGGACCCGCATGTCTCCGGGGCGCTCCGCTGGGCCCTGACCCGGCTGGGCGACGGCGCCACCACCCTGCTGGCGGAGGCGCTGGACGCCCCCGCAGCCGAGGTGCGCGGGCGGGCCGTCCGCGCCCTCGCCGAACTGCCGACGGAGCAGGCGACCGCCCGGCTGCGGGAGGCCCTCGCCCACCCCGACCTCACCGTCCGCAGACACACGGCGCTGAGCCTCGGGGCGCGGGGCTTCACCGAGGCGGTCCCGACGCTGATCGACATGATCGTCGAGGCGGTGAACGACGTCGAGGCGGCCGAGGCGCTGGGCACGCTGGCGGCCCGCCCCGCGCTCGCCGAACGGATCGCCGCCCTGCTCGTCGCCCGCCTGGCCCCCGGCGTCACCGGACCGGCCGCCCGGGGCCGACTCGCCCAGGCACTCGCGGACATCCCGGGACACACGGCCACCCGCGCGCTGCGAGACCTCTCCGAGGACGAGGACCGCGCGGTCGCGCTCACGGCGGGATACGTCCTCACCCTGCGAGAACCGGGCTGACCGGCCAAACCCCGCCGCCTTCCTGCCCGTACGGCGCCCGCCCGCGCGCAGGGCACGGTCCCGTCGCTCCGGGGACGTTCGAAGCGACGGGACCACGCCCAGGCCGTCTCTTCCGGATCCTGCCTGGCCCGCGCCGCCCGGCACCGCACCTCGCCGCGTTGTCGAGGCACCCGGGTACGCCCAGTACGCGGCAGCCTCTCCGCCTCGCGATGCACGGCACCGGACGACGCGGGCCTGACCGGCACGATCCGAAAGAGACGACCTAGGCCGTGTCCAGGCCGGGGAGGCCTCGGACCGGTGGCCGCGGCGATGCCTGGCGACCGTGTCCGGCAGCGGTCACCGGCTCACCCCCAGGGCACCTCCACCGACCGGTGGTACTTCCACCCGAGCCCGGACCACCGGGGCGCGTGTGCGGCGAGCCGTACCCGGTATTCCTCCCACGCGCGCCCGGCGACCGGCGACCACCCGATCTCCGCGACGCCGGGGAGCCGCGGCAGCGTCATGTACTGCACCTGCTCGAACGTCGCCACCCGCTCCGTCCACAGCGCGGCCTCGGCCCCGTGCACCTGGCTCTCGGCGACGCCGGGGATGTAGGTGACGGGGTCCCAGGTGTAGCCGTCCTCGACGTCGGTGTAGCCGGCCCAGTCGTGCCCGATCGGGGTGTCGGCGTCGTACTTCATGTCGAAGTACGCCTTCTTGCTGGGCGAGAGGACGAGCCGGGCGCCCTGGGCCAGCGCGCCCTGGGCCTTCGCGGCGTTGGCCCAGAACTGGACGAGGGTGCCGGGGGCGATGTCGGCGAGGCCGACCTCCTCCCAGCCGACCATCCGCTTGCCGAGTCCGTGCACGGTCTGCTGGGCGCGGCTGATGAAGAAGCGGTAGTCCTCGGGGGCGGTCGCAAGCGCCTCGTCGCCGCCGATGTGCAGATAGGGGCCGGGGGTGAGGTCGGCGAGTTCGCCGAGGACGTCGTCGACGAACCGGTAGGTGACGTCCTTGTCGATGCACAGCGAGTTGTGGATGCCCTTCTCGCCCGTGTAGAGCGGCGGCGCCACACCGTCGCAGGTGAGTTCCGCGTAACTGGCCTGGGCCGCGTTGACATGGGCGGGCATGTCGATCTCGGGGATCACCATGATGTGGCGTTCGGCGGCGTACCGGACGATGTCGGCGTACTCGCGCTGGGTGAAGTAGCCGCCGGGGCCCCCTCCGACCTGGGTGGAGCCGCCGTGGGTGGCCAGGCGGGGCCAGCTCTTGATCTCAAGGCGCCAGCCCTGGCTGTCGCTGAGGTGCAGGTGGAGGCGGTTGATCTTGTAGAGGGCGAGGATGTCGATATAGCTCTTCACCTCTTCGGCGGTGAAGAAGTGCCGGGCCACGTCGAGCATGGACCCGCGCCAGGGGAAGCGCGGGGCGTCGTCGATGTGCAGGGGGGAGAGGGTCCACGGACCGCCGTGCGGGGCACCGGACTCCGCCGTGGCGGGAAACAGCTGGCGCAGCGTCTGCGTCGCGTGGAAGAGACCGGCGGCTTCGGCGGCGCGCAGGTGGACACCGCCGTGGGTGACGTCGAGGCGGTAGCCCTCGGCGGAAGGGGTCTCGTCGTCGACGGCCAGGGTGATGGCGTGCGGGGTGGCGCCGGAGGTCACGACCGGGACGGCATGGCCGGTGGCCCGGCGCAGCCAGCGGGCGAGGAACTCGGCCGTACGGCGGGCCTCGGGGGCCGGGTGGCGTACCACGACGGCGGTGTCGGCGGTGATCTCGAACGGACGGCCGCCGGTCATCCTCAGCGAGCGGGGCTTGGGGATGAGCGCGGGCGCGGGCGGCGTGACGGGCGCGGTGCGGCCGGGAGCCGCGACGGCGGGGGAGGTGAGGTGGGCGGCGCCGGCGAGACCGACGGCGCCTGCGATGAGGATGCTGCGGCGGCGGGGGCTGTGCTGCATCGTTCGTACTCCTCTCAGGCCAGGGTGAGGCGGGGTTCGAGCGTCACCTCGAAGAGGCGGTCCCACGGCAGTTCGACGCGGACGTCGTTCACGGCGGCGAGCCTGGCCGTGCGGGTGGTCGCGCCGCGGTAGCCGAGGACGAGGCGGTGGCCGGCGAAGTGGTCGGTGAAGTACTGGCGGGTCGCCGGGGCGAGGCGGTCCTGGACCCAGCCGTCGAAGAGGGCCTTCTGCTCGGCCGTCAGGTTCAACGGGTTCCACCCCTTGGACCTGGCCTCCGCGTAGGCGGCCTTCTGGAGGACGTTCTTCCAGTGGTCGTCCTTGACGAACCGGTAGAGCAGGTACTCCGCGTGCGCCCGGCCCGGCTCGGTCAGCGCCGGTACGCCCATTCCGCTGGTCGAGCGCTTCAGGAAGGCCCAGCGGGCGGTGCCGTGGGCCAGGGCCAGACCGAGGGCGTTGCCGCCGGTGTTCCAGCCGGAGTACGACAGCAGCGCGGCCAGGTCGACGAGCTGTTCCAGCTCGGTCACCAGGTCGTGGTCGGCGCGGTTGACGAAGATCGGGTCCACCACGACGACCGACTCCCCGGCGGCCGTCAGCGCGGCGACCCGGCGGGCGAACGCGGCGAGGTCGGCCGCCCGCCGCTCCTTGTCCGCCGAGGGGGTGTTGACCATGAGCACCAGGTCGGCGCGGCCGTCGACGACGGTGCCGCCGACGGACTTCACGTGCCGGCGGATGTTCTCCGCGAACGGGATGCCCTCCAGTTCCGCCGTCCACCGCTCGCCGGAGATCCCGGCGTACTCCACCCGGTAGGTGGGCGAGGTGCCATCGGCGATCAGCCGGGCGACCAGCAGCGCGTCGACCTCGTCCGCGCCGGGGAAGACCTCGACCCGCCGGCCGACCCCCAACCGCTCGACCAGCTTTTCGAGCTCGACGCGTTCGGCTCGGGCCAGGCCCACGGGGGCGGTGTCGTCCTCGGAGAGCACCAGATGGCTGATGGTGCCGTCGGCGACCCACTCGACCATCTGCCGGTTGACCTCGTGGTTGCGGGACCGCGCCGCCAGATAGTCGTCGACCACCGCGTCCGGGAGGGTGGCCCGCACCGCCGTGAGCCGGGGCCGCAGCTCCTCCTGGCCGAGGTTCTCCACCTGGTCGTACAGCTTGGCCCACTCGACCAGCGCGGCCACGTACTGTTCGAGGTCGGGGTCGCCGGGGGTCAACGCGAGGCGCTGGATGGTGTCGTGCACCATGATCCGCGCGTTCGGCCGGGCCGCCCGCAGGGCCCGGATCGCCGCGATGTTGGCCCGCGCCGATGCGAGCGTGGGCGCGCCCGTACGGGAGGCGATCAGGCCGCCGTAGGCGAGCATGCTCACCGAGATCACGTACTCGTCCGCGCCGACCGAGCCCAGCCAGCGGGCGACGGCCGCGCCGTCCCCGGGCTTGAAGAAGCGGCCGAGGGTCTCGCGCGGCGGCAGTACGAGGTCGACACCGGCGACGGCGGCGGTCATGGTCGGGCAGTAGACGTTGACGGGCCGGTCGTCGAGAGGGACGAGGGCGATCCGGCGGCTCGGACGTGGGGCCGCGGTCGCCACCTGCGGGGTGAGACCCAGCAGCGGGGCGGCCAGGACGGCGGCTCCGGCGGTAAGGACTGCGCGTCTTCTCATCAGGGGTGCACTCCGTTCGCATCGGCGTGAGCGGGAACTGACCGGGCCAGTTCCCTGGTCAGGTACAGGGGTGAGGTGATGGCGTTGCCCACCACCACGGCGTGGGCCCCGGCGGCGTAGGCGCGTCGCAGATCGTCCGCTGTGCGGTAGCGGCCTTCGGCGATCACGGGCACGGACAGCCGAGCGACCAGGCGCTCCAGCAGGCCGAGGTCGGGTCCCGGGGTCTTCGTGGTGTGCGGGGTGTAGCCGGAGAGCGTGGTGGCGACGGCGTCGGCGCCCGCGTCGACGGCGGCCTGCCCCTCGGCCTCGGTGGACACGTCCGCCAGGACGAGAGCCCCGGCGGCGTGCGCGGCGGCGGCAAGGGCCGCGAACGGCTCGGGCCGCGACCGGTCGGTGGCGTCGACGGCGACCAGATGCGCTCCGGCCTGCGCGACGGCGCGGACGTGCCTGCCGGTCGGCGTGATCGTCACCGGCCCGGGGCCGTCCTTCCACAGGCCGATGACCGGCACGTCCACCGCCGCCCGTACGGCGGCGATGTCCTCGGGGGAGTTGGCGCGGATACCGGCCGCGCCGCCGAGGACCGCGGCGGCGGCGACCCTCGCCTGCACGGACGCGTCGCGCATCGGGTCGGCGGGTTCGTCCGGCAGCGGCTGGCAGGAGACCACCAGGCCGCCGCGGAGGGTGTCGAGAACGTTCACTGGGGCTCCGTTTCGGTGGTACGCGGAAGGCGACCGATCACGGTCGACCGCCGGGTTCGGGGAGACCGGGACCGACAGACCCGGGAGCGACCCGCCCGGGACCGGCAGGCCCAGGACCGGACGACCCCGGATTGGACGGCCCCGGTTCGGACGGCCCCGGTTCGGACGGCCTTGGATCGGACAAGCCCGGTTCGGACGGCCCCGGTTCGGACGGCAGGGACATGGCCCGCCGGGTCATCGCCGCCCGCGCCGCGCCGACGGCGACTGCCGCGCCGCCGAGGGCGGCCGGGACCAGCCTCACGTCGGCGTGGACCGGCAGCCGTTCGGCGGCATACGCGTCCTGGGCGTACGGCAGCAGCGCTTCGCCCGCGCCCCCGGCCACCACCACCGTCTGCGGATCGAGCAGCGCCACCAGACCCGCGAGGGCCCGGCCGAGGGCGTGACCGGCGGTGGCGAGGACCTCCACGGCGGCCGGGTCACCGGCGGCGCAGCGGGCGGCGACCTCGCGGCCGGTGACGTCCGCCCCGGTGCGCAGCCGATAGGCGCGGGCGAGTCCGGTGCCGGAGGCCACGCCCTCCAGGTGGCCGGTGCGCCCGCAGCCGCAGGTCAGCCTGTCGGCGTCCGGCGCCGGAAGATGGGCCGCCTCTCCGGCGCCGCCGCGCGCCCCGTGGTCGACGGCGCCGCCGCGGACCAGGCCGCCGCCGAGACCGGTGCCGACCGCGACCAGCAGCACATGGGCGTGCCCCCGGGCGGCCCCGGCCCAGCTCTCGCCCAGGGCGGCGGCGTTGACGTCGTTGTCCACCACGACGGGCCGGCCGATGCGCTGGGCCAGGGCTTCGGCCACCGGTGTCCCGGCCCAGCCGGGCAGGGAGTCGGTGGCGTACCGGACGACTCCGGTGGCCGGGTCGATGAGACCCGCGGCGCCGACGCCGACCGGACCGGCGCCGCCGAGGCGCCGGGCAAGGTCGGCGGCGGTCCGCAGCACCGCGTCCGGTCCCCGAGCGGCCGGGGTGTCGGCTCGCGCCTGGTCGAGCACGGTGCCGTCGGGCCCGACGAGGGCGGCGAGGGTCTTGGTGCCGCCGATGTCGATGCCCAGTGTGGCGTTCACTTCAGCCCCGTATGGGCGAGGCCCTCGATGAACTGCTTCTGGGCGATGACGAACACGATCAGCACCGGGACCGCGGTCAGCGACGCGGCGGCGAGCTGGACGTTCCACATGGCGCCGCCGTAGGAGTCCACGTACTGGGTGAGCGCCTGCGGCAGGGTGAACTTCTCCGGCGAGGAGAGGTACACCACCGGTTCCAGATAGAGGTTCCAGCTCTGAAGGAAGGTGAAGATACCGACGGCGCCGAGGGCCGGCCTGGCCAGCGGCAGGGCGATCCGCCAGAACGTGCCGAAGTAGCCGATGCCGTCGATCCGGGCGGCCTCCTCCAGCTCATGGGGCAGGCTGATGAAGAACTGCCGCATGATGAAAGTGGCCAGGACGCTCGGTGCGCCGAAGATCGGCACCAGGATCAGCGGCCAGTGGGTGTTGATCAGGCCGAGGTCGTTGAACATCTGGAAGAGCGGGACGATGGTGACCTCGCTCGGGATGAGCAGGCCCACCAGCACCACCATGAACAGCACGTTCTGGCCGCGGAACTTGATGCGGGCGAAGGCGTACCCGGCGAGCGAGGACACGACCATCGTCCCCGCCGTCACCAGCGCCGCGATGTAGAGGCTGTTGACGTACTGCTGGACGAACGGGCGCCCGTCGAAGACGTCCCGGTAGGCCGAGAGCGTCGGGTTGGTCGGGATGAGCTGCGGTGGGTAGGCGAAGATGTCGCCGATGGGCTTGAACGACGACGTCACCATCCACCAGGTCGGGAAGACGAAGGGGATCGCGAGCACACAGAGCAGGCCGTACAGGGCGACTCGGGCGCGCAGCGGGATTTTACGATTCATAGAAGACCCACCTCTTGCGCATCTGCCACTGCAACACGGTGAGCGCCAGCACGATCAGCAGCAGCAGGATGGACAGGGTCGCGCCGTAGCCGAAGTGATGGAACTGGAAAGCCTGCTGGTAGAGGTAGTAGACGAGCACGGTGGTGGACAGCTTCGGGCCGCCCTGGGTGAGCACCGCGATCTGCGCGAACACCTGGAGCGAACCCACGATGGTGATCACCGAGGTCAGCAGGATCGTCGGGCTGATCAGCGGCAGGGTGATGGACCGGAACCGCCTCCACGCACCGGCCCCGTCGACCCGGGACGCCTCGTACAGCTCCTTGGGCACGCCCTGGAGGGCGGCCAGGAACAGCACCATGTTCAGACCGACGTTCTTGAACACCTGTACGACGATGACCGAGAACATGGCGGTGCCCTCGCCGCGCAGCCAGTTGGGTCCTTCGATGCCGACGGTGTGCAGCAGGCCGTTGATGCCGCCGTTGGACTGGAGCAGGAAGCCCCACACGATGGTCCAGGCGACCAGGGACACCACGACGGGAGAGAAGAACAGCGTGCGGAACACCGTCATTCCGCGCAGCTTCTGGTTGAGCAGGACGGCGAGCAGGAGGGCCAGGGAGAGGTTGAACACCACCATGCCGACCGAGAACAGCGCCGTGGACTTCAGTACCTCGGGCAGGTTGGCGTCGTCCAGCAGCTGGGTGTAGTTGTCGCCGCCCGTGTAGTGGAAGTCGCCGGCCAGCACGTTCCACTCGTGCAGGCTGAACCGGACGACCAGGGCGATGGGCAGCAGCACGAAGACGGCGGTGCCGAGGAGCTGGGGCGAGATGAACGCGAGACCGGCGAGCTGGTCACGTCGGCGCCGGGTCCAGAACGGACGCCGGTTCGGCTGCCCCGCGGTGGCGGGCCCGCCCTTGGGCGGGTCGGCCACCGCTGTTCGCGGGGGGACGGACATGGTCACTTCTCCAGCAGCGGGGAGATGTTCTTGCACAGGTCGCCGAGGACGCCCTTGACGTCGGCGTCCGGCTTCCACAGCGGGTCCAGTCCGGCGCGGACCCGCTGGGCGAGTTCGGCCTGGCCGACGTGGCCCGGCTTGACCACGCCCTTCTTGACCCCGGCGACGACCACGCTTTCGAGCTGCTCGTTCTTCAGCAGCGGGTTGGTCTTGGCCAGGTTCTCGGCGGTGAGCTGGGAGTTCCGGGGCGGCGGGAAGTAGGCCGCGAGCTTGGCGGAGTTCTGCGGGTTGGTGAAGTAGGCGAGGAAGTCCTTGGCCTCCTTGCTGTGGCCGCCCTGCTTGACCACGCCGATGCCTGCCTGGCCGATCACCGAGTAGTCGCCGCTCGGTCCGGCGGGCAGCGGCACCAGGTCCCATTTGAACGAGGCGCCCTCAAGCAGCGACGCCCGGCTGATCTGGGTGATGGTCATCGCCGCGTCACCGGTGAAGAAGTCGGCGGACTCGCCGGGGCCCGGCATCGCCTTGTCCTTGAAGATCCCCTTGTGCAGGGCGGTCATCGCGTCGACCATCGGCTTGCTGTCGAAGGTGCAGGTCTTGCCGTCGGCGCTCCAGGGCTCGGCCTTCCAGCCGCCCCAGAAGGAGGCCGCGTTGCCCCAGTCCTTGTACTCGAAGTCACGGATCACCATGCCGGCCTTGCCGGTGGAGCGGTGCACCTCGGCGCCTTCGGCGAGCACGGTGGACCAGTCCCACTTGCCCTCCTTGACGAGCTGGTCCGGGGTCTTCTGACCGGCCTTCTGCAACAGGTCGCGGTTGACGAAGACACCGAACGGCGAGGTGGAGAACGGGTACGCGTAGAGCTTGCCGTCGTTCTCCCAGAGCTTGGTGGTGCTCGGGATCAGGTCGTCGTACTGGTAGCCGCTGGTCTGCTTCAGGGTGTCGTCGAGCGGCATCAGCGCCCCGGAGCTGACGAAGTCGGCCGCGTCCGTCTCGAAGACCCATGCGAGGTCGGGGGCGTTGCCGCCGGTCATCTGGGTGGTGAGCGCCGTGCTGTAGGTCTCGAACGGCAGCGGGTCGAACTTGATGTCCTTGATCTCGGGGTGGGTCTTCTTGTATTCGGCGGCTATCTCGTTGAAGAGCTTCAGATGCGGCTTGTTGGACGTCCAGACCGTCATCCGCAGGGTCACCGGACCCTTGTCGCCCTTCGAGTCCCCTCCACCGCACGCGGCCAGGAGCAGCGTCGCGGACATCGCGGCGGCGACCGTGGTCAGCCCTCTTCGTATCTGCATGGTGTTCTCCCTCGGTTGCGTGGAGGCCTAGTAGCCGGTGATGTCAGGCCAGCGAAGTTCGACGCCGGCCGCGGTGAGCTGGTCCTGGAAGGCCGAGAGCAGCTCGGGGTTCTCCCGGACGGCGCGGGGGCGGGTGTCGTGGGCGAGGCAGAAGGCGGCGAGCGCGCCCGCGGCCTCCCCGATGTTCCACTCGACCGGGTGGACCCGGTAGGCGCCGTTGGTGATGTGGGTGGTGCCGATGTTCTTGCCGGCGGGCAGGAGGTTCTCGACCCTCTGCGGGAGGAGCGCGCCCAGCGGGATCTCGAACGGGCTACAGCCGACGTCGATGTAGTTGTCGCCGCCCGTCGAGGGGTGCAGGTCGATCCGGTACATGCCCAGGCCGACGGAGTCCGCGTACCGCACGGCGCCCCGCTCCCCGCGGACGGCGAGCGAGAGGTCCTGTTCGACGACGGTGTAGTCGGCCTTGATCCGGCGCGCCTCGCGGATGTACGGGGCCTGGGCCAGGCCGTCGGTGCCGCCGGTGATGTCGCCGCGCAGTCGCAGCCCCGGGAATCCGGTGCCGCCGTCCGGGCGGGGCGCCTCGGTCTGCATCCAGTACAGGAAGGCGAAGCTCAGCTCCCTGGCCCGGCGCAGGTGGTCGGCGGCGTCGGGGACGTCGAGGACCGGGCCTTCGAGGTAGTCGATCATCGGCCAGTTGACCAGGGTGATGTCGCTGGGGTACGCGCCGTCGGTGAAGGTGCCTCGGGCGGCGATCCGGCGGAACGTCCACAGGTTGGCGTTGCCGGGATTGAAGCGCTGGTCGGCGTTGACCGCCAGCGGGTCGTCGTCGGGGTTGGGGCTGAAGTCGTGCCCGACGCGCTCCAGCGTCCTGGGGTGCGGGTACTGCCAGGACAGCAGCGGTCCGCCCCACACCTCGGGCTGGTAGGACCGCCAGAAGTCGTAGTCCGCGGGCTTGTCGATGGTGTGGTCGCCGTCGACGTGGTCCATGGCGAAGCACACCGATACGGCCTGCATGTTCAGCGGCTGGGCGACCTGCGGGGCGCTCGGCTCGCCGGTGTCGGCGGCGGACTCGAAGCCGGTGACGTACTCGGTGCCGGTGAGCGGCAGCAGATCGCCGGTCTCGGTGGCGTCCAGTACGTAGGCGGCGGTGGCGTGGATCTTCTCGCCGGTGTCGCGGTGGGTCAGGGTCACCGCGGTCACCCGGTCGCCGTCGGTGTCGGCGGCGGTCGGCCGGTACGGCTGGAGGACGGTGAGCCGCCCGCTGGCGCGGTAGGGCGCGAGCATCGCCGAGATGACCGCCACCGCGACCCGGGGTTCGTGGCAGAGCTTGCTCACCCAGCCCCCGCCGGGGTTCAGTTCGAGGCGGGCCCTGGCCCGTTCGGTGAGCGGGTAGTGCCGGCGGTAGTAGTCGCGAATGCCGTCGCGCAGGGCCCGGTAGCTGGCCGTGACGCCGAACTGCTCCACCCAGGAATGCTCGTCCGGGGGCACCGCCTGGCTGGTGAGCTGCCCGCCGAGCCAGTCGAATTCCTCGGTCAGCACCACGGTCCGGCCGGCGCGGGCGGCGGCGAGCGCCGCGGCGACACCGCCCAGCCCTCCGCCGACCACCAGCACGTCGCTGCGTATCTCAGTCAAGAATGGTCCTTATCTCGGTTCGCCGAGGGTCTGCCCCTCGACGAAGTGGCACGGCAGGAGCCGCTGGAGCGGGGTGGTCGACTCGTCTTCCAGCAAGGCGGCGAGGAGTTCCACCGACTGCCAGCCCATCTCCCGGCGTGGAATGCGAAAGCCGGTGCTCGCGATGTCGGGGTCGGGTGATTCGGCCGGTACGCCGGTCACCACGACCGACAGGTCACCTGGCACGTCGACGCCTCGTTCCCGGGCGGCCCGGATCAGGGCGATCCCGTCGTCGTAGCCCTCGACCACGGCGACGGTCACTCCGGCGGCGAGCAGCGCGTCCAGGGTCTCCCCCGCGGACCGGCCGGCCGTCCGCTCGTGCAGGCCGCTCCCTCGGGTGCCGGCGCGGAACCCGTTCATCCGGTCGTCGGCGGATTCCGCTCCCTCTCCCGCGCCGACGTAGGCGAACTCCCGGTGCCCCAGCTCCCTGGCCCGTTCGACCAGCTGCCGGGTGGCGGCGGCGTAGTCCGCTCCCACGCAGGGCACGGGGCCACCCGCGTCGTCGCGTCGGCCGACCGCCACGAACGGGTAGTTCTCGCTGTTGAGCCGGGCCAGCTCGTCGTGGGGGATGTCCCGGCCGAGCAGGATGCAGCCGTCGGCGATCCGCAGCCGGTTGTTCTCGTGGAACACCTTGCGGCGCCCGTCGGTGACCGGAGCGCTGGTGAACAGCAGCAGGTCGCGCCTGAGCTGCTCGGCACGCTCCTCGATGCCCCGCAGGAACGGGTAGTAGAAGTCGCCGCTGGTGTTCGGGAACACCGATTCGTAGGTGAACACGCCGATGATCTGGTTGTGCTGACGCACCATGCGACGGGCCACGGGGTCGGCCGCGTACCCGGTCTCACGGATCACGTCGAGGACGCGCTGTCTGGTCTCGGGAGCGATGCGGGTCGTCGCGTCGGTCCTTTTGTTCAGCACGAGCGAGACCACCGCCTGGCTTACGCCGGCGAGGCGAGCGATGTCACGCTGCGTGATCCTTGGCACGGGGAACTCCTCCGGAGGCTGCGGAAGCCATCGCTGATAATACGTATTATCAGCTCGGTGATCAGTGACGCTACTCGGGCCGTTTCGCGGTGTCAACGGTCCTGATCGACTTTGCCAGGGATCTTGAAAAACCAAGGTGAGCGATCGATATATCGGAACACTGGGCGATTTGCCCCGCCCCTGTGTTCCCGAGGTGGCAAGGATCCGTTCATCTGCGCACCCGCTGCCAGGCGGGGCGGTGCCCGAACTTCGGCGACCTTCCCCGGACCCTTGCGTCGACTACCGTCTGTGAGCCTCGCGGAAGTGCGGGCCGGTCGGGAGCAACTCGCCGACACGGGCGGCTACTTGGGCGATCGCCTCCCGGTGGATCGCCCGGGAACGCGCCTCGGCCCAGCCCATGCCTGGGCGGGTGGCCGGACGGGCGGCGACGCCGATCCGGCTGCTCGGCAAGCCGACCGGAGTCCTTGGACCCGCCGTTCACGGCGGTCAGGGCAGGGCGGGGGAGCGCTCGTCCGCCGCCTGGCCCACCGGCTCGGGTGGACACCAGCGGGTCAGGACCCCCGGCGCCGAACGCTCCGGGCGGGGTATCGGCAGCCCGCTTCGACCGCCCGACGCCGCAGAGGCGACCGCATCGCGGCGCCCCGGGGGCTCAGCTCCGGGGCGCCGACTCGAACATCACCCGAGAATCCCTCGCCGTCTCAGTCCCGGTACACCCGCAGCGACGCCACCTCGTACGACATCTCCGTCGTCGCCTCGTCGGGTGCGGGGTGGTAACGGCCCGCGCAGACCGAGAGGTTCACGATGATGTGGGCCCGCCAGGCGCGGCCCACTCCGCGCCGGTCGTCGAAGACCCGTACGCCGTTCACCCACCAGGCGACGTTCCGCGAGCCGAAGGCGACCCGGAGGTCGATCCACGCCCCGGGGCAGACCTCCGGGCTCCGGTAGTAGCGGTAGCGACTCCGGACCCGGTTCGACAGTTCGAGCAGGTCCGGGTTGTCGGGGTGGTACTCGAAGACGTCGATCTCCTGGCCGCCGTCGAGCCAGGTCCAGATGGCGGGCCAGGCCCCGGTCTGTTCCGGCAGCCGCACCCGCGCCTCCAGGACGTCACCCGGCTGGAGCATGAAGCCCTCCGGGCTGCCCTCCGTGGTGAGCAGCCCCGAGTCCCAGTTGCCGTCGGGCCGCCGGGTGGCACGGAAGAGCCCCGCCCGGCTGTACGCGGGGTCGTCCACGAGGTGGTCGAGCTTGTTGTCCCCCGGATTGGTCGGGCCGCCGCCGGGATACGCCCACGACCGACCTGCCGTCCACTGCTCCGCGGAGGAGAAGTCCGCGTCGAAGACGATCTCGCCGGGCGTCCTGGGACGCCCGACCCTTCCGGTCCCTTCGGGCCCACCGTCGGCGGAACCGGCACCGCGTCTCAACAACCGGTCGAGGAGGTCGGACAGCACGGGCACACTCCTTTCGCGCGGGCACACCGGCCCACGGGCGATCTGCCCCACTGTGGCCCGCTTATGCGTGGAGATCGACAGGTTGGCGACAAGTCGTCACATGTCCACCTGTGAGACGGACGGGCCGACCCTGCGCGGAGGGGTCTGGGGCGAGGGTTCCGGAGCGCGCGGCACGGCCTCGCGGAGACACCGTCACCTCTGCGACCACCCGCCCCCCGACACCGGCCCCCGGCCTCCGGCCCCGAACGACCGGTGAGGCCGTCGTCAGTACACATCCCGCACGTACCGCTTGTCGGCCGCCAGTCGTCGTATCCAGGCGTCCGCCGCCTCCGCGTCCAGACCGCCGTGGGCCATGGCGACCTCGCGCAGCGCCCGGTCCACGTCCTTCGCCATCCGGGTCGCGTCGCCGCAGACGTAGACGTGCGCGCCCGCCCCGAGCCACTCCCACAGCCGCGCCCCCTGCTCGCGGACGCGGTCCTGGACGTAGACCTTCACCGGCTGGTCGCGGGAGAACGCGGTGTCGAGCCGGTCCAGGGTGCCGTCGGCCAGGAACGCCGTCAGCTCCTCCTCGTACAGGAAACCGGTGGCGCGGTGCCGCTCGCCGAAGAAGAGCCAGTTCGGGGCGGGGTGGCCGAGCGCGCGCCGCTCCTGGAGGAAGCCGAGGAACGGCGCCACGCCCGTGCCGGGCCCGACCATCACCATCGGGACCGAGGGGTCGGCGGGCGGCCGGAAGTGGGCGGCGCGCCGGACGAAGACGGGGACCTCCGCACCGGTCGGCGAGTCCGCGAGGAACGTCGAGCAGACGCCCTTGCGCGCCATGCCGTGCCGGTTCTCGTAGCGGACGACGGAGACGGTGACCGAGATCAGGCCCGGATCGGCCAGCGGGCTCGACGAGATCGAGTACAACCGGGGTGTCAGCCGCCCGAGGACCCGGGACCACTCCCGGGCGGTCGCCCGTACGGGATGCTCGGCGACGACGTCGACGGCCTGCCGTCCCGGACCGTCCTGCCCGGCAGGGAGCCGCGGCGGCGCGCCCCCGGACCGCTCGGCGAGGAAGTCCAGGAGGGCCGGAGTGATCCGGGTGATGTCGAGACGGCGGCGCAGGGCCTCGCCGAACGGGACCGCCCCGAGGCCCGGAAGGTCGACGGGGTCCGCCGCGTCGATTCCGGTGACGGCGAGCCATTCGGCCACCAGACCGGGGGAGTTGACCGGCATGACTCCGAGGGCGTCGCCGCACTCGTAGCGGAGCGGGTCCCCGTCCCCGCCCGTGTCGAAGGTGAACCGCCGCACCTCCTTGCCCGCACCCGGCCGGCCGAGCAGCCGGTTGCCGACGAGCCGGGCGGTGCTGACGGCCGGCTCAGAGCGGCGCGCGGCGGGCACGAGGACCGGCGGGAGCGGAGGGGCGGCGGGGGACGGATGGCCGGCCGGGGCGAGGGGAGTGGCCGGAGGATCCTGGGGCGGGTCCGAGAGCCCGGCGAGGACCTGATCGAGCCAGGCGAGGGCCGAAGGCTCGTAGTCGGGTTCGCAGTCGGTGCGCGGAGCGAGCCGGACGCCTCCGAGTTCGTCGAGCTTCCGGTCGAGCCGCCGCCCGTGCCCGCAGAAGTCGTCGTACGCGGAGTCCCCGAGGGCGAGTACGGCGTAGCGGCGTCCGTCGAGGCGCGGGGCGCCGGGCGCGGTCAGCGCCTCCCAGAAGCCCGAGCCGTTGTCGGGGGCGTCCCCGTCGCCGAAGGTGCTGGTGATGAGCAGCAGGTCGGCGGCGGGCGGCAGCGCCTTCGGATCGGTCTCGTCCATGCCCGCGAGGACCGCCCGGTGCCCGGCCGACCGCAGCCGCTCGGCCGTGGCGGCGGCGAACCCCTCGGCGGTGCCGGTCTGCGAGGCCCACAGGACCAGGACGTCCCTTCCCCGCCGGGGCGTCGGATCCGGTAATCGGGAGTACAGGCCCGCCAGGACGCCGTCGACCCACCGGGCCTGCTCCGCCCGGAGCGGCGCGCCCGGCGGCAGCACGGGGATGCCCGGGGCGCCCGGCCCGACCCCGGTGAGGAAACCGGCGAGGTACTGGCGTTCCCCGGCCGAGAGGACGGGCGGGACGATCCCTTCGAGCCCCAGGGCGACGGCGGGCGCGGTCAGGGTCGCACCACCGCCACCGCCACCGCCATCGTCATCGGCCGGGGCCTCCCGAGCCTCGTCGTCCGTCCCTCGCGCACCGGACTCCGGCGCCCCCTCCGCCCCTCCCGCGCCGCCCGGCGGCACCACGGCGGCCGGGACCGGCGACTTCGTCAACGCCACCGCGCACACCTTCAGTTCGGGCTGGAGGGAGAGCGGGTCGACGGCGTCGCCGGTGACGGCGTTGACGGCCAGGCCGGTGCCGAAGAGGTCGCTCCAGTGGAAGGGGGCGAAGCAACTCCCGGGCGCGACGCGGTCGGTGACGACCGCCGGGAGGACGGCCCTGCCGCGCCGGGAGGCGATCTCCACGGGATCGTCCGCCGCGATTCCCAGCCGCGCCGCGTCCTCGGGGTGCAGCTCGACGAACGGCGCCGGGTTCAGCCGGTTGAGTGTGCCGACCTTCCCGGTCTTGGTCAGGGTGTGCCACTGGTGGGGGAGGCGGCCGGTGTTCAGGACGAACGGGAAGGCTTCGTCGGGCATTTCCGCCGGATCGAGGTGCGACCGGGCGTGGAAGACGGCCCGCCCGCTCGCCGTCGGGAAGAGGGGGCCCGCGCCGTCGGCGGGCACGTACCGGACCGGGTTCCGCGCCGGTCCGCCGCTCGCCGCCGGCCATTGGACGGGGGTGGTCCGCAGCCGCTCGTACGTCACCCCGCTCAGGTCGTAGCCGGTGGCCGGGTTCCCGGCGCGCCGGATCTCCTCGAAGACCTCCTCGGCGCTTTCGTACGCGAACGCCTTCTCGTACCCCATGGCCTGGGCGACCCCGGCGATGATCCGCCAGTCGGCGAGCGCCTCGCCGGGCGGGTCGACCGCCTGCCGGGCCAGCGTGAGGGTGCGCTCGCTGTTGACCAGGACGCCGTCGGTCTCGGCCCACAGGGCGGCGGGGAGCGCGATGTCCGCGTAGGCGTTGGTCTCGGTGTCGCGGAACGCGTCCTGGGTGACGACGAGTTCGGCCGCGCGCAGGCCTTCGACGACGGTGGCGCGGTTGCCGACGGAGGCGACGGGATTGGTGCAGATGATCCAGCACGCCTTGACCTCGCCGTCCGCCATCCGCCGGAACAGGTCGACGGTTCCTCCGCCCGGCCCCGTCTCGCGGAGGGTGCCCGGGGCGAGGTCCCACAGTTCCTCGGTGAAGGCGCGGTCGGCGGCGACCAGGGCCGAGCGCTGCCCGGGGAGCCCGGGGCCCATGTAGCCCATCTCGCGTCCGCCCATGGCGTTGGGCTGACCGGTCAGGGAGAAGGGGCCCGAGCCGGGGCGGCAGATCGCCCCGGTCGCCAGGTGCAGATTGACGAGGGCGTTGGTGTTCCAGGTCCCGTGGGTGGACTGGTTGAGTCCCATGGTCCAGCAGCTGGTCCACTCGCCCGCCGTGCCGATCCACTCGGCGGCGGTCCTGAGGTCCGCCTCGGGGACGCCGGTGATCCGGGCGACGGCGTCCGGCGGATAGTCGGCGAGGAACGGCGGCATCGCCTCCCAGCCCTCGGTGTGCGCGGCGATGAACGCGGGGTCGGTGTGCCCGTTCTCGTACAGCAGCCACAGCAGTCCGTTGAGCAGCGCGAGGTCCGTGCCCGGCCGGACCCGGAGGAAGAGCCCGGCCTTCTCGGCGGTGGCGGTCCGCCGGGGGTCGACGACGATCAGCTTCGCCCCGGCCCTGACCCGTTCCATCATCCGCAGGAAGAGGATCGGATGGCAGTCGGCCATGTTCGAGCCGATGACGAGGAAGACATCGGCCCGGTCGAGGTCGTCGTAGGAGCCGGGCGGGCCGTCGGCGCCCAGGGACAGCTTGTAGCCGGTGGCCGCGCTCGCCATGCACAGCCGCGAGTTGGACTCGATCCGGTCGGTGCCGATGAAGCCCTTGGCCAGCTTGTTGGCGAGGTACTGCGCCTCCAGGCTCAGCTGGCCCGAGACGTACAGTGCGACGGCGTCGGGCCCGTGCGCGTCGACGATCGCCCGCAGCCGCCGCCCGGTCTCGGCGAGGGCCGCCTCGGTGCCGGTGGGGACCGGGTCGGCGCCCCGCTCCGCCCGGACGAGCGCGGTCGTCAGCCGCCCGGGGGCGGCGAGCAGCTCGGCGGTGGTCGCACCCTTGGTGCACAGCCGCCCCCGGTTGGCGGGGTGGTCCTTGTCGCCGGTCGCCCGAAGGACCGTACGGCGTCCGTCGGGGCCGGAGCCGACGTCGAGGACCAGTCCGCAGCCGACGCCGCAGTACGAGCAGACGGTCCGCACCCGGTCGGGTCCGTGCGGGCCGGTCCGGGGGGCCGGCGTGTCCTGTGGGGTCACCGGTGAGCCTCTCTGTGGAACCGTTCGGGATCCGACCGTACGGACCCCCCGTTACGCCCGTGTCAACCCTGCCGATCAGCCTCCGTAACACGGGCCACACAGCCCTTCGCCGGGCGCTGTGAGAACCCGTTCACCAACGCGGGGGCCACGGGTGCCGGGCCCCGAGGGCCGGGCGGGCACCCCCTCCCCGACCGGACGTATCGAGTCGCGATTGCGGATAAACCGGGACAAGATAACTGCCTGTGGCCCTGGAGAGGCCGTCCGGACCTCTCCGACGGAAGGGAGACCGAGGGCTCCCTTCCCCCGAGGAGGCGAGATATGGCCGAGCTCATCGTCATCGGATACGACGATCAACGGACGGCCGAGCAGGCGTTCGCCACGGTGCAGGACCTGCAAAGGGACTACGTCGTCCAGCTGAACGGCCTCGCGGTGGTCTCCGTCGACGCCGAGGGCAGGACCCATGTCGACACCAGCAGCCGGATCGTCGGCGTCAGCGCCGCGAGCGGCGCCCTGTGGGGAGCGATCTTCGGCATTCTCTTCCTGCTGCCCGGGGTCGGGCTCCTGACCGGGGCGGCCCTCGGCGGTCTCGTCGGCAAGCTCAGCCAGTCGGGCGTGGACGACCGCTTCCGGGAGCAGGTCGCCGAGCTGCTCAGGCCCGGTACCGCCGCCGTCGTGATCATGGCCTCGAAGCTCACCGAGGACAAGTTCACCGCAGCGATGCAGCAGCACGGCGGCACCGTCCTCAAGACCTCGCTCAGCGACGAGGACGAGCGGGAGCTGGCCGACCGGCTCGCCGGCCCCGAGCGGTAGGCCGTGCCGTCCGGATCAGCCGCCCACCCCGCAGGCACGACAGAACCCGTCAGGAAGGACCCCTCATGGACCCCGCGCTCAGCAGCGACGTCCTCGCCAAGCTGCGACAGCCCCGCCCGTACCCGGCCGTGTCCCTGGTGATGCCGACGCACCGCCGCGAGCCGGACAACGCCCAGGACCCCGTGCGCCTGCGCAATCTGGTGGCCGAGGCGGAGAAGGCGATCCAGGAGGACCCCGGGATCAGCCGCGAGCGGCGCGTCGAACTCCTGGAGGAGCTGCGCCGCGCGGTGGCCGACGTCGACCTGGTGCACGCGGAGGACGGCCTCGTCGTCTACGTCGCCTCGGGCGAGCACCAGATCTGGACGGTCGCGCGCACGGTCCCCGAGCGTGTCGTCCTCGCCGAGACCTTCCTGACCCGCAACCTCGTCGCCGCCCAGGCCGCCGAGCAGCCCTCCTGGGCGCTCGCGGTGGCCGCCGACCGGATCTCGCTGTGGAGCGGAAGCCCCGAGCGCACCACCGAGCACACCGGCAACGGCTTCCCGTTCACCCGCAGCCTCGAAGACCCCGACGTGGAGCGCAAGGAGCAGATCGGGGACGTCCCCAGCACCTTCCGCGACGAGGCCGCCCGCCAGTTCTTCCGCGAGGCCAACGAGGCCCTGGACAAGGTCCTGGCCGCCGACCCGCGCCCGCTCTACGTCCTCGGCGAGCCCGCCGCCCTCACCCTTCTGGAGGAGACCGGATCGCTTCGCGCGGGCACCACTCCCCTCCAGCACGGCGGGCTCGCGCGCGGCCCCGCCGAAGCCGTCCACGAGGCCGTCGAACCGGCCCGCCTCGCCCGGGTGGCCGCCGCCTCGGCCACCGTCGTGGCCGAACTCGACGCGGCCAGGGGCCGCCGGGAGTTCGCCGGCGGCATCGACGAGGTGTGGCAGGCGGCGAAGGACGGGCGGATCAGACTGCTCGCCGTCGAGGACCAGTACCGCACGGTCGTCCGGGACGAGGGCGACCATCTGGAACCGGCGGAGGCGGGGTCCCCTGATTCCAGGGACGACATGGTCGACGAGATCGTCGAACGGGCCCTCGACACCGGCGCCGAGGTCCAGTTCGTCCGCGAGGACACCCTGCTCGACTTCGGCCGCATCGCGGCCGTGCTGCGCTACTGACCGAGGAGAGAGCCGCATGTCCGAACTCATCGTGCTCGGCTACGACGATCTCGCCGTCGCCAACCGGGCGTTCGCCGAGGTCCAGGAGCTGGAACGCAGCCATGTCGTCACCCTGACGGGCCTGGCCGTCGTCTCGGTCGACGCCGAGGGGCAGACCCATGTGGACACTGCCTCGCGCCGAGAAGGACAGATCGCCCTCTCGGCCACCGCCGGAGCCCTCTGGGGCCTGGTCCTCGGCATGATCATCCTCACCCCCGGGATCGGTGTGATCGGCGCCGCCGTCGGCGGGCTGCTCGGCAAGCTCAACCAGACGGGCATCGACAACTCCTTCCGCGACAAGGTCCGTTCCGTACTCGAACCGGGCCGGGCCGCCGTCGTGATCATGGCCTCGAAGCTCACCGAGGACCGGTTCGTCGCGGCCATGGAGCAGTACGGCGGCACCGTCCTCAAGACCTCGCTCCCCGAGGAGGGCGAGCGGGAACTCGCCGAGCAGCTGGCGGGCCCCGCCTCGAAAGAGGAGGGCTGACCCCGCCCTTCCCGTACGACCGGCCCGGCCGCGCCCTCCCTTCGGAGGGGGCGGCCGGGCCGGTCGTATCGGCTTGTACCGGTCAGGTCATCTGAAAATCGACATCAGTTGACTCAAACCTCTTGCCTAACAAGATCACTGATTCGAGGTAACGCGGCCGATCCGATGGGGCCTGTGGGGCGTGTGAACAGTTACTGTTCCCCGGGATCTGGACGGATTCCCGGAGATTCCTCCCGCTTTCCCCCTTTTTCTCCTCTTCACCGACCGGCGCGCCCTTGCGCCCGTCAGCACCCCTCCCAAGGAGAGCCCGCCCCATGACCGTTGACACCAGCCCGGAAGCGCAGCAGGAGACGCCGAAGCAGTCCAGCCTGAGCACAGCGGCGGCCCGGAACCTCGCGACCACGACCAAGTCCGCCCCTCAGATGCAGGAGATCAGCTCCCGCTGGCTGCTGCGGGTGCTCCCCTGGGTGGAGACCAAGGGCGGGACCTACCGGGTGAACCGTCGGCTCAGCTACACCGTCGGCGACGGGCGGATCGAATTCGTCCAGGACGGCGCCCGTGTCCGGGTCATCCCCCGCGAACTCGGTGAACTCGCCCTCCTGCGCGGCTTCGAGGACGAGGAGGTGCTGACCGCGCTCGCCGGACGCTGCGTCCAGCGCGACTTCAACGCCGGAGACGTGATCGTCCAGCGCGGCACGCCCGCCGAGGAGATCCACCTGGTCGCCCACGGCCGGATCAACCAGAGCTCGACCGGCAAGTACGGTGACGAGGTCGCCGTCGCGGTCCTCGCCGACGGCGACCGGTTCGGCGAGAACGCCCTGCTCGACGCCGACGCCACATGGGACTACACCGCCACCGCCGAAACCCCCGGCACCCTGCTCACCCTCTCCCGCGCCGAGTTCGCCGCCGTCCTCGCCACGGCCCCCCACCTCCAGGCCCACATCCAGGAATTCAGCTCGCTCCCGCTCCAGCGCCAGAACAAGCACGGCGAGGCCGAGATCGCGATGTCGGCCGGCCACAAGGGCGAGGTCGAACTCCCCGGCGCCTTCGTCGACTACGAGCTGAAGCCGCGCGAGTACGAACTCTCCGTCGCCCAGACGGTCCTGCGGGTCCACACCCGCGTCGCCGACCTCTACAACGGGCCGATGAACCAGACGGAGGAGCAGCTCAAGCTCACCGTCGAGGCGCTGCGCGAGCGCCAGGAGCACGAGCTGATCAACAACCGCGAGTTCGGCCTCCTCCACAACGCCGACTTCAAGCAGCGCATCCAGACCCACTCCGGCCCGCCCACCCCGGACGACCTCGACGAGCTGCTCTCCCGCCGTCGCGGCACCAAGATCTTCCTCGCCCACCCCAAGGCGATCGCGGCGATCGGACGCGAGTGGAACGCCCGGGGCCTCTACCCCGACACCATCGACCTCGAAGGCCACCGCATCCCGAGCTGGCGCGGCGTCCCGATCCTGCCCTGCAACAAGATCCCGATCAGCAAGGAGAACACCACCTCCATCCTCGCCATGCGTCTCGGGGAGGACAACCAGGGCGTGATCGGCCTGCGCCAGACCGGACTTCCGGAGGAGTACGAGCCCGGTCTCTCGGTCCGCTTCATGGGCATCAGCGAGCAGGCGCTCATGTCGTACCTCGTCACCACGTACTACTCCGCCGCCATCCTCGTGCCCAACGCGCTCGGCGTCCTGGAGAACGTGCAGATCGCCCGCAGGCGCGACTAGCCGAGCCGTCCGGCCCCCGCGCGGCCCTGACGGCCCGGATTCCCGGGCGCCCCGAGAACGCCCGGGAATCCGGGACAGTCCACCCATCTCACCGAGGAGTCACGGATGCCCGAACCCGGGCTTTCCCCTCTACCGTCGAGCCTGCCCTCCGTCGCGGTCCTCCTGGGGTCCCGGGCGCTCGCCGAGGTGCTCGCCGACGCACCCGCCGGCACGGCCGTCATCGCCGCCGCGACCGCTCCGACGGCCCCGGTGCCGACGGCCGTCCCGGCTCCCGAGGCGGCACCGGCGCCCACGCCGACCCCCGCCGGGACCCCGGCCCCGGGATGGCTCCCGAGCGGGCCCACCGGTCTGGGCACGGCGACCCTCTCCCTGGCCCGGCACCCGGAGCCACCGGCCGCGCCGGAACCCCCGGCGCCGGTCGCGGGCCGGCCCGTCCCCGGCCTCTACTTCCACCCCATCGCCGAACCCGACCCCGTACGCGTCGAGGAGGTCAGCCGCCGGATCAAGGACTGGGCCGTGGACGAGGTCCAGCTCTTCCCCGACGACTGGGAAGGCGAGTTCGACGGCTTCTCCGTCGGGCGTTACATGGTCGCCTGCCACCCCGACGCCCCGAGCGTCGACCACGTGATGCTCGCGACCCGGCTGATGGTCGCGGAGAACGCCGTCGACGACTGCTACTGCGAGGACCACGGCGGCTCGCCCGTCGGACTCGGCGGCAGGCTGCTCCTGGCCCACACGGCGCTCGACCCGCTGCACACCACGGAGGAGTACGCGCCGCGCTGGGCCGAGTCGCTGCACGCCGACGCCCCGCGCCGCGCGTACCGCTCCGCCATGGAGTACTTCGTCCGCCAGGTCACGCCCTCCCAGGCCGACCGGTACCGGCACGACATGGCCCGGCTCCACATGGGCTATCTGGCCGAAGCCGCCTGGTCCGAGACGGAGTACATGCCGGAGGTGTGGGAGTACCTGGCGATGCGCCAGTTCAACAACTTCCGCCCCTGCCCCACCCTCACGGACTCCATCGGCGGCTACGAACTCCCCGCCGACCTGCACGCCCAGTCCGCCATGCAACGCGTCATCGCCCTGGCCGGAAACGCCACGACCATCGTGAACGACCTCTACTCGTACATGAAGGAACTGGACAGCCCCGGCACCCACCTCAACCTGCCCGTGGTGATCGCCGAGCGCGAGGGACTCTCCGACCGAGAGGGCTACCTCAAGGCGGTCGAGGTCCACAACGACCTCATGCACGCGTTCGAGAGCGAGGCAGCCGCCCTCGCCCTCGCCTGCCCCGTCCCCACCGTGCAGCGCTTCCTGCGCGGAGTCGCCGCCTGGGTCGACGGCAACCACTACTGGCACCAGACCAACACCTACCGCTACAGCCTGCCCGATTTCTGGTAAGAAATGGAATCCTCTGTGACCAGCACCGAGTTCACCGCCGCCAACGACACCGCCGCGTTCGTCCCGAACCCGGCGACGCCTTACCAGGGCGACATCGCCCGCTACTGGAACGCCGAGGCCCGGCCGGTGAACCTGCGCCTCGGCGATGTGGACGGGCTGTACCACCACCACTACGGCATCGGTGCCGTGGACCACGCCTCCCTCGGCTCCATCGAGGACAGCGAATACGAGAAGAAGCTGATCACGGAGCTGCACCGGCTGGAGTCGGCCCAGGCGGAAGTCCTCCTGGACCACCTCGGCCCGATCGCGGCCACGGACACCCTCGTCGACGCGGGCTGCGGCCGCGGCGGTTCGAGCGTCATGGCCCACCAGCGCTTCGGCTGCAAGGTCGAGGGCGTCACCCTCTCCTCCACCCAGGCGGAGTTCGGCAACCAGCGCGCCAAGGACCTGGGCATCGACACGCACGTCCACGCCCAGGTCTGCAACATGCTCGACACCCCGTTCGAGAAGGGCAGCATCACCGCCTCCTGGAACAACGAGTCGACCATGTACGTCGACCTGGACGACCTCTTCGCCGAGCACTCCCGCTTCCTCAAGGTCGGCGGTCGCTACGTCACCATCACCGGCTGCTGGAACCCGCGCTACGGCCAGCCCTCCAAGTGGGTCTCCCAGATCAACGCCCACTTCGAGTGCAACATCCACTCCCGCCGCGAGTACCTGCGCGCCATGGCCGACAACCGGCTCGTCCCGCAGGCCGTCGTCGACCTGACGCCGGACACCCTGCCCTACTGGGAGCTGCGCGCCACCTCGTCGCTGGTCACCGGCATCGAGGAAGCCTTCATCGAGTCCTACAAGGACGGCTCCTTCCAGTACGTCCTGATCGCGGCCGACCGCGTCTGAACCGGCTGCGTCGCGCCGTCCCCCGGGGGCCGGGCCCGTCGTCCGACGGGCCCGGCCCTCCGGCGCGCTCAGCCCCGCGCCGCGCCGAACCACCTCCGCAGCGCCCCGGCCGGATCCCGCTGCTCCCCGCCGACCCACACCACATGCCCGTCCGGACGCAGCAGCACGGCGGGCACGTCCGGCTCCCCGGCGGCCACGGAGTCGACGACATGATCGACCCGGTCCTCCCAGCCCGCGACCGAAAGCCGCCCGGTGGTGTCCAGGAGCAGCCCGCGCCCGGCGTGCGTCAGCCCGTACAGGTGCCCGTGCTCCTTCAGCCGTACGTCCCGCAGGCGCCTGCCGAGCAGTTCGTGGCCCTTGCCGACGTCGTAACGGACCGCGATCGCGGTGATCTTCTCGATCAGATGCCGGTTCACCTCCTCGAACTCCATCAGCTCCGCGAGCAGCCGCCGTACGGCCACGGCGCCGGGCTCCGTCGACATCAGCTGGATCTGCGCCCGCGTGTTGTCGAGGACCTCCGCGGCTACCGGACGCCGCTCGGCCTCGTAGCTGTCGAGGAGCCCCTGCGGAGCCCAGCCCGCCAGCTCCGCGGCCAGCTTCCAGCCCAGGTTGAAGGCGTCCTGGACACCGAGGTTGAGCCCCTGCCCGCCGGTCGGCGGATGGATGTGCGCCGCGTCCCCCGCCAGGAACACCCGGCCGACCCGGTAGCGGTCCGCGAGCCGGGTGGCGTCGCCGAAGCGGGAGAGCCAGCGCGGTGCCCGCGCCCCGAAGTCGGTGCCCGCGAACGTCCGCAGCCGGGAGCGGAACTCCTCGATGCCGGGCGCCGCCGAACGGTCCTCGGCCACCCCTTCGGCGGGCACGATCACGCGGTACACCCCCTCTCCCAGCGGCATGGCGCCGAACCGCTGATGGGTCTTGCGGACCTCGGCCACGACCGCGGCCACCTCCTCTGCGGGCGTGTCCAGCTCCATCTCGCCGAGGAGCGTCTCCACCCGCGAGGGCTCGCCGGGGAAGCCGACCCCGAGCAGCCCGCGCACGGTACCGCGCCCGCCGTCGCAGCCGACCAGATGCCGGGCGCGCAGCCGGGTGCCGTCGGCGAACTCGACGGAGACGCCCTCGGCGTCCTGCTCCAGACCGACGAGTTCCCGACCGCGCCGGATCTCGGCGCCCGCCTCCACGGCGTGCTCGGCGAGCAGCCGTTCGGTGACGGTCTGCGGGATGCCGAGGACATAGGAATGCGCCGTGTCAAGATCCTCGGGCCATGAAGTGCCGAGACCGGCGAAGAAACCGCCGACACGGAATTCCCGGCCGTGCTCCAGGAAACGGCCGAGCAGACCGCGCTGTTCCATCACCTCGATACTGCGCACATGCAGACCCTGGGCCCTCGACTGGCGGGTCGGTTCGCTCTCCTTGTCGACGACCAGCACGTCCACGCCGTGGAGCCGTAGTTCGGCGGCGAGCATCAGACCGGTCGGACCGGCACCGGCGATGATCACATCGATCATGAGAAAAAGCCCCGTTCGATATTCCGATGTGCCTTGGAAGCGTATTTTCCGCGCGGTTCCGAAGAACGCGGTCCATCGCTTGGCCCGGCGATTCTGGCGCACCCCCGGGGCCTTGTGGCAAGGCCCCCTGTGCGCTATATCTTGAAAGTGGCGAGGAGTCGGCGTACTCCTTGAGCCCTTTCCCGATCCGACTTCCCGTCCGACTTCCCGTCCGACGCGGCGACATCGCCGCAGTACGGCGCCCCCCATCGACTTCCGGTTGCCGCTTCGCCTGACTCGTGTGTCTCGTGGGCGGGGGGCATCGCGCCGGACCCGTCGCTGACGCCGAGCCAGACGGGCGCGTATCCGTGGTCGGGCCGGCCGTCTCGTGCGGGTGGACCGGGAGCACGATCAGGCGATTCGCCGCGCGGCGCCCGGTCTGTCAAGTTCCGACAAGGCGAACAGGCGATGGCCGTTCGCCTTTGGTCCAGACCTATTGACGGGCCCGGTCACCCCTTCTACGATCCCGTCGATCGCCGCACTGCGTCTCTCCCGTTCATCCGGGGCCGTGCGTCCACATCCCCCCACACGCACGCTCACGCCCACGGCACGTGGCGAGAATGGAGCACAGCATGTTCCGTCGGAGGATCCGTACTCTGCCCGGAGCGGATGGCGGGCATCCCACCGCCGTCCGGACTCGGCGCAGCTCGACCGTCCTGACCCGTACGCTCGCCGGAGTGAGCGCCGCCACCGTCATCGGTGCCGGTGTCACCCTGGCCGGCTCCGCCTCGGCCGGTGCCGCCGGTGTCAATCTGGTGACCAACTCCGGCTTCGAGGCCGGACTTTCCGGATGGTCCTGCGCCAACGGTTCCGGCGCGGTCGTCGGCAGCCCGGCGCACTCCGGCTCGTCCGCGCTGAAGGCCACCCCGTCCGGCCTGGGCAACGCCCAGTGCACCCAGACGGTCAGCGTGCAGCCCAACTCGAAGTACACGCTGAGCGCCTTCGTCCAGGGCAGCTACGTCTACCTCGGCGCCACCGGCACCGGAGCCACGAGCGAGCCGCAGACCTGGACGCCCAGCTCCTCGTCGTACAGCGAACTCAGCGTCGACTTCACCACCGGTGCGAACACCACCTCGGTGACGGTCTACCTGCACGGCTGGTACGGGACGCCCGCGTACTACGCGGACGACGTGTCGCTCACCGGCCCCGGCGGCACGCCGACCACGCCGCCCACCACTCCTCCCACCACCCCGCCCACCACTCCTCCCACCACCCCGCCCACCACTCCTCCCACGACGCCCCCCACCACCCCGCCCACGACACCCCCCACCACGCCTCCGACCGACCCTCCGGGCTCCACCTGTGCCACGAAGCCCAAGCCGACCGGCAAGGTGCTTCAGGGGTACTGGGAGAACTGGGACGGCGCCTCGAACGGCGTCCACCCCGGCATGGGCTGGGTTCCCATCACCGACAGCCGGTTCCCCCAGCACGGCTACAACGTCATCAACGCCGCCTTCCCGGTGATCCTCTCGGACGGAACCGTCCTGTGGGAGGACGGCATGGACGCGGGCGTGAAGGTGTCGACGCCGGCCGAGATGTGTGAGGCCAAGGCGAAGGGCGCCACGATCCTGATGTCCATAGGCGGCGCCGCCGCGGGCATCGACCTGTCGTCGAGCAAGGTCGCCGACCGCTTCGTGGAGACGGTCGTCCCGATCCTCAAGAAGTACAACTTCGACGGCATCGACATCGACATCGAGACCGGTCTGTCCGGCAGCGGCAACATCAACACCCTGTCCGCCTCCCAGTCCAACCTGATCCGCATCATCGACGGCGTGCTCGCCAAGATGCCGGCGGGCTTCGGTCTGACGATGGCGCCCGAGACCGCGTACGTCACCGGCGGCAGCGTCACCTACGGCTCCATCTGGGGCTCGTACCTGCCGATCATCAAGAAGTACGTCGACAACGGCCAGCTGTGGTGGCTGAACATGCAGTACTACAACGGCAGCATGTACGGCTGCTCGGGCGACTCGTACCAGGCCGGCACGGTGGCGGGCTTCGCCGCTCAGACCACCTGCCTCAACAACGGCCTGACCATCCAGGGCACCACCATCAAGGTGCCGTACGACAAGCAGGTGCCCGGCCTTCCGGCGCAGCCCGGCGCGGGCGGCGGCTACATGGCGCCCAGCCTGGTCAGTCAGGCGTGGAACACGTTCAACGGCTCGCTCAAGGGCCTCATGACGTGGTCCATCAACTGGGACGGCTCGAAGGGCTGGACCTTCGGCGACAACGTCAAGTCCCTGCTGAACCGCTGAACCGCTGAACCGCTGAACCGCTGATCCCGACGCGTCCGGCCCGCCGGGGCCGGACACGTCGACCTGACGCACCCCGTCCGGGGTCGTCCGCCGCCGCGAGGCGGCCGGGCGGCTCCGGACGCGCGTTTCCCGGGCCCCGGGCGGATGGCCGGGAACCATCGGCCACTGGCCCGGGGCCCGGGTGTTGTGCTTTGCTGAGCCCATGACCCTGCTCGTGACGCGCCGCCATGTGGACTACGCGCGCGTCACGACCACGTCCTGTTCCGGCTGACACCGAGGCCCTCGTCCCGGCAGCCGGCCGTCGCCCCCGCGCGACCCCCGACACCCTCCAGACACCGCCCTCGGCGCGCCCTCCCGGGCCGTCGACGCCGGTGCGGGCGGCCTTCCGCGTGCAGCGCCCCCTGCGACCGCGCCCACCCGCGCGCCCACACCCGGAGGACCCATGAGCATCGGCAACGCCCCCGCACCCCACACCACCGACCACCCCGACGACACCGCCGAGGTCCCCGAGGGCTTCGTCGCCGCCTGGAAGGAATGGCACCGCGCCAAGGAAGCCCGGCTCGCCGGCCCGCACGGCTTCCTCGCCATCACCGGACTGACCTGGCTCACCGACGAACCCCAGCCCGTCCCCGACGCCCCCGGCACCTGGACGACCGGCCCCGGCGGACCCGTCGTCGAACTCGCCGAGGGAGAGGAACTCCTCGTCGACGGGGAACCGGTCACCGGCCGGTACGCCTTCGGGGAGATCCCCGAGCGCGGCAGCGTCGACGCCGTCTGGGGAGACGCCGTCATCGAGGTCGCCCGGCGCGGCGGCCACGACGTGATCCGGCCCCGGCACCCCGGCCACCCGCTGCGCACCGCCTACGCCGGAACGCCCGTCTACGCACCCCACCCCCGCTGGGCGGTCACCGGCCGGTACGTGCCCTTCGCCGAGCCCCGGCCCACCACCGTCGGCGCCAGCGTCGAAGGAATCCAGCACGTGTACGAAGCGCCCGGACGCGTCGAATTCCGGCTCGAAGGAAAGGAGTTCAGCCTGACTGCCTTCAACGGCTCCACGCCCGGGGCCCTCACCGTGCTCTTCACCGACGCGACCTCGGGCCTCACCACCTACGCCGCCAACCGCACCCTCCGGGTCGACCTCCCGGGACCCGACGGCACGGTGCTGCTCGACTTCAACCGCGCGGCCAACCTGCCCTGCGCGTACACCGACTTCGCCACCTGCCCGCTGCCCCCCGCGGAGAACCGGCTCCCGGTCGCCGTCGAAGCGGGCGAGAAGATCCCCCTGGAGCGCGGAGCCGTCACCGCGTGAACACGGCCCTGCACATGGGCAGCCCCGTATGAGCGCCTTCCCCGGCCGGTCGGTTTCTCCGGTCGGCCGGGGCGGGCGCCTCGGGGAGCGGGGCCTCAGGAGAGGTCGAACCGGTCCAGGTTCATCACCTTGTCCCACGCCGCCACGAAGTCCCGCACGAACTTGCCGTCCCCGTCGGCGGAGGCGTAGACCTCCGAAAGCGCGCGGAGTTCGGCGTGCGCGCCGAAGACGAGGTCGACGGCGGTGGCGGTCCAGCGGACCTTCCCGCTCGTCCGGTCCCGGCCCTCGTACACGTTCTCGTCGTTCACCGACGGCTTCCACTCCGTGCCCATGTCCAGCAGGTTCACGAAGAAGTCGGTCGTCAGGACGCCAGGCCGGTCGGTGAACGCGCCGTGCCCGCTCCCCGCGAAACCGGTGCCGAGCGCCCGCATGCCGCCCACGAGCACCGTCATCTCGGGCGGAGTGAGCGTCAGCAGACTGGCCCGGTCGAGCAGCAGCGTCTCGGGGGAGAGCTTCTCGCCCGCCCTGAGATAGTTGCGGAAACCGTCCGCCCGGGGTTCGAGCACCGCGAACGACTCCACATCGGTCTGTTCCTGCGAAGCGTCCGTACGGCCCGGCGCGAACGGCACCGTGACCTCGTGCCCCGCGTCCCGCGCCGCCCGCTCGACCGCCGCGCAGCCGCCGAGGACGATCAGGTCGGCGAGCGAGATCCGCACCCCGTCACCGCGCCCCTCGCCGAAGGCGCTCCGGAGCCGGTCCAGGGTCTCGACGGTCTCCCGCACCTCCGGCAGATCATTGACCTCCCAGTCCTTCTGCGGCGCCAGCCGGATCCGGGCCCCGTTGGCACCGCCGCGCTTGTCCGTGCCCCGGAAGCTCGCCGCCGCCGCCCAGGCGGCGGTGACCAGCTGCGAGAGGGAGAGACCCGAGGCGAGGACCGTACGCTTGAGGTCGGCGACGTCCTTCTCCCCCACCAGCCGATGACCGGCCTCGGGAACCGGGTCCTGCCACAGCTGCGGCTCGGGCACCCAAGGCCCCAGATAGCGCGAGACCGGCCCCATGTCCCGGTGCAGCAGCTTGTACCAGGCCTTTCCGAAGACCTCCGCGAGCCGCTGCGGGTCCTCGTGGAAGGACCGGGCGATCGGACCGTAGACCGGGTCCAGCTTCAGCGACAGGTCCGTCGTCAGCATCATGGGGAAGTGCCGCTTCGACGGGTCGTGCGCGTCCGGCACCACGTCCTGGGCAGCCGGGTCCACGGGCTTCCACTGGTGTGCCCCGGCGGGACTCGTCGTCAGCTCCCAGTCGTAGCCCAGCAGATGGTCGAGGAAGCCGTTGTCCCAGGTGGTCGGCTTGGCCGTCCAGGCGCCTTCGAGACCGCTGGTGAGCGTGTCGGAGCCCTTGCCGCTGCCACAGGTGTTCCGCCAGCCGAGGCCCATCTGCTCCAGCGGCGCCCCCTCCGGCTCCGGGCCGAGACACGAGGGGTCGACGGCCCCGTGACACTTGCCGAAGGTGTGGCCGCCGATGATCAGCGCGGCCGTCTCCTCGTCGTCCATCGCCATCCGGCCGAACGTCTCCCGGATGTCACGCGCGGCGGCGATCGGGTCCGGATTGCCGTTGGGGCCCTCCGGATTGACGTAGATCAGACCCATCTGCACCGCACCGAACGGGCCGGTCAGCTCCCGGTCGCCCCGGTAGCGCTCATCGCCGAGCCAGGTGTCCTCGGGACCCCAGAACACCTCGTCGGGCTCCCAGATGTCCTCACGGCCGAACCCGAACCCGAAGGTCTCGAAGCCCATGGACTCCAGGGCGCAGTTGCCCGCGAACACCAGCAGATCGGCCCAGGAGATCTTCCGGCCGTACTTCCGCTTCACCGGCCACAGCAGCCGACGGGCCTTGTCGAGACTGGCGTTGTCCGGCCAGCTGTTGAGCGGGGCGAACCGCTGCGCACCCGCGCCGCCGCCACCCCGCCCGTCCTCGATGCGGTACGTCCCCGCCGAATGCCAGCTCATCCGGATGAACAGCGGCCCGTAGTGGCCGTAGTCGGCGGGCCACCAGCTCTGCGAAGCCGTCATGACCTCGAAGACGTCACGCTTCAGCGCCTCGACGTCCAGGGTCGCGAACTCCTTCGCGTAGTCGAAGTCCGGGTCCATCGGGTCGGACTTCGGCGAGTTCTGGCGCAGCACGCCGAGGTCCAGCTGGTTCGGCCACCAGTCGCGGTTGGTCATGGGCCGGGCGTCGGAGGGGGTGGGGGAGGGGATTGCCGGGTTCTCGCTCTCGCTGCCGGACACGTCCGTCCTTCTTCCTGTCGCGGTCTTTCCGAATGCCGGCCGCACACCCCGACGCCCCCCGCCTTCCGGGTCTCGCGCACACGACGCGGCGTCCGTATGGTCGCGCACGACGGCCCGCACGGCGCGGTGAACACGCGGGCGCACCGCCACCCGGGAACCCGGCCCGCTCCCCGGCGGGAACGGACCAGGCCCAGGTCAGAGCCCCGCGACCCGGGCGCTCGCCGACACTTCGTAGACCAGCGTGACGGTCCGGCGACCGCCCGGCGGAAGAGTGACGTCCCAGCGGACCACGCCCTCGGCGTCCACCGCGTCCGGCACCGGGGAACAGACCTCCGCGCGCACCCGCACCTCCACCGCCGACACCTCGGAGACCGGGATCCGCTCCCGCAGCACGAGCGTCCGGTCACCGTCTTCCCCCGGGGCGGAGAACCGGGACACATGGAGCCGGACCGTCCGGGTGACCACCGTCCGCTGGGCCAGCCCGGTGGTGTCCCGGCTCTCCTCCGTCTCCCGCACCACCCGGTGGTCGTCGTCCCCGCCGAAAGCCAGCTCGAACGGCGCGCCCGGAGCGGTGAAGCCGAGCGTCCCCCGACCGGTGAAACCACTGCCCCTGACCAGGTCCACCGGACCGGCGAGCAGCGCGTGCCCGGACCGGTTGTCGCCCCGCACCACCCGGGTCACCAACGGCGAAAGCTCCGGCGAGGCGGCGAACTCGACCCCTGCGGGCGTGGTGAACGAGGAGACCGGCACCCGGTGGGCGCGCCCGTCGGACCGTACGGAGACCGGCACGGGCGCGTGCAGCACCCGGGCCTCGCCGCCGTCGTCCACCCCCGGCAGACCGTTCACCGGGGCGGCGGGCCCCAGCGAGCCGATCTCCTCCTCCCGCAGCTCCACGTCGACCGTACGGCGCTCCGCCGTCGTACGGTCCTTGAGCACGAGACGGTCCTCGTCCAGACGGGGCGGCTCGACGGCCGAGGCGGACCGGGCCGTCGACAGGGTGAGCCGCACCCCGGACCAGTCCTCCCCGGTCCGCTGCCAGACCATCGCGTCGGTCTCCAGGGCCAGCGCGTCCCCGTCGAGCACCGCCCGGTAGGCGGGCCGCCACAGCGCGCACGGCACGAGATGGCTCAGCCGCAGCCCGACCGGACCGGCGGCGGCGACCTCCACGGTCAGCTCGGCGTACGCGGTCAGCTCGGCGGGCTCCTCCTCGGCGAGCGCCAGGGCCTCCCGGACCGCGCCGAGTGCGGCGCCGGCCTCCGCGAGGCGGGCGTCCGCCGTCCGCAGCCGCTCGCCGTACTCCTCCCGCTCGGCGTCCACCCGGTCGAGGTCCCGGGTCCAGCGGGGCACCTCGCTCTCGCCGAACCCGACGCCCTCGCCGATCTCCCGCAGCAGATCGGCGGCGAGCCCGCCCAGCAGGTCCAGACGGGTGCGCAGCCGGTCACGTGACCGCTCCAGGGCGGTCGACTCCTCCTCAAGGGCCTTCGCGCGCAGGCGCAGCGCGGAATCGTCGTCGGCCGGGATGCGGGGGCGCGGGGTCCAGGCGCGCACGAGCCGGGCGTCGCGCACGGTCGCCGGGGGGCCGGAGAACGGCTCGGCGTGCAGGGTCCGGTCGACGGCGGGCGCGGCGACGGGCCCGAGGCGCAGCCGGTGGACACCCGGCTCCAGATCGAGCACGACCTCGCGTTCGAGGTGCGCGCGGTCCTCCAGACAGGTGACGGCGGTGACGGGGGCGGCGGCGGTCCGCACGGGCGCGGTCAGGGGGGTGCGCATGGGCGTGGTCATGGGGGTCAGCTCCTGCGGGCGCCGCCGACCAGGGCTTTGCCGGCCGGGATGCGGATCTCGTAACGGCCGTCGAGGGCGGTGGTGCCCCCGGCGGGCAGGTCGACCCGCCAGACACGGGTGCCGGGGGCGTGGTGCTCGGGCCCGTCGTCCCCTGGGGTCTTCCAGTCGGCGTGCTCCTCGATCCGTACGTCCGGATCGGAGGTCACCGGCACCCGCTCGCGGACCTCGACGGTCACCGGCCGGGCGAGCCCGTTGGCGAGTTCCACCCGGACGTGGTGGTCGAGTACGGAGGTCTGGTTGCGCAGCCCCGAGGTCGACTCGCGCAGCCGGGTGCTCCGGGTGATCCGCACGCCCTCGGCGGGGCCGAGCCCGACCCGGCCGGTGCCGCCGGGGGCCAGCGTCGGCAGGGCGGCGGTCAGCAGGAACCCGCCGTCGACGGTCACCTCGACCGGGCCCGCGAGCAGTGCCTGCCCGGTCGCGTTGGAGAGCACCAGGGTCGCGTACACGGTCGGCTCCACCGACGGCACGGCGAGGTGCTCGGTGCGCAGACCGACGGGGATCTCGGCGACCGTGACGGTGTGCCAGGTGCCGTCCGAGGGGACGTCGACCCGGGCGGTCGCGTCGAAGCGGTGGTCGAAGGAGCCCGCCGATTCCCGGGGGAGCACGGCGTGCGCGGGCAGCCGCAGCGCGCCCACGGACAGGGCGCGGTGGCCGTACTCGGCCGCCACCGGGTCGGACGGCGTCCCGGGGAAGAGCCTTCCCCGGCGTTCGCGGGGCCCGTCCGGGCCGGACAGGACGAGGGAGGCGTAGTCGAGTTCGTCGGCGCCGGGACGCGGAGGGCCGGGGACCGGCGGCGGGGGAGCCGCCGCGCCGGGCGCGGCACCCGGCTCGGCCGGGGCGGCGAAA
>NZ_MSJP01000019.1 GCF_014596525.1 Streptomyces sp. CBMA291
CCGCGCCGTGCCCCCGGCGGCGGCGCGGGCCCTCGCGGAGCTGGCGGGGGTGGTGGGGATGGCGGAGCCGGGGGCCCGGCCGGACGGGGACGGACCCGCACCGGCAAGCTCCCCTCCCGGCCGGGAGGCCCGGCCCGCGCCGACAAACCCCCCACCCAGCCGAGAGTTCCCGCCCGCGCCGACAAACCCCCCACCCCGCCGGGAGGCCCGGCCCGCCTCGGCGAGTGGCGAAGGTGGCGGGCTTCGGCTGGCCGCGTACGCGCTGGGGGGCGGGGACGGGGCGGTGCTCGGGGTGGCGACGGAGCGGCGCGAGCCCGGGGACCATCCGGTGACGGGGGTGGCGGTGGTGCTGCTCTCGCTGCTCACGGCCCCGCACCGGGGCGCGGACGCGACGGTACGGGACGGGGCCCTGGTCCGGCTGCTGCTCGGCGCGGACCCGGCGCGGGTGGCGGGGGTGCTGGGGTCCGGCCCGTGGATCGTGGTGCACGCCTCGGGCGGCGGCACCCCTTTCGCGACGGCGACCCTGGCGGCGGCCCTGGGAACGCCCCTGGTGGACGCGGGCCCGCCGGTCCGGCTTCTGCTGCCCGCCACGGCCCGGGTCACGGCCCAGGAGGGCTGGGCGCTCGGGGTGTCGGCGCCGGTCGGAGCGGAGGAGCTGGCGGCCGGGGACGCGCAGGCGGGGCGGGCGTCGCGGCGGGCGGTGGCCTCCCGGGTCGCGCTGGTGCGGCACGGGGGCGAGGGGCTCGCGGCCCTGGTGGACCGCGCGGAGGCCGCCGCGTACGCCCGTGAGCTGCTGGCCCCGCTCTCCGGCCCGCTCGCGGAGACCCTGCGGGTCTGGCTCTCCCTGCACGGCGGCTGGGACCGTACGGCGGTGGCGACCGGGCTGCACCGCAACACCGTCCGCCAGCGGATCGCCCGCTGCGCGGCCCTCCTGGACCGGGACCTGGACGATCCGGACGTACGGATGGAGCTGTGGTTCGCGCTGGGGGCCCGGCGCGAAGAGGCCGGGGAGCACTGAGCGCTCCCGGGGGCGCTTCGAGGGGCGCGCGGGCGGGGCCGCCGCGCGCCCGTTGCGTGCGTGGGGGACGGTGGACGGGGACGGTCTCCGGGTACGACATCCGCAGCGGGTCCCGGATCACAGACGAGGAGTCTGGACAGAGCGGGTGACCGCTGGGTAACTTCGAGGACGACAGGCTGAGCAAGCGCTTAGACAAGTGCCAGGGCCGGACAGGACCGGAGACGAAGGAGGCGGCTCGTGCGCCGTACCGTATTCAACGAGGACCACGAGGCGTTCCGGGAGACCCTCCGGGCCTTCATCGAGGCCGAGGTCGTCCCCGTCTACGACGAGTGGTTCGCCGCGGGCCAGGCGCCCCGCGACTTCTACTACAAGCTCGGCGAGCTGGGTCTCTTCGGCATCAACGTGCCCGAGGAGTTCGGCGGCGCGGGCCTGGACACGCACAAGTTCGAGGCCGTCCTCTACGAGGAGACCTCCCGCGCGGGCGTCCAGTTCGGCGGCTCCGGCGTGCACGTCCTGCTGGCCCTGCCGTACATCAAGATGCTCGCCACCCAGGACCAGAAGAAGCGGTACCTGCCGAAGTTCGTCTCCGGCGAGGAGATGTGGGCGCTCGCCATGACCGAGCCGGGCACCGGCTCCGACGTCGCGGGCATGAAGACCACCGCCAAGCTCTCCGAGGACGGCACCCACTACGTCCTCAACGGCGCCAAGACCTTCATCACCGGCGGCGTCCACGCCGACCGCGTGATCGTCTGCGCCCGCACCTCCCCCGCCACCGCCGAGAACCGCCGCTTCGGCATCTCCCTCTTCGCCGTCGACACCAAGTCCGAGGGCTACTCGATCGGCCGCAAGCTGGACAAGCTGGGCCTGCGCACCTCCGACACCGCCGAACTGGCCTTCGTCGACGTGAAGGTGCCCGTCGAGGACCTGCTCGGCGAGGAGGGCAAGGGCTTCTCCTACCTCGGACACAACCTGGCCTCCGAGCGCTGGGGCATCGCCTTCGGCGCCTACGCCCAGGCCAAGGCCGCCATCCGCTTCGCGCAGCAGTACGTGCAGGAGCGCACCGTCTTCGGCCAGACCGTCGCGTCCTTCCAGAACACCAAGTTCGAACTGGCCGCCTGCCAGGCCGAGGTGGACGCCGCCGAGGCCGTCTCCGACCGCGCCCTCGAAGCCCTGGACGCGGGCGAGCTGACCCCGGCCGAGGCCGCCAGCGCCAAGCTCTTCTGCACCGAGGTCGCCCACCGCGTCATCGACCGCTGCCTCCAGCTGCACGGCGGCTACGGCTACATGAACGAGTACCCGATCGCCCGCCTGTACGCCGACAACCGCGTCAACCGCATCTACGGCGGCACCAGCGAGATCATGAAGTCGATCATCGCCAAGTCGATGGGCCTGTAAGTGCCCGAAGCACACGGTGTCCAGCGCGCCCCGGACGCGCTGGACACCCCGGACGCCCCTGCTGCCCCGGAAGCCCCGGGCACCACGGACGCCCCGGAAGCCCTGGACGCCCTGCTCGATCTGCTCGATCTGGAGCCGGTCGAGCGGGACATCTTCCGGGGGCGGTCCCGGTCCGCCCTCATCCCCCGCGTCTTCGGCGGCCAGGTGGCCGCCCAGGCGCTGGTGGCGGCGGGCCGGACCGTGCCCGAGGACACCTGGGCGCACTCCCTGCACGCGTACTTCCTGCGCCCCGGCGACCCGGGCGCGCCGATCGTCTACACGGTCGACCGCATCCGCGACGGCCGCTCCTTCACCACCCGCCGGGTCGTCGCCGTCCAGCACGGGCAGCCGATTTTCCACCTCTCCGCCTCCTTCCAGCGGTACGAGGAAGGGCTGGAGCACCAGTACGCGATGCCGGCCGCGCCGGATCCGGAGACCCTGCCCACGGCGGCCGAGATGCTGCCCCGGCACCTCCCGGCGGACGTGGCGGAACGGCTCGTCGAGGCACGCGCGGCGGTGGACCTGCGGTATGCCGACACCCCGCCGTGGGGCTCGGTCGGCGAGCCGCGCGAGCCGCGCTCCCAGGTCTGGTTCCGCACCAACGGCAAGCTGGCCGACGACCCGCTGCTGCACGTCTGTCTGGCGACGTACGTCTCCGACATGACGCTGCTCGACTCGGTCCTGCTCGCGCACGGGCGGGGCGGCTGGGCCGTCGGGGACGTCGTCGGGGCCTCGCTCGACCACGCGATGTGGTTCCACCGCCCGTTCCGGGCCGACGAATGGCTCCTCTACGACCAGGAGTCGCCGTCCTCCTCGGGCGGGCGCGGCCTCGGCCAGGCCCGGATCTGGACCCGTGACGGACGGCTGGCGATCTCGGTCATCCAGGAGGGCGTCGTCCGCGTGCCCCGCTGACGCCCCGGCACCCGGCCCCGTGACCCCGTTCCTTCAGAGCAGTCCGGCCGCGTCCAGCGTGTACGCCGTCATCGGCTCGTAGAAACGCGGGTCGACGACGTGGTCGTCGAGCGGGATGGTGACCTGCATGGTGCCCTCGGCCTCGGCGAGGAAGAGGGCGGGGTCGTTGCAGTCCGCGTAGCCGACGGAGTCGATCCCGCGCTGGCCCGCGCGCCCGGCCCAGCCGTGGTCGGCGATCACCAGATCGGGGCGCCCGTCCTCGCCGAGCGCGTCGAGTATCGCGTTCATCGGCTCCGGGGAGTGGGTGTGCCAGAGGGAGGCGCCACGCTCGAAGACGGCGACGTCCGCGAACTGCACCACGTACCCCTCGTCGGCGACGAGCCCGCCGGGGATGCGGACGATGTCGCAGCCCTGGGCGCGCAGCGCGGCCGCGACCCTGCTGTGCACGTCGATGAGCGCGCCGGGGTGCCCGGTGGCGAAGAGGACCCGCTCGCGCCCGGCGGCGGCCTTGCGGAGCCTGGCGGCCATCCGCTCCAGACCGTCCACGGTCAGCTCGGGGTCGATGGTGTCCTGCCCGGCCCGGTGCGCCGGGTCGTCGACCACCCCGCACCGCTCGGCCATCACCGCGAGCACGTCCTGCTCGTCGCTCCACCGGTCCCCGAGTTCGAGGCCGAGCCAGTAGTGCCGGTCGCCGTTGGCGAGCTTGCGGTAGTGGGAGAGGTTGTTGTCGCGCGGGGTGGCGACGTCTCCCGCGATCCGGGTGCGGACGAGGTGCTCGACGAGGGCGGGGCGGCTGAGTATCGGCATGGGCTCATTCTGCTGGACGGAGCCCCGGAAATCCCGGGGGTTCCGGAGCGCGCCCCCGCCGTTCCGAGGAGTGCGCCCTCGCGTTCCGGGGTGCGCCTCCCGGTGTTCCGACGCGAACACCCCGCCGCCCCGGGGCGCGTCTCGCGCCTCCCCGCGAACGGGGCCCCGCACGATGGCGGGGCCCCCGGCGCGCCTCCGGGCGGACGGCCCGGTGCTCGCCGCTGTCAGAAGAGCAGGTTGTAGCCGTTCCAGCCGCCGCCGATCCGCGTCCGGGGCGCGTTCGTCCCGGAGTGGAGCCAGAGGACGCCGGAGCGGTCGCGGGCCACGAAGTCGGCCTTGCCGTCGTCGGTCAGGTCGCCGGTGACGACGAGCTGGTCGTAGCCCGCCCAGCCGCCGCCGACCCGGACGCGCTTCCCGAACGGGGCGGCGGCCTTGCCGGTGCCGGGGTACAGCCACAGCACACCGGCCGTGTCCCGGGCGAGCAGGTCGGCGCGGCCGTCACCGGTCAGGTCGGCGCCGCCCGCGAGACGGTCGTAGGCCTGCCAGCCGCCGCCGATCCGCACCCGGGCCTTGAAGCGGCTTCCGGTGGTCTGGCTTCCGGTGCCGGGGTAGAGCCAGAGGACGCCCGCCTTGTCCCGGGCGACGAGGTCCGCGAGCTTGTCGCCGTCCAGGTCGCCGGCGCCGGTGATCCGGTCGTAGGCGTTCCAGCCGGCGCCCACCCGCACCCGCTTGGCGTACGTGTCGGCGCCGCGACCGGTGCGCCGGTCGTAGTACCAGAGCACGCCGTCCTTGTCCCGGGCGACGACGTCGCCCAGACCCCGGGTCGCGGCGGAGGGGCCGACGCCGTTCGAGGTGAACTGTCCCTGGGTGTACGGCGAGAGCGAGGTCACGGCCGAGTACGTCTGCCAGCCGGTGCCCACGGCCTGGGCGGGGCGCAGCGGGGCGGCGGCCTTGCGGGTGCCGCTGTACTCCCAGAGCTTCCCGGCCGCGTCACGGGCGTGCAGACCGTGGAACGGGAGGACGGTGCGGCCCTGGGCGGTGAAGGGCGCGCTGACCTGCTTGACGTCGGAGGTGTCCCAGACGGCCCGGTCGTAGATGTCGTAGCGGGTGTGCGCCTGGAGCTTCTGCGCGTACCGGCCCTTGGCGGAGGTCAGCTCGTAGCCGATGACGTGGTCGCCCTCGGGAAGCTCGCAGACGAGGTTGGGGACGCTGTCGGGCAGTTCCTTCCCGTTCGTCTCGCAGGCGGCACCCGGGCCCGTGGTGAACTTGCCGAAGCGCAGAGGGCTCGCGTCGGCCAGGAGCTGCCCCTCGGCGTTGTCGAAGCGCAGGGTCAGCCTGCCCGCGTCGTTGGCGTGGACGCGCAGCTGCTGGCGTGCCGTGCCGCCCTCGGGGACGGCGGGTACGTCGAAGCCGACCGTGTTGAGGAGCGCGTGGGCGCGGGACTTCACCGTGATCCTGCCGGTGCCGTGACGCCCACTGGCCGGGAGGGAACCGGCGCCGCGGGCCTCCTTGACGGCCGCGGTCAGGTCGCCGCCCGCCGGAAGCACGGCGAAGCCCCAGTGGAGGGTGGCGTCGGCGGCGTCGGCGGGGACGACGACGTCGGGCTGGTCGTTCGTGAGCCCGTCGCAGACGAAGACGCCGGGGTAGGCGGCGGGCCGCTCACAGCCGTTGCCCCGCACGACGTACCCCTTCGGGAACCCGCCGCCCGTGCCCTCCGGGTCCGTCATCGGGTTCACTCCGGCCGAGACGACGACCTTCGCGGCGCGGGCCCCGGAGACGTGGAGCGGGTAGAGGCGCGGCGGCGAACCGGGCGCCGCGACGACGTCGTACCCGGCGAACACCGAGTCCTCGACGGTGGCCGCCGCCGCGGACGGCACGGGAAGGAGAACGGCCGCGGTCAGCAGCCCGGCGGCCGCGCCGAGGGTGGCCGTACGGTGGTGCAGAGGTCTCATATGTCCTTCATGGGGTGATGTACGGCGGAGTGGGGAACGCCCGGCGGGGCGTGCCGCGCCGCGAAGGGCGCGGCACGCCTGATACCGCCGGGGGTTCGGGGCCGGTCAGTAGATGCCGGTGATCGTGGTGTCCCAGCCGGCGGTGCCGACGAGGCGGGGCGCGCCGTGGCTGGTGGCGGTGCCAGGGTAGATCAGCAGACAGCCCGTGGGACAGGTCCTGCTCGTCCAGGTGCCGCTGGAGTCCACGTAGTCGACCGGGGTGGTCGCGTCGGCGGAGGTGGTGGCCCAGAAGTCGCCGGCCTCCTGGCCGACGGTCGGGACGAACTGCTTGTAGTTGTAGGTGATGCGCGGGTTGTCGGGTCCCTCGGGGAGGTCGGGCGACGGCTCCCGGACGATGACCGCGTTCTTGACCGTGCCCTGCGTGTTGCCGGGAGAGGTCAGGTAGGGGCGCCGGTGCCAGCCGCCGGTGCCGTAGACGCTGCGGGGCAGGAACTTGTAGGAGCTGCCGGGGCAGGACGTGGCGTCGTCGACGCAGCCGGGGTAGAGGTACAGCTTGCCGTCGCTGGGGTCGCGGGCGACGAGGTCGGCGTAGGAGTCGCCGGTGACGTCGCCGACCGCCAGGTTGGTGAGGTCACGCCAGCCGCCGGTGCCCAGGACGACGGGGTTGGCCCAGTCGAAGGGCTTCGTCTGGTCCTGGCCGCCGCCGCCGATGGCGAGGCCGCTGTAGAGCAGGAGACGGGCGTTGACGCAGTTCTTGGCGCCGTCGTAGATGCACTCGACGGTGATGAGGTCGTTGCCGAGCTTCCCGTCGATGTTGCCGGGAAGGACCATCTGCCGCAGCCCGCTCCAGTCCGACCCGGCCGAGGGGTGGGCGAGTTCCTTGCGGGTGTAGACCCAGGGGGAGCCCACGCCGTTGCCGGGGTAGAGGTAGAGCTTGTTGTCGGGCAGGCGGACGAGGAAGTCCTCGTAGCCGTCGGGAGCGGCGTCGCGGTACGACATTCCCTTCAGGTCGCCGCGGTGGGCGATCAGGGCTCCGGTCCAGCCTCCGGTGCCGACGAGCTGCCGGGCCGCCGGGGTGCCGAGGCTGCCGTTGCCGCCGTAGAACCAGAGCTTGCCGTCGGGGTCGGTCGCGACGAAGTCGGAGAAGCCGTCACCGTTGAGGTCGCCGGGACGGTCGTAGGCGTACGTGTTGTCCCTGGGGTTGGTGTCGGTCTCGTACACGTACGACGGCTTCGCCGTGGTGAGGGGGACCTGGTCGTCTCCGCCGGCGAGCACGGACCGGTTGCCGAACTTGTCGTAGGCGACGACGTTGATCGTGCTGACGGGGTGGGCGAAGGGGGTGATGGTCACCTTCGCGGTGTGCTTGGCGTCGGTGCCGGCGTCGACCCAGGTGCCGTTGGGGCAGAGGGGGGTGGACGCGGTGGACAGCGGGTGGTCCATCGCCCAGCAGTAACCGGCGACGTCGCTCACGGGGTTGGTGAACTGGAACACCTGGGGCACACGGGCGGTGTACTTGTCCGTGGCCTCGCCCGCCTTGGTGCCGTCGGCGTCAAGGACGGTCACCGGCTGGTTGGGGCCGATCCGGTCGACGGTGAAGGCGCACGGGGCGGTGACCGCGCTGCTGGTGTTCTCGTTGTCCGTGGCGTAGACGGTCCACGTGTACGAGCCGTTGGACAGCTTGGAGGCCGGGACGAGGACGCTGACCTCGCCGGAGCTGGTGATGCTGTCGCTGTTGGGCGAGAAGCTGACGGCGGTGCCGCTGGAGTTCTTGACCGAGAAGTAGCCGGTGACCTTGCCGCCGTCCTTGTCCTGGATCTTCGCGGTCAGGCTGATGCCGCTGTTGCCGATGCGGCCGTTGCAGGCCACCGGGACGTTGCCGTCGCCGGACTCGACGTAGTAGCCCTCGAAGGCGGCCTTGCTGGTGACGACGGGCTTGTAGTTGTAGTTGACCTCGAGGACGGGGTTGTTCTTGAAGCGCTTGTAGGCGTTGTGGTTGCCGCTGTAGCCGGCCGGGGCGCGCAGGCCGAAGGTGGTGGTGCCCCAGCCGCCGTCGGCGGCCTGCTGGACGAACGCCCGCACGGCCTCGCCGGTGAAGTCGTGGCCGACGTTGCCGGGGCAGAAGGTGGCGTTGCCGCCCGAGAAGTTTCCGCTGGCGAGCTTGCTGCCCCAGGACTGCGTCCGCCAGGTCGGAGTGGTGCCGATGCCGCCCGCCGACCACAGCTCGGTCGGGCCGACCGTGGAGTCGCTGCAGACGTAGGAGTGGGTCTGGATGACGGCGAAGGTGGCGCTGTTGATGGTCGCGCCCGCGAGGCCGTCGGTGTTCATCGCGAAGAACGACGCGGTGTCACCGGTGTCGTTGTATCCGACGCGGGGCTCGTCGGCCGGGTTGGAGGAGTTCCAGCCCGAGCCGTTGGGGTACGCGGCGTCGGGCGTGGCCGAGTAGACCACCGCCCACTTCTCGCGGGAGCCGCCGCTGAAGACCGGGTCGATGACCAGCGGGAACTGGTCGGCGGACGCCAGGAGTCCGGCGTCCGGGGCGAGGGTGAGCGTGCCCTCGCCGATGCTGACGGAGACGGGTGCGCTGTCGGGCTGCGCGGCGGGAGCCGCGGCGGAGCGCGCGGCGCCCTTCGCGGCGCCGCCCGCGCCCTGCCCGTCGGCCGTGACGGTGGGCTGTTCCCACATCTTCGGGCCGGGGGCGCTGAAGACGATCTCGCCGTTCTCGTCCTTGGCGAGCAGCCGCTTGTCGGCTCCCTCGGACAGGGTGACGCCCTCGGTCACCATGCCCAGCTCGATGCTGCGCAGGGCGGGGTTGGCGGCGGCCTCCGGCGTGCGGATGACCAGATGCTGGGCGAACCCGCTGACATCCGCGACGAGTTGGAGGTCGACGCCCGGAAGAACCGACGGGTAGGTGGCGGTGTCGCCGTCGAGCACCGGCGCGGGAAGCGCGGTGGGCCAGGTGAAGGCGAGCTTCCTGCCACCCTTCACCATGGTCGCCATCGGTTGGTCGCCGCCACCGGAGAAGAGGATCTCGTAGGTGGACGCCGCCGGTCCGACCGAGCCGTCGGAGTGGCGCACCAGAGTGGCGTCGGTCCGGCGCCACATGCCGTCGTACCGCGTCCACTTCGCGGTCCCGTAGGAGCGCCGGGTGATCGAGCCGTCCGGGCTGGCGAAGAACTCCGTGTCCTCCAGGCGGCGGTCGAGGATCTCGATGACCTTGCCCGTCCTGGCCGCCTCGTCGAAGGCGGCCTCCTCGAGCAGGGCCGACGGCGTCGCCGACGCTTCCGTCCCCGCCTTCACGGCGGGGGGCGCGGACGGGGCCGCGGGAAGGGCCGGCAGGGCGACGGCCCCGGAGACCGGGAGGGCCACCGTCATGGCGATCGCGGCGGCCAGTGCCTTGGACCCGCGTCTGAATCTGTTGGTGCTCATGCGCTGATGCCTTTCCGAGGTTTCGGCATTCCTCAGATGTTCGGGAAAGAATCCGTTCCTCTGGGCGGGGACTCTAACCCGACGCTCTGACATTCCGATACGTCGGACCTCCACAAAGTTCTTCACCTGCACACAGGCCCTCCATAACCATCCTCAATCGGAGTCATGCACTCCGAAGTAACCGCTTCCATCGCATCCCCATCACGTAGCTTTTGCCCCAACTCGACCCATAAACAGCCTACTGAGGCGCTTGATGCGGCTTGCCAAGATCACGTACGAAAGATGACCCTCCGACCTGACAAACTGGAGGGTCAGCTACCGATTGTGCTTGCCAGCTCCCTCTCACCTCGTGTTGGATTCGCCCGATCATTGACTTTTCACGCACAACCGGGGTGGGGATCTCGAATGGCATTCCGCAATGGTTCCGCCATGCCCTTTTACAGGTACAGAAACAGAAAGAGAGCACTGTCAGGACGATCGGGAATCGCGGGAGCGCTCGCGGCGGCACTGAGCCTTTCCCTCCTCAGCGCCCCGTCGTGGGCGGAACCGGCCGATGCCCCCGGAGCGCCGGCGGTGCCGCGCACGAAGTCCGTGGAGGGGACCGACTTCGTGCCTGTGGGGCTGAAGAGGAAGCCCCGGCCCTCGACGCCTTGGGAGGCGCCGGCGGTCTCCTGGCCCGCGGGAGGCGCGGCCGAACTCGCCCCGCAGTCGGGGTCGGGTGACTCCGGAACGGTCGGCGGTCTGCCCGTCCGCCTCACGGCTCCCGGCTCCCGTACCGCGAAGACGAAGACCTCCCCCGGTCGCGTGCGGGTCTCCGTGGAGGACCGCGCCACCACGCGCGCGGCGGGCGTCGACGGTCTGCTGATGGCCCTGCGGCCCACCGATGCCGCGGCTCCTTCGGGTGGCCCGGTCGAGGTCGAGGTCGACTACGGCACCATCCGCGGCGCCTATGGCGCGGGCTGGTCCTCCCGGCTGCGACTGGTGACCCTGCCCGCGTGTGCGCTGACGACCCCGGACAAGCCGGAATGCCGTGAGCAGACGCCACTGGCGACCGCGAACGACACGGCGGCCCACACGCTCACCGCGACCCTGCCCGCCGTTTCCGGGGCGGACGGTACGGCCAGGGCGTCCGCGCCGGCCGCGCTCGCCGCCGGTGCGACCGTGCTGGCTGCCACCGCCGGGGCCGACGGCAGCGACGGCTCCTTCAAGGCGTCGTCCCTGTCCCCCTCAGGATCGTGGTCGGCGGGCGGCAACTCCGGCGGCTTCGGCTGGACCGCGCCGGTCGACGTGCCTGCCGCTCCCGGCGGACTGGTGCCGAAGGTCGCCCTGTCGTACAACTCCTCGTCCGTCGACGGCCGTACCGCCTCGACGAACAACCAGGCGTCCTGGATCGGCGAGGGCTGGGAGTACTCCCCCGGCTTCATCGAGCGCCGCTACGCCTCGTGCGAGAACGACAAGCAGGGCGGCAACAACACCGCCAAGTCCGGCGACCTGTGCTGGAAGTCGGAGAACGCGGTCCTGTCCCTGAACGGTTCTTCCAGCGAGCTTGTCTGGGACGCGGGCAGGAAGGTCTGGAAGCTGGAGGGCGACGACGGTTCGCGCGTGGAGCGGATCTACGACACCGAGCCCAACAACTCCGGTGACGAGGACTCCGAGTACTGGAAGGTGACCACGCTCGACGGCACCCAGTACTGGTTCGGCAAGAACCGGCTGCCCGGCTGGGCGACCGGCAAGACCGAGACGAACTCCGTCTTCTCCGTCCCCGTCTACGGCAACCACGAAGGCGAGCAGGGACACGCCACCGACTTCGCCTCCTCCTTCGAGCAGCAGGGCTGGCGCTGGAACCTCGACTACGTCGTCGATCCGCACGGCAACGCCATGGCCCTCTACTACACCAAGGAGGAGGGCTACTACGCGCAGAACAGCAAGATCGACGCGCCGAAGCCGTACACCCGCGGCGGCTACCTCAACCGCATCGACTACGGTCTGCGCGCCGGTGCCGTCTACAGCACCGCGAACCCGGCGGGCCGGGTCACCTTCACCACCGGCAACCGCTGCACCGCGACGGACTGCGCCTTCACCAAGGCCAACGCCGCGAACTGGCCCGACACCCCGGTCGACCTGAACTGCACCTCGGGCACCCAGTGCCTCCAGGCGTCACCGTCGTTCTGGTCCAAGCAGCGCCTGACCGGCATCCACACCTCGTCCCTCGTCGGCACTGCCATGGTCGACGTCGACAGCTGGGCCCTGGGCCAGTCCTTCCCCGCAACCGGCGACACCTCCACGCCGTCCCTGTGGCTCGACACCGTCCAGCGCACGGGCAAGGCCGGATCGACCGCCGACATCACCTTGAACAAGGTGTACTTCGAGGGCGAGCTCATGCCCAACCGGGTCGACGCCGCCGAAGGCCGCCCCGCCCTCAACCGCAAACGCGTCACGAAGATCACCAACGAGACCGGCGGCCAGACCCAGGTCACCTACAGCGCCGCCCAGTGCACCCCCTCGACGCTGCCCACCGCCGCGGACACCAACACCAAGCGCTGCTACCCCTCCTGGTGGACCCCGGACGGCGCGGTGGACCCGGTCAAGGACTGGTTCCACAAGTACCTCGTCACCCGGATCGACGAGAAGGACACCACCGGCGGCACCGGGTCGGCTACCAAGGTCACCACCTACGCCTACTCCGGCGGCCCGAACTGGCGGCGCGACACGAGCGAGTTCACCCTCGACAAGCACCGCACCTGGAACGTCTTCCGCGGCTACGGCACCGTCCAGACCTTCACCGGCGGCGACAACAACCGGGTGAAGACCGAGAAGACGTACTTCCTCGGCATGGCCGGCGACACCCTCGCCGACGGCAGCGCACGCCCGGTCCCCACGATCAACGGCATCACCGACCGAGAGGACTTCTCCGGCCGCGTCGCCACCTCCCACGTCTACGACAACGAGACCGCCACCGGCAAGATCGTCGCCAAGACCGCCTACACCCCCTGGCAGTCCGCCGCGACCGCCACGCAGTCTGTCGAGGGCATCACCGACCCCGACAAGCCCTCCGCTCCCGCCCCCGCACTCCCGGCGAAGACCGCGTACTTGTCCGGCACCGTCACCGAGAAGAACAGCAGACTCCTCGACGACGGCACCACGTGGCGTACTCTCACCACCACCAAGACTTACGACCCGACCTACGGTCTGCTCACCAAGGAGAGCGACGACGGCGCCGGGACCGTCGAGACCGGCTGCACGGTCACCGACTACGTCACTCCCGACACCGACAACTGGCTGATCTCCTACCCCAGTGAGGTCATCACCACCGACAACGCCACTTGTCTGTATCGGCCCGAGCAGACCATCAGCCGTGCCCGTACCTCCTACGACGGCAAGGCCGTCGGAGTCGCGCCCGCCCCGGGCAAGGGCAACTCCACCAAGATCGAGCAGCTCGCCCGGTTCGAGACCGACAACACCCCCGTGTGGGAGACGGTCTCCCAGGCCACCCACGACCAGTACGGGCGGGTGCTCGTCACCACGGGTCAGGACGGCAATTCCGTCACGACCGCCTACGATCCCGCCACAGGCGCGCAGCCGACCAAGGTGACGATCGGCAACGCCAAGAAGCACACGTCGTCGATCACGCTGGATGGCATGCGTGGCCTCACCCTGAGTTCCACCGACGTCAACAGCCGGACAGCCAGCACCGAATACGATGCCCTGGGCCGTCTGACCAAGACCTGGGGCGTCGGTCGGGCGAAGACTCTTCAGCCCAACGCGACCTTCACCTACAATCTCTCCTCGACCGTTCCCTCGACCGTCGTCTCCAAGACGCTCAACGAGGACGGGTTGTGGGGGACGAGTGTCACCTTCTACGACTCGATGCTGCGTGCGCGGCAGACGCAGTCCGATGCGATCGGTGTGACCGGGCGTATCGTCGGTGACACCTACTACGACAGTCACGGCCGTGCCTATCTGACCAACGCGCCGTACTACAACAGTGTCGCGCTGTCGACGACGGCCATGCTGAACGTTCTGCCCAAGGACGTCCCCCAGTCCTCCCAAACGGTGTTCGACGGCCGGGGCCGTGCCACCGAGAGCACCCAGCTCTCGCTGAACGTGCCACAGTGGAAGACCACCACCACCTACGGCGACTACTGGACCGCCAGCGTCCCACCCGTCGGTGGCACCGCGACCCTCACCCTCAGCGACGTCCGCGGCCGCACGATCGAAGAACGTCAGTACAAGGACCGCAACCCCGTCCCGGGTGCGGCGGCTTCCCAGTACGAGAAGACCACCCGCACCTACGACTCTGCCGGCCAGCTCGCGTCGCTGACGGACTCCTCCGGCCGTAACACCTGGCGCTACACCTACGACCTGCGCGGCCGTCAGGTGAACGCGCTGGACCCCGACAAGGGTCTGTCCGTCACGCACTACAACAGCGACGGTTTCGCGGACACCGTCACCAGTGCGCGGGGGACTTTGGCTACTACCTACGACGAGCTGGGCCGCAGGAGCAGCCTGCGTGTGGGCTCCGTCACCGGTACGAAGCTGGCGGAGTGGACCTACGACGGTGCCACTGGCGGCAAGGGACTCGCGCAGAAGTCGGTCCGGTACGACAACGACAACTCCGGTGCCGCTTACACCACCGAGATCACCGGCTACAACACCGCCGGTCAGCCCACGGGCACGAAGGTGACGGTCCCGAGTATCGCCGGTGAGGAACTCCTCGCCGGTACCTACACCGTGGCCTCCACCACGACCCCGGTCGGCAGTCTGCCACTGACCGCCACCTACAGCACCGCCGGCACCCACGCCAGCGTCAGCGCCGCGCTGCCCGCCGAGACCGTCACCCAGCACTACGGTTCGAACGACACGCTGGCCATCGTCGACAGCTCGCTCAACCACGCCTACCTGCGCGGCGCCGGCTACACCCCCTTCGGTGAACTGGCCCAGGCCCAGCTCGGCAACCTCGGCAAGCTCGTCACCCAGACCCTCACCTACGAGACGTCCACCCGGCGGCTGGTCGGCAACCAGGTCAACCGCGAGGCCACCGGCCCCGCGACCCTGTCGAAGATCGCCTACGGGTACGACCAGATCGGCAACATCACCTCGATCCGGGACGCCCAGAACGACGGCACCGTCACCGACGACCAGTGCTTCACCTACGACTGGGCACGCCGTCTGACCGACGCCTGGTCCTCCGGCGACGCCTGCGCCACCAAGTCCGTCAACGGCACCGGCACGCCCAACCTCGGCACCGTCGACCCGTACCGGACGTCCTGGACCTACACCGACACCGGCCAGCGCAAGACCGAGAAGCAGTACAAGGCCGGCCCGGTCACCGCGGACACCACCCGCACCTACGCCTACCCGGCCACCACCGGCGCGGCCCAGGCCCACGCCGTCACCTCGGTGACCGCCACCGGCGGCACCACCGGAACCGACGCCTACGTCTACGACACCACCGGCAACCTCACCAAGAAGACCCCGGCCGGGGGCCCGGCGCAGGACCTGGTGTGGGACGCGGAGGGCAAGCTCAAGTCCTCCACCATCTCCAGTCAGTCCACGTCGTTCCTCTACGACGCCGAAGGGACCCGCGTCCTCAAGCGGGACCCGGCCAAGACCACCCTTTACCTGCCCGGCGGCCAGGAACTCGAACTCACCCGCAAGGCAGGCACCACCGCCGCCGCGATCACCAACGGCACCCGCTACTACAGCGTGCCCGGCGGCTCGGTCATCCGCACCAGCAAGGACGCCAGCGTCCGCATCCTGGTCTCCGACCACCACAACACCAACACCCTGTCCATCGCCGCGAGCAGTCTCGCGGTCAACCGCCGCAAGGCCCTCCCGTTCGGCGGACAGCGCGGCGCGGCCCCCTTCTTCTGGCCCGGCACCAAGGGCTTCGTCGGCGGTGACATCGACACCACCACCGGCCTCACCCACATCGGCGCCCGCGAATACGACCCCAACCTCGGCCAGTTCATCAGCGTCGACCCCCTCCTGGAGATCGACAAACCCCAAACCCTCAACAGCTACAGCTACGCCACCAACAACCCCCTCACCTTCTCCGACCCCACAGGCACCTGCGTCGACGCCGGAAACGGTCACTGCGAGAGCGACAACGCCTGGACCCCTGCCGACGACATCAAGGATGACGGCGGGCAGGAAACGTTCCCGAGCGGCGGAGGCGGCGGAGGCGGCGGCGGAGGCGGCGGCGGAGGCGGCGGAGGCGGAGGCGGAGGCGGCGGCGGCGGCGGAGGCGGAGGAGGAGGCGGAGGAGGAGGAGGAGGAGGAGGCGGCGGCGGCGGCGGGTGCTACTACGCGATGGGAATGAATTACTGCCCGCCTGGCACTCCCTCCCCCAACTCCGGAACTTCGTCTTCCCCGACGAAACCCGGACTCCAGTACACCGGCGGGTACCCGGCGGCTCCCGGGCTGAGCCACGGCTGCACCGAGACATGGCAATGCGCACTCGTATACGGGGTGGCCTTCGCCTCTCTCGCAGTGATCGCCGCGCCTGTCTGTGCCGCCCTCCCTGCAGCGTGCGCCCAGATCGCACTCGAAGAGTCGGTGAGCGCGATGACCGACTCACCTATCTTCGTCGGCGGCGCGCTGCGTAGTTCCCCGGCTCGGCTCACCAGCGCCTTCAAACAGGAATACAAAACCCCTGCGAATGAAGCCCTTTGGAAGCTGGTGAACCCCCAGAAGGGCAAAACCAACTGCCGAGCGTGCGCGATTTCGGTAGACAACATCCTCGCCGGGAAGGGCGCATCCTCCGCCCGAGGAGACCTAGGGCGTGGGTCATTGGAGAGCATTGAGGCATACTATCCGGGAAGAAAATTCCGAGACATGAACCTCTCCTGGATAGTAAGAACGGTCACCCAAGCCGGCCACGGAGCCAGAGGAATCGTCTCCGGCAACAAGAAAGACGGTGGTCACGTGTTCAATGTCGTGAACATTCGAGGGGAAGTAGTATTCCTCGATGGACAACTGAAGCAGGGCGCCGCCGCCCACGTGGACACCTGGGATAACTACAAGTTCATGAGGACTGACTGATGGATGAATCGACGGCCCTCGCAATGGCCGAGCAGTTCCTGCGAGAAAACTATTCCGAGGGCGACCCGGAGATGGCGATCGACTACCAGAACGTGCGCTGCGATGAGAGCCATCTCATCGCGCCGTACAACTCGGTCGAGTATCTCGAGTCACGCGACGAGATGAAGCGTCTACTGGGCCTCTGGCCGATCAAGGTGAGCCTGGCGACCGGCGAAGCCCGCTTCAGCGGGCTGGAGGAATACCTGTAGCGAGGAGCAGTCGGACGGCATTTCCGCGGATTCGTCGCGAAACGATCCGCGTCACGCCAAACGGATCCCTGGTCCTCCTCGCCGAAACGGTCCGCTGGTTTACCGGCGGACCGTTTCGCCTTTTCCGACCCGCCTACCCCAGCGCCCCGAACGCCCCGTCCGCCAGCCTCCGCAGCAGTTCCTCCAGGGGGCGGCGGCCCACCGTCGCCAGGTGGGGGGTGGAGTTCAGGAGGCCGAAGACCGCGTGGACGGCGGTGCGGGCCTCGCTTTCGGAGGTGGCGGGGTAGAGGGCGCGGACGACCTCCACCCACAGTTCGACGTACTGGCGCTGGAGCTGGCGGACCTTCTTGCGGTCCTCGTCCTTGAGGCGGTCGAGTTCGCGGTCGTGGAGGGTGATCAGGGGGCGGTCGTCGAGGGCGAAGTCGATGTGGCCGTCGATGAGGGCGCCGAGGAGGGCGCGGGGGTCGCCGGGGTGTTCCGCCGCGCGCAGCCTGCCGCCGGAGAGGAGGCGTTCGCTGATGCCGACCAGCAGTTCCGCGAGCATCGCGTCCTTGCCCGCGAAGTGGCGGTAGAGCCCGGGGCCGCTGATGCCGACCGCCGCCCCGATCTCGTCGACGCCCACGCCGTGGAAGCCGCGCTCGGCGAAGAGCCGGGCGGCTTCCTTGAGGATCTGTTCGCGGCGGGTCGGCGCGTCGGTGCGGGTGGAGCCAGTGGTCATGCTTTCGATTGTAGACATCTCCGTTAGCGGTCGTTAACCTAGTCTCCGTACGTTAACGCTCATTAACCGAGCAAAGGGGCTCGTAGGGATGCAGCAGGCACCTGTGCTGTCGAGTGCGGCGGACCCCGCCTCACCGGCCTGGCGGGCGAACGAGGCGGCGCACCACGAGCTGGCGGCGGCCCTGCGCGCCAAGCTCGCCGCCGTCGCCCTCGGCGGCGGCGAGAAGTCGCGGGCCCGGCACACCGCGCGCGGCAAACTGCTGCCGCGCGACCGGGTGGACACCCTCCTCGACCCGGGCTCGCCCTTCCTGGAGCTGGCCCCGCTCGCGGCGAACGGGATGTACGGCGACCAGGCTCCGGCCGCCGGGGTCATCGCGGGCGTCGGCCGGGTCTCGGGCCGCGAGTGCGTGATCGTCGCCAACGACGCGACCGTCAAGGGCGGCACGTACTACCCGATGACGGTGAAGAAGCACCTGCGGGCCCAGGAGGTGGCCCTGGAGAACCGGCTGCCCTGTCTCTACCTGGTGGACTCGGGCGGCGCGTTCCTGCCGATGCAGGACGAGGTCTTCCCCGACCGGGAGCACTTCGGCCGGATCTTCTACAACCAGGCGCGGATGTCCGGCGCGGGCATCCCGCAGATCGCCGCCGTCCTCGGCTCGTGCACGGCGGGCGGCGCCTACGTGCCCGCGATGAGCGACGAGGCCGTGATCGTACGGAACCAGGGGACGATCTTCCTCGGCGGGCCGCCGCTGGTGAAGGCGGCGACCGGCGAGGTCGTCACGGCGGAGGAGCTGGGCGGCGGCGAGGTCCACTCGCGGATCTCCGGCGTCACCGACCACCTCGCCGAGGACGACGCGCACGCGCTGCGGATCGTCCGGAACATCGTCGCGACGCTCCCCGTGCGCGGCCCGCTGCCCTGGTCGGTCGAGCCGGTCGAGGAGCCGAAGGTCGACCCGGCGGGGCTCTACGGGGCGGTGCCGGTGGACTCCCGCACCCCGTACGACGTGCGCGAGGTGATCGCGCGGGTGGTGGACGGCTCCCGCTTCCAGGAGTTCAAGTCCGAGTACGGGCAGACGCTGGTCACCGGCTTCGCGCGGATCCACGGGCACCCGGTCGGCATCGTCGCCAACAACGGCATCCTGTTCGCCGAGTCCGCCCAGAAGGGCGCCCACTTCATCGAGCTGTGCGACCAGCGCGGCATCCCGCTGGTGTTCCTCCAGAACATCACCGGCTTCATGGTCGGCAAGGCGTACGAGCACGGCGGCATCGCCAAGCACGGCGCGAAGATGGTGACGGCCGTCGCCACCACCCGGGTCCCGAAGCTGACCGTGGTCGTCGGCGGTTCGTACGGCGCGGGCAACTACTCGATGTGCGGCCGGGCCTACTCCCCCCGCTTCCTGTGGATGTGGCCCAACGCCAAGATCTCCGTCATGGGCGGCGAGCAGGCCGCATCCGTCCTCGCCACCGTCAAGCGCGACCAGCTCGGCGACGCGTGGAGCGCCGAGGAGGAAGAGGCGTTCAAGGCCCCGATCCGCGAGCAGTACGAGACCCAGGGCAGCGCCTACTACGCGAGCGCCCGGCTGTGGGACGACGGCGTGATCGACCCGATGGAGACCCGGCAGGTGCTGGGCCTCGCCCTGACCGCCTGTGCCAACGCGCCGCTGGGGGACCCCCAGTTCGGCGTCTTCCGGATGTGAGGGGTTCACCGCAGATGCGAGGCATGTTCGACACGGTCCTGGTGGCCAACCGGGGCGAGATCGCCGTCCGGGTGCTGCGCACCCTGCGCGCGGCGGGCATCCGCTCGGTGGCCGTCCACAGCGACGCGGACGCCGACGCCCGGCACGTACGGGAGGCGGACACGGCGGTACGGATCGGCCCGCCGGCCGCCGCCGAGTCCTATCTCTCCGTGCCCGCGCTCCTCGAAGCGGCCCGCCGCACCGGGGCGCAGGCCGTCCACCCCGGCTACGGCTTCCTCGCGGAGAACGCGGAGTTCGCACGGGCCTGCGCGGAGGCGGGGCTCGTCTTCATCGGGCCGTCCGCCGAGGCGATCTCCCTGATGGGCGACAAGATCCGCGCCAAGGAGACCGTACGGGCGGCGGGCGTGCCCGTGGTGCCGGGCGCCGCCGATCCCGAGCTGGCCGAGGCCGCCCGCGCGCTCGGCGCCCCCGTGCTGCTCAAGCCGAGCGCGGGCGGCGGCGGCAAGGGCATGCGCCTGGTGCGGGACCTGTCGGTCCTGGACGAGGAGATCGCCGCGGCCCGCCGGGAGGCCCGTTCCTCCTTCGGCGACGACACGCTGCTCGTGGAGCGGTGGATCGACCGGCCCCGGCACATCGAGATCCAGATCCTGGCGGACGCCCACGGGAACGTGCTCCACCTCGGCGAGCGCGAGTGCTCGCTCCAGCGGCGCCACCAGAAGATCATCGAGGAGGCGCCCAGCGTCCTGCTCACCCCCGAGGTCCGGGCGTCGATGGGCGCGGCGGCGGTGGAGGCGGCCCGGTCCTGCGGCTATGTGGGCGCGGGCACGGTCGAGTTCATCGTGCCGGGCACCGACCCCTCCGCGTACTACTTCATGGAGATGAACACCCGGCTCCAGGTCGAGCACCCGGTGACGGAGCTGGTCACGGGCCTGGACCTGGTGGAGTGGCAGCTGCGGGTGGCGGCGGGCGAGCCGCTGCCCTTCCGGCAGGAGGACATCAGGCTGGACGGCTGGGCGATCGAGGCGCGGCTCTGCGCCGAGGACCCGGCGCGCGGCTTCCTCCCCTCCGGCGGCACGGTCCTCGCACTGCGCGAGCCGGAGGGCGACGGGGTGCGGACGGACTCCGGGCTCTCCCAGGGCACGGAGGTGTCCTCGCTCTACGACCCGATGCTGTCGAAGGTGATCGTGCACGCCCCCGACCGCCCGACGGCGCTCCGTCGGCTCCGGGCGGCCCTGGCGGACACGGTGACGCTGGGCGTGCCGACGAACGCGGGCTTCCTGCGCAGGCTCCTCGCCCACGAGGACGTGGTCGCGGGCGCCCTGGACACGGGTCTGGTGGAGCGGGAGGCGGCCGGTCTCGTACCGGAGGACGTGCCCGCCGAGGTGTACGCGGCGGCGGCGGCCGTCCGGCTGGCGGAGCTGGCCCCGGCGGGCGGCGGCTGGACGGACCCGTTCTCGGTGCCGAGCGGCTGGCGGCTCGGCGGCGCCCCCGCGCCGCTCCCCTTCCCGCTGCGGGTGGCGGGCCGGGAGCCGGTCGCGGCCTTCGCGCCCGAGGGCGCCCGGGTGACCGACGGCTCGGTGACGGTGACGGTCGACGGGATCGTCCACCACTTCCACCGGGCCGGGAACTGGCTGGGCCGGGAGGGCGACTCCTGGCACGTCCTGGACCACGACCCGGTCGCCGAGGCCCTGTCGGGCGCCCGGCACGGCGGCGCCGACACCCTCGCCGCGCCCATGCCCGGCACCGTGACCGTGGTGAAGGTGGCGGTCGGCGACGAGGTCGCGGCGGGGCAGAGCCTGCTGGTCGTCGAGGCGATGAAGATGGAGCACGTCATCTCCGCCCCGCACGCCGGGACCGTCACCGAACTGGACGTCACGCCCGGCACGACCGTCGCCATGGACCAGATCCTGGCCGTGGTGACCCCCCGCGAGGAGAAGGAGGAGGGCGCGTGAGCCCCGTACCGCCGGTGAAGGGAGAGGGCCGCGTGAGTCCCCTGCCGTTCGTGAAGGGAGCGGGCGCGTGAGCCCCGTACTGCCCATGACCGTGCGGGATCCGGCGCTTCCGGCCCGGGTCCGGATCCACGAGGTCGGCGCCCGGGACGGGCTCCAGAACGAGAAGACGCCCGTCCCGACCGAGGTGAAGGCCGAGTTCGTGCGCCGGCTCGCCGCCGCCGGGCTCGGCACGATCGAGGCGACGAGCTTCGTGCACCCCCGGTGGGTCCCGCAGCTCGCGGACGCCGAGGAGCTGTACCCGCTCGTCCGCGAGCTGCCCGTACGCCTTCCGGTGCTCGTGCCGAACGAGCGCGGGCTCGACCGGGCGCTCACCCTCGGCGCCCGGGAGGTCGCCGTCTTCGCCTCCGCCACCGAGTCCTTCGCCCAGGCCAATCTGAACCGGAGCGTGGACGAGGCCCTGGCCATGTTCGCGCCGACCGTGACCCGGGCCGTCGAGTCGGGGCTGCGGGTGCGCGGCTATCTGTCGATGTGCTTCGGCGACCCCTGGGAGGGGGCCGTCCCGGTGGAGCAGGTCGTCCGGGTGACGAAGGCGCTCGCCGAGATGGGCTGCGACGAACTGAGCCTCGGCGACACCATCGGCGTCGCCACCCCGGGCCATGTCACGGCGCTCCTGACCGCCCTCAACGAGGCGGGGGTGCCCACCTCCCGGCTGGCCGTGCACTTCCACGACACCTACGGACAGGCCCTGTCCAACACCCTGGCCGCGCTGCGCCACGGGGTGACCACGGTCGACGCCAGCGCGGGGGGCCTCGGCGGCTGCCCGTACGCGAAGAGCGCGACCGGCAATCTCGCCACCGAGGACCTCGTGTGGATGCTCGACGGTCTCGGCATCGAGACCGGGGTCGACCTGGCCGCCCTCACCGCCACCAGCGTGTGGATGGCGGAACGGCTCGGCCGGCCCAGCCCCTCCCGTACCGTCCGCGCCCTCTCCCACAAGGAGTGACGTTCCGCATGTCCCTGGACCACCGGCTCTCCGCCGAGCACGAGGAACTCCGCCGTACCGTCGAGGCGTTCGCGCACGACGTGGTCGCGCCGAAGATCGGCGACTACTACGAGCGGCACGAGTTCCCGTACGAGATCGTCCGCGAGATGGGCCGCATGGGCCTCTTCGGGCTGCCGTTCCCCGAGGAGTACGGCGGCATGGGCGGCGACTACCTGGCGCTCGGCATCGCCCTTGAGGAGCTGGCCCGGGTCGACTCCTCGGTGGCGATCACCCTGGAGGCGGGCGTCTCCCTGGGCGCGATGCCGCTGCACCTGTTCGGCACGGAGGAGCAGAAGCGGGAGTGGCTGCCGAGGCTCTGCGCCGGCGAGCTGCTCGGCGCCTTCGGCCTGACCGAGCCGGGCGCGGGCTCGGACGCGGGCGGCACCCGGACGACGGCGGTCCGCGACGGCGACGACTGGGTGATCAACGGCTCGAAGTGCTTCATCACCAACTCCGGTACGGACATCACGGGTCTGGTGACGGTCACGGCCGTCACCGGCCGCAAGCCGGACGGGCGCCCCCTGATCTCCTCGATCATCGTCCCTTCGGGCACGCCCGGCTTCACCGTCGCCGCGCCCTACTCCAAGGTCGGCTGGAACGCCTCGGACACCCGTGAGCTGTCCTTCGCCGACGTCCGGGTCCCGGCGGCGAACCTGCTCGGTCAGGAGGGCCGGGGGTACGCGCAGTTCCTGCGGATCCTCGACGAGGGCCGGGTGGCCATCGCGGCGCTCGCGACCGGGCTCGCGCAGGGCTGTGTCGACGAGTCGGTGAAGTACGCGAAGGAGCGGCACGCCTTCGGGCGTCCGATCGGCGACAACCAGGCCATCCAGTTCAAGATCGCCGACATGGAGACCCGGGCGCACATGGCCCGGATCGGCTGGCGGGACGCGGCCTCGCGGCTGGTGCACGGGGAGCCGTTCAAGAAGGAGGCGGCGATCGCGAAGCTGTACTCCTCCACGGTCGCGGTGGACAACGCGCGCGAGGCGACGCAGATCCACGGCGGCTACGGCTTCATGAACGAGTACCCGGTGGCCCGGATGTGGCGGGACTCGAAGATCCTGGAGATCGGCGAGGGCACCAGCGAGGTGCAGCGGATGCTGATCGCACGGGAGTTGGGGCTCCAGGCCTGAGCCTCGCGCGTACGACCCGGCGGGATCCGTCGCCCCTTGGGGGTGGCGGGTCCCGCTGTCGTTCAGGGGCGGGCCGCTTCGGCGCGGGGCTCTCGGCCGACGGGGCCCTCGGGTGCGGGGCCCGTCTCCGTGCGCCCCGCCCGCGCTCGGCTCACGGTGGGTCAGAGCACTCCGTCCCACCCTTACGCACGTACGTGAGGTTAGGCTAACCTACCTTTGCCTCCGCCTCGGAGGGACCCTCGTCCGTACCGCAAAGGTGTCCTCCCCCATGACGCACGCCGAGACCGCGCCCTTCCAGTTCTTCCGCCTCCAGGTGGACCGGACCCGTCGGCTCGGACCGTCCCTGGTCCGGATCACCTTCGCCGGGGAGGACCTGAAGAACTTCGCCGCCGGTGGCCGCGACCAGTCGCTCTCCCTCTTCCTGCCGCAGCCCGGCCGGCCGGAGCCCCTCCTGCCCCCGCTGGACAACCCCGACATGTACGCGATCCTCGGCGCCTGGCGCGCGATGCCCGACGACGAGCGGGCCGTGATGCGCTCGTACACCGTCCGCGAGCAGCGCACCGGGCCCGACGAGATCGACATCGACTTCGCCCTCCACGAGGACGGCGGACCCGCCTGCCGCTGGGCCGGGCGCGCCGCGTCCGGCGACCGCGTGGTGGTCCTCGGACCGGCGGTCGCCGACAACACCGGCGTCCGCTTCCGGCTGCCGGAGGACGCCGACTCGGTGCTGATCTGGGCGGACGAGACGGCCCTCCCCGCCGCCTCGGCGATCCTGGAGTGGCTGCCGGCCGACACCCGCGCGCAGGTCTTCCTCGAAGTGCCCTACTCCGGCGACCGCGTCGCACCGGCCACCCGGGCGGACGCCACCGTCACCTGGCTGGTCCGCGAGGAGGGCGCCCCCTCCGCCGTCGACGCGGTACGCGGGACCGAACTGCCCGGCGAGGCGCCGTACGTCTGGATCGCGGGCGAGTCCGGCGCGGTGAAGGCGCTGCGCCGCCACTTCGTCCGGGATCGGGGGCTCGACCGCCGCCGGGTGACCTTCGTCGGCTACTGGCGCAAGGGCCTCTCCGAGGACGCCCTGCGCGAGGTGCCGGACGAGACCCGGGAAGAGGCGTAGGGGGACGCGCGGGGCGGGTGCGTTCCCGTACGGCCCGGCGGCGCGGGGCGGGTCCGCTCCCGTACGACCCGGGAGCGCGCGTGACGGCACGGACCCGCGTGGCTCGGGGGTGCGTGCGCCACACCGCACCCCCGTAACCCTGCACACCCGTAACCCTGCACACCCGCACACCCGGCGGCGCGCCGCCACGACCCACCCCCGCGACGGGCCGGGAGCGCGCACCACGGCGTACCCCCAGACCGACCGGGGGCACACCCCACACCCGCCCCGCCCCCCTGCCCCCGCCCCCCGCGCGGAAGTTGACGGGGAGTATCGCGAGTCGGCGCGGAGCGTTGCGATGCAAAATTAGGTTAGGCTAACCTTAGTTTCGACCGTGTCGCCCCTCGCCCCCTTCCTGTCCTGAGGGCGCGACCGAGCCCCGTACCGGGAGGCCCCCCACATGCGCTCGCACCTGCTCAACGACGCCACGGCGGAGAGCTACCGGCGCTCCGTCACCGAAGGAGTCGAGCGGGTGGCGGAGAAACTCGCCACGACGCGAGGCCCGTTCACCGGCGTGACCCCGGCCGACCTCGCGCCCGTCATCGACGCCGTCGACCTCGACCGGCCGCTCGGCGACTCCTCCGCCGCTCTCGACGAACTGGAGAGCGTCTACCTCCGCGACGCCGTCTACTTCCACCACCCCCGCTACCTGGCCCACCTCAACTGCCCGGTGGTCATCCCCGCCGTCCTCGGCGAAGCCGTCCTCTCGGCGGTCAACTCCTCGATGGACACCTGGGACCAGAGCGCGGGCGGCACCCTCATCGAACGGAAACTCGTCGACTGGACCACCGGCAGGATCGGGCTCGGACCCGCCGCCGACGGCGTGTTCACCAGCGGCGGCACCCAGTCCAACCTCCAGGCGCTGCTCCTCGCCCGCGAGGAGTCCGGCAGCACCGACCTGCGGAAACTTCGCATCTTCGCCTCCGAGTGCAGCCACTTCAGCGTCCAGAAGTCGGCCACGCTCCTCGGCCTCGGCGCCGAAGCCGTCGTCTCCGTCCCCGTCGACGCCGAGAAGCGGATGCAGTCCGTCGTCCTCGCCGCCGAACTCGCCACCTGCCGCGCCGAGGGCCTCGTCCCGATGGCGATCGTCGCCACCGCGGGCACCACCGACTTCGGCTCCATCGACCCGCTCCCCGAGATCGCCGCCCTCGCCGAGGAGTACGGCTCCTGGATGCACGTGGACGCCGCCTACGGCTGCGGACTGCTCGCCTCCCCGACCCGCCGCCACCTCCTGGACGGCATCGAGCGGGCCGACTCGGTCACCGTCGACTTCCACAAGTCCTTCTTCCAGCCGGTGAGTTCCTCCGCCCTCCTGGTCCGCGAAGGCTCCACCCTGCGGCACGCGACCTACCACGCGGACTACCTCAACCCGCGCAGGACCCTCGCCGAGCGGATACCCAACCAGGTCGACAAGTCCCTCCAGACCACCCGCCGCTTCGACGCGCTCAAGCTCTGGATGACCCTGCGCGTGATGGGCGCCGACGGCATCGGCGGCCTCTTCGACGAGGTCTGCGACCTGGCCGCCGAGGGCCACGCGCTGCTCACCGCCGACCCGCGCTACGACGTGGTCGTCGCCCCGCGGCTCTCCACCCTCGTCTACCGCTACGTACCCGAGGGCGACGCCTCCCCCGAGGCCGTCGACCGGGCCAACCTGCACGCCCGCAAAGCCCTGTTCGCCTCGGGCGAGGCGGTCGTGGCGGGCACCAAGGTCGACGGGCGCCAGTACCTCAAGTTCACCCTGCTCAACCCCGAGACCACCACGGCCGACATCGCGGCCGTCCTCGATCTGATCGCCGGCCACGCCGAGCAGTACCTGGGAGAGAACCTTGTCCACGCCTGAGACGGCCCCGACCCACGACTTCATCGGCATCGGGCTCGGTCCGTTCAACCTCGGACTGGCCTGCCTCACCGAGCCGATCGAGGAGCTGAACGGCGTCTTCCTGGAGTCGAAGCCCGACTTCGAGTGGCACTCGGGAATGTTCCTCGAAGGCGCCCACCTCCAGACCCCGTTCATGTCGGACCTGGTCACGATGGCCGACCCGACCTCGCCGTACTCCTTCCTCAACTACCTGAAGGAGAAGGGCCGCCTCTACTCGTTCTACATCCGCGAGAACTTCTACCCGCTGCGGGTCGAGTACGACGACTACTGCCGCTGGGCCGCCGCACGCCTCTCCTCCATCCGGTTCTCGACCACCGTCACCTCCGTGACCTACGACGAGACCGCCGAGGTGTACGAGGTCGCCACCGACACCGGGGAAACGTTCCGCTCCGCCCGGATCGTGCTCGGCACCGGCACGCCCCCGCACCTCCCCGAGAGCTGCCAGGGTCTCGGCGGCGACCTCGTCCACAACGCGCGCTACCTCGGCCACAAGGAAGCGCTCCAGCGCAAGAAGTCGATCACCCTGGTCGGCAGCGGCCAGAGCGCCGCCGAGATCTACTACGACCTGCTCTCCGAGATCGACGTCCACGGCTACCAGCTGAACTGGGTCACCCGCTCCCCGCGCTTCTTCCCGCTGGAGTACACCAAGCTCACCCTGGAGATGACCTCCCCGGAGTACGTGGACTACTTCCACGCCCTGCCCGAGGAGACCCGCTACCGCCTGGAGACCGAGCAGAAGGGCCTCTTCAAGGGCATCGACGGCGAGCTGATCAACGCCATCTTCGACCTGCTCTACCAGAAGAACATCGCCGCCCCCGCGCCCACCCGCCTCCTCAGCAACTCGGCGCTGCGCACCGCCTCGTACGACGAGACCACCGGCACCTACACCCTCGGCTTCCACCAGGAGGAGCAGGGCAAGGACTTCACCCTGGACACCGAGGGCCTGATCCTCGCCACCGGGTACAAGTACACCGTCCCCGCCTTCCTCGAACCGGTCCGCGACCGCCTGCGCTGGGACTCCCGGGGCCGCTTCGACGTGGCCCGCGACTACTCCGTCGACATCACCGGCCGGGGCGTCTTCCTCCAGAACGCGGGCGTGCACACCCACTCGGTCACCTCGCCCGACCTCGGCATGGGCCCGTACCGCAACGCGTACATCATCGCGGCGATGCTGGGACGCGAGTACTACCCCGTCGAGAAGACCATCGCTTTCCAGGAGTTCGCGGTATGAACGTGTCCATACGCCCCTTCGACCCGTCGAAGGACGCCGAGCTGATCCACCCCTGGGTCACCCACCCCAAGGCCGCCTTCTGGATGATGCAGGGCGCCACCCTCCAGGACGTCGAGCGCGAGTACTTCGCCATCGTCGCCCACCCCGACCACGACGCCTTCATCGGCCTCGTCGACGGCGAGCCCGCCTTCCTGATGGAGCGGTACGACCCGGCGAAACTGGAACTGGTCGGACTGTACGACCCGCTCCCCGGCGACGTCGGCATGCACTTCCTCGTCGCACCCACCGACACCCCCGTGCACGGCTTCACCCGGACCGTGATCACCGCCGTCATGACCGAGCTGTTCGCCGACCCGGCGACCTCCCGCGTGGTCGTCGAGCCCGACATCGCCAACAAGGCCGTCCACGCCCTCAACGAGGCCGTCGGCTTCGTACCCGAGCGCGAGATCCGGAAGCCCGAGAAGAAGGCCCTGCTCAGCTTCTGCACCCGCGCCCGGTTCGAGGCGGCCACGGGAGCCGCCGCGTGACCGCCGCCGACCGCGTCTCCACCGGCGCCGAGGCCGTCGCCCACCTCACCCCCGAGCGCTGGGCCGACGCCAACCGCGCCCTGATCCGCAAGGGCCTCGCCGAGTTCGCCCACGAGCGGCTGCTGCACCCCAGGGAACTGGGCGAGAGCCGCTACGAGGTCCTCAGCGACGACGGCGCCACCGCCTACCGCTTCACCGCCGACCGGTTCGCCCTCGACCACTGGCAGGTCTACCCCGATTCGATCAGCCGCCACCGGGGCGACGAGCACCTCCCGCTCGACGCGCTCCAGTTCGTCATCGAACTGCGCGGCTCCCTCGGCCTGAGCGACGAGGTCCTCCCGGTCTACCTGGAGGAGATCTCCTCCACCCTCGCCGGTACCGCCTTCAAGGCGACCAAACCGCCCGTCACCTGCGCCGACCTGGCCCGCGCCGGCTTCCAGGCGATCGAGACCGGGATGACCGAGGGCCACCCCTGCTTCGTCGCCAACAACGGCCGTCTCGGCTTCGGCGTCGACGAGTTCCGCGCGTACGCCCCCGAGGCCGCGAGCGAGATCCATCTGATCTGGCTGGCCGCCCGCCGCGACCGCGCCGCCTTCACCGCCGGGGCGGGCATCGACTACGAGACCTTCGTCCGCGCCGAGCTGGGCGACGAGGCCGTCGACCGCTTCGCCGCCGTCCTCACCGGACGCGGTCTCGACCCGGCCGACTACCTGCTGATGCCGGCCCACCCCTGGCAGTGGTGGAACAAGCTCTCCGTCACCTTCGCCGCCGAGGTCGCCCAGGAGCGCCTGGTGTACCTGGGCGAGGGCGACGACGCCTATCTGGCCCAGCAGTCCATCCGCACCTTCTTCAACACCTCCGACCCGGCCAGGCACTATGTGAAGACGGCCATGTCCGTCCTCAACATGGGCTTCATGCGGGGCCTCTCGGCCGCGTACATGGCGGCCACCCCGGCCATCAACGACTGGCTGCACGGCCTGATCGCCGCCGACCGGGTCTTCACCGGGGCGCGGTTCTCGATCATCCGCGAGCGGGCCGCCGTCGGCTACCGGCACCTGGAGTACGAGGCCGCCACCGACCGCTACTCGCCCTACCGCAAGATGCTGGCCGCGCTCTGGCGCGAGTCCCCGGTGCCAGGCCTCGGCGAGGGCGAGCGGCTCGCCACGATGGCCTCGCTGCTGCACGTCGACCACACGGGTGCCTCCTTCACCGGCGCGCTGATCAAGGAGTCGGGCCTGGCGCCCGAGGTCTGGCTGCGCCGCTACCTGGACGCCTACCTGGTGCCGGTGCTGCACAGCTTCTACGCGTACGACCTGGCCTTCATGCCGCACGGCGAGAACGTGATCCTGGTCCTCGACAAGCACGGCGCGGTCGTCCGGGCGATCTTCAAGGACATCGCCGAGGAGATCGTCGTCATGGACCCGGCGGCGGTCCTGCCCCCGGCCGTGGAGCGGGTCCGGGCGGACGTCCCCGAGGACATGAAGCTGCTCTCCGTCTTCACGGACGTCTTCGACTGCTTCTTCCGCTTCCTCGCGGCGACCCTCGCGGCGGAGGGAGTCCTCGACGAGGACGGCTTCTGGCGCACGGTCGCCGCGTGCGTGCGCGGCTACGAGGAGTCGAAGCCGGAACTCGCGGACCGCTTCCGGCAGTACGACATGTTCGCGGAGACCTTCGCCCTGTCGGCGCTCAACCGGCTCCAGCTCCGCGACAACCGGCAGATGGTCGACCTCGCGGACCCCTCGGCCGCCCTCCAGCTGGTCGGCGACCTGGTGAACCCGATCGCGCGGTTCGCCTGACGGACGGGCGCGGGCCCCGGCGGAGTACGGTCCTCCGCCGGGGCCCGCGTCGTCTTCACGCGTACCGGCCGGGTCGCCCGGCCGACGGCCGCGACCGGTGGACGGCTCCTGCGGTCAGGAACCCGCGCCGGGCCAGGGGACCTGCGGGGAGCGGTACCAGCCGATGCCCAGGGCCTCGAAGCGCGGCGCCTGCTCCGCGAGCCGGACCTTGTACGACTCCCAGTCGTGGCCGGCCGCCGGGGACCAGCCCAGCTCCGCCACGCCCGGCAGCCTCGGGAAGGCCATCTCGTCGAGGTGGGCCGAGGTGGACAGGGTCTCCGTCCACAGGGCCGCCTCGACGCCCCGGACGGCGGACTCGGGCACGCCCGGCAGATAGGTCGCCGGGTCCCAGTCGTAGGAGCGCTGGACCTCCACGTAACCGGCCCAGCTGAGGCCGAGCGCGTAGTCCTTCGTGTACTTCATGTCGATGTAGCTGCGGTCGGCGGGCGAGACGATCACCCCGGTCCCGGCGCGGGCGACCTCGGCGACCCGCTCCTTGTCGGCGGCGGGGGTGCGGTCGTGGCCCCAGTACTGGACGAGGGCTCCGTCGGCGGGGGTGGTGCCGGTGAGCTGGTGCCAGCCGACGACCTTCTTGCCGTACTTGGCGACGATCGGCTGCACCTTGTCCATCATGGTCTTGTAGTCGGCGTGGCTGGTGGCGCGCGCCTCGTCGCCGCCGATGTGGAGGTACCGGCCGGGGGTCAGCGCGGCGATCTCCCGGATGACGTCGTCGACGAAGTCGTACGTGACCGGCTTGGACGCGCACAGGGTGCTGAAGCCGACGTTGATGCCGGTGTAGAGGGGCGGGGCGACACCGTCGCAGTTGAGCTGCGCGTAGGAGGAGAGGGCCGCGTTGGTGTGGCCCGGCAGGTCGATCTCGGGGATCACCTCCTGGTGGCGGGAGGCGGCGTACCGGACGATCTCGCGGTAGTCGTCCTTGGTGTAGAAGCCGCCGGGACCGCCGCCGACCTGGGTGGAGCCGCCGTGCGTGGTGAGCCGGGGCCAGGAGTCGATGGCGATGCGCCAGCCCTGGTCGTCGGTGAGGTGCAGATGGAGGGTGTTCACCTTGTAGAGCGCCGCCTGGTCGATGTACCGCTTCACCTGGTCGACGGTGAAGAAGTGGCGGGCGACGTCGAGCATGACGCCCCGGTAGGCGAAGCGCGGGGTGTCGGTGACGGTGCCACCGGCGACCTTCCAGGGGCCCGGCTGGACGCTGTCGCGCTCGACGGCGGCGGGCAGCTGCTGACGGACGGTCTGGAGCCCGTGGAAGAGCCCGGCGGGGGTGCGGGCGGTGACGGTGAGGCCCTCGGGCGCGGAGCGCAGCCGGTAGCCCTCGTCGCCGAGCGCGGTCTCCCCGGAGCGCAGCCGGAGCAGGATGCCGCCTTCGGCCGCCCGCTCGTCGACGACGGGCAGCGGGAAGCCGGTGGCGGGGCGCAGCAGCCCGGCGAGGTAGCCGCCGAGCGCCTTGGCGTCGGCGGAGCGGGTGTCGATGCCGATGCGGGTGGTGCGGCTGAGGACGTAGGGCCTGCCCTCGGGGGTGACGGAGGCGGGGACGGGGACGATCCGGCCGAGCGGGCGGACTCCGGGCTCGGCGGCTGCTCTGCCGCCTTCGGTTCGGCCTTGGGCGGTGGCCTCGCCACAGCCGACTCCGGCGGCGGCGACGAGGAGGAGGGTTCCGATCAGACGGGGAATCCTTCGGCGCTGACTCACAGACTGGGTCCCTTTCGGGCGGTGGGCTCGTCCCTCCGTCCCCTGGGGGGCGGGGGGCTCGTCCCCCGATTTGTACCGTCGAAGCGTCGCTCTGGGTAGTAGTGCGGGTCCGAACGGTAAAGGTCTGGACCAAGACCCTGTTTTACCCCCTCGATCATGCCTTCCCTGCCCGATTTCGGGCAGGATTCTTGCTAAGAATGCCGAATACCCTTCAGTATTCACGGGTGCTTGAACGCCGCCCGTCACACGACGACCTCATCGACCACCTGATCCGCAGCACCGCGCTCCAGCGCGGCGAGGCCACCCGGGTGATCCTCGACGTGCTGGCGTACTTCGACGAGACGACCGAGGAGTTCGTCCGCCGCCGTCACCGCGAACTACAGTCCGGCGGCTCCGTGAACGCCGAGATCTTCGAACGGATCGCGACGGAACTCCCGCACCGCGCCGTATCGCCCCCGGAGCTGTCGCTCCGGCAGCTGCGCCGCATCGTCTACGGCTGAGCACGCTCACCAACCTGGAGGGTTTCACCTTTATGTGCGGAATTGTCGGTTACATCGGTAAGCGCGACGTCGCCCCGCTGCTCCTGGAGGGGCTCCAGCGCCTGGAGTACCGGGGATACGACTCGGCGGGCATGGTCATCACCAGCCCCAAGGCCTCCGGCCTGAAGATGGCCAAGGCCAAGGGCCGCGTCCGCGACCTCGAAGCCAGGATCCCCAAGCGCTTCACCGGCACCACCGGCATCGCCCACACCCGCTGGGCCACCCACGGCGCGCCGAGCGACGTCAACTCGCACCCGCACATGGACCCCGAGAACAAGGTCGCCGTCGTCCACAACGGCATCGTCGACAACGCCCAGGAGCTGCGCGCCAAGCTGGAGGCCGACGGCGTCGCCTTCGCCTCCGAGACGGACACCGAGGTCATCACCCACCTCGTCGCCCGTTCCCAGGCCGACACCCTGGAGGAGAAGGTCCGCGAGGCCCTGAAGGTCATCGAGGGCACCTACGGCATCGCCGTGATGCACGCCGACTTCAACGACCGCATCGTCGTCGCCCGCAACGGCTCCCCGGTCATCCTCGGCATCGGCGAGAAGGAGATGCTCGTCGCCTCCGACGTCGCCGCCCTGATCGCCCACACCCGTCAGGTCGTCACCCTCGACGACGGCGAGATGGCCACCCTCAAGGCCGACGACTTCCGCACGTACACGGTCTCCGGCACCTCCACCACCGCCACCCCCGAGACCGTCGAGTGGGAGGCCGCCTCCTACGACATGGGCGGCCACGACACCTACATGCACAAGGAGATCTCCGAGCAGGCCGACGCCGTCGACCGCGTGCTGCGCGGCCGGATCGACGACCGCTTCTCCACCGTGCACCTCGGCGGTCTGAACCTGGACCCCCGCGAGGCCCGCACCATACGCCGCATCAAGATCCTCGGCTGCGGCACCTCGTACCACGCCGGTCTCATCGGCGCCGGGCTCATCGAGTCCCTGGCCCGCATCCCCGCCGACGCCGAGCCGGCCTCGGAGTTCCGCTACCGCAACCCGGTCGTGGACCCCGACACCCTCTACATCGCCGTCTCCCAGTCCGGCGAGACCTACGACGTGCTCGCCGCCGTCCAGGAGCTGAAGCGCAAGGGCGCCCGCGTCCTCGGCGTGGTCAACGTGGTCGGCTCCGCCATCGCCCGCGAGGCCGACGGCGGCATGTACGTGCACGCCGGGCCCGAGGTCTGCGTCGTCTCCACCAAGTGCTTCACCAACACGGTCACCGCCTTCGCGCTGCTCGCCCTGCACCTCGGCCGCATCCGCGACCTGTCCGTCACCGACGGCAAGCGGATCATCGAGGGCCTGCGCAGGCTCCCCGCGCAGATCGAGGAGATCCTGAAGACCGAGGACGAGATCAAGAAGATCGCCGCGGAGTACGCGGGCGCCCAGTCGATGATGTTCATCGGCCGCGTCCGGGGCTACCCGGTGGCCCTTGAGGCCTCCCTCAAGCTGAAGGAGATCTCCTACATCCACGCCGAGGCCTACCCCGCCTCCGAGCTGAAGCACGGCCCGCTGGCCCTCATCGAGCCCGCCCTGCCGACGGTCGCGATCGTCCCCGACGACGACCTGCTCGAAAAGAACCGCGCCGCCCTGGAGGAGATCAAGGCCCGCAGCGGCCGCATCCTCGCGGTGGCGCACCAGCCGCAGCCGAAGGCCGACCACACCATCGTCGTGCCGAAGAACGAGGACGAGCTGGACCCGATCCTGATGGGCATCCCGCTCCAGCTCCTCGCCTACCACACGGCGCTCGCCATGGGCCGCGACATCGACAAGCCGCGCAACCTGGCCAAGTCCGTCACGGTCGAGTAGCGGCCGTCCGGGCCTGTCCCCCGGACCCGCGCCGCCGGGCCTGTCCCCCGGCAGCTCGCCTGACACCAGAGCGGCCCCCGATGCCTCGCGCACCGGGGGCCGCTCCCCTGTTCCCCTGCTTCCCCCGGCTCAGCTCGCGGCGGCCTCGCCCCGGGCCGTCCGGCGCGGGGCCGTCGGCCACCCCGCGACGGACGCCGTGGCGCCGTACCAGGCGAGGAGCCCGGCGACGGCGGCGACCCAGCCGCCCGCCTTCGCCAGACCCCCGCTGTCCGCGAGCGCCCCTATGCCGAAGAGCAGCAGCGCGAGGAAGAGCAGTCCGTACACGCCCTGCCCGAACAGTCCGCTGCCCGCAGCGGCCAGCGTCAGGGTGAGCGCCAGGAGCGCCCACAGGAGCAGGAAGACACCGACGGCGTCGGCCGAGGCGCCGCCGCCCGTCGCGGTGCCCCAGGTGAACCAGAAGGCGCCGAGGGCCGTGTGGGCCGTGCCCCGGCTCGTGTCGCCCGCGCGCAGGGCGAGCAGTCCGACGAGGAAGAGGGTGACCCCGCCGACCCAGGTGGCGAGGCCCGCGGCATCGGCTGCCGCGACGTTGTCGACGACCCCCGTACCGCCCAGGCCGAAGGCCAGCAGGGTCAGTCCGAGGGCGAGGTGTCCGAGAGTGGAGGTGGTGTTTCCCGCGGCGACTTCGTCGTGCACGGCGGGCTCCCTTCAGATACGCAGACGTGCTGCGCGAGCTGGGATGGGCGGTGCCTCTTTAGCTACCCTTCACAAGCGCACAATCCACCTGCGGAAGTCCGAAATTATGGCCGGAGAACGGCAGTTGAACGGATGTTCCGACGGGCCGCGCGTGACGGACGGGGCCGCCGTACGAGCCCCCGGGCGCCCGCCCGGCCACCACCGCAGGGCCCACGAAACCTCTCGCGGGCCCTACGGGACGACAGGCTCGGGCCTTACGGGACCGCCGGGCTCGGGCCCTACGGGACGGACGGCCGGCGGCCCCGGGGAGGCCGGATGCGGGCCCTACGGGATGACGATCACGGGCCGTCGGGCGCGGCGGGCGAGACGGCCGGCGACGGAGCCGAAGATCCGGCCGACGAGACCGTGCGTGGAGCCGACCACGATGGCGTCCGCCGAGTACTCCCGGCCGACCTCCTCCAGCTCGTGGCAGATGTCCCCGCCGCGCTCGACGAGGATCCAGGGCACCTCGGAGAGGTGCTCGGCACATGCCAGCTCAAGCCCGAGGACCTCGGTGCGATGGTCGGGCACGTCGACGAAGACGGGTGGCTCGCAACCGGCCCACACCGTGGTGGGGAGCCGGTTGGCCACATGGACGATGATCAGGCCCGAGCCGGAACGCCTGGCCATGCCGATGGCGTACGCAAGGGCTCGCTCGCTGGAAGTGGAGCCGTCGAAGCCGACGACCACCCCGTGCCGGAAGGCCGGATCGCAGGCGTGACGTGGCTGTTCTACCGCGAGGGGGTCGACCGTGGAGTCGGCGACGCGCTTGCGGTCCGCGGGTTCGGGGAATTCGTGACCGGCCATCGGTGTCTCGGCGAAGAAGGTCCTCGTGGGAAGGGACGGGGAACAGAGGGGACGAACGACGGGTGGCGGCGGAGCTGTGTCCGGGAATCATCTTCCCAACCCCATACCCCCAAGGCTACGGCGACACTCCTCTCCTGCCCAGAGTCCGCCGCACCACTCCCGGCGCGCCGCCGCTCGCGCGCGGCGTTCCAGGGAGCATGCACGAGCGGTTCACGATCTGGCAATGCCGGATGTGTCCTACAGACGTCCGTACGGGACCCCGCAGGCGTCGCCGAGAGTGACCGGAGGATTCCGCTCCGCGCCCTCCGCGCCTCCGGCCCGCCGCCGTGCGGGGACCGCGCCGCCCCTCGGCGCCGGGCGTACGCCGGGCGCCACCGGGACCCTTCGGAGCGCGGACCGGGCGCGGACCGGGCGCCGACCGCGCGCGGAGGGCGCGCCTGGCCGCCGGAGCACCCGGACGACCGGGAGCGAACCAGGGGGCGAACCGGTATGTAACGGGACAAAGAGAAGCCCCTATCTTCGACGGACCCCCTTCGAGTTGACAGGTTCGCACAACCGAACCCATATGTTTTCGGCCAACTTCCATTCAGCCGCGAGACCTTGGCAAAACGGTTGGCCAACCCCCTTGGCGACACCCGGGAATGCCCCGTTCCAGGGGCTCACACCCCCCGCGTACGGGGCTCTTCGCCACCCCGGGCCCTCCCGGGGGACGCCCCGGCGGGAAGACTTCGCGATCGATCGCTTCGCGCCAAGTGGCCTTGTCGACAATCGGCCGGACGGAGAACTTGTCACGCCGGCGGCACGGGACGCAGTAGATTCGATCATGGATACCGAAGACTGGGGTCTCGTGCAAAACCGAGGGGAAACGTGCAGGTGCGACACGACCAGGGAGACGCGAACACCGAGGGGGGCTTAGCGTCATGAGCCAGGACTCCGCCGTACCGGAGGCCGCACGAAAGCTGATCGGGCGCCGCCGTCGTGAAGTCGTCGCGGTGCTGCTGTTCAGCGGCGGCCCCATCTTCGAGAGCTCCATCCCGCTCTCCGTGTTCGGCATCGACCGGCAGGACGCCGGAGTGCCCCGTTACCGGCTGCTCGTCTGCGCGGGCGAGGACGGGCCGCTGCGGACCACCGGTGGACTCGAACTGACCGCGCCCTACGGCCTGGAGGCCATCAGCCGCGCGGGGACCGTCGTCGTCCCCGCCTGGCGCTCGATCACCTCCCCGCCGCCGCCGGAAGCGCTCGAAGCGCTCCGCAGAGCGCATGAGGAAGGCGCCAGGATCGTCGGCCTGTGCACGGGGGCGTTCGTCCTCGCGGCGGCCGGCCTCCTCGACGGGCGCCCGGCCACCACCCACTGGATGTACGCGCCGACGCTCGCCAAGCGCTACCCGTCGGTCCATGTGGACCCCCGGGAGCTCTTCGTCGACGACGGGGACGTACTGACCTCCGCGGGGACGGCGGCCGGAATCGATCTGTGTCTGCACATCGTGCGGACCGACCACGGCACGGAGGCAGCGGGCGCCCTGGCGCGCCGGCTCGTCGTCCCGCCGCGGCGCAGCGGCGGTCAGGAGCGCTACCTCGACAGGTCTTTACCAGAGGAGATCGGCGCCGACCCGCTGGCCGAGGTCGTCGCCTGGGCGCTGGAGCACCTCCACGAGCAGTTCGACGTGGAGACCCTGGCCGCCCGCGCGTACATGTCACGGCGGACCTTCGACCGCCGGTTCCGCTCGCTGACCGGGTCGGCCCCGCTCCAGTGGCTGATCACCCAGCGGGTGCTCCAGGCACAGCGGCTGCTCGAAACCTCCGACTACTCGGTCGACGAGGTCGCGGGCCGGTGCGGCTTCCGCTCGCCGGTGGCGCTGCGCGGCCACTTCCGGCGCCAGCTCGGCTCCTCGCCCGCCGCCTACCGGGCCGCGTACCGTGCCCGGCGGCCGCAGAGCGATACCGGGACGGCGGTGCTCGACGCGGTCGTGCCCGCGCAGGTCGCGGCCGGTGCGCGACGGCCGATGCCGGGGTTCGAAGCGGCCAAGCCGCACTCCGACGCCTACGCACCCGGGCGCCCAGCGTTCCCGGGCCAGCGCAGCGCGCCGTAGCCGAAGAGCGGCGCGACCCGCGCCGTGACGCGGTACCGACGCGGCCATGAGCCGCGCGGCGCGGGACCGGCGGGCGCCCGGGGACACCTTCCCCGGGCGCCCGTCGGCCTGCTCGGAGAAGAAAAAGCCACCTAAGGTAGGACGCATGAACGATCGCATGGTGTGGATCGACTGCGAGATGACCGGGCTCTCGCTGACGGACGACGCACTCATCGAGGTGGCCGCACTGGTCACCGACTCGGAACTGAACGTACTCGGCGAAGGGGTGGACATCGTGATCCGCCCGCCGGACGAGGCGCTCGAAACCATGCCCGAGATCGTGCGCGAGATGCACACGGCCTCGGGACTGCTCGACGAACTCGCCGCAGGCACCACGCTCGCCGACGCGGAGGCCCAGGTCCTCGCGTACATCCGCGAGCACGTCAAGGAGCCCGGCAAGGCGCCGCTGTGCGGAAACTCGGTCTCCACGGACCGCGGCTTCCTCGCCCGGGACATGCCGGCCCTGGAAGGCCACCTGCACTACCGGATCGTCGATGTCTCCTCGGTCAAGGAACTGGCCCGGCGCTGGTACCCGAGGGCGTACTTCAACAGTCCGGAGAAGAACGGCAACCACCGGGCGCTCGCCGACATCCGCGAGTCCATCGCGGAGCTGCGCTACTACCGCGAGGCGGTCTTCGTCCCGCAGCCCGGCCCCGACTCCGAGACCGCGAAGCGGATCGCGGCCCGGCACGTACTCCCCTCCGCCTGACCCTCCCGCCCAGGGGCTCGCGCCCTCCGACCACCCACCACGGAAAAGGCGGGCGCGAGCACCCTCCAGGACCCTGTAGACTTCTTCTCGGCTGGTCAGGGAAACCTTCGGGAAACCGCCGGTCATGGTGGGTATAGCTCAGTTGGTAGAGCACCTGGTTGTGGTCCAGGATGTCGCGGGTTCGAGTCCCGTTACTCACCCTGAATGATGAAGGCCCCGGTTCGCGAGAACCGGGGCCTTCGCCGTTCCCGGATCCGTTCCGAGGACCCATCCCGCCCCCGGCCACTCCCCCGCACGGGTGAGTTACGGACCCCCCGGCGAGCTGCGGCCCCGTCGTCGGGGCCCGGACGCATAGCGTCGGGGGCCATGCGGAGCGGGTGGCGGAGAGCGGGGGCGTATCGGGGCGGCCTCGCCCTGGTTCTGTTCCTTCTCGTCGCCCTCCTCGCGGCGGGCTGCGCCACCGACCCCGCCGAACCCTCCCCCGTCCCCGCGCACCGGCCCGGCGGCCACCCGGCCGGGAGGAGGCCCGTCACCCTCACCGTCGGCGTGTTCGGCACCTTCGGTCTGCGGGAAGCCGGGCTCTACGAGGAGTACGAGCGGCTCCACCCCGGCATCGCCGTCCGGCAGACCTCCCTCACCCGCAACGACGTCTACTACCCGCAGCTCCTCACCCACCTCGCCGCCGGATCCGGCCTCGCCGACGTCCAGGCCGTCGAGGTCGGCAACATCGCCGAGGTCGTCACCACCCAGGCCGGACGGCTCGTGGAACTCGGCACCCTGCCCGGCGTGGACCGGCGTGCCTTCCTGCCCTGGAAATGGGCGCAGGGCACCGGCCCCGACGGACGCGTCCTCGCCCTCGGCACCGACATCGGGCCGGGGGCCGTCTGCTACCGCAAGGACCTCTTCGCCCGCGCCGGACTGCCCACCGGCCGGGACGCCGTCGGGCGCCTGTGGGCCGGGGACTGGCGGAAGTACCGGGCGGCGGGCCTGCGCTACCGCGAGCGCGCCCCGGCGGGCACCGCGTTCACCGACTCCGCGTCCGGAGTGCTGGCGGCCGTCGTCGCGAGCGCCCCGCTGCGCTACTACGACACGCGGGGCGCCCTCGTCGTGGCCGCCAACCCCGCCGTACGGGAAGCCTGGGACCTCGCGGCCTCCTTCGCCCGGCAGGGGCTGACCGCCCGGCTCCAGCAGTTCACGCCCGACTGGGACCAGGCCTTCGCCCACGGCGCCTTCGCCACGGTCGCCTGCCCCGCCTGGATGCTCGGCTACATCCAGGACAAGACGGGGCCCGCCGGACGGGGCCGCTGGGACGTGGCGACCGCGCCCCGCCCCGGGAACTGGGGCGGCTCCTTCCTCGTCGTGCCCGCCGAAGGCCGTCACCCGGCGGAGGCGGCCCGGCTCGCCGCCTGGCTGACGGCCCCCGCCCAGCAGGCCCGGCTCTTCGCCCGGCGCGGCAGCTTCCCCAGCGCCTCGGCCGCCTACCCGCTCCCCGAGGTGGCGGCCGCCCGCGCCCCGTACTTCGGCGACGCCCCGGTCGGCACCCTCTACGCCGAAGCGGCCCGAGGCGTCCCGCAGGCCCCCGTGGGCCCCAAGGACGCCCTGATCGCCCAGACCCTCGCCGACACCGGCATGCTCCAGATCGACCAGACCTCCCGCGACCCGGCCGACGCCTGGCACGCCACCCTCAAGACCCTCGACAACGCGCTGGACCGGTGAGCGATGGCCACCGGCGACCGGGCGGGGGCGATGGAACCACCCGCCCGCCGGGAGAAGCCCCCGCCGACACCGGGCCCCGCACCCCTGCCACCCCACCCGCCCTCGCCGGACCCCGTAACCCTGTCCGTACGCCCTCTCCCGCCGGGCCCCGCACCCCTGCCACCCCACCCGGCCTCACCGGGGCCCATGTCCCTGCCGCCGCACCCGACTCCGCCGGACCCCGTACCCCTGCCGCCGCACCCCGCCCCCTTGCCCGCGCGCCCGGCCCCGTCGGCACGGCTGCCCGAGGCCGGGCGCCCGCCCGCTCGCCCGGCCTCAGCCGTACGTCGGGCCGCAGCCGCACCCCGGCCCGTACGCCCGGCCGAGGCGCCACCCGTACGCCCGCCCGCACGGCCCTCCCCGCCCCCGCCCCCGCCTGAGTGCCAAGCCTCCCGGGGCGACCGGCGCGTGCCGGTGGCTCCCTGGTTTCTGCTCGCTCCCTTTCTTCTTCTCTTCGGGGCCTTCGGGGTGCTTCCGCTGGTCGCGACCGCCTGGGCCTCCCTGCACCGGGTGGAGCTGACCGCGCCCGGACAGGCCGAGTGGGTGGGGCTGCGGAACTACGCGCGGCTCGCCGGGGACCCGTTCTTCTGGAACGCCCTCGGCAACACCCTCGTCATCGGCCTCCTCGCCACCGTCCCCCAACTGCTGCTCGCGCTCGGCGTGGCATGGCTGCTGGACACCCGCCCGCGCGGGCGGGGCTTCCTCCAGGTGGTCGCGCTCGCCCCGTACGCCACCTCCGTGGCCGCCGCGACCCTCGTCTTCGCCCTGTTCTTCGGCCGGGACCACGGCATGGCCAACTGGATCCTCGGCGGCCTCGGCGCGGACCCGGTGGACTGGCGGAACGGGCCCCGGGCCGCCAAGTGCGCCGTGGCGTCGATCGTGGTCTGGCGCTGGACCGGCTACAACGCGCTGATCTATCTGGCGGCGATGCGGACCGTGCCCCGCGAGCTGTACGAGGCGGCGGCCCTCGACGGGGCCTCGCGGTGGCGCCGGTTCCTGCACATCACCCTGCCGGGGCTGCGGCCCGCGCTCGCCTTCACCGCGCTCGTGTCGACGATCGGCGCGCTCCAGCTGTTCGGGGAGCCGTTGCTCTTCGGGAGCGGGGCGGGCGCGTCGGGCGGGGCGGACCACCAGTTCCAGACCCTCGGGCTCTATCTGTACGAGCAGGGCTGGGTGAACCTGCACCTGGGCCGCGCCGCCGCCCTCGCCTGGACCATGCTCCTGATCCTGGTGCTGATCCTCGGGTCGGCCCGGCTGCTCGTACGGGCAGACCGGACCCGGCGCGCCCGGCCGTCCGGGAAGGGCCTCCGGTGAGGGCCCGGCGTGCCCGGTCGCCCGGTGGGCCTCCCGTGAAGGGCCGACGGGACGACCGGCGCGCCGGGCCCTGGACGTACCTCCTGCTCGCGCTCTTCGCCCTCGTCTCCCTCTTCCCGCTCTACTGGACGGCGGTCGCCGCCTCCCGGACCGGCACCCGGCTCGCCGCCACCCCGCCCCCGTTCCGCTTCGGCCGGAACCTGGCGCGGAACCTGGGGATCGCCTGGAGCGAGGCGCGCCTCGGCGCGGCGCTCGCGAACACCACGCTGGTCGCCGGGGCGGTCGCCGTGGGGACGGTGCTGTGCGCGACCCTCGCCGGATTCGCCTTCGCCAAGCTGCGGTTCCGCTTCCGAGGGGCCCTGCTCCTCCTGGTGGCCGGGACGATGCTGGTGCCGCCGCAGCTGGGGGCGGTCCCGCTCTATCTGCTGGTCGCCCGGCTGCGCTGGACCGACGAACTCCAGTCGGTGGTACTGCCCTCGCTGGTCTCGGCCTTCGGGGTCTTCTTCATGCGCCAGCATCTGCGCCGGGCACTGCCGACGGAACTGCTCGAAGCGGCGCGGATGGACGGGGCGGGGACGGTACGGACGCTGTGGCACGTGGTGTTCCCGGCGGCGCGCCCGGCGATGGCGGTGCTCGCGACGCTGTCGTTCGTGACGGCGTGGAACGACTTCTTCTGGCCGGTGCTCGCGCTGACGCAGACGGGGAACCCGACGGTGCAGGTGGCACTCACCGGTCTGGGGCGGGGTTACGTGCCGGACCAGTCGGTGGTGATGGCGGGGGCGCTCCTCGGGACGGTGCCACTGCTGCTGGTCCTGGGCCTGTTCGGGCGGCACCTGGTGGGCGGGGTGACGCGGGGCGCGGTGAATGAGTGAGCGGAACCCGCCCGTTCACCCTCTCGCCCGTTCGCCCTCTCCCCCGTTCGCCCTCTCCCTCATGCACCCGTTCACCCATTCGGCCCCGCCGGTGATCCACTTCCCGCCCACCCTGCTACGTTCCCCTTATGTCCGATATTCACATGTTTCCGACTTCTTGGGCGATGTGAGGGCAGATGGGAGTCCTCCGTGACCATCCCGAACTCGCCCTCTTCCTCTGCCTCGCGGCCGGGTACCTCCTCGGCAAGCTCCGCGTCGGGCCCATCACGCTCGGCGGGATCTGCGGCACCCTGATCGTCTCGCTGCTGCTCGGCGCCTGGTCCAAGGTCGTCGTCTCGGACGATGTGAAGACGATCTTCTTCGCCCTGTTCATCTTCTCCCTCGGCTATCTGGCGGGCCCGCAGTTCTTCGCCAACCTCAACCGCGAGAGCCTGCGCTTCTTCGCCCTCTGCCTCATCGAGGTCGTCTGCGTCGTCGGCATCGCCCTCGGTCTCGCCAAGGGCTTCGACCTGGACGTCGGCACCGCCGCCGGCATCCTGGCCGGTGCCGCCACCGAGTCGGCGGTCGTCGGCACGGCCACCGAGGCCATCGGCAAGCTCTCCGACCTGACCCAGCAGCAGATCGCCCAGTACCAGGGCCATGTGGCCACCGCGTACACGGTCTGCTACCTCTTCGGCCTGGTCACCATCGTCATCTACACCAGCCAGATCATGCCGATGATGATGCGCATCGACCTCCGCGAGGCCTCCCGCGCGCTGTGGGAGAAGATGCGCGGCGGCAGCGGCGGGCTCGACTCCGACGAGCGGGAGGCGCTGCCCAACATGGTCGGCCGGACCTTCCTCGTCACCCATGCCGACGGCGTCTCCGTCGGCGAGGTGGAGCGCTCGCTCGGCGGCCGGGTCACCGTCGAGTCGGTGAAGCGGGGCAGCAAGGTCCTCACCCCTCCCCCGCCCGACTTCGAGCTGACCCTCTCCGATCTGGTCCTTGCGGTCGGGCGGCGGGCGCAGGTCATCGGGGCGTGGCGGGTCATCGGCCCCGAGACCCCGGCGGTCCCCGGGCTCGACACCCCGCTGGCCACCACCCAGGTCTCGCTGACCGACCGGGGCGCGGTGGGCAAGTCCCTGGACGCCCTGTCGAAGGAGCACCCGGAGTTCGCCTCCGGCGGGGTCTATGTGACGGACGTGCTCCGCAACGACCAGCACCTGCCCGCGACCCCGGAGACCGTCGTCGCCCGGGGCGATGTCCTCACCCTGGTCGGCGCCCGCTCGGGGCTCGGCAGGCTGGCGTCGAAGATCGGCGCGGTGGTGAAGAACGACGCCACCGACTTCATCTATCTGGGTCTCGGCATCGTCTGCGGCTCGCTGCTCGGCCAGGTCGTGGTCCGCTTCGGCTCGGTCCCGATGTCGCTCGGCACCGGCGGCGGCTGTCTGATCTCGGGGCTGCTCTTCGGCTGGTTCCGATCCCGGACGCAGACCTTCGGCGCCTTCCCCCCGCAGGCGGCCACCACCCTCAAGGACATGGGCCTGGCCATCTTCATCGCCTGCACGGGTCTGGTGTCCGGTCCGCAGGCGTGGCCGCTGCTCAAGGAGTACGGGGCGCTGCTGCCGTTCGCCGGGATCGCGATGGTCCTGGTGCCCGCGACGCTCTCCCTGTTCGTCGGCCGCAAGCTGCTGAGGATCGAGAAACCGCTGCTGATCGGCGCCATCGCGGGCCAGCAGTGCTCGACCCCGGCGATCACCTCGATCACCCAGGTGGCGCAGAGTTCGGTGCCGATGCTCGGCTACACCGTCACGTACACCCTCTCCAACTTCCTGCTCCCCCTGACGGGCCCGCTGCTCGTCGGGATTCTCGGGGCATGAGGGGAACCCATGATCGAATTCCTTGACCGGAACATCTTCCAGCCCCATCCCGAACTGCTGGTCTTCATCACGGTCGCGCTCGGCTTCCTCTTCGGCAAGCTCCGCTGGAAGGCGATCGCGCTGGGCGCGGTCACCGGCTGTCTGGTGGCGGGGCTGCTGCTCGGCGCCCAGTTCAAGGTCACCATCGACGGCACGGTGAAGAACCTCTTCTTCACCATGTTCCTCTTCGCCCTCGGCTACAAGGTCGGACCCCAGTTCTTCCGGGGACTGAGGAAGGACGGGCTCCCACAGGTCCTCAACGCCGTCGTGGTCTGTGTGACGGGCCTCCTCGTCTCCTGGGGCTTCGCCGCGATGCTGGGGTACGGTCCCGGGCTCTCCGCCGGTCTGCTCGGCGGCGCGCTCACCCAGTCGGCGGTCATCGGCGTCGCCCAGGACGCCATCGGCAACCTGCCGGGGCTCTCCGCCGCGCAGATCAGGAACGAGGAGAACCTGGTCGCGATCGGCTACGCCGTCACGTACCCGCTCGGCACGATCCTCTGCGCGCTGCTCCTCGCCAACGTCCTGCCCAGGCTGTACAGGCGGGACCTGGCCACCGAGTCCGCGGCGCTCGCCAAGGAGCTGGACGCCCCCGGCGACGACCCCGACCTCGCCGAGGGCTACTACGAGGTCGTCCTGCGCGCCTACCGGATCGACCACTCGCCCCTGGTCGGCCGGACCATCGACGACTTCGAGAACCAGCAGAAGGAGCTGGGGCACCGGATCTACGTGACCCGGGTGCGGCGCGAGGGGCGGATCCTCCCCCACGACCAGGGGACGGTGCTCCGTGCGGGCGACGTGGTCGCCGTCAGCGCGCTGCGCGGCTCGCTCGTCGACTTCGACGCCCGGACGCACATCGGGCCCGAGACGGACGACGTGGAACTGCTCGGCTACCAGACCGAGTCCCTGCACGTGGTCGCCTCGAACAAGGCGCAACTGGGCAAGACCCTCGCCGACCTGCGCCGGGAGCCCTTCATGGTCGGCGTGTACATCGACAAGATCTACCGTTCGGGCACGGAGTTCCCGTACCGTCTGTCCACCCGGATCGAGCGCGGCGACACGGTGATCCTGACCGGTCCCCGGCGTCTGGTGGACCCGGCGGGCAAGGCGCTCGGCAAGCCCGTGCCGACCTCGTTCGCCACCGACATGCTCTGGGTGGGCCTCGGCATCTTCCTCGGCGGCTGCGTCGGCATCCCGGCGCTCACCGTGTCGGGCGTGCCGATCTCCCTGTCGACCTCCGGCGGCGCCCTGATCATGGGTCTGGTCTTCGGCTGGATCCGGGGCAGGTACCCCACGTACGGCAATGTGCCGCCGGGCGCCCAGTGGTTCATGGACACCCTGGGCCTCTGCCTCTTCGTCGCGGTCGTCGGCATCAACGCGGGCCCGAGCTTCACCAGCGGTCTCTCCTCGGCCGGCTGGGGGCTGCTCCTGTGGGGCGCGGTGGCGACGCTGATCCCGCTGCTCGTGGGCTTCCTCGTCGGCCACTACGTACAGAAGATCCGCTTCCCGATCCTGATGGGCGTCCTGGCCGGCGGCCAGACCACGACCGCGGCGATCGGCGCGATCAACGAACAGTCCAAGTCGCAGATCCCGACGCTGGGTTACACGATTCCCTACGCGGTCGGCAACGTCCTGCTGACCATCTGGGGCGCCGTGATCGTCATCCTCCACCACTGATCCGAACCGTACGAAGGAAGTCCCCCTTGCCCAGAACCAGCTTCACCCGTGAAGAGATCCAGTCCTTCTCCCGGCTGTCGCCGTTCGAGCTGAAGGACAAGTTCATCCGGATCGCCCAGGCGGCACAGGCCGACAAGCCGGGCCAGAAGGAGAAGTCGCAGGCCCAGATGCTCAACGCGGGCCGCGGCAACCCGAACTGGGTCGCCACCGGCCCCCGTGAGGCGTTCTTCGCGCTCGGCTACTTCGCGCTCTCCGAGTCGCGCCGGGTCTGGACCGCCGACGACCTCGGCGGCATGCCCGAGCGCACGGGCTCAGCCGACCGCTTCGCCGCCTTCGTGCGACGGCACCCGGACCTGCCCGGCATCGAACTGCTCCAGAGCTGTGTGGCGTACGCCGTCGAGCGCTTCGGCTTCGACGAGGACGCGTTCGTGCACGAGCTGACGGACAGCACGATCGGCGACAACTACCCGGTGCCGGACCGGATCCTGCCGCACACCGCGCGGATCGTCCAGGGCTATCTGGACGACGAGATGTTCGACAAACGGCCGCCCGCCGGGACCATGTCGCTCTTCGCCACCGAGGGCGGCACCGCCGCCATGTGCTACATCTTCGACTCGCTGATGAAGAACGGCATCCTGGAGAAGGGCGACCGGATCGCCCTGATGGTGCCGGTCTTCACCCCGTACATCGAGATCCCCGAACTGGACACGTACGACTTCGACGTGGTGCGCGTCGAGGCGAGCCTCTTCACGGAGACCGGGGTGCGCGAGTGGCGCTACCCGCCGGAGGAGATCGCCAAGCTCGCCGACCCGTCGGTGCGGATGGTCTGCCTCGTCAACCCGTCGAACCCGCCGTCGCTCGCGCTGAGCGACCGGGTCGCCGGGCAGCTCAAGGAGATCGTCGCCACGAGCAACCCGAACCTGGTGATCGTCACCGACGACGTCTACGGCACCTTCGTCGAGGGCTTCCGCTCGATCGCCGCCGATCTGCCCCGCAACACCCTCCTCGTGTACTCGTACTCCAAGCACTACGGCTGCACCGGCCACCGGCTCGGCGTCATCGCGCTCCACGACGACAACGTCCTCGACGACATGCTGGCGCGGCTCCCCCGGGAGGAGAAGGACCGGCTCGCCAGGCGGTACGGCACGCTCTCCCTGGAGCCCGAGTCGATCCGGTTCATCGACCGGATGGTCGCCGACTCCCGGCAGGTCGCGCTCAACCACACCGCCGGGCTCTCGCTGCCCCAGCAGGTCATGATGGCGCTGTTCTCCCTCTTCGACCTGCTGCCCGAGGGCCAGGCGTACAAGGAGAAGATCCGGGGGATCGTGCGCCGCCGCCTCGATCTGCTCCTCGAAGGCGCCCAGATGAAGATCGCCGAGGACCCGAGGCGGGCCGGCTACTACATCGAGCTGGATCTGCTCGCGGAGGCCGAACGGGTGCACGGGAAGGAGTTCGCGGACTTCCTGGAGAAGACCTACGAGCCGGTCGACCCGCTGTTCCGGCTCGCCGAGCAGACCAGTGTCGTCCTGCTCAACGGCGGCGGCTTCGACGGTCCCGAGTGGTCGGTCCGGGTCTCCCTCGCCAATCTCGACGACCTCGACTATCTGAAGATCGGACACCATCTGCGGGCGATCTTCAACGACTACGCGGAGGAGTGGAAGTCCACCGGAACCGGAACCGGAGTCTGAGCCCGAACCGGCCGGGAAAGAAGCGCGCCCCGGCCGGAGTGGGGTGGGTTCGGCCGGGGCGCACGGTGTGGGGGGAAAGGGGGGAACGAGGAGCACGCTAGCCGCCGGGAAACAGACAAAGGGGCGACCTCGGACACGGATGTGCATCCTTAGGGCCCGCTTAAGGAAGCCATCGGGACCAGAAAAGGTTGAGGGCTGAACCGGATGGTCCCGGGGTGGACTTGAGGGCAGGCCCGGGGCCTTCCCGTACGGGGGACACGGCCGGGCGCCAGGGCCCCTACGGGCCGGACCCGTACGGACCCGGGGGACGGGCCGGTGGACACCACTCGCCCCGGAAGACGCGGCGCGGGGGCGGGCGGTTCCACTCCGGGGGGGAGAGATGGCTGGTGCGCCGAGGAGGCGGGCCCGGGTGGGGCTCGTACGCCTCGGGGGCCCGCCCGGGGGTCCCCTACGGGCTCCAGCGTCCCCATCAGACCCGTACGGGACCCGAGCACCCCTGCTCAGACCCGTACGGGACCCGAGCGCTCCTGTCAGACCCGTACGGGATCCAAGACCGCCCCCGTACCCGTACGGGCTCCCGCGCCCCGTCAGGGTCTACGCGCCCCCGCCCGCCCTGCGGGTGCCCGTGCCGCCTCTGCGGCGGGGTGGGCGGGGGGTGCGGTGGGGGGTGTCCCCGGCGCCTCGGCCGTCCAGGCCCAGCCATACGCGGACCTCGGTGCCGCCGAGGACCGAGCGGCCGATCCGGACGTCGCCGCCGGTGGCCTCCGCCATCCGGCGGACGATGTCGAGGCCGAGGCCCGTGGAGCCGTCCCGGGTACCACTGTTGCCCCGGGCCAGCGCGGCGGCGGGGTCGTCGATGCCGGGGCCCGCGTCGGAGACCAGGACGATGACGGCGTCGTCGCCGTTGTGGACGTCGATCGAGAAGGCCGTGCCCTCCGGGGTGTGCCGGAAGACATTGCCGAGCAGGGCGTCGAGCGAGGCGACGAGTTCGGGGCGGGCGACCGGGATGCGGACCGGGCGTTCGACGCCCGCGACCCGGACGAGGCGGCCCTCGTCCTCGGCGAGCGCCGACCAGAAGTCCATCCGCTCCCGCACCACTTCGGCCGCGTCGCAGCCCGCGCCGGGACCGGCCGCCTGGGTCTGCGGCTTCGCCTCCCTGGCCGTACGGATGATGGTGTCCACCTCGCGCTCCAGCTGCTCGACGGCCGTACGGGTCTGCTCGGCGGCCGGGCCCGAGCCGAGCGAGGCCGCGTTGAGCCGGAGCACGGTGAGCGGGGTGCGGAGCCGGTGGGAGAGGTCGGCGGCCAGCTCCCGCTCGTTGGCCAGCAGCTGGACGACCTGGTCGGCCATCGAGTTGAACGCGACGGCGGCCGACTTGAGTTCGGTCGGCCCCTCCTCGGGGACCCGGACGCCGAGCCTGCCCTCGCCCAGCTCGTGGGCGGCGCCCGCGAGCCGCTGGGCGGGCTGCACCATCCGGATGCCGAGCCGGTCGGCGACGGCGACCGAGCCGACGAGGAGGGCGATGCCGACCCCGGCGAGGACCAGCCAGGCGGTGGCGACGCCGTTGGTCACCTCGTTCTCGGGGACGAACAGCTCGACGACGGCGACCTGCCCGCTGCTGAGGGCGGTGGGCTGGAGCAGCGCGAAGCCGCCGGGAACCGCGGCGATGGACGCCCGGCCGAGCCTGCGGGTGGCCGCGAGATCGGCCTCGTCCGCCCGCCGGGTGCCGATCTCCACCGGCCCGGCGCCGGATTCGGAGGCGGGGACGTGGATGGCGAGCCGGCCGACGGACCCGTCCTCGGTGGTGGCCACGGCCCGCTCCAGCTCGTCGCGGTCGGTGGTGATGGCGAGGACGGGGGCGAGCCCGGCGGCCCGCCGTTCGGCGTTGGAGAACGCCCGGTCGCGGGCCATCTCCTTGACGACGAGCGCGAGGGGGACGGCGAAGGCGAAGACGACCATGGCGGTGACGGCGAGCGACACCTTGACCAGCGCCCATCTCACGTCAGCGGCTCCCGGGGCGGTTCCAGCTTCACGCCGACCCCGCGCAGGGTGTGCAGATAGCGGGGCCGGGCGGCCGTCTCACCCAGTTTCCGTCGCAGCCATGACAGGTGTACGTCGATGGTCTGGTCGTCGCCGTACGACTGCTGCCAGACCTCGGCGAGCAGCTCCTTGCGCGGGACGACGACCCCGGGCCGCCCGGCGAGGAAGGCGAGCAGGTCGAACTCGCGCCGGGTGAGATCCAACGGCGCCCCGTCCAGCTCCGCCTGACGGCGCAGCGGGTCGACGGTGAGCCCGCCGACCCGGATCACCGGGGACGGCGGCGCCTCGCCCGTCGCCGACCGCGCCCGGCGCAGCACGGCGGCCATCCGGGCCGTCAGATGGTCGACGGAGAAGGGCTTCACCAGATAGTCGTCGGCCCCCGCGTGCAACAGGCGCACGATCTCCGCCTCGTCGTCCCGGGCGGTCGCGATGATCACCGGTACGTCGGTGATCCCCCGCAGCATCTTGAGGGCCTCCGAGCCGTCGAGATCGGGCAGACCGAGGTCCAGGATCACGACGTCGAACCGGAAATGGGCTACCTCCCGCAGCGCCTCCAGAGCCGTACCGACACTCCGGACCGTGTGAGAGGCCTCGGAGAGCCGACGGATGAGGGCGGAGCGCACGAACTGGTCGTCCTCGACCACGAGCACACTTGCCATGGCCCGCACCGTACGCCATTCAGGCGAATCATCGGACAATGTCCACCCTCCGATCGGGTACTTCGGGCGGTGGTGCACTATGGGCCGGTGCGAAGAGGAATCGTTCACGCCCTGGCCTGGTCCCTCGCCACCGGCGCGGCGGTCACCCTGTCCTGGTGGGGGGTGCACACGGTGCTGTCCGGCACCGTGTACGACCCCCCGCGCGCACTGCCGCTGCCCGCGGGTCCCGTCGAGGAACCCGAGCCCACCGAGGAGCCGACGCCCTCGCCGACCAGGCAGCCCGAGACCACCCCGTCCTCCGCGACCGCCTCCCGCCGCGCGACCCCCGACCCCGTACGGACGACCGAGCCCGCCGCCCCCGCCACGACCCCCGCGCCCACGACCGAGCCCGCGCCGGATCCGGCCACCCCCCGGGCGGGCTCCGGCGCCAAGCTGAAGACCTACACCGTGGACGGCGGCCGGGTCACCTTCGCCCTCGGGAAGAGCGCCGCCGAACTCGTCTCGGCCACGCCCACCTCCGGCTGGCAGATGCAGGTGTGGAAGCAGCCCATGTGGATCCGGGTCACCTTCACCGGCGAGGGCCGCGAGCTGTCCGTCTTCGCCCTCTGGCACGACAGCGCGCCCCGGGTGGAGATCTCGGACCGCAAGCTCTGACCGGCCCTGCGACCGGTCCTCCGGCGGGTTCGTCAGCGGAAGACGGACGGCGGCGGTACGGGCGAGGGCTTGGCGGCGGCGTCGACGACCGGCACCGCTCCCCCGGCGAAGTCGGCGAGCGCCCGCCCGTGTTCCACCCGGCCCGGGTGCGGGTCGGTGGCGACCCGGCGGGTCAGCTCGGCCACCGGCAGTTCCCGGTCCGAGGCGAGCAGCACCGCGTTGCCGAAGCGACGGCCGCGCAGCACCGTCGGGTCGGCGGTGAGCGCCAGTTCGGGGAAGACGGCGGCGGCGGTGGCGATCTGGCCGCGCAGATGGGCCAGGGGCGGGCCGTCCGCCAGGTTCGCCGCGTAGCAGCCGTCGGGGCGCAGCACCCGCCGCACCTCGGCGAGGAACTCGGTGCTGGTCAGATGGGCCGGGGTGCGGGCCCCGCCGAAGACGTCGGCGATGACGAGATCGGCCCAGCCGTCCTGGACCTTCCCGAGCCCGGCGCGGGCGTCGGTGGAGCGGACCCTGATCCGGGCGCCGGGGTCGAGCGGGAGTTCCCGGCGTACGAACTGGACGAGGCGCGCGTCCAGCTCCACGATCTGCTGGGTGGAGCGGGGGCGGGTGGCGGCGACGTACCGGGCGAGGGTGAAGGCGCCGCCGCCGAGGTGGACGACCTGGAGCGGCCGTTGGGGCGGGGCGACGAGGTCGATGACGTGGCCGAGGCGCCGCTGGTACTCGAAGGTGAGCCGGGAGGGGTCGTCGAGGTCCACATGGGACTGCGGGGCGCCGTCGATCAGCAGCGTCCAGGCACGGGGGCGCTCCCGGTCGGGGACGAGTTCGGCGACTCCGCCGTCGACGGTCTCGACGACGGGTGCGTCCGCCGCCGCCCGGTCACGCTGTCTGTTGTTCCTGGCCACAAGCCCATTATCGGCTTGTCGGACCGGGAGGGCCGACCTGCCCACGGGCGGCCGGGCCCGTCACTCGGTGGAGGGGGTCCGGTCGGGCTCGGTGGAGGACGGTCCGGCCGGGGACGGCGGCCCTCCGCCCAGTGGCGGCCGTCCGCTCAGTGGCAGCCGTCCGCCGCCTCGATGAGCCGGGCCGCCTCGCCGAGGGCCGCGCGGAGGACCGCCGGGTCGGTGACCTGATCCGTATCACCCGGAGGCAGTAGCCAGCCCGCCGGGCGGGGCGCGTCCCCCGCGGGCTCCGGCAGATCCGGGAGGCGCAGCCCGCGCCCGGAGGTCCGGGTGCAGGCGCTGCCGGGCACGTCCCAGCCGGCGGCGGTGCCGGGCGGGACCAGGAAGCCCAGGGTGTCGCAGGTCCCGTCGTGCACGACGGGACCCACGGCGGGGGAGCCGCCGCGCCGCAGGATGTCCACGGCCTCCAGGCCCTGCCGGACCGGTACGGTCACCAGGTCCCAGGGCCCGGCGGGCCCGTCGGGCTCCGGGGCGGGCGCGTGCCGGGTGGCCGACTGCGAACCGATCTCCGTCATGGGACCCCTCCTCGCTCCTGAGGAGACGCATTCCGTCTCTCCGCCGAGTTCAACGCCCGCGCGGCGTCAACGGCTACGGCGGTTTCCCGCCGCAAAGAATGGCAATTCATGGCGGATCGCAGGCGAGATATCCGATTTGTAGCCAAACTCGGCGTAGGTGCCCGGAGGCAGCCGGTACGTTCTTGCCCGCTGGACACCCGGCGGCACCAGGAGAGGGCTCGGCCATGGCGATGTCACGGGCAGTTCCCAATCTCGCCTTCCGACGCCTCCGCGGCCGGTACTCGCCCGCGGAGTTCGCCGCGGCGGTCCGCCGTGCGGCCCGGGAGATCGGCGAGCAGGTCGGCTGCGACGCACGGTACATCGGACGCGTGGAGGCGGGCGAGATCCGTTGCCCCAACTACGCCTACGAGCGGGTCTTCCTGCATATGTTTCCCGGTCTCAGCCTCTCCGACCTGGGATTCTCCGCACGGGAGGCGGTGCGGGGCCGGCGGGGGGCCGGCCCCGGGAGCACCGCACCCGCCGACATCACGACCCGGAACGAGGAGGAGAGCGACGTGCTGCGTCGCGCATTCATGACGAGCGGCAGTGCCACCCTGGCGGCCGTCTCGCTGGGACTCGGCGGCACCGCCGTCGCGATCCCCGCCCCCCGCGGCTCCCACCGGATCGGCGAGACCGAGGTGCGGGCCGTCGAGGACGCCGTCCGGGAGATCAGACTGCTCGACGACCGGTACGGCGCCGAGGGGCTCTACCAGATCGCCGCCCAGCCGCTGCGCGCCGCGTACGCGCTGCTCGACTCGGGCGGCAGCGCCCGCCGCTCCACCGAGGAGCGGCTGTACGCGGGCGCCGGGGAACTCTCCCTGTCCGTGGGCTGGCTGGCGCACGACTCGGGGCGCCAGGAGGACGCCCGCTCGCACTACGCCGAGGCGCTGTCCACCGCGCGCGTGGCGGGGAACCCGGCCCTGGAGGCGCACGCCTTCTGCAACACCTCGTTCCTGGCCCGGGACTCCGGCCGGTTCCGCGAGGCGCTGCGCGCGGCGCAGGCCGGACTGCGGGCGGCGGGCCCTCTCGGCTCGCACCGGCTGCGGTCGCTGCTCTCGCTGCGGGAGGCGGGCGCCTGGGCGGGGCTCGGCGACCGTACGGCCTGTGAACAGGCCCTGGGCCGGGCCCACGGCTTCTTCGACCGGGGCCCGGCCGACGGCGACCCGGAGTGGATGTCGTTCTTCGGGGAACCGGAGCGGGAGGCCCTGGAGGCCCAGTGCTGGTCGGCCCTCGGCGACTGGCGCCGGGCCACCCGGCACGCCCAGCGGGCCGCCGTCCTCCAGAACCCGCACTTCGCCCGGAACCTGGCGCTCTACCGCACCTATCTGGCGAGGGACCTGGCGTACGCCGGGCGCCGGGACGAGGCGGCGGCGGAGGCGCGGCGGGTGCGGGACTCCTCCGACGGGGTGGCGTCCGCCCGCGTCCGGGGGATGCTGACGGAGATCCGCCGGGTGCTCGCCGCACCCTGACGGCCCGTCGGGCCCTGGTCCGCCTCCGGAACCCCGGAAGCCCGAAGGGGCGGCCGGACGCCCGGAGGCCGGGGGCCGCGGCGACCGGTGCTCGGGCCGGCCGCCGCGGCCCGTCCGCACGGAAGGGCCCGACGTGCACCGCACGCGAGGCCGGGTCCGTACCGCCCGAAAGGCCGGTCCGTACCGCCCGAAGAGCCGGTCCGTGCCGCCCGAAAGGCCGAGCCCGTACACACGGAAGGCCCAACCCGCAGCGCACGGAAGGCCCGGCCCGTACCGCGCGCAAGGCCCGTCCTGCGGAAAGCCTGAGGCGCGCGGGGCCGGCCTCGGGAAGGGCGCGGGCCCCTACCTCTCCAGGTGGCCCGTGTCGTTCCAGCGTTCGAGCGCGGGGGCGCCGTACGCCCAGCCCAGGACGGACAGGCTCGTCGGGTCGAGGCGGATGCGGGAGGCGAAGGAGACGTCCTCGCCGAGCCAGCGGGCGCCGATCGTGCGCAGGATGTGCCCGTGCGCGAAGACCAGGACGTCACGGTCGGCGGAGCGGGCCCAGTTCACGATCTCGTCGGCGCGGTCCGAGATCCCGGCCAGGGACTCGCCGTCCGGGACCCCGTCGCGCCAGATGAACCAGCCGGGGCGGATGTCCTGGATCTGCGCCGGGGTCAGCCCCTCGTACGCCCCGTAGTCCCACTCCATCAGCGCGTCCCAGGGCTCGGCCCGGTCGCCGAAGCCCGCGAGTTCGCAGGTCTCGCTCGCGCGGACCAGCGGACTCGTGCGCACCTCGACGTCGGGCAGGCCCTGCCAGGGGCCCCGGTGCAGGCGCTCGCCGAGCAGCTTCGCGCCGCGACGGCCCTCGTCGAGCAGCGGGATGTCGGTCCGTCCGGTGTGCCGGCCGAGAAGGGACCACTCGGTCTGGCCGTGCCGGGCGAGCAGGATGCGCGGTGCCATGGGAAGGAGTCTCCAGGGGTTCACGGTGCGGGCGTGCCTCTCCCATCATCGCCCAGATGGATTCGGGGTGACGCCGGGGCAACCCCGGGGCGCCCTCGTGCGTCCCCTCCCCCGGGGCCGACACGTCGGGGGGATCTTTTCGCATGCGCAAGCCACGCTGGTGGGCCGAGTCCGCGCTGCTCGCGCTCGTGTACGCGGGCTACTCCTGCGGGCGGCTGCTCGCCCGGGGCGACGAGGGCACGGCCGTCGGTCACGGCGTCTCGATCCTGCGCTGGGAGGAGCGGTTCGGGCTCGACGCCGAGCACCCGCTGAACCGCCTGTTCACGGACGTGCCCGCGCTCGGCGTACCGGCGGACTTCGTCTACGCCTCGCTGCACTACCTCGTGACCCCGGCGATCCTGGTCTGGCTCTTCCGGCGCCGACCCGCGCACTACCGGGCCGCCCGCACCTGGCTGATGCTCTCCACCCTGCTCGGGCTCGTCGGCTTCACCCTGCTGCCCACCTGCCCGCCCCGGCTGCTCGACCCGGCGCACGGCTTCACGGACACGATGGCGCAGTACAGCGCGTACGGCTGGTGGGGCGGCGAGGCCAGCGCCCCGCGCGGTCTGGGCGGCCTGACGAACCAGTTCGCGGCGATGCCGAGCCTGCACGTCGGCTGGGCGCTGTGGTGCGGGGTGATGCTGTGGCGGTACGGGCGGACGCCCGCCGCGAAGGCCGCCGGGGTGCTGTATCCGCTGGTCACGACGGTGGTGGTGCTGGGCACCGCCAATCACTATCTGCTGGACGCGGTGGCCGGGGCGGCGGTCATGGGCGCGGGGCTGCTGCTGGCCCCGTACGCGCTGCGGTTCGGGGCCCGGTGGCGCGGGGCGGCGGAAGCACCTCCGGTTGTCAGTGGGGGGTGGGAGACTTCGGCGGGTGAGCTCATCCCTGGACAACGGTCTGTCAGAACCTCCGCGGACGACACCCCGGAGCGGGGCTTCCCGCGCTCAAGCGAAGCCGAGAGCCTGGGAAAAACTCGCTGAGCTGCGCGGGCCGGCCACCCCGCCGCGCCCGCTCGACGCGCGCGCCCTGGCGGCCCTCGCCGCCAACCCGGGCTGTCGTCGGCGGGCGCTGCTCGACGGTGCCGGGGTCGACAAGTCGGCGCTCGCCGCGAAGCTCGGCTCCCCGGCGCCCTTCGGCCAGTCGCAGTACGCGATCATGCGGGGCAACTCCTTCGAGGCGAAGGTCAAGGCGGACGGCGGCAGGGAGCTGCTGCGGCTGATCGGTGTCGAGGAGCCGGGCGCGGTGGCGGTGCCGGAGCTGTCGGCGGCGGGGCCCCAGGGGCGGGTGGCGCGGACGGCGCTCGCGCTGCGGGAGGCGACCGGCGCGGGCGGCTGGACGCTGCTCGATCATCCGCTGCTCGCCCTGGAGGTGGCGGGCTCGCCGGTCTATCTGGAGCCGGACGTGGTGGTGGTCGGGCCCGACGGCGGGTGGACGGTCGTGGAGATCAAGTCGTTCCCGATGATCGACGGCGCGGCCGATCCGTCGAAGGTGGGGGCGGCGGCCCGGCAGGCTGCGGTGTACGTGCTCGCGCTCGAACGGGTGGCGGAGCGGACGGAGGGGGCGCGGGTCGCGCCCTCGGTGCTCCTGGTCTGCCCGAAGGACTTCTCGAACGTGCCGACGGCCTCGCTCGTCGACGTGCGCAGGCAGTGCGCGGTCACCCGGCGGCAGCTGGCCCGGCTGACCCGGATCGACGAGATCGCGGCGGCGCTGCCGGAGGGCGTCGGCTTCGACGTGGCGGAGCGTTCGCCCGAGGAGCTGGCGGCTTCGGTGGAGGCGGTCCCCCATCAGTACGCGCCGGAGTGCCTGGCCGCCTGCGAGCTGGCCTTCCACTGCCGGGCGCGGTCCCGGGAGGCGGGCGCGGTGGAGACCCTGGGCCGGTCGGTCCGGGGCGAGCTGGGCGGTCTGACGACGATCGGCGCGGTCCTGGCGGCGGCGCGGGGCGAGGAGCCGACCCGCCCTGACGGCGAGACGGTGGATCCCGAGGACCCGGCGGTGGCGGCGCTGCGCCGGGCGCGGGCGCTGCGCCAGGAGGCGCTGGCCACGGCCCGCGCCGCCGCCTCGGAACCCGAAGGGATCTTCTGATGTCGCTGATCTCCGTGCTGGCCCGGATGGAGGCCGTCGAGTCGGGCCGGGCGCAGCCGCTGGCGACCGTACGGCACCGGCGGGTCGCGGACCGGCCGCTCGTCCTGGTGCCGCTGACGACGGCGGGCGAGGCGGGCGCGCCGCTCGGCGCCCTGGTGGGCACCGATCCCGGCGCGCCCCGGCTGCTCGTGGTGACCCAGCCCCGGGACCGTGACCTGCGGTTCGCCTTCCTCGCCGATCTGGCGGAGGAGGTCCTGCCGTACGTCGACTCCTTCACGGCGGACGTCGTGGCGGTGGAGCGCAACGAGACGGACCCGGCGACCGGCAGGAAGGTGAAGGCCGAGGCGGAGCTGTGCGCGGACGCGCCGCAGCTGATCGTGCCGAGCCGGGCCGGTATCGAGTACGTACGGCTGCTGGGGCGCTCGACCCGGTTCCGGCGGACGGCCGAGCAGGACCCGGAGACGCCGTTCCCGGCGCCGCCGCGCGTGCCGCTGCTCGGGCGCTGGCTGACGCACTTCGGCGAGCGGGCGCGGGTGCCCGGTTCCTCGCTGCTGCTCTCGGCGACCGATCTGCTCAACCGGCACTGGGCGACGGGCCAGTCCTCCCTTGAGGACCAGCATCTGGGGGCGCTGCTCGCCTGGATCGACCCGCGGGGCGGGGAGCCGGGCGCCGAGGGCGCGCTGCGGGCCGAGACGGGCCGGGACGGCGCGGGGCAGTTGCTGTGCCCGCCCGCCGGGCCCGCGACCGACCCCGCGTTCGACAACCGGCTCCTCGCGCCCGCGATCGAGCGGTACGACCGGGCCCGGCAGGCGCTGGGCGCGGCCGAGGACGGCGAGGCGGCCGACATCGGTCTCGGCGAGCTGCGCGCGGCCGAGGGGAAGGTCCGCGAGCTGGTCCTCTCCTGTCTCGAACCGACCTGGCACGCGGTCTGGCGGGCGATCGGGCTGCTGCGGGAGCTGCCGGAGGGGGCCAGGGTCGAGGAGCGGTGGACCAGGGACCGCTGGTCGTTCACCGCGCACCGGGACCGGGTCGCGGCGGGCGAGCCGCCGCAGCCGCGCAAGGACGACCCGGTGACGGCGGCGCGGAAGCTGGCCGCCCGCGAGCAGGCGCAGGGGCAGCTGGAGGCGCAGGAGGCTCTGGACGATCCGCTGGTGCTGGCAGGACGGCGGCTCTCGGGCGAGGCGTTCACAGCCGAGGTGGCGGAGGTGACTCCGGCGTGGACGGAGTCGAAGCGGCCCGCGCCGCGCCCGCTGCTCACGGTCCGCACGGAGGACCGGCCGCATCTGGACGAGGGGACGCGGGTGTACCGCTCGCTGGACGGGAAGCCGCAGGCGGCGGAGTTCCTGCGGTACGAGGAGGACGGCTCGCTGCTGCTGCGGGTTCTCGACCGGATGGGCCGGGCGCGGGAGCCCGCCGAGGGCTCGGTGCCGGAGAAGGGCGAGCGGATCGCCTGGACGCTGTTCGAGCACGACCAGCGGGTCGGGCCGCAGCTGCCGGACGCGGAGGAGACCCCGTGGACGCACGGCGGTCCGCCGGGTGCGCAGAGCGTGGAGCTGCCCGACGCCGTGACCGAGGAGGATGTGCTGTGAGCGGTTTCGATCCGTCGGCCGAGGCCGCCGAGGCGACCTCCCGCATCCTGGCGGACACCCTGGACGGGGCGGCGCGCGGTGTCGTGGTGGACTCCCCGCCGGGGGCGGGGAAGTCGACGCTCGTGGTGCGGGCCGCCCTCGAACTGGCCTCGGCCGGGCGGCCCCTGATGGTGGTGGCGCAGACGAACGCGCAGGTGGACGATCTGGTGCTGCGGCTCGCCGAGAAGGAGCCCGACCTGGAGGTCGGGCGGCTGCACTCCAGCGACGGCGACCCGTACGACAAGGCGCTCGACGCCCTGGCGAACGTACGGAAGTCGGCGAAGGCGGGCGATCTCGCCGGGGTGCCCGTGGTGCTGTCCACGGCCGCCAAGTGGGGGCATGTGAAGAACGTCGAGCCGTGGGAGCACGCGATCGTCGACGAGGCCTACCAGATGCGTTCGGACGCGCTGCTCGCGGTGGCGGGGCTGTTCGAGCGGGCGCTGTTCGTGGGCGACCCGGGGCAGCTCGACCCGTTCTCCGTGGTGGGCGCGGAGCAGTGGGCGGGGCTGGCGTACGACCCGTCGACGAGCGCGGTCGCGACCCTCCTCGCGTACAACCCGGAGCTGCCGCAGCACCGGCTGCCGGTGTCCTGGCGGCTGCCCGCCTCGGCGGCGCCGCTGGTCTCGGACGCCTTCTACCCGGACACGCCGTTTCGCAGCGGCACCGGGCACGGGGACCGGAAGCTGTCGTTCGCGGTGGCGTCGGACGGTACGGGGCCCGACCGGGTCCTCGACGAGGCGGCCGAGTCGGGGTGGGGGCTGCTCGAACTGCCCGCCCGGCAGACTCCGCGTACCGACCCGGAGGCGGTGGGTGCGATCGCCCTGGTGGTGCGGCGGCTCCTCGACCGGGGCGGGGCGGCGGTCTCGGAGCGCGCGGCGGAGCCCGTGCCCCTGACGCCCGACCGGATCGCGGTCGGCACCGCCCACCGTGACCAGGCGGCGGCGGTGCGGGCGGCCCTCGCGGAGCTGGGGGTGACCGGGGTGACGGTGGACACGGCGAACCGGCTCCAGGGGCGCGAGTACGACGTGACGGTGGTGTTCCATCCGCTGTCCGGGCGCCCGGACGCGACCGCCTTCCACCTGGAGACGGGCCGGCTGTGCGTGCTGGCCTCCCGGCACCGGCACGCCTGTGTGGTGGTCTGCCGGGAGGGCGTGGCGGAACTCCTGGACGAACACCCGTCGGCGGAGCCGGTCCGGCTGGGCGAGGCGGTGTCGTTCCCCGACGGCTGGGAGGCGAACCACGCGGTGCTCTCGCATCTGGAGAAACACCGGGTGCGGTGGCGCCCGTGAGGACCGGGGCGCCCTGGAAAGGCCCACGTCGGTGAGGACCGGGGGCCGTCGCCGGGAGGTCCGCGCCCGTGAGAGCCGGGGGCCGTCCCGGAAAGGCCGCGCCTGAGGACCCGTGGCCGCCCCGGAGAGGCCGCACCTGAGGACCCGTGGCTGCCCCGGAGAGACCCGCGCCCGTGAGGACCGGGGGCCGTCCCGGAGAGGCCCGCGCTCTTGCGGGGGGGGGCCTCTCCGGGAGGTCCGCGCTCTTGCGGGAGGGGCCTCGCGGAGAGGTCCGCGCTCTTGCGGGGCGCGGGACAATGGAAGGCGGCCCGGGACTCCGGGCCGTGTCTGTGCGAGGAGGATCAGAACGATGGCGGAACCCGCGGAGCAGGGCGTACGACGGCGGCTGCGGCCGGCCCCGCTGATCTTCGAGCCCGCCGAGACGACCGCCGACCCCGAGCACTTCTTCGACCTGGAGAAGCTGGCGGACCCCGGGGAGCTGCTCGCCCGCGCGACGGAGCTGACGCTGGCCTTCCGGGCGGCGGCGGACCGGGCCGCGGAGTTCCAGGCGATCGCGGCGGCGCAGCTAGCGGACCCGGGCCGGTTCGACCGGCTGACGGCGGCGGACGTCGCCGAGCGGGCGCGGTGGACCGAGGACTACGCGCGGAAGATGATCGAGTTCGGCCAGGGGCTGATCCGCGCGGAGGGGCGCTCGGCGGAGGACTGAGCCCGCCACCCACGGACACGCACGGGGTGCCTGGCGCTTCGGGGCGGTCGTCCGGGGTACGCGGGGTCTTCGGGACCGGCGCTGGAGGGGGCTGAGGCCCGCTGGAGGGGGCCGAGGCTGCCACCGTCCGGGGGTGCTTGGGGACCCGGCCGTCCGCTGACGGGGTGACCGGCTCTTCGGGACCGCCGTCCGGGTGCGCTTCGGGAGCGGCGTCCGCTGACGGGGCGTCGCGGGTATTGGCGGGCCGTCGTCCGGAGCCTCGGGACTTCGGGGCCGCCGTCCGGGTGTCGCGGGGCCCCCGGGCCGCTGTCCGGAGCCTCGGGTCTTCCGGGCCGCCGTCCGGAGGACCTGCGGGTCTTCGGGCCCGGCCGTACCCGTCGACGGGGTTCCGGGGCCTTGCGCGACCGGCGTCCGCCCGGAGGAGTCACGGCTCTTCCGGTGGGAGGCTCCGTGCTCTCCCGGCCCCCGCTACCCCCGTACGGCCGAGGCGGGTCACTCGGTGGCCTGGAATCGCCCCCTGGCATATGCCGTGGGGCACGATACCCCCCGGCTCCCGGCCCTGTCCGGGATTCGCGAACACTGAGCGACGGTCAGGTGACTGCGGGTAGACCTGATCGTATGACGACGTGGCTGCGCGACGAGACCCCGCACGACATCCTCCGGCTCCTCCTGGAGGACGACGAGGGACGGCACCAGCCGGCCCGGGTGACCGCCGACGGGGCCGCCTGGCTCACCTCCGCCACCGGAGACCACGAGGGGGCGGCGCTGACCCGCTGGGAGTCCCGGCCGGACGCCCCGGCGGTGCTGCCCTGCGGCACGGTCTTCGACGTCATCGGGGTGGACCAGGTCTTCGGGCGCCGGATGCTGGACCGGATGTGGGCGGAAGGGCCCGGCTCGGGCCCGGTCGCCGTCCACCGGGGCCGGATGATGCTCTTCGCCGCCCCGGGCACGGCCCAGCGGCTGCCCGCCCTCCTCGACTGGGAGGAAGGGGTGCCCCGGCCCCTCTGTCACGGCCAGGGGGACGCGGTGACCGTGCCGCCGCTCGTGCCCTCCGGGCGGTCCGGCCCCCGCTGGCTGGTGGCGCCCGACACCCGCTGTCCCTGGCTGCCGGGACCCGAGGTGATGCTGTGGGCCTGCGTGCGGGCCGCGCGCTCGCTCTCCGCCGCCGACGTGCGGGTATCGATTTTTCCTCGCGCCGGAACGGATGCTAATGTCTACGACGTCAGCAGGCGCCGCTAGCTCAGTTGGTTAGAGCAGCTGACTCTTAATCAGCGGGTCCGGGGTTCGAGTCCCTGGCGGCGCACAGACGGAAGAAGCCCCTCGCGGAAGCGGGGGGCTTCTTCGTGTCCGGGCACCGCCTACCGGGGCCTTCCGAGTGCCTTCCGGGCATGGCCCGGGTCAGTGCAGGACCGGCGGGGTGATCCGTACCGTCCAGTCCCCCGACGGAGTGCGGTCGGCGACCTCCACGCGGACCCCCGTCCCCGGCACGGTCAGGGTCTCGCCCTCCGCGAGCGGGGCGTCCGCGAGCGGCGGATAGACCGAGCGGTCCCGGCAGGCACCGGTGCCCGGGTGCGCGTCGACCACCTCGACCGGCCCGTCACCCGAGGCGACGGCGGCCCGCACCCGGTAGACCAGGACGCCCTCGGCACAGCTCCCGGCGTCGTTGCCCGCGCCGCTGCGGGCTTCGACGGCGAGAACGCTGTCGGGGCCCGTACGGACCACGGCGAGCCGGGTGCCGGGGGTGCCGCCGGGCGGGACGGGGGCGTCGGTGGGCTCCAGGGTGACCGGCCGGGCCGCGGGACCCTGCACACAGACCACCTGGGCGCCCGAGAGCCAGCCCAGCTTCCACTTGTGCCAGCCGAACAGGTCCGGGGCGAGTCCGAACTGGCTGCCCATGACGTCCCAGTCACCCACATGGGTGTCCCAGTCGCCCTTGCCGTCCTCGGGGCGGTGGTAGAGGTCCGGCAGGTCGAAGACGTGCCCGGTCTCGTGGGCGAGGACGTTGCGGTCGGGCGGATGCCGTTCGAAGACGGTGACGACCCGCTTGATCTCGGTGCCGTCCGCCTCCAGAGGGCGTTCGAGGTTGACGACCTTGGTGGCGTCCGAGTCCACGCCGGGCGCGTCCGGATCGGCGACCAGATAGACGATGTCGTAGCGGGAGAAGTCGACGTCCGCGTCGGCGGCGGCGATCGCGTCGCGCAGATAGGCGGCGCGCTGCCCGGCGTCCCAGTCACGCCGTATGTCGTACGCGGTCGACGCCTTCGGCATCGGGGTCCAGGCGTGCCGGGCGTGCGGGCGCAGGGTGAACCGGCCGTAGGAGGCGCGGGTGAAGAAGTCGGTGGTGGCCGGGAAGTGGTCGGCGGCGAGGACCGCCGGATCGGTGAGCGGCTCGGCGTCCGGGAAGGACAGGAAGATCATGACCGCGTCGAGGGTCCGGACAGGGCGCGGATAGGACCGGTTCCAGCTGTCGAGCCCGAGCGAGTGATGGGCCGCCGTACGGGGCAGGACACAGGGACCGGCCGAAGCGGCGCCCACGGCGGGGCCCGCGACGAGGCCGGTGGCGGCGAGCGCGGCGAGCGAGGTGAAGGCCGCCGCACCGGCGCGCAGCCGTGCGCGCTCCACTCCCCCGGGTGGCTGCTGAGCCCTCACGTGGACCTCCGGATCAGGAATGCGGGACACCTCACCCACCTTGTGGCGCTTTGCCACGTTTCGCACTTTTCCGCTGCCCCGGTCGGGTGAGGCGATACCGCCAGGTCGACGCGACACGAGCGCATCGACGCTCACGGAAAGTCACTTTCGGTCACGAGAGGATCGAGCCATGTCACACCTGCGCAGAAACGATCAGGCGGAGTCTCGCGGTGTGCGTCCGCACCGCTTCGGAGGTGCTCCGAAGGCGCCCTGGAGCTGGAACGCTCCCCCGCGCTGGCTCTATGATCGGCTCACTCTTCCCCGGCCGACCGTCCCGACCACATGTGACCGGCCCGACTGCACTACGGGAGCCAGCGGTGAGCGGAACCCCCGAAGGACCGGTGCACCCAGAGCCACCGGATACACACGCGGCGGACTCCGCGCTCACGGAGCGTCACCCCGAGGAGCGGACGGCGACCCGCTCCGAGCCCCCCGCCCGCCGACCCTCGCCCGAGCGCGCCGAACCCCCGGCCCGCCGGTCCTCCGACGAGCGCCCCGACCCCCCGGTGCGCCGCCCCGCCTCCGACCGCCCCGGCAGGGCCGAACCCCCGGAAGGCCCCCGTACCGGCCCCGGCGGGGCGGGAGACCGGCGTCGCGCCGCCGAACTCCGGGACTACGGCGCCGCCTTCCGCGTCGCCCAGCTCGCGATGGCCGTCGTCGACCGGAACGGCGTGGTCGTCTCCGCCAACGAGTCTTTCGGCGCCCTCCTCGGCAGCGACCCGGCGGCCCTGCGCGAGCAAGCCGCCGCCGACCTCGTCGACCTCGCCTCCGACCGGCGCACCTGGCACGCGTACCACGAGGTGCTGCGCGGACGCCGGGCCCGGTTCCGCTGCACCCGCCGCCTCCAGCACGCCGACGGGCGCTCCCTGTGGGCCGAGGTCACCGTCGCGCCCGTGCCCGAGAGCCGCAGCGTGCTGCTCTCGATCGCGGACATCAGCGAGCGACGCGAACTCCAGGCGCGGCTGCGGCACCTCCAGATGCACGACCCGGTGACCCGGCTGCCCAACCGCGCGCTGTTCTTCGAGCGCCTCTCGGCCGCCCTGGAGGACCCCACCCCGGGCGCCACCGGGACCGAGGAGGACCGCACCCCTCCGGTCAGCTCTCCCTATGAGTCGTACGAGTCCTACGATTCCTTCGGTTATGGCAGAACAGGGCGGATCGGCCTCTGCTACCTGGACATCGACGGTTTCAAGGCGGTCAACGACACCCTCGGCCACCGCGTCGGAGACCGGCTGCTCACCGCCGTCGCCGCCCGGCTCACGGAGTGCGCGGACAGCGACGGCTACACCCGCAGCGGCGGCCATCTGGTGGCCCGGCTCGGCGGGGACGAGTTCGCGATCCTGGTCGAGGACTCCACCGGCACGGAGCAACTGGCCGATCTGGCCCGCTCGGTGCTCGACGCGCTGCAACGCCCCTTCGACCTGGGCGGACACCGGCTCTCGGTCTCCGCCTCCATCGGCGTGGTCGAGCGCTCGGGGCAGGGGACGACGGCGACCGCCCTCATGCAGGCGGCGGACACCACGCTGTACTGGGCGAAGGCCGACGGCAAGAGCCGCTGGACCCTCTTCGACCCGGAGCGCAACGCGCACCGGATGACCCGGCAGGCGCTCTCCTCCACCCTGCGACCCGCCGTGGAGCGCGGGGAGTTCGCCCTGGAGTACCAGCCCCTCGTGGACCTGACGGACGGCGCGGTGAGCGGGGTGGAGGCGCTGGTGCGCTGGAACCACCCCCGGTTCGGCGCCCTGGCGCCGAATCGGTTCATCTCGATCGCCGAGGAGGACGGCTCGATCGTCGAGCTGGGCCGCTGGGTCCTCGCCACCGCCTGCCGGCAGGCCCGGCAGTGGCAGAAGGAACACCCGCGCGAACGCCCGCTCTTCGTGAGCGTCAACGTGGCCGTACGCCAGGTGTGGGACTCCGACCTGGTCGCCGATGTGGCGGGGATCCTCTCCGAGACGGGCCTGGCCCCGCATCTGCTCCAGCTGGAGTTGACGGAGTCGGCCGTGATGGGGTCGGCCGGACGGCCGCTCCAGGCGCTCCAGTCGCTGAGCGACATGGGGGTGCGGATCGCGATCGACGACTTCGGCACCGGCTACTCGAACCTGGCCTATCTGAGCCGGCTGCCGGTCTCGGTGCTCAAGCTGGACGGTTCGTTCGTCCGGGGCTTCCAGGACGAGGAGCGCGCCAACCCGGCCGACGAACTGATCGTCGAGGCGCTGGTGCAGCTCGCGCACCGGCTGGGCCTGACGGTGACGGCGGAGTGCGTGGAGACGGCCGGGCAGGCGAACCGGCTGCGCCGGATCGGCTGCGACACCGGGCAGGGCTGGCTGTACTCCCGGGCGGTGACCCCGGAGCGCATCGCCGAGCTGATCGGCGCCGAACCACTGCGGGTCTGAGCGGCCCCGCGCACCACCGTGCCCGCGCCCCCGGAGAACAGAGGGGCGCGGGCATGGGACTGCCCCCCGGCCGGAGGGACATTCCGGGCGGGGGGCAGCGGTTCATGAGGGGTTCGGCGGATCAGGTTCCCGCCGGGTCAGGCACTCAGCAGGCGCCGAGGTCCTGCCAGACGCCCCACTCGCCGGTGGTGCCGGGGGCCTCGTTCTGGGTCCACCACTTGGCCTTCCACTTGTGGCCGTTGAGGGAGACCTCGTTGCCCGCGTTGTAGACCGTGCCGGCCACGTACGCCGGGACCGACGGGCAACCCGTGGGCGGGGTGGTCGGAGGCGTCGTCGGGGGCGTGGTCGGGGGCGTCGTCGGCGGGGTCGTCGGCGGCGTGGTGGGCGGGGTGGTCGGCGGCGTGGTGGGCGTGCCGAGCGCGGTGTTGATCTGCTTCAGCAGGGTCGCCTTGTCGTCCAGGCCGAGGAGCGAGTACATCATCGCGCCGGCCAGGCCGCGCTCCTTGCCGTACGCCACGCGGGCGTCGATCGACTTCTGGTTGAGGCCGGTGAAGAACTCGCCGTCCTTGTAGAAGTACGAGGACTTCGACTGGTCGTCCCAGAAGGTGGTCGCCGGGTTGTCGACGATGCCGCCCAGCTCCTTGTAGTGCGCGATACCGGCCTGCTGGCTCAGCGGGCGGACGTTGGAGCCGCCGGTGGCGGTCTGCGCGAGGCCGTTGGTGGTCCCGGCGGGGACGCCCTTCCAGCCGCGGTAGTAGAACTCGTAGCCCAGCGTCAGCTTGTTGGCGGGGAAGCCGCCCGCGATGCCGTAGGTCTTGTTGCCGTCGATCCAGGAGTCGATCGCGTTGTCGATCGTGTACTTCTCCTGACCCGGGGCGATCACGTTCGTCGGGTCGTTCGGGGAGGGGTACAGCGGGGACTGGTGGTACGTCGGCCCGTTGCCGTTCCAGGCACCGTGCATGTCGTACGTCATGATGTTCGCGTAGTCGAGGTACGCGCCGATCTTGTCCGTCTCGATGTACTTGATCTTGTCCTGGCCGGCCGGGAGGGCCGCGGTCAGGAGGTACTTCTTGCCGCCGTTGGCAGCGCCGTACTCGTCGAGCTGCTTGCGGAACTCGGCGAGGAGCAGCGTGAAGTTCTGCTTGTCGTCGGCCGAGTAGTGGTTGCCCAGGTGACCGCCGTCGGAGCCGGGGTACTCCCAGTCGACGTCGATGCCGTCGAAGATGCCGGCCGCGGTGCCGGGGCCGCCGAAGCCGCCCTCGACGGGCAGGTTGCCCTTGATGTACTGGTCGACGCAGGAGGAGACGAACTTCTTGCGGCTCGCGTCCGTCTTGGCCGCGTCGCTGAAGTACTTGGAGTACGTCCAGCCGCCGAGCGAGATGTTGATCTTCAGGTGGGGGTACTTCGCCTTCAGTTCCTTGAACTGGTTGAAGACGCCCACGATCGGCTGGTCCCACTTGTCGGCGACGCCGTCCACGCTGTCCGCCGCGCTGAAGGACTTCTGGTAGTCGGCGTACGAGTCGCCCGCACCGTCACCCGCGTTGGGGTTGTTGTCGTCACCGGCGGCCTTGTTGGCCTCGAAACAGGTGAGGTTGGTGGGGTGGATGTTGCCGAACGAGTAGTTGATGACGTCCAGCTGGCTCGCGATGCCCCGGGTGTCGAGGTGCTTGGGGTAGAACGCGTTGCCGTAGACGCTCCACTGGTCGTAGTACGCGATGCGCACGTTGCCCGCAGAGGCAGTGGTCGACGGACCGGCCGCCTGGGCGGAGCCGATCCCGACGGTCGCGGCGAGAGCGCCGGCGGCGAGAGCCGAGCTGAGCAGCGCGGCGATCAATGGCTTACGGGGGTGCACGTGCGGCCTCCGAATGGGGGGAGTACGGGGGGTGGTGCGGGGTGGTGCCTGGGGGGTGTTGCCGTACAGGAGCTGGCAAAGTGATAACCGGCTCATGAACACCGCGTCAATGGTCTGAACCAGATTGAGGACTAGACCAATTGACGAGAAAAAGCCCTCGTCAGAGGCGCGCAGCACAAAACGGAACCGCCCGCCACCATCGGTGACGAGCGGTTTAAGGTTTGCTTAGGGCGGTGGCGGAGGTGGTTGGGGAATGAACCACCCCGCTTGTGGATCCATGGAAATTTTCCTCGGGTCAAGGGCCGGCCGGCCCTCGCGGGGCCTCCGGCCGGCGGCCGCCCGCCCCCTTTACTCCTCCGGCAGCTCCGGAAGTTCGAAGGCGTCCGCGATCAACTCGTAGCTCCGCACCCGGGCCTCCCCGCCGTGCCCGTTGGCCGTGATGATCAGCTCGTCGGCGTCGGTCCGCTTCCGCAGCTCCTCAAGCCCCGTACGGACCTCGTCGGAGGTGCCGTACACCAGGTTCGCCAGCCAGCCGTCGACGAACTCACGCTCCGCCTCGGTGAAGGGGTACGCCTCCGCCTCCTCCGGCGTCGGCACCAGACCCGGCCGCCCGGTGCGCAGCCGCAGCATCGCGAGGGCGCCCGCGAGGACCTCCCGGCGCGCCTGGGCCGCCTCCTCGGCGGCGAACGCCGAGACGCCGACCATCGCGTAGGGCGCGTCGAGCACCGCCGAAGGGCGGAACGAGGACCGGTAGAGGTCGAGCGCCGGGAGCGTGTTGTGGGCGGAGAAGTGGTGGGCGAAGGCGAAGGGCAGCCCCAGCATCCCGGCGAGCCGGGCGCTGAAGCCGGAGGAGCCGAGCAGCCAGATCGGCGGGCGCCCCTTCGGCCCCTGCACCGGGCCCGGCACGGCGTGGACGCGCGTGTAGCGGTGCCCGTCGGGGAAGTCGTCGTCGAGGAAGCGGCTCAGCTCCGCGAGCTGCTCGGGGAAGTCGCTCGCGCCCTCGTTGAGAGTGTCGGTACGGCGCAGGGCGGCGGCGGTGGCCCCGTCGGTGCCGGGCGCGCGGCCGAGACCGAGGTCGATCCGGCCCGGCGCGAGGGCTTCCAGGGTGCCGAACTGCTCGGCCACGACGAGGGGGGCGTGGTTGGGCAGCATGACGCCGCCCGAGCCGAGGCGGATGCGCCGGGTGTGGGCGGCGAGGTGGGCGAGGATCACAGCGGGCGAGGAGGAGGCGACCCCGGGCATGGAGTGGTGCTCGGCCACCCAGTGCCGGTGGAATCCGCGCCGCTCGGCGAGCCTGCTCAGCTCGACGCTGGTGGCCAGCGCCTCGGTCGCGGTCCGGCCGCTGCCGACCGTGACCAGATCGAGCACGGACAGCGGTACGGGCGCGGCTCCCCGCGCCTCTCCTCGAATGGTGTCGGTCACCTTCGGGATCCTCCTCGGCACACGTACGGACTCGTGATGGGTCTTCGACACGGTGACAACAGGAGGGGGGCTCCGTTTATTCCGGCACTTCTCGGCCACCGGGAAGACCGGGTCCCGGGTCCGCTTCGCCTCGGAAATTCTCCCGCCGCACCGGGGCCGAACGCGTGCGCGAACAGTCTCGGGCAGGTCGCTGACCTGAGATTCCACGGACAACTCTTGCCCCTGGCATATGCCAGAAGAGTGCACCCCAGCGTAGGGCCGGGACGCTCCGCATCATTCTCGCCAACAGCCGCCCCGGACCGGGGGCTTGGCGGCTATCGTGGTACGAAAGCTTGCGGTCACAACCTGGTAGGGGGAAACCGTGGCGCTGAAGCCCGAGCCCACCGCGCCGTTCCACTCGGTGCAATACGCCCTGCGCGTCCTGGAGACGGTCTCGCGGCACGGCGGCGGAGTCACGGACGCCCAGATCGCCCGCGAGACGGGGCTGCCCGTCGCCCACCTCTCCGCCCTGCTCCTCATGCTCCGCCGGGAGGGGTACGTGGAGCAGATCGCCGACGACGCGTACGCGATCGGCGACTCCCTCGTCCTGCTCGGCTCCGGCACGACCCGCAGGGAAGCCCTGGAGGCCAAGCTCCAGGAATCGCTGACCGAGCTGCGCGACTCCGTCGGCGCCGCCGTCTACATCAGCCGGTACATCGACGGCGAGGTGAAGATCACCCAGTTCGCCGACGGTCCGCGCACGCCCAAGGTCAACGAGTGGGTCGACTTCCGCTCGGCGGCGCACGCCAGCGCGGTCGGCAAGTGCCTGCTCACCCAGCTGGACCAGAACGGACGGCGGGACCACCTCTCCCGCCACAAGATCGCCCGGCTGACCTCCCGGACGATCACCAACGAGCGCGTCCTCTTCTCCAAGCTCGACAGCCAGCCGCCCACCGTCCCCGTCCTCGACCTCCAGGAGTACGCGGTGGGCACCGTCTGCGCCGCCGTCCCCCTGACGGCGGGCGCCTCCGTCGGCTGCCTGGCGCTCTCGCTCCCCATCGAACACGCCCACCGGCTGCGCTCGGCGGCCGACACGCTGAACCGGAAGGCCGCCCCGGTGGTCCTCTCCCTCGCGATCTGACCGCACCACACGGACCGCGCACCGGGCGGTCACCGACGGTGACCGCGAGCGGTGGTCACCAGCACCCTGGAGGACCGGGTAGTATTTTCTCTGTCGGCAGGCGCCGCTAGCTCAGTTGGTTAGAGCAGCTGACTCTTAATCAGCGGGTCCGGGGTTCGAGTCCCTGGCGGCGCACAGACGGAAGAAGCCCCTCGCGGAAGCGGGGGGCTTCTTCGTGTTCCGGACGGCCGGGCCCTAGGCCGTCTCTTCCGGATCCTGCCTGGCCCGCGCCGCCCGGCACCGCACCGGACGACGCGGGCCCGACCGGCACGATCCGAAAGAGACGACCTAGCGGAAGGCCGGCAGGTTGCGCGAGACCCAGTCGCCGTAGGAGCGGGCCGGGCGGAGGAGGACCTTCTCCACGTCGGGGCTGACCTGCTGCTCGACCGGGAGCGGGGAGCCGAGGACGTCGAGGGTGCCCTCGACGACCGGCGGCGGCATGAACTGCGCCATCTGCTCGGCGGCGGCCTCGCGGGTCAGGTCCACGTAGGTCACCCCCTCGCCCAGCGCCTCGGCGATGACCTCGGCCTGGCGGCGCGGAGTGATGGCCTCGGGGCCGGTGATCACATAGGTCTGTCCGGCGTGGCCGCCCTGGGTCAGCGCGACGGCCGCGACATCGGCGATGTCCGCCGGGTCGACCACCGGGAGGGCCACGTCGCCGAAGGGGTGGAAGACCGACCGCTGAGTGCGGACGGGCTCGGCCCAGGCGAAGGAGTTGGACGCGAAGCCGCCCGGACGCAGGATCGTCCACTCAAGCCCGGAATCGCGGACGGCCGCCTCGAACTCGCGCAGGCGGTTGTGCGAGAGCGTGTCCGAGCGCGTACCGGCCAGCTGGGAGGAGACGAGGACGACGCGCTTGACACCGGCCTCCTTCGCGATGGCGAGCAGGTCGGCCGCGGGCTCGCCGGGGCCGTTCAGCTCACCGGCCAGCAGGATGAAGAAGGCGTCGGCACCCTGGAGCACCGGACGGATGCTCTCGAAGTCGCCGAGGTCGGCCTGGGCGTGCCGGACGCCCTCCGGGAGCCCCGAGGGCAGCGGGCGGCGCGAGACCGCCACGACCTCCTGGCCGGCCTCCGCGAGCGCCGCGACCAGCGGGCGGCCGATGTTGCCGGTGGCTCCGGTGACAACAATCATGAGATAGCTCCCTCGTGGGTGGATTCAGGGGTGGGACTGCCGCTGACGCGCAGCCGTGCCGGACGGGCCGGACGGCGTTCTCCGTCGTCGCTTCGGGAAAGCTAGCACCGTCAACTCAGTAGGCACCTAGGGGAAAGTGACTCCCCATCACGTCGCTTTCCGGTCGACGGCGGCCCGTTCTACAAGTCCTTGTCAAGTCGCTGGCCGGGGGGTCGGTCCGTCCGGAAGGCTGGGGTCATGACTGACACCGCGTCCCCCTCTTCCACCCCTCCGGCCGACTCCTCCGACCCCCGCGGCGGCCTGTTCAAGGCCGTCGACCTGGTGGGCGAGACGCTCGCCGCGCTGAAGCCGGAGCAGTACGACGTCATCACCCCGTGTCCCGACTTCTCGGTCCGCGATCTCGCCAACCATCTCGTCTCGGTGCTGCGCCGGCTCACCGTGATGGGGACGGGCGGCTCGTTCATGAGCCACCCGCACTTCGCCCCTGACGTCGCCGACGGCGCGTGGGCCGAGGCCTGGGCGGAGTCCCGCGCGGAGTTCGACGCGGTGTGGTCCGACCCGGCGGTGCTGGCGCGGGAGATCGGGCTGCCGTGGGGCCCGGTGCCGGGCGCGGCCGCCTCCGTGATCTACACCAACGAACTCGTGCTGCACGTCTGGGACCTGGCCAAGGCGACCGGCCAGAGCCCCGAGTGGGACCCGGAGATGCTCGCGGCACCGCTGGCCCACATGCACCGGGCCGTACCCGCCGAGCCCCGCGGCAACCCGGTGCCGTTCGGCCCGGTGGTGGAGGTCCCGCGGGACGCCCCCGCCATCGACAGGCTGGTGGGCTGGTACGGCCGTCGCCCCTGAGGCGATCCGCCCGCCGCGTGACCCGGGCCCCCGGGCGGGGAATCCCGTACGGGACTCCCGGTCGGGGGTCCCGGTCGGGGGTCCCGGTCAGGGGTCCCGGTCGGGGGTCCCGGGTCACGCGGGCCGTTCAGGCGCGGACGGCCTCGACGATGCTGCACAGACCGCCACCCGGCAGGATCCGGGACAGCCTCAGCCCGGCCCGCGCGAACAGTTCGGCGTACTGCTCCTCGCTGCGCTGCACCCCGTCCGCGTGGGCCATCATGTTGAGGTCCATGAGCTTGACGGTGAGCCCTTCGGCGCCGTCCGGGGGCATCACGACCTCGACGAGCAGGACGCGGGCGTCGTCGGCCATCGCCTCGCGGATCCTCGTGAGGATGGTCAGCGCCTTCTCGTCCTCCCAGTTGTGCAGGACGTTGACGACCAGATAGCCGTCGCCGCCCTCGGGCACGGAGGCGAGGAAGTCCCCGCCGGCGATCTCGACGCGGTCGCGCACCCCCGCCTTGTCGAACTCGTCGCCCGCCCCGGCCACCACCTCCGGCTGGTCGAAGAGGACCCCCCGCGTCTCCGGGTTGGCCGCGAGGACGGCCGCCAGGAGCTGTCCTCGGCCACCGCCGACGTCGACCAGCCTGCGGAACGCGCTGTAGTCGTAGGACCGCACCACCGGCGTGGTGACCTGCGAGGACGTGTCGGTCATGGCCAGGTCGAAGATCCGGGAGACCTCCGGGTTGTCCCGCATGTACTCCCAGACCGGCTTGCCGTGGACGCTCTCGAAGACGGAGCGGCCGGTACGGACGGAGTCGGCGAGTCCGGTCCAGGTGAAGCGGTCGGCGGGCAGGCCGACCCAGCGGGCGAAGTTGCGCATCGAGTCGGGGGCGTCGCCGCACAGGGCCCGGCCGACGTCGGTGAGGGCGAAGACGCGGCCCTCGGCCTCCTCGAAGAGACCGATGTCGGCGGCGGCCCGTAACAGCCGGTAGAGGTTGGTGGTGTCGGCGTCGAGTTCCTTCGCCAGGGCCTCGACGTCCCGGGGCCCGTCCGCCAGGGCATCGGCCACGGCCAGCTCCGCGACGGCGCTGACCGCCGCGGAGACCCAGCCGGCCATCGACAGCTGGAGGATCCGGGCGGAGGGGGGGATCTCGGTGGGTTCGGACGGCACGGTGGTCACGGCCTTTCGGTACGGGGTCTGCCGGGCGGAGGACGGGAGGCGGGTCAGACGGCACCGACGGACTGCGGGAAGGTGAAGAAGCGCTTCGGGTCGTACTTCCTCTTCACCGTGACCAGCCGGGCGTAGTTGTCGCCGTAGTAGGACCGCTTCCAGTCGGCGAGGGCGGGATCCATGTAGTTCACGTAGGTGCCGCCGTTGGAGTACGGGTCGACCGCGGCGAACCCGCCGTCCGCCCAGGCCTGCGAGGCGGCCTTGCCCGCGGTGGTGGCCTGTGCGGTGTCCGCGATGGTGGACCGGTAGCTCACGCAGTAGAGCGTGTCCCGGTGGGGATAGGCGGTGGCGGACCCGGCGATGTCGTTGGCGGCCCCGCCGAACCAGTGCACCTCCAGGGTGCGCCGCTGACCGGCGGCACGATACGCGTCGAAGGCGGTCATGACCTGCGACCAGCCGGCGGCCGGCAGCGGGTCGGTGACCATGCGCATCCGCTCGACGCCGAAGGCGGGCCGGGTCAGAACGCCGGTGGGGCTCTTCTCCGCGCGGCGGCAGGCGTCCTGGCTGAGGCTGCCGCAGCCGAAGATGTTCACCATCAGGTCCCGGTAGGACGTGGTCATGTCCTGCCGTCCGACGGGCCGGCCGGTCATCGCGAGCAACCGGGCGGTCTCGGCGGCCAGTTCGGCGGAGGTGCCGCGCGAGACCAGGGTGATGACGGTGGACGGCACCGCGTCGGGCGCCGCGTCGGGCAGCGTGATGTAGGTGCCGCCGGTGATGGAGCGGGGCGCGTCGACCAGCCAGCGGGTGGAGGCGTCCAGGATCTCGGCGGACCGCTCGTAGGGGAAGAAGAGGTAGGAGACGAGCAGCGGGCCGACGACGTGGTGGGTCAGCTCGTACGACGTGACGATGCCGAAGTTGCCGCCGCCGCCTCCGCGTATCGCCCAGTACAGGTCGCTGTTCCGGCTCTCCGAGGCGGTGACGACACTGCCGTTCGCGAGCACGACCTGGGCGGAACGCACGGAGTCGCAGCCGACGCCGAGGGTGCGCGTCATGAAGCTGAGTCCGCCGCCCTGGAGGAAGCCGCCTGCCGCGACCGTGGCGCAGCCGCCGCTGCTGAGGGCGAAGCCCCTGTCGGCGAGGGCGTTGAGGACGTCGATGTTGAGGGAACCGGGGCCGAGGGTGACCGTGCTCGGCCCGACGCCGATCGCCTTGATCTCCGAGACGTCGATGACCAGACCGGGGCCGGTGGAGACACCGGCGTAGTTGTGGCCGCCGCTGCGGACGGCGACCGGCACGCCCTGTTCCTGGGCGAAGCAGACCGCCCTCGACACGTCGGCGGCACTGGCGCAGTAGGCGATCGCCTTGGGGCGGACGACGTCGAACTGGGCGAGTTCGAGCTGCTTGGCGACCTCGTAGCCGGCATCGGACGGCAGTACCAGGCGGCCGGTGAGCTGACGGCCCAGGCCGGCCCAGGCGGCGGCGGTGGGGGTGCCGGTGGCGACGGCGGCGGGCGCCGTGGCGAGAGCGGTCGTGGCGTGGGGGAGCAGGGCGGCGCCCACGCCGCCCGCGGTCGCGCCCAGCATCGTTCTACGGCTGATCATGGTATTCCGCGTGTCCGTTCTGGGAAGGGAGCAGGGAAGTCCGGAGGCGTCTCCGGGAGGGGCCCGCGCGGGCGGGCCGGTGGAGGCGGGAAGGAGGGGCGGGTCAGGAGACCTTGCGGCCGCGCAGGCCCTGCTTCACGACACCCGTGAGGAAGGAGCGGCCCAGGTCGCGCATCTCCTTGGGGCCCGAGGTGTTCGCCCACCACATGAACTTCATCATCGTGGGGGTGGTGGCCCGGAAGAACCGGAGGTCCTCGGGTCCCTTCCAGCCGAAGGGCGTGTTGACGGACTCGCAGTCACGGATCGCCTCGAAGACGATGTCGGCGGCCTTGTCCCCGTCGATCTCACCCGCCTCGTACCGCTCGCAGGTCTCCACCGTAAGCTCGAAGAGGTGCTTGAAGGCGTGGCTGTCCGGCCACCACAGGCCCGGGTAGGGCGCCTTCTCCATCTGCTTGAAGTGCCGGTCGTCACCGTCCAGCGCGAAGTTCTGGCGGGCCATGATCTGCCGCAGGGTCGCGGGGGTGGTGAAGCAGGCCCAGACGCGGAACACCGCGTTCCACAGCCGGAAGTGGCTGAAGGCGATGTAGGAACTGTTGACGATCTTGTCGTTGTGGTCCAGGAGCCCCTGCTCCAGGGTCTCGACGTAGGCGAACCGCTCCTCGGCGAAGTCGTCCTCGCGCAGGGCGTCGAGGAGCCTCCAGGCGAGCGCGTCCACGACCTCGAAGGTGTTGGACAGGCCCCGGGAGTAGAGCGGGTCGACGAAGCCGGCCGCGTGCGACATCAGGCACCAGCGGTGGCCGACGGTCCGCTTGGAGGAGTACTGGATGCGATCGGGGGTGGACACCCACTCCCTGATCCGGCTCGCTCCCTCGAACTGGCGCTTCACCGCCGGGTACTTGTCGAGGTAGTGCTGGAACTCCTGGTCCGGCGTCATGTCGTCCGGCTTGGGGTACAGCCGCTCGTCGAAGGTGAGGCCGACGCTACAGGCCGGGTTCCTGGAGTCCTTGTAGTTGTCGAACGGGATGATCCAGAACCAGCCGCGCTCGATGATGTGGTGCAGGGTGCCGCCGTGGAAGGGCGACTCGGCAGGCGGGCGCAGCGCCTCCGGGTAGTTGCAGACGTCGTCGTACGGCTTGACGCCGACGTAGTGGGTGAAGAGGGAACGGGCGTGGTGCTTGAGCCGCGACGGCTGTTCCCGCAGGTCGAGCTTCTGCGCCAGGGGAGAGCGGAAGCCGCTCGCGTCGATGAGGTAGCGGGCGCGGAAGACCTCGCCGTCGCGGCCCGTGACGGTGACGCCGTCCTCGTCGAGGTCGAGGTCGGTGGCGAGCCAGTTCTGCCGGATGGTGCATCCGTACTTCGCGGCGACGTTCAGGTAGTACGAGTCGGTGTCCTGGCGGTACAGGTGGATCGCCTCGGTGAGCATCTTCGGGATGACGAACATCGTCGCCTCCCGCGGATCGGGCTCCTGGTTCTCGCGGTGGGAGACGAACCCGAAGCTCTGCTTGCGGCCGTGGTGCGGCCCCATGTGCTCGGTGATCGTCTTGATGTCGAGCATGTGGGCGATCTCGGGGACGTCGTAGCGGTCGGCCAGGATGTGCAGCCACTCCACGAGCTGCGGATTCTGGGACTCGCCGACGGCGAACCGGGGGTGCTGGCCGGCGTCGATGAGCACGACGTCGATGCCGTGGCGGGCCAGGATCGCTCCGGTGATCGAGCCTGCGAGGCCCGATCCGAGGATGGCCACGTCGCACGTGGTCCATCCGGGCGCTTGCGGGGACTCGTTCGGTTTGTCGGCCTTCGTGGGCAAGACGGCACTCCTCTTGTCTCGGGCGGACCGGTGGTCCGGGACGTCCCGGGCGGACCCGGGCGGCCCGGCGGCCGGGGCCGGGCGCCCCGGATCCGGCGGCCGGCGGGGTCGGATCAGACGGCGGCGCGCGGCGCGCCGAACCAGTGGGCGAGCGCGTCGGTCAGGCCCTCGTCGGAGCCGGAGCCGCTCGCCCAGGCGACGTAACCGTCGGGCCGCACCAGCAGGTTGGCGGCGGGAGCACCGGCCTCGGCGCGGACGGCGGTGACGACGTCGACGCGGTCCGCCCAGGGGGCGGCCGTCTCGCGCAGCCCGCCGTCGTCGAACATGTCGAGCAGCACCGGGCGGCCCGCGTGCAGCAGTTCGTACGTGGTGGTCTTGGCGTCGCCGACCACGAGGTCCTGTTCGGGCAGGCGGCGGCCGAGCAGCGGGTGGCCGCCGGGGGCCGCGCCGTAGGTGATGTCGAGGCCGGTGACCAGTCCGACGAGGTGGCGGCGCACCTGCTCGATCCGGACCAGTTCCCCGAAGAGGTCCCGCAACGGCTGCGCCTCGGGGCCGCCGAGGTACAGGGTGCGCTGCACGAGGGTGTTCTGGATGACGCGGGCGCCGACCGGCTGCCGCTCGGTGTGGTAGGTGTCGAGGAGGCCGTCGGGGGCGTGTCCCTTGATCTCGGCGGCGAGCTTCCAGCCGAGGTTGACGACGTCGCCGACGGCGGCGCTGATGCCCTGGGCGCCGATCGGCAGGTGGATGTGGGCGGCGTCGCCCGCGAGGAAGACCCGGCCCTTGCGGTACGCGTCGGCCTGGCGGCTGGCGTCGGTGAAGCAGCTGGTCCACAACGGGGTGGCGCCGCCGATGTCCTCGCCGGTCACCCGCTGGAAGGCGGCGGCCACCTCGTCGAAGGCGGGCGGTTCCTGGGTGGGACGGACTCCGGCCCCGCGTTCGAAGACGACGACGCGGGTGGCCTGCGGGCCGAGCGGGAGGACGACGACCATGCCCGCCTGGCCCACTTCGCCGGTGGGGCGGATGCGGACCTGGACACCGGTGACGTCGGCCATCTTCATCTCGATGGTGGCGTTGACGCCCGGGAACCCGATGCCGGACAGGCGGCGCACCGCGCTGCGGGCGCCGTCGCAGCCGATCAGATAGGCGGCGCGGAGGGTGCGGGCTCCGTCGGGGCCGACGACCTCGGCCCGGACGCCGTCCTCGTCCTGGGTCAGACCGGTGACCTCGTGGCCCCGGCGTATCTCGGCGCCGAGTCCGGTGGCCCATTCGTGGAGGATGGCCTCGGTGCGGGACTGCGGGACGCCGCGTACCCCGAAGTTGCCGCCGTCGACGATGGTGTAGTCAAGCGGAATTCCACCGAAATGGCCGCCGGGAATGGTCTCAAGCTCACCGAAATGCTCCAGCAGGCCGCGCTGCCCGAATTCCTCGATGGTGCGGGCCGAAAAACCCAGGGCCCGCGACTGCCGCATGGGCCGGGTGAGCCGGTCGAGTACGAGGACGGAAATACCTTGGAGGCGCAGTTCTCCCGCAAGCATGAGTCCCGAGGGTCCCGCACCGGCGATGATGACATCGGCGTTGAACTTTTCCATATTCTCTCTCCCGCTGCCGTTTCCCCCAGTATTCCGAGGCGGCCCGGGAAGCTGAATGCCCGGCGGTACAGGGTTGTGAAAAGTTCGTCAGAACTCCGGCAGTTCGGCGGGCGAATCGCCAAGGGGGTGCCGGGGGCGGTCCGGTCAGTACAGGCCCATGACCCGTTCGACGACGATCTCCACGACGGCGAGGCCGGGGAACCGCGGCGGCGGGGACCAGTACCGCTCGGTGTAGCGGCGGATCCCCTCCCCCACCCTGGCCGGGTCGGTGGAGACGGTCGCCAGGCCCTCCAGGGTGATCCAGCGCGGGCCGGCCGACTGGCAGACGGCGACCGGGCTCTCCTCCCCGGCCAGGATGTTGCGGACCTTGCGCCGCGACACCGTCGTCATGACCCGGACCGTTCCCGTCTCGCCGTCCCAGGTGAACCGGACGGGCGCGACGTGCGGGGTGCCGTCGGGGCGCAAGGTGGTGAGGGTGCACTGGTGGTTCTCGGCGAGGAACGCCTCGGCCTCGGCGCCCAGGGGCAGGTGCGGGGACATGCCACTCCTATGAGCTGGTTCGGACGGGAAGATGATGCCGCGTACGGTCAACAGGGCTGTTCCGTACGGTGTTTGATGGCTGGTCAGGTTCACTCGGACCGGCTTCCGGGAACCTAGCATCGTCGGTAAAGTGAGTACCTAGGGGAAAGTGGCTTTCCAAAAGGGAGTGGGCATGGAGGGCATGACGCCGATGGGGCCGGGCGGGAGCGCGGCGACACTCCCGGAGCGGATCGGAGCCGAGCAGGCGTGCCCGATCGCCCCGGTGCTGGACATCGTCTTCAGCCGGTGGACCACCCCGATCCTGTGGACGCTCAACGCCTACGGCGTGCAGCGCTTCGTGGAGCTGCACCGCAACATCGGGACGATCACGGCGAAGGTGCTGACCCAGCGGCTGCGCCAGCTGGAGCGGGACGGGCTGGTGCTGCGCACCTACTACCCCGAGGTGCCGCCGAGGGTGGAGTACGAGATCAGCGAACTGGGCCGGAGCCTGGCCCCGCTCTTCGCCTCCCTGGCGGAGTGGTCCTCGGTGCACCTGCCGAAGGTGGAGCGGGCCCGGCAGGCCTTCGACGGCGGGGAACCGGCCGGCCCACAGGGGCGCTGAGACCGGTCACAGGTGCGGGCCGGGGCAGTCGCCCCGGCCCGCGCCGCGGTTCACCGTCCGTCCGCCCGGGGTCAGGCCGTACCGGGGACGGAGGGTTCGCCGAGGCCCCGCATGGCGCCCCGGTAGAAGATCAGCGGGTCCACGTCGGCGGCGGGTGCCGCGAGTCCGACCACCTCGCCCAGCAGGATGGTGTGGTCGCCGCCCTCGTACTGGGCGGACAGGCGGCACTCCAGATGGGCGAGGGCGCCCTGGAGCACCGGGAGCCCGCCGCCGGTCCTGGTGTGCGGGACCTCTTCGAGCCTCGCCGTCCGCCGTCCGGCGAACGCCCAGGCCACCGGCTCCTGTTGCCGGGCCAGGAGGTTCACCACGAATCCGCCGGAGTCGCGGACGACCGGGAGCAGACGGGAGTTCTCGTGCAGGCAGACGAGGACGAGCGGCGGGTCGAGGGAGACCGAGGCGAAGGAGTTCACCGTGGTCCCGGCCCCTTCCCCGTCCGCACGGCCCGAGGTGATGACGGTGACTCCCGTGGCGAAGTTCCCGCATACGGTGCGCAGCACGCGGCCGTCGACCGGTGTGCGTCGTCCGGGAGCGGCGGTCTGCGGAACGGATGACACGACAAGGTCCTCTCGTCAGGTGCGCGGCAGGGTGGGGCTCGTGACGGGTTCCGACGTACGCGGCGCTCGGCCGCTCTCTCCGACAGCCCCGGCCCGCGTCGGCTCGGCCGGGCGGGTGCGGCGGGACAGCAGGGGGCCGGCCATCGCGGTCGTCATCAGGGCCATGACCACCAGCATGGTGAACATGCGGCCGTCGAGTACGCCCAGGCTGACGGCCGCGTTGAGGATGATGAGTTCGGTCAGGCCGCGGGTGTTCATCAGCAGGCCGAGGTCCTTCGACTCCCGCCAGGAGAAGCCGGCCAGCCGGGCCGGGAGGATCGCGCCGATGAGCTTGCCCGCACAGGCGACGAGGACGATGGCGACGAGCGCCACGGCGTCCCCGCCGGTGAGCGCGCCCAGGTCCACGCCGAGGCCGGTGACGATGAAGAACACGGGGAGCAGCAGGCGGCTGACGTGCTCCATGGGCGTGCGCACGTGCTGTGCGAGGACCAGGGACGGTTCGCGGGGCATGACGAAGCCGAAGAGAAAGGCGCCGAAGATGGCGTGGACACCGATCCACGTCGTCACCCAGGCGGAGACCAGGGCCCCGGCGCAGAGCACCGTCAGCAGCCCGGACCAGCGCTCGGCGGCGGCCCAGCGCCACATCAGCCGGGCGGCCAGGGGCCGGACGACGAGCAGCATGAAGGCCACGTAGGCCACGCTGAGCGCGCCGATGCGGGCCAGGTCCGCGTAGTCGCCGTCCGCCGCCACCAGTGCCGAGACGTACGCCAGCAGGCACCAGGCGAGCAGGTCGTCGACGGCGGCGCCGGCGAGCGAGACCGAACCGACCCGGGTCTCCAGGAGGTTGTTCTCGGTCAGGATCCTGGCCAGGACGGGAAAGGCGGTCACCGACATCGCGGTGCCCAGGAACGTCGCGAAGGCGAGGAAGGTGACGTCCCGGCCGGCCACGACGGAGTGGTGCCCGTACAGCGGCACCGCGAGGGCGAAGCCGAAGCCGAAGGCGACCAGGATCGACGAGAGGGACACGCTCGCGGCGAGCTTTCCGTGCCGTCTCACCAGCCGCTTGTCGAACTCCCAGCCCACCAGGAACATGAAGAGGACCAGGCCGACCTGGGACACCGCCGACAGCAGGGGGCGGACCTCCGGGGGGAAGATCCTCTCGGTGAGGCCGCCCGGCAGCAGGCCGAGGACGCTGGGGCCGAGCAGGATGCCCGCGGTGATCTCCCCGATGACCGCGGGCTGGCGGACCTTCCTGGCGAGCCGCCCGAGCACGGCTCCCGCCACCAGCACCAGGCCGATGTCGGCGAGCATGACGGCCAGGCTCGTCTCCTGCGCGCCCGCGGCGGCGAGCCCGGTCATCGGTCCCCTCCCGCGCCGTTCGGCGGGGTGCCGCGGGTCCACAGCACCTGGAAGGAGAGCACCGACATCCGCCATCCGTCGGGGCCGTGGCGGGCCTCGCCGTACGCCAGTGTCCCGGCCTGGAACAGCGGTTCGCCCGGTGCTCCGGGGTGGTGGACGTGGGTGGCGAGGACATTGGCGCGGAAGACGGCGTGCTTCCCGCCCTCGTCGACCGCGACGGCCGCCGGGGAGCCGAGGTGCTGGGTCGCGGCGAAGGCCGTGAGCGACGCGCGGTGGTAGTCGGCCAGTCCGTCGAACCCGTCGTGCCGGCCGATGGGGAACACGACGGCGGCGTCCTCGGTGAAGAGGGCACGCGCCCAGGCGTCGTCGATCTCGTCGCCGTCGAGTCCGATGAGATAGCGGTCCAGCAAGGAACTTATCTCGGATGCTTCCTGCCCTGGATTCATTGTCCGAGGATGCAGGCAAGCCCGCTCGGCGGCCAAGGGTGCTTTTCATATCCCTGACGAAGTCCACGGCATCCCGTGACATCGCCCTCGCGGGCTTGGCAAAAGCGTGTACGACTCTGAAAGGAAGGGCCTTCAATTTCCCTTCGATAATTTGCCATGCTCGCTGCGTTCGATTCTTTCTCCGACGAAAGCGACGGGAATATGCCGAAGATCGCGGCCGACGGCCAGCATCTGACCGTGCTCAACCTTTTCTCGACCGACGCCCCCGAGAAGCAGGAGAAGCTGCTCGCCGCCATGCGCGAGATCGTCGACGCGGCGGCCTACGAGGGCTGGATCTCCAGCACGGTCCACTCGGGCCAGGACCGGCCGGGCACCGCCAACCTCATCCAGTGGCGCAGTACCGAGGACCTGGAGAAGCGCTACGCGGGCGAGGAGTTCAGGCATCGCACGCTGCCGCTCTTCGGTGAGATCACCACCTCGATCCGGCTGCTCCAGAACGAGATCGCCTTCACCCAGCAGAGGCCGGAACTCGGCGGCGTCACCGAGGTCTCCCCCACGCGCGACGACTACACCGTCATCGAGCTGTTCGGGGTGACGGAGAAGGACCAGGAGGACCTGGTGGACGCGCTGGGCGAGTCCCGCGCGTGGCTGCTGGACGTCCCCGGCTACCGCACGCACACGGTCCTGCGCGGCCTGCGCGCCCGGGGCATCGACGGCAAGTTCGTCGTCGTGTACTCCCAGTGGGACGGCAAGGAGGCGTACGACGCCTTCCGCGACCGGCCGGAGGACGAGCGCCCGGCCGAGCGCCGGAAGACCGACGCCCGGGTGGCCGCCCTGCTGACCTGGCAGGAGGAGAACACCTACCAGGTGGTGCACACCCGCACGGCGGGCGAGTGAGTCCCGGCGCGGACGGGTGAGGTGATCAGGGCGCGTTCTTCCGGACTTCGGGGTTCGAAGTCCTGACTTCCGAGACGAGGAGGAGAGGCCGGTATGCGGCTGCACCCGAAGGCGCGCCAGGGCGTGCACGAGATCGACGTACGGGTTCCGGCGGACACGGTCCACCGGTGGATCGCCGAGGCCGGGAACTGGCCGCTGGTCTTCCCCGAGGTCCTGCACGTCGAGCACGTCGACGCGCCCGAGGGCGAGGAGCTGCTGCGCGTCCGGGAGGCCCGCGACGGCGCTCCCCCGGGTGACCGCCTGCTGCGTCGCGTCCTCGAACCGGCGGCCCGCAGGGTCAGCTTCCAGCATCTCGCGGTCGATCCGCCGCTGGCCGGCCGGGCCGGTGCCTGGGAGGTCGAGCCGCTGGGGGCGCGGGAGTCACGGGTCCGGCTGCGGCACGAGTTCTGGACCGAGGAGGACGGCCCCGCCGCCCTCGCCCAGGCCCAGGACCGGGTCGACCGGGACGACCGGGCCGCGCTCGCCGCGTTGAAGGGGAACGCGGAAGCCGCGTACGCCGCCCAAGCCCTCGCCGGGAACGGGCGTGACGACAAGGGCGGGGCAGGCGGGCGGTGAGCCGGGAGGCGGCGGGTGCGCTCGCCGTCCGGACGGGAGAGGTGGACGTGTGGCTGTTGCCGCCGTCCGCCTCTCCCCTCGACGTTCCCGGCCACGAACTCGACCCGCGCGAACGGGAGCGGGCGGCCTCCTACCTGCGCGCCCGCGACCGCCGGACGTACCTCGCCGCGCACGTCGGGCTGCGCCGGGTCCTCGCCGCGTACACGGGCGTCGCGCCCGGCCGGATCGTGCTGGCGGGCGAGCGGTCCGGTCCGGACGGACGCCGGCGGGGACGGCCTGAGGTGGTCGGAGCGAGCGGTGCCCCGCAGTTCTCCCTCTCGCACAGTCACGGCCTCGCGCTGGTGGCGGTGGCCGCCGTCCGGATCGGCACCGACGTGCAGCGCGTCCCCGCGGCCGGGACCGTACGGGCGTGCCTTCCGGCGCTCCACCCCGCCGAGCGGCGGGAACTGCTCGCCCTTCCCGAGGCGCGGCGCGCGGCTGCCTTCGGCCGGCTGTGGACGCGCAAGGAGGCGTATCTGAAAGGGCTCGGGACCGGGCTCGCGCGAGCGCCGGACCTCGACTGCCTGAGCGAGGCGGACCCCTCCGCCCGTCCGCCGGGCTGGGTGGTGGGGAACGTACCGCTGTGCCGGAGCCACGCGGCCGCGGTCGCCCTGTCCGGGTCCGGGGACCAGCGGGTGACACTGCGGTCCGTGCCGGAGGAGATCCTCTACGCCCGGGACGCGGTGGAGCGGATCGCCCGGATGGGACCCGGGGCCCGGACGGTGCTGCGGGACCGGGCGGCGACGGTGGGGAGGAGCGGTCCGTAGCGGGCGCTCCTCCCCACCGCCGTCTCTTCCGGGCGGGCGACGGGGCCCTTCGGCCGAACCCGGAGCCATACGGCGGCCGGGACCGACCGCGTCGGGTTGGGCCGGGTCGGGTTGGGTCGCCGAACGCCCTTCGTGTCAGGCCGGGTTGAGTTGAGTCGCCGAGCGCCCGTCGTGTCAGGCCGGAATGGGCCGCCGAACGCCCTTCGTGTCGGGCCGGGTTGGGCCGAGTCGGGTCGTCGAGCGTCCGCCGTGTCAGGCCGCCGAGCGCCAGCTGCGCGGTCCGGCGGCGCGCGCCACCCTCTCCGGCCTGCGCCACCGGGCGACCGCCTGCCGACTGCGGGAGGGGTCGTCCGGTCCGGCTCCCGCCCCGGTGTTCAGGCCGGACAGGACCACCGTCAGGGCGGCCAGCTCCTCGGGGGTGGGGCAGCCGCGCTCCAGCCGCAGCCACGCGGGTCCGGCCGCCTCGACCGGTTCGGGCCGCTCGGTGGCCGGGGCGGGCCGCTCGGTGGCCGGTGTGCGTCCAGGGGTCTCGGGCACGGTTCCTCCGGTGTTCACTGGGGCGGGTTGCCGTGCCTGCGGGACGGCAGGTCGGCGTGCTTGGCGGTGAGCATGGCGAGCGATCTGATCAGCAGGGACCGGGTCTCGCGCGGATCGATCACGTCGTCCACCAGGCCGCGTTCGGCCGCGTAGTACGGGTGGACCAGCTCGCGCCGGTACTCCTCGATCTTCTCCGCGCGGGTCGCCCCGGGGTCCCGCGAGGCGGCGATCTCCCGCCGGAAGACGACGTTGGCGGCGCCCTCGGCGCCCATGACGGCGATCTCGTTGGCGGGCCAGGCGAATGCGACGTCGGCGCCGATGGAGCGGGAGTCCATGACGATGTAGGCGCCGCCGTACGCCTTGCGCAGGACGACGGAGATCCGGGGCACCGTGGCGTTGCAGTACGCGTAGAGGAGCTTGGCGCCTCGCCGGATGATGCCCTCGTGCTCCTGGTCCACGCCGGGCAGGAAGCCGGGAACGTCGACCAGGGTGACCAGGGGGATGTTGAACGCGTCGCAGAACTGCACGAACCGCGCCGCCTTCTCGGACGCCTGGATGTCCAGGACGCCCGCCATGGCGAGCGGCTGGTTGGCGACGATGCCGACCGAGTGCCCGCCGAGGCGGGCGAAGGCGCAGACGATGTTCGGCGCCCAGGCCGTGTGCACCTCCATGTGCTCCCCGTCGTCCACGAGTTCCTCGATGACGTCCCGGACGTCGTAGGAGCGGTTGCCGTCGGCGGGCACCAGGTCGAGCAGGGCGGCACCCGGCCGGTGGGCCGGATCCGCGGAGGGGACGACGGGCGGCAGTTCCCGGTTGTTCTGCGGGAGCATCGACAGGAGGTAGCGGACCTCGGCGATGCAGGTCTCCTCGTCGTCGTACGCGAAGTGCGAGACACCGGAGACACCCGCGTGGACGTCGGCGCCGCCCAGCCCGTTCTGGGTGATCTCCTCACCCGTGACCGCCTTGACGACGTCCGGCCCCGTGATGAACATCTGCGAGGTCTCACGGACCATGAACACGAAGTCGGTCAGCGCCGGACTGTACGCCGCGCCACCCGCGCACGGGCCGAGCATCACACTGATCTGCGGGATCACACCCGAGGCACGCGTGTTGCGCTGGAAGATGCCACCGTAACCGGCGAGCGCCGAGACACCCTCCTGGATACGGGCACCCGCGCCGTCGTTCAGGGAGACCAGCGGCGCACCCGCCGCGATGGCCATGTCCATGATCTTGTGGATCTTCGTCGCGTGCGCCTCGCCCAGCGCACCACCGAAGATCCGGAAATCATGCGCGTACACGAAGACCGTCCGGCCCTCCACCGTGCCCCAGCCGGTGACCACACCGTCCGTGAACGGCCTCTTCGCCTCCAGACCGAAGCCCTGCGCGCGGTGCCGGCGCAACTGCTCGACCTCGCAGAAGCTGTCCTTGTCCAGCAGCAGTCCGATGCGCTCGCGCGCGGTCAACTTTCCCTTGGCGTGCTGTCGTTCGGTGGCCCGCGGGTCCTCGCCGTCCCGCGCCAGGGCCTTGCGCGCGGCCAGTTCCAGAAGGGGCGCAGAGGGCGCCGGGGCAGTGGCGGGCAGGGCGGCGGTGGACGTGTCGGTCGGTGGTGCGTGCCCCATCGGCGGATCTCCGTTTCCGGTGTGGTGGACAAGGTGGCGCGCCGGACGCTTGATGGCCGACGGACGGTGGTCTCGGGGGGGGGCGCGTCGGGCGCCCGTTGCTTCACGGCTCACGCGGCGAGCAGGAGCGGCGGCATCGACCGTGCCCGGTCCCGGGGCGGAAGGGGCGCGGAAAGGGAGCGGCAGGGACTCGCGCGCCGGATGCGCGCGGTCCTCCCGCCACCGGTCCCGGCCGCGGATCCGGTCCCGGCCGTGCCGTGCCCCGCCCTGCCTTGCCCTTCCCTGCCCTGCCCCGCCACCCGTGCCCGGCCTTCGGTGGCCGCGTCCGGGCTTCGGTGGCCGCGTCCGGCCTTGAGCCGCCCGCGTCCGTCACGGGGCCTTCCGGTCCGCGTCATGGGACGCTCGCGCTGCGGGACGCCGGGCCAGGCATTCCTCGAAGAACGCGAAGGCCCGCAGGTGGTAGGCGCGGGCCTGCCAGCCCAGGCTGATGTTGTGACCGGCGCCGGGCTGGCGGTCGACACGGACGCGCGGCGCCGAGGTGAAGTCCGCAGTGAGACCGGCCACCGCCTCCTCGTCATGGCGCCACCACCGTTCGCACTCGGCGAAGGTCAGCCGCACCGGGACCCCGACCCGGCCCGCCGCCTCGGTGAAACGGTCCGGCCACTCCCCGGCGTCCGTGAACTCCCGGGCCGGCACGGGGGCGACGACGGCGGACGCCTCACGGAAGGTCCCGGGCGGGTAGAAACGCAACGGCCCCCAGTTCCTCGCCCGGTCCCCGAGCCCGTGGAGGCCGGTGAGAACGGCCGGGTCGACCGCGTAGTCCCGGCCGAGACCGGAGATGTCGAGCCCGAGCAGCGGCGGCGGTACGGCGACGCCGGGGCCGGGGCCGGGGCCGGACGAGGCGTCGGTGGCCGCGTAGGCGAGGGCCAGCTTTCCGCCGAAGGAGTGCGCGAGCAGGAACACCCCGGCGCCCGTCTCGCGGCGCCCCTTCAGATGGGCGAGCGCCGCCCGGAGCGCGACGGTCTGCTCGGCGAGGGACCGGCCGCTCGGAGCCTGGGCCGCCGACAGGCCGTAGCCGGGCCGGTCGAGGGCGACGACCGCGTACCCGAGCCGCGCGCCCAGGGTCAGCAGCGAGACGTCCGGGTGAGCCTGACCGTCGAAGTACCCGGCGCCGGTCCCGCCGCCGTGCACCGCGACGACGGTGGCGCGGGGCGGACCGGACGGCTCGGCCAGCAGCGCGGACAGCGTGAGGTCCCCGGCCCGCAGGACGACGGGGCGCACCCCCGGCGACATCGCGACCGGCACCGCGGCCGGTGGTGCGGACGCGGGCGGTACGGGACCCGGCCGTGCGGGAGCGGTCAGCGGCCCCGTGGTCGCCGTCTCCCGGGTCTCCTTCGCGGGAGGGCGCGGCGCGGCGGCGCTCACGTCAGGTCCGGGGAGCCCGGAGCGCCGAACCAGCGGCGCAGAGCGGTGGTGAGACCGGGCGTGTCCGCGCCCGCCCAGGCCACGTACCCGTCCGGCCGGACCAGCAGCGCGGCCGCGCCCCCGAAGGCGTTCGCCTCGCGCGGGATGCCGGTGACGGTGTCCACCCGGTCCTTCCACCGGTCCGCCGTCGCGCGCAGCACGGCGTCTCCGGTCAGGTCGAGCAGCAGGCCTTGCGCGGAGTGCAGCAGCTCGGGGGTGCGCACCGGTCCGGCCGGGGTCTCCAGCTCGCGCGGCGGCAGCCGTCGTCCGGTGAGCCGGTGCTCGGTGAGCCAGGGACCGGCGGCGCCCGCGCCGGGGCCGTACCGGACGTCGAGGTGGCTGACCGAGCCCGCCAGGTGCCGTTTCACCTCGTCGTACTCGATCAGCTCCGCGAACAGGTCCCGGAACGGCTGCGATTCGGGGCCGCCCAGGAAGACGGTGCCCTGGGCGCGGGTGTTGGACAGCAGCCGCCCGCCCACCGCGTGCCGCTCCTCGTGGTAGGTGTCGAGCAGGCCTTCCGGGGCGTGCCCCCGGATCGTCGCGGCCAGCTTCCAGCCGAGGTTGACCGCGTCCTGCACGCCGGTGCTGAGGCCCTGTCCACCGGCCGGGAGATGGACGTGCGCCGCGTCCCCGGCGAGCAGCACCCGGCCGCGGCGGTACGCGGTGGCCTGCCGGGTGGCATCGGTGAAGGAGCTGACCCAGGCGGCGCCGCCGCCCGAGATGTCCTCTCCGGTCAGCCGCTGCCAGGCGGCGGCGACCTCGGCGAACTCCGGGTTCTCGCTGCGGTCGGCCGGTGGGGTGCCGTCCTCGCAGACGATGACGCGGTCCACGCCCTCGGCCAGGGGCGCGGCCATCACCATGCCGCCGGGCAGCCGCTCGCCCAGCGGACGCGGTTCGACCGCGCAGCCGACCACGTCGGCGAGGTACATGCCCCGGGTGGCGGAGATGCCGGGGAAGTCGAAGCCGCCGGCCTCGCGCACGGCGCTGCGGCCCCCGTCGGCGCCCACCAGATAGCGCCCGCGCAGCCGGTGCCGGACGCCGTCCGGGTCCGTCAGGATGGCGACGACGCCGTCGTCGTCCTGTTCCAGGGCGTGGAATTCGAGCCCTCGGCGGATGTCGGCGCCCAGTTCCCCGGCCCACTCCTCCAGGACCGCCTCGGTCGTGGACTGCGGTATGCCCCGGGCCCCGAAGTGGGCGTCCTCCAGGACGGTGTAGTCGAACACCACTCCGCCGAAGTGGCCCATCGGGCTGGTCTCCAGCCCTCCGAAGCGGGGTACGAGACCCCGCTGGTCGAACGACTCCAGGGCGCGGGCCGTGAAACCGAGGCCGCGGGACTGGCCGGTGGGCCGTTCCAGGGCTTCGGCGACGACGACGCCCACCCCTCCCAGCCGCAGTTCCCCCGCCAGCATGAGCCCGGTGGGCCCGGCGCCGATGACGATGACGTCCGCGTCGATCTGCGCGTCCATGAGATTCCTTTCCTCGTGCGCGTCAGGGGGCACAGGGTGGGTGCGTGGATGGGCTAGGAAGTTCGCCGGGAAGTGTCGGGCGCCGTCGGCGTGGCGGTGCGGGACCCGGTCCGTGGGGTGGCGGTCGGCGTGCCGAACCAGCGGCGGAACGCCTCGGTCAGCCCCTCGGCCCGCGCCCCCGCCCAGGCGACGTACCCGTCCGGCCTGACCAGCAGGGCTTCGGTGCCGAGCAGTTCCTCGTCCTGTCCGGTGCGGGGCCGGGCTTCGACGACGGTGATCCGGCCCGTACCGGCCCAGGGCGCGGCGGTCTCCCGCAGCGCCCCGGCGCCGTCCGCGCCGAGGAGCAGGAGCACGCCCCGGCCGGAGCGGAGCAGTTCGGTGGTGCGCGGGGTGCCGCGGTTTGACGCCGGTCGGGCGGGACCCGCGCCGGTCCCGATCCCGGTCCCGGCATCCGCGTACGCGTCGGCACCAGCACCAGCACCAGCACCCGTATCCGTATCCACACCCGCTTCCGTGCCGGTGAGGGCCGCGTCCGGCAGGCGTCGGCCGAGCAGGGGATGGCGGCCTTCGGCGGTGTCGTACCGGATGCCGACTCCGCTGATCGCACCGGCCAGCGACCCCCTCACCTCCTCCAGGGACATCAGCTCCCCCAGCAGGGCGCGGGCCGGTTCCACCTCGGGGCCGCCGAGGAGCAGGTACGTCTGGGCCCGGATGTTCGCCAGGGTCCGGCGGCCCACCGCGTGGCGCTCCCGGTGGTAGGTGTCGAGCAGGTCCTCGCCGACGCCGCCGCGTACCACCGCGGCCAGCTTCCACCCGAGGTTGAAGGCATCCTGCACTCCGAGGTTGAGGGCCTGGCCCCCGCTGGGCATCTGCCGGTGGGCCGCGTCGCCCGCGAAGAGCACCCGGCCGTGCCGGTAACGGGCCAGTTGACGATCGGTGTCGCCGAAGGCGTTGACCCACAGCGGGGTGCCGTGGGAGATGTCCTCGCCGGTGACCCGCCGCCACGCCCGCGCCACCTCGGCGAAGTCCGGCGCGCCACCGTCACGGGGAACGGCCCGGCGGCCGAACTCGTGCACCATCACCCGGGTCGTCCCGTTCCGGGTGGCGGCGATCGCAAGGCCCCGTTCCAGCCGCTGGAAGCGCCGGTCGGCGATCCGGACTCCGGTCACGTCGGCGCGCAGCAGTTCGCGTCCGGCGTCCCTGCCGGGGAACGCGGCCCCGGTCAGGCGCCGTACGGTGCTCTCCTCGCCGTCGCAGGCGACCAGGTAGGAGGCGCGCAGGAGCAGCGGCTCCCCACCGGGTCCCTCGGCCCGGACGGCGACCCCGTCCGCGTGCGTCTCCAGGGAGAGCAGCCGGTGCCGCCGCCGCAGATCGGCGCCGAGGGCGGCGGCCCGTTCCCCGAGCAGTTCCTCGGTCCGGGTCTGGGAGACCTTCCACTGCCCGGGGTACGGGCCGCCGAGCGGTCCGGGCGGAGTCAGGTCCATGGGCAGCCCGCCGAAGTGGCCGCGTGTTTCCCGGGGCGGCCCGTCCAGCGCGGCCAGCAGGCCGCGGGAGTCCAGGATCTCCATCGTGCGGGCGTGCAGGGTGGAGGCGCGCGACTCGGCGGTGGGTCCGGAACGCTCGTCGACCACGGTCGTCCGGGCGCCGCCCAGACACAGCTCGGCGGCGAGCATCAGCCCGGTCGGCCCCGCACCGACGACCACGACATCCGTGACATCCGTGACGTCCGTGGCGTCCATGGCGTCCATGGCGTCCGTGACATCTGTGACGTCCGTGGCCGGTGTCATGCTGCCCGGGGTCATGGCCTGCGCCGGTTTTCCGCGAAGGCTTTGGCGTGGTGGAGGGTGGCGAGGCTGTTGGTGGAGAGGGCGGTGTGGAGGTAGGTGCGGGCGTCGTGGGTGGTGGTGTGGGGGCCGAGGACGGTGGCGATGTTGTGGGGGTTGAGGGTGATGGTGTGGTGGGAGGTGGCGGTCAGACCTTGGGGGGTGGGGTGGAAGGTCCAGCGGCCGGTGTGATGGGTCATGAGGGCGGGCAGGGTGGTTTGTTTGTAGATGATGGTGTGGTGGGGGAAGGTGATGCGGTGGGAGCTGGTGGTGTGGGTGGTGCCGTCTTTGGCTTGGGTGTCCATGCGCAGGGTTTGCAGTCCGGGGCTGGTTTCGGTGAGGTGGACGGTGGCGACGTGGGGAAGTCGTTGGGGCCACAGGTGGGCGTCGTGGACGAAGTCGTAGGCGTCCTTGGCGGATCCGTCGATCAGGACGCTGTCCTCGAAGGAGAACGTCAGCTCCCGTGCGGCGTGCGCCGCTTCCACGTTCTCCTTCAACGCGGCGAGTTCCTTACGGCTGTTGGTGTCCACCGCCCGGTCGATCCAGACGAGGTCGTGCGGGTCGTCGCCGACCGCCCGATAGTCGTGCCGCAGTCGGACCCGTGACTCCCGCGCCCCCAGCGGCTCGATGATCCAGGTGCCGCCCATCGCGGCCACCGGAGGCGTGGTGACCTCCTGGCGGAAGGTGATGCGCAGCGCCTCGGGGTCGAGTTCGCGCCACGACGTCCAGTTCTTGGGCTCGCCGTTGGCCGTCGCCCAGATCCGTATCCGCTCCCACGTCCCGTCGCCCTCCACGCGGTCCGCGTGAAGCGTGGGGGGAAAGATCAACGGCCAGTTGCCGACCTCCGCGAGCAGCCGGTACACCTCCGGTGCCGGTGCGGTGATCGTGATCTCGTGCTCAACCTCACGGGTCGTCATGACGGCTCTCGTCTCCAGGGTGGGTGCGGGTGGGGAGCGGGCGCGGTCCGGTGCGCGTGCACCGGACGGGAAGCCGCCCGCGGGTGCGGCGCCGTTCAGAAGTTGCCGAGTCCGCCGCAGACGTTGATGGCCTGCGCGGTGACCGAGGCGGCCGTGTCGGAGGCCAGATAGGCGACCATCCCGGCGACCTCGCCGGGCGTGGAGTACCGGCCGAGGGGGATCTTCGCCTGGAACTTGCGCAGGATCGCCTCCTCGGTGGTGTCGTACGCGGCGGCGTAACCGGCCCGCACCCGTTCGGCCATCGGCGTCTCGACGTAACCGGGGCAGACGGCGTTCACGGTGATGCCGGACGGGGCCAGCTCATTGCCGAGGGCCTTGGTGAAGCCGACGACGCCATGCTTCGAGGCGGAGTAGGGGGCACCCAGCACGACGCCCTGCTTGCCCGCCGTGGAGGCGATGTTGATGATGCGACCGCGGCTCTTGCGGCGCATGCCACCCGCGTTGAGCACTTCCCTGGTCATACGGAAGACGCTGGTGAGGTTGGTCTCCAGGACATCGGCCCACAGCTCGTCCTCGATGTCGGCGGTGACCCCGCCTCCGGACCGGCCCGCGTTGTTGACCAGCACGTCGACGTCGCCGAACCGGTCGACGGCCGCCCGGACGAAGGCGGTGGCCGAGCCCTGGTCCCGTACGTCGAGGACGGTGCCGTCGACCTCCAGGCCCTCGTCCCGGAGCTGCTTCACGGTCTCGGCGACGGTCTCGGCACTGCGCGCGCCGATGAAGACGCGGTGGCCGTCGGCGGCCAGCGCACGGGCGGCGGCCAGTCCGATGCCGCTCGTGGCACCCGTCACGAGTGCGACGCGCTTCTCCTGCACAGACATGTTCTTCCTTTCCGGAGGTCCGGAGTTCCGGTGACGGCGGACGGAGGACGGCGGGCGGAGCCGGCGGGGCCGGGACTCCCTCTGCCGTCGGGCCGCCGGAGCGGGACGGTACGGGCGGTTCGTTCGTTCGGGGCACCGGCACGGCGGGCCGCGCGGGCGCGGGGCGGGTCCGCGCGGAGGGCGTCACCCCGGCGTGGCGGCGCGGTCAGGCGGCGCGGTGGGCGCCCATGACCGCCTGGTTGACGACGGCGATGAGGGCGCGCGGCGTGTCGGCCTCGGACAGCAGCTCCTCGTCGAGGGCGACGCGGTACTCGCTCTCGATGCGGCTGCCGGTCTCCAGGAGGGCCAGCGACTCGTAGCCCAGGGCCTCGAACCGCACGTCGAGGATGTCGCCGTGCAGGTCGACCCCCTCGTCCGCGCCCGCGGCCTCCAGCAGGATGCGGCGCAGGTCGTCCAGGGTGAATTCGGCAGTGGACACAGGGATTCCTTCCGGTTCGGTTCGGTTCGGTTCGGTTCGGTTCGGTTCGGTTCGGCGGGAGTCGGACAGGTCTCAGGGGGCCTCGTCGGCGAGGCGTGCGGCGGAGGCGGTCCGGCCGGTGCCCTGGGCCTTCGCGTCGGCTCCGACGGCACGCACGACGGCCGCGGAGTTGAAGCCTCCGTAGCCGCGTGCCAGGACCAGTGCCGTACGGATCCGGGCCGCCCGGGGCGCCGAGGTCACCAGGTCGAGGCCGTACGACTGCTCGGCGGCGACGTTGACCGTCGGAGGGATCGCGCCCTCCTCGATGGCCAGCAGCGCCGTGGCGACGTCGAGGGGCGCCGCTCCCGAGTAGAGCCGTCCGGTCATCGTCTTCGGCGCGGTCACGGGCACTCCCCCGGGACCGAAGACCGCGCTGAGCGCCTCCGCTTCCGCCCGGTCCAGTTCCGGCACCCCGGCCGCGTCCGCGAAGACCACGTCGACGTCGGCGGCGGCCACGCCCGCGTCCGCCAGGGCCAGTTCGACCGCCCGGCGCAGTCCGGGCTCCCGCCCGCTGCCCGGCCTGGGGTCGAAGGTGGCGCCGTAGCCGGCGATCTCGCCGTAGACCCGTGCCCCCCGCGACCGGGCCGACTCGGCCGACTCCATGATCAGGACGGCGCCGCCCTCTCCCGGCACGTGGCCGGACGCGTCGGCGTCGAAGGGCAGATAGGCACGGGACGGCTCGTCGCTGGTGCTGAGCCGCCCGGACGCCTGCTGGGCCACCCAGCCCCAGGGGCAGATCGACGCGTCGACCGCCCCGGAGACGATCACCGGAGTGCCCTTGCGGATGAGCCGGCGGCCGTGCGCGATCGCGTCGAGGCCGCCCGCCTGGTCGCTGACGGTGACGCCGCTGGGGCCCTTCATGCCGTTGCGGATCGAGATCTGGCCGCTGTTGACCGCGTAGAACCATGCGAACGACTGGTACGCGGAGACATGCTGGCTGCCCTGGCTCCACAGCTTGCGCAGCTCGTTCTGGCCGAACTCGAAGCCGCCCGAGGAACTGGCCATGACCACGCCCATGTCGTAGGCGGGTACGTCCTTGGGGTCGATGCCCGCGTCCGCCAGCGCCCAGTCGGCCGCGACCAGCGCCATCCGGGTCATCCGGTCGGTCTGCGGGATCAGCCGGCTCGGCAGGTGGTCCTCGGCGACGAAGCCGGGCACCTCCCCCGCCAGCGTCGAGGGGTAGGGCGACGGGTCGAACCGGGTGACGCGGCCGATCGCGTTCTTCCCGCTGTGCGTCGCCGACCAGAACTCCCGGGTGCCCAGGCCGTTGGGGGCGACGACGCCCAGACCGGTCACGACGACGGAGACGGTCATGCCGCGCTCCTCTCGGGACGCGCCAGCACCATGGCGCTCTGGAATCCGCCGAATCCGCTGCCCACGGTCAGGACGGTGTCGACGAGCTGCTCCCGCGCCAGCAGCGGCACGTAGTCGAGGTCGCACTCCGGGTCCGGGGTGTGCAGGTTGGCCGTGGGCGGCACGACGTGGTGCTCCATGGCGAGGGCGGAGGCCGCGATCTCGATCGAACCGATGGCTCCCAGCGAGTGGCCGACCATCGACTTGATGGAGCTGACCGGAGTCCGGTACGCGTGGTCCCCGAGGCTCCTCTTGAAGGCCGCTGTCTCGTGCCGGTCGTTCTGCTTGGTGCCGGAACCGTGCGCGTTGACGTAGTCGATCTCGTCGGGGTTCATCCGGGCCTCGGCCAGTGCCGTCCCGATGGCCTCCGCCATCTCCGCCCCGTCCGGGCGCAGTCCCGTCATGTGGTACGCGTTGGAGCGGGTGGCGTAGCCGGCGATCTCGGCGTAGACGTGCGCGCCGCGTTTCCTGGCGCTCTCCCTCTCCTCCAGGACGAACACGGCGGCCCCCTCGCCCAGGACGAAGCCGTTGCGGGTGCCGTCGAAGGGACGGGAGGCGCGCCCGGGTTCGTCGTGCCGGGGGGTGGTGGCCTTGATGGCGTCGAAGCAGGCCATGGTGATCGGGGATATCGGGGCGTCGGAGGAACCGGCGACCATGACGTCGGCGGTGCCCTCACGGATCAGCTCGACGGCGTGGCCGACGGAGTCGATGCCGGAGGTGCAGCCGGTGGAGACCACGGTGGCGGGTCCCTGCGCGCCGACCTCCCAGGCGACCTCGGCCGCGAACGAGCTGGGGACCAGATAGTTGTAGAGGTGCGGGACGGCGTAGGCGTGGTCGACCAGATGCAGCCGGCCGCTGTCGCTGACGACCTTGTACTCCTCGTCCAGGCCCATGGTGGCGCCGACGGCGCTGCCTATGGTGACGCCCACGCGGTAGGGGTCGTACGCCTCCACGTCGATGCCGCTGTCCGCGACCGCGCCGCGCGCCGCGACCACCGCGAACTGCGCGGCGCGGTCCATGCGGCGGATCTCCTGCGGGGTGAGGCCATGGGCTTCGGGATCGAAATCGATCTCGGCGGCGACCCGGGAGCGGAAAGGCGTGGCGTCGAAGAAGGTGATCTCACGGGTGGCGGTACGGCCCTGGCTCAGCAGCTCCCAGAACCGGTCCCGTCCGATACCGCCGGGAGCCAATACCTCGATGCCGGTGATGACGACTCGTCGGCCACTCACGCGGAAGCCTCCCAGTGGTAAAAGCGGGTGGCCATGGCATCGGCCGGAGATCGCCAGGTCTTCGGGTCGTACGCCTCGATGAACGGCTTGAGGTCGTCGCTGATCGCCACGAAGCGGGGGTCGGCCTTGGCCTGCTCGATCAGCTCGCCACCGTTGTCGGCGTCGAAGTCCTGGAGGTGGAAATAGAGGCCCTGGTACCGGAAGAGCTGGCGCCCCCGCGTTCCCATGCGGTGCGGCATTTCCGTCGCGTCGAACGCGCCGAAAAGCCGGGCGACGTCAATGCTCGACGCGGGGTCCATTCGAGCCACGATCAGCGTGCTGTGCATGGTTCTCCCCTCTATGGGGCTTCTTCGAAATGCATGAGGCATCCGCCGAAGCACCCAAGGAATTCAGAACAAGTATCCCGAGGGTCTCGCAAGGTTTCAACGACGACCGTGTCAGGACAGTGTCAGGTAATCGCAGAAGCGTCCGGAAGATGAAGGACCACGCAAAGGGCGGGCCGGAAGTCCCGGGAATGCGGGGAGGGGGTCATTCCGCCGCGACCCGGTTTTCGACGTCCCTGTTACCGATGTCGCAGATGGTGGCGCCCGAGGTCACCGACGCGCCGACCTCGGCGGTCAGGCCCTTGATGGTGCCCGCGCGGTGCGCGTTCAGCGGCTGCTCCATCTTCATGGCCTCCAGGACGACGATCAGGTCGCCCTCCTTGACCTCCTGGCCCTCCTCGACCGCCACCTTCACGATGGTGCCCTGCATGGGGGAGGCGAGGGTGTCGCCGGAGGCGGCGGGGCCGGACTTCTTCGCCGCGCGGCGCTTCGGCTTCGCACCGGCCGCCAGGCCCGTACGGGCGAGGGTCATGCCGAGTGAGGACGGCAGGGAGACCTCAAGGCGTTTGCCGCCGACCTCGACGACGATCGTCTCGCGGCCCGTCTCGTCCTCGTCGGTGTCGGTACCGGCCGGGGCGAAGGGCTTGATCTCGTTGACGAACTCCGTCTCGATCCACCGGGTGTGGACGCGGAACGGGTCGGTGGTGAAGTCCGGGTCGACCACGACGGCCTGGTGGAACGGGATCGCCGTCGCCATGCCCTCGACCTTGAACTCGGCCAGGGCGCGAGCGGCGCGCTGGAGCGCCTGTTCACGGGTGGCGCCGGTGACGATCAGCTTGGCGAGGAGCGAGTCCCACGCCGGGCCGATCACGCTGCCGGTCTCGACGCCCGCGTCGAGGCGGACGCCGGGGCCGGTGGGCGGGGCGAAGAGGGTGACGGTGCCGGGGGCGGGCAGGAAGCCGCGGCCCGGGTCCTCGCCGTTGATACGGAACTCGAAGGAGTGACCCCGCACCTCGGGGTCGCCGTAGCCCAGCTCCTCGCCGTCGGCGATGCGGAACATCTCGCGGACCAGGTCGAGACCGGTGACCTCCTCGGTGACCGGGTGTTCGACCTGGAGACGGGTGTTGACCTCCAGGAAGGAGATCGTGCCGTCCGTGCCGACGAGGAACTCCACCGTTCCGGCGCCGACGTAACCGGCCTCCCGCAGGATCGCCTTCGACGCCGCGTACAGCTGTTCGTTCTGCTCCGGGGTCAGGAACGGTGCGGGGGCCTCCTCGACCAGCTTCTGATGGCGGCGCTGGAGCGAGCAGTCACGCGTGGACACGACGACCACGTTGCCGCGGGAGTCGGCCAGGCACTGCGTCTCCACATGCCGGGGCTTGTCCAGGTAGCGCTCCACGAAGCACTCGCCCCGCCCGAAGGCCGCGACGGCCTCGCGGACCGCGGAGTCGTACAGCTCGGGAACCTCTTCCAGCGTCCGGGCCACCTTCAGACCACGCCCGCCGCCGCCGAACGCCGCCTTGATCGCGATCGGCAGACCATGCTCCCGTGCGAAGGCCACGACCTCGGCCGCACCCGACACCGGGTCGGGGGTGCCCGCGACCAGCGGGGCGCCGGCACGCTGGGCGATGTGACGGGCGGCGACCTTGTCACCCAGATCACGGATGGCCTGCGGCGGCGGACCGATCCAGGTGAGACCGGCGTCGAGGACCGCCTGCGCGAACTCCGCGTTCTCCGACAGGAAGCCGTACCCGGGGTGGATCGCGTCGGCACCCGAGTCCTTGGCCGCCTGGAGGACCTTCGCCATGTCCAGGTAACTGGTCGCCGGAGTGTCACCGCCCAGAGCGAACGCCTCGTCGGCCGCCCGGACGTGCAGGGCGTCCCGGTCAGGCTCGGCGTACACGGCCACGCTGCCGATACCGGCGTCACGACACGCCCGCGCCACACGGACAGCGATTTCGCCACGGTTGGCGATGAGCACCTTGCGCACGATGGCTCCCCCTGAGCTTCTTCTCCGGCCACTGCCGCCACCCTCCGCGTTCCGTCCGCCCTTCTTCAACGCGACCGGCTTCAGGAACGGGTCCGAATTGGCAGGCGGAGTGCGGAATTCCTCCCAAGCGGAAAGAGCCGGGTCAGGACCGGGTCAGGTCTTCGCCAACCGTCCGGGCATGAGCCGGGGCGGCCTCCGTCTTGCCAGGACCGGATTCTCGGGATCTTCCGTCGGGCCTATTCACACTTGAACTCCCGCCCCGTCCTCCGGTTAAAGGCCGCGTAAACCCCATGTGTTTTCCATCGTCCGGCGGAACGGTGTGAACCGCGAGGCGGGACATGCGTACGGCCGCACCGCCGGGTTCGGCGACGGCACCGCACCCGGCCGGTCCACACGAGGCCAGGCCGCCCCCGGAGGCAGGGAAACGCGAATGGTTCCATCCACTTCACAGGTGTGCGCATAATTCCGCAAGGGGAATTTTTACCTCCGCCCGATTGGCGGAATCGGGAAACCCCGCAGGTCCGGGATCTTCTCCCCGCCCACCCGCCGGTCGAATGATTCACTTTTGTCCGGGAATCGCCGCAGGCTGATAAATCTTTTTTAAGAGAAAGCCTTTCCTGCTACCACCTAAGCCTGACCACGGAAGTGGCAACAGGCCCATAGAAGAGCAAAGTTGACAGTCGATCGAACTTATTTGATACGTTTCAGTCACGAGCATTTAAAAGTCGATCATCACATCGTGCACCTCAGGAGGAGCAGATGAGTCGGCAGGCCACTGCACGGTCCCCGCGGTTAGCCGAATCCCCCACCACACCCCGGGACGAGGTCCTGCGCGTGCTGGTCGTCGAGAACGACGCCCGGTCCGCGGAGACCCTCCTCCAGGGGCTCGCGAGACAGGGTTACGCCACCCAGAGCATCTCCACCGGGGCGCAGGCGCTCCAACTGCACGGAAGCGCCGACCTCGTCCTGCTCGACCTCGACCTGCCGGACCTCGACGGACTGGAGGTCTGCCGGAGCATCCGCGCCGTCTGCGACACCCCCGTCATCGCCGTCACCGCCCGCGACTCCGAACTGGACCGCGTCCTGGGCCTCCAGGCCGGGGCCGACGACTACCTGGTCAAGCCGTACGGCTTCCGTGAACTCCTCGCCCGCATGGAGGCGGTGATGCGCCGCGTCCGGCTGCACACCACGGCGTCCCGGGTCGTCAGCCACGGTGCGCTGCGCATCGACGCGGGGGCCCGGGTCGCCACGCTGGACGGGGAGCCGGTGGACCTCACCCGCAAGGAATTCGACCTGCTGTACCTGCTGGCCTCCCAGCCCGGCACGGTCATCCCCCGGCGCCAGATCATGGCCCAGGTGTGGGGAGACGCCTGGTCCCCACGAGGCAGGACCATCGACACCCACGTGGGCACCCTGCGCGGCAAGCTCGGCTCCAGCGAATGGATCCTCACCGTGCGCGGCATCGGCTTCCGCCTGGGCCACCCCTAGCACCTCAACCACGCCCGGCACGAAGGGAGTTCAGGCAGGAGGCCGTGACCTCGCCACTCGCGGCGGACGAGGGAAAGACGCACCGCGAGGCGATCGGCCGCCGGATCCCGGGCAGGCTCGACAGGACGAACTCCCCCTCGGAACAGAGCAGTTCACGACGACACGTCAACCCACCGCGATCCACCGGCCGTCACCATGCGAAGACACCGCCTGAGCCCCGGGGACCTCACGCCTTCAGGTACGTGAGGACCGCCAGGACCCGGCGGTGGGTGTCCTCGGCCGGGGGCAGGTCCAGCTTCGCCAGGATGTTGCCGATGTGCTTGCCCACCGCCGCCTCCGTCACCACCAGACGGCGCGCGATCGACCCGTTCGACCTGCCCTCCGCCACCAGCCCGAGCACCTCCCGCTCGCGCGGGGTCAGCGCCTCCAGCGGATCGCGCCGACGCCGCAGCAACTGCCGTACGACCTCCGGATCGACGACCGTCCCGCCGTCCGCGACCCGCGCGAGGGCGTCGAGGAACTCCTCCACCTGCCCCACCCGGTCCTTGAGCAGATAGCCGACGCCCCTGCCGTCCCCCGCGTCCAGAAGGTCGGCGGCATAGCTGCGCTGCACGTACTGGCTGAGCACGAGGACCGGAAGGGCGGGCCGCTCGGCGCGGAGCGCGACCGCCGCCCGCAGCCCCTCGTCCTGGAAACCGGGCGGCATCCGCACATCCGTGACCACCACGTCCGGCTCGTGGACGGCGACCGCCGCCCGCAGCGCGTCGGCGTCCCCCACGGCGGCGACCACCTCGTGCCCGAAGCGGGCCAACAGCCCGATCAGGCCCTCCCGGAGGAGGACACCGTCCTCGGCGAGGACGACTCGGAGGGGACGGACGGCAAGGGACACGGGATCTCCGCTCTCAGCAGGGTCGGCCCGCCCGGCGGGCTCGTGATCGTCAGGGTGCCGTCCAGGACGGCGATCCGGTCCGCGAGACCGGTGAGCCCGGAACCCCGGGCCGGGTCGGCGCCGCCGCGCCCGTCGTCCTCGACGTCGAGCCGAAGCACCCCGCCCGAGAACCGGGCCCGCAGCCGCGCCCGGGAGGCACCGCTGTGCCGGGCCACGTTCGCCAGCGCCTCGCAGCCCGCGAAGTACCCGGCGCTCTCCACCGCCTCGGGCAGCCGGGGCAGGTCGACGTCCGTGTCCACGGGGACGGCGGACCGGTCGGCGGCGTCGGCCAGCGCCGCGCCGAGCCCGTAGTCGGCCAGGACCTGCGGACGGATGCCGTGGATCAGCTCCCGCAGCTCGGTCAGGACCCGGCCCGCCTCCTCGTGCGCCTTCGCCAGCTGATCGGCCACCGGACCCGGCGGGACGTCGAGCCGGGCGAGCCCCAGGGTCATCGTCAGGGCCACCAGACGCTGTTGGGCCCCGTCGTGCAGATCCCGCTCGATCCGGCGCCGCTCGGCCTCGAAGGCGTCCACGAGCCTGGCCCGGGAGGCGATGACCTCCCCGATCCCGTCCCGCGCCCCGCTCTCGCGCGGGACCAGCAGCGCACGGGCGAGGGCCGCGCGGGCCCCGGCGAACGCGACGAGCGGATAGGTCAGGGCGACCAGGAGCACCGCGCCGAGCAGAGCCGCCGCGAGGGCCTCCGGGTAGGAGGTCACCAGATACGCCTTGACGACCTTGGCCTCGTGACCGTCCACCGCCAGCTGGACGGGGGCGCCGAGCAGCAGCACCGGCAGACCCGCGCTGACGGCGGCCACCAGCAGGTCGAGCGGCCACAGGACGGTGGCGAGGAGCAGCGCGTACGCCAGCTCCCGCCAGGTCGCCCGCTCCCCCGCCCGGAGCCGGAGCCAGGCCCCGAGCCCGGGGACGGCGGGGACCCGGTGCGGGTCCGGCGCCGGGGCGGGGTCGACCAGCCGGAGCCTTCGGCGCTCGATCCCACCGAGGACCAGCCCCGAGAGCAGCAGCGGCGGCAGCCCCACCAGGATCAGCGAGGCGAGCCCCAGGAGCAGGAAGGCGCAGCAGACGACGGCCCCCAGCAGCGCCCCGGACAGCAGATACCCCCACGCGCGCCACGGCCGGGACCCCGGCGGGAAACGGGCCCGGGTGAGCGCCTGCCAGGGCGTACGGGGTTCCATGCGGGCCACAGTAGGGGGCGGGCGACGACGGAGGCCATGGGGCTGGAGGGCGGGAGGGGGGTGGGGCTGGGACTACCTCGGGGGCCGCTTCGGGAGGGCTGCCCCGGGGGCGGGGCAGCCTCGGCCGGAAGACCGCCCCGGAACAAGGGCTGCCCGTCTCGGTCCTGCCCCGCGCGGCGGCCGTGGGGGTGTCGCCGCGCGGAGCCGGACCGGGTGCCCCTCGGCACTGGCGGGCGGGAGGCCGGGGCGCGGCTCGCACCCCGGCCGGGGTGGCATCGGCCCCGCGAGGGGGCGGATGCCGGGAGCGGGCCTGGCCGGAGGTCAGAAGTTGACGTCCGAGCAGGCGTAGAAGGCGTTGGCGGTGTCCGCGATCGTCCACACGGCCAGGATGAGGTGGCGGCCCGTCTTGCCCGCCGGGATCGTCCCGGAGTGCGTGAGGGTCGCCGGCGGCTGCTGACGGTTGTAGGGGACGGTCAGGAACGGCTGCGGGTCGAGCGAGGCCCGGGTCAGCTTCTGGTTCGGGTTCCAGCCGTTCCTGGTGATGTAGTACTTGAAGTCGGTGGTGGCGTGCCGGGCCGTGAACTGCCAGCGGAAGCTGTAGCTCTGGCCCGCCGTGAGCTGCGTCGCGGGCCACGCGCCGCCCCGGGGGTCGTCGAGTTCGGCGAACTGCCCGAGCCCGCCCGAACAGATCGCGCCGTCGGCGGGACCGGCGGCGGGGAAGCCCTTCGGACCCTCGACCGACTGCGGCTCCCACTTGATGTTGCCGCAGTTGGTGACGGTGCCGTCGGCGCAGAGCTTCTGGCGGCTGATCGGCGCGTCGGTGTAGCCGTGGCTTCCCGCCGTGCCGGTGGAGAGGAAGGTGACGCCGGCGACGCCGAGCGCCACCACCGCCGCCCCGAGTGACTTCTTGCGCATGCTGTCGCTCCTGGAGAACGTGGGGGTGTTCCGTCGGGCTGTGCTGCACAGGTGCCAGGTACCGGGTACCACGTACACGTGCCGGGTACCGGGTCCGGAGACCGGGACACGGCACGGCCGGGGAGCCGTACCGCACCCCTTATTTTGGTCTGGACCAACTCCCAAGGTATGGACGGAAGTTGCCCCTGTCCATCCTTTACGCACCCTCGACAGGACCGGTCCTTCCCGTGTAGAAGGCCACCGTCAGATCCTTGACCAGCGCCTTGCGCTCGTAGTCGTCGAGCTCCACCAGACCACGGCTGGTCAACCGGTGGACCACGTCGTCCACCGCGTCGACCACCGAGGTCAGGACGCTGTCCCGGTGCTTCGCGTCGATCGCGGCGATCCGCCGGCGGCGCATCGCCGCCGCCACCTCCGGCGCGTACTCGATCCGCGTCGGCTGCGCCGAGAACACGTCCACGCCGACCGGCACGCACTCCGCCGACAGGAGCCGTGTCAGCGCCTCGCCGACCGCCTCCGCGTCCCGGAGCGTCGGCGCGTCCTCGTGGAACGCGTCCGCCGGAAGCTGCGAGAGCACCCGGGCCATCGCCGCCTCCACCTGCTCCCGCAGATACTCCTCGTGGCCTTCGACCCCGAGCGCCGCCCGGACCGTGTCCCGCACCCGCCACACCACGAGGACGACCACGTCGAGCGCCGTGCCCTTCGCGTCCACCGCCGGCAGCGGCTCGCTCCGCCAGTGCCGGAGCCGTACGTCCACCCGGTGGCGCAGCAGCAGCGGGCTCACCCAGATCAGCCCGCTGCGGCGGACCGTGCCCCGGTAGTCGCCGAAGAGCGTCAGGACCCACGCGTAGCCGACCCTCCCCCGGCCCAGCCCGCCGAACGCGAACAGGGCGAGCACCACGCCGAGCATCAGCAGCGCCCACTGGCCGAGGTGGATGCCCTGGTACGGCTGGAGGGGAAGCCGCAGCATCTCCGCCGCCGCCTCCGGTACGGCCCCGGTCCACCACAGGACCACCGCGCACCAGACGAGCCCGAGCGACCCGGCGAGCACCCCGGTCCACCCCGGCAGCACCGGTCCCGGCCGCTCCACAAGACCCGGATCGGCGGGGGGAGACGGCCGGGAAGCCGGAGAACGCGGCGCGGGCTCCGCGACCGCCCCCGCCTTCCGCGCCTGCGCCTGCGCCTGCGCCTTGACCTTCGACGGCGCCGGGATGCCCGGACCCCGCCCACCCTTCGGTACGGGTACGGGTACGGGGGCGGCCATGGCGATGGTGTCGGGACCGCCTTCGCCGCCGTCGCCCGGCACCGGGGGCGCGGCGCCGTCCGGCTGGTCGCGGAAGAGCAGATGCACCGGGATGGACCCGGTGGTCTCGGTCCCGATCACGTTCTTCCGCCGCGCCATCCGCACGACCCCGACGACGGGCACGGCGACGGTCCCCTGCCGCACCCCGATGACCTGCTTGAAGTCGGGAGCGGGGCGGGTGCCGGGGGCGGGGCTCGGCGCGACCACCGCAGACGCCGGAGCGAGGCTCCCGGGGACGGGGTCCTGCCCCTGTACGGGGGCTTGGGGCTGAGGCTGCCCGGGGGGCTGGGGCGCGGGGGCCGTCGGGGCAGGGGCGTACGGGGCCTGGGCACGCCCTGGGGTCTGGCCTTGGGCCTGGGGCGCGGAGGCCGTCGGAGCGGGGACGGCGGGAGTCTTCGCCGCGCTCTCGGCGTACGGCTGCGGGGCGGGGGCGGCGGGCTTCGCCGTGTCGTCCGGCTGCGCGGGCGGAACCTCCGCCGTACGGGACGGACTCCCGGCCTCGGGACGCGGCCGGTCGTCACCGGACCGTACGCCGACGGGCGCCGGGGCGGGCTCGGCGCCTTCGTCCCCGGGCCCGCGCGTCCGGACGGGAGCGGGAGGTGGTTCGGGGGCCGGAGCGGGCGGTGCCACCGGAGCCGGGCCCGAGACCGGCCCGGGGACCACCGGAGTCGCGGCCGGGGCGGGCCCCGAGACCGAAGCCGGAGCGGAAACCGGGCCTCGGGCGGGGGCCACGCCCACGCCTGCTTCCGCCTCCGCCTCCGCGCCCGTGGCCGTGGCCGTGGCCGCGCCCGTGGACCCGCCCAGCGCCGGACTTGAGACGGGAGCCATGCCCAGGGCCGACGCGGAGGCCGGGGCAGAGGCCGACGCGGAGGCCGGGGCGAATACCGGAGAAGGGGCTGCGACCGGTTCCGCGACCGAAGCCGCAGCCTGGCCCGGGGCGGGGGCCGGGCCCAAGGCAGGAGCCGGGCGCGGCGAAGAAGCCGGGTCCGACGGAGGGGCCGGGTCCGACGGAGGAGCCAGGGCAGAGGCCGGGACCGGGTCCGACGGAGGGGCCAGGGCAGAGGCGGGGGCCTGACCCGGGGCAGGAGCCGGGGCCGACGGAGGAGCCAGAGGAGAGGCCGGGGCCGAGGCACAGGCCGAGTCCGCCGCCAAGGTCGGCGCCCCCTCCCTCCGTACCTCATCCGGCACCCGCCCTGCCCCCGAGTCCCAGCCCACGCCCGAGGCCGAACGCGAGTCCCAGCCCAAGGCCGAACCCGAACCCAAGTCCCAGCCCGAGGCAGAACCCGAGGCAGAACCCGAGCCCCCTACGGGCTCCACCCCCGAAGCCACCCCCGGCCCCCGCTCCGGGGCCGCAGCCCCGCCCGGATCCGACACCAGGGCCGCAGCCCCACCCGGATCCGGCGCGAGGCCCGAAGCCGAACCCGGCACGGACACCGGCCCAGGAACAGGAACAGGAACCGGCACCGGCACCGAAGCCACCCCCGCCGTCGGCACCGCCCCCTCCCCCGGCCCCGTACCCGGCGCGCCCCCCGTCCCCCGGGGCGGGGACGTTCTCGGGAGGGTGCCGTCCGTCAGGCGTCTGGCCGTGCGGGCCGCGTCGCGGGAGGCCGCCGCGCCGGAGTCCGCCGGGTTCGGGGTCGGTGCCGTCATTCGGGGTTCACCTCATGTTCTCGGGGTCATCGGAACAAGCGCCGCCAGGTCTCCGGGCCCGGGTAGCCGTCGGCCGCCGCGTCGCGCCAGCCCTGTGCCCGCTGGAAAGCCTCGACGTTGCGGCGGTCCGCCTCCGTCCAGCGCGGACCGGGTCCCGACGTGTAGTGCTTGCCGAAACCCCGCTTCACCAGTTGTCTGCCCAGCGTCTCCACATACGCGTTGGACTGGCCCGGACGGAAGGAGCCACGCCCGGGAAAGTCCGTGACGGGGGTACTGGAGCCGCCCGAACCACTCGAACCGCCGATGCCGGTCCCGGTGCCGGGACCGGTCCCGGTGCCCCCTCCGGTGCCGGTACCCGTGCCCGTGCCGGTCGTGCCGCCGATGTCCTTGCCGCCGCCTCCGACGAGGAGCTTCCAGGTCCCCGGACCGGGCAGACCGTCCGCCTCGGCGCCCTTCCAGCCCTGCGCCTGCTGGAACGCCTGCGTGGCCCGCCGGTCCGCCTCGCCCCACGTCGGGCCGGGGCCCTGGCTGTAGAACTTCTTGCCGCCCCGCTGTACGAGCAGCTCCCCGAGCCGGGTCACGTGCGCGTTGCTCGCACCGGGACCGAACATGGCGGTGCCGGGGAACTGACCGGCCTCCGGGGTCGACCCGCCGTTGCCGGTGCCGCCCGTGGAGCCCGTGTCGCCGCCGCCGACCACGCCCTTGTAGCGGTAGGCCACGTACTGGTCGGCGTGGTTCCAGTACGCCATGGGCGTGGCCTGCTTGCGGGTGTGCGGCTTGGCCTGCTCGTAGGCGATGTAGGAGGTGTGGGTGTAGTCGGTCCAGCCGCCGAAGATCGTGACGTGGGAGCCGCGCGTCGGGTCGGCGTTGTTGTGGAAGAGGAGGATGTCCCCGGGCTGGAGGTCGGCGCGGTCGATCCGGTCGGCGAAGCGGGCGAGGCTGCCGGTCCACTCGTTGCCGGGCAGGTTCCAGGCCATCGAGATGTAGCCGGAGCAGTCCTGGCGGTAGCCGTCGGACCAGTACTTGTTCATCGAGTACGGGACCTTGGCGTTCACCCACAGCTTGGCGCGGTTGACGATCTCCGTGCGGGTGGTCTGGCGCAGCCCGGTGGTCGGGCCCTGGCCCGGCATCGGGGCGGCGAAGGGGGTGGCCTTGGCGCCGGAGCCGCCGTGCAGCGGCTCGGGGCGGCCCTGCGGGTTGTCGACGGGGACGACGGCGGCCGTCCGTACCGTGCCCGTCGTGCCGGAGGTCCCCTGCCCCGCGACCTCCGCGCCGGTGCCCGCCGGGGCCATGGCGGAGGCCGCCCCGCCGCCGCCGAGGACCATGCCCGCCGCCGTCATCATGACCAGCGCCCGGCGGGCGCCGTGCGCGGCGGGGTGACCGCCGTCCGCGACGGCCAGGCCCAGCGCGAGATCGCGCCGCCGTCGTGCGCATCCCGGACAGCCACAGTCCGCCGCTGGCTCGATTTCCTCGAAGACCGGCACGCTCATGCGATTCCCCTCCACACTCGTCAAGATCCTTTGGCACCCTTGTTTCGGGCGCCAGTGTCTCAACTGTCTGGACAAATCGCATTTTGACGGAGCGAAGGCCCGATACGACCATCCGACAGGCCGGTGGTGACCGGAATTGGTCGGGAGCACACCCGCAGGTCGGGTAGAGTTCTCTCTGTCAGCAGGCGCCGCTAGCTCAGTTGGTTAGAGCAGCTGACTCTTAATCAGCGGGTCCGGGGTTCGAGTCCCTGGCGGCGCACGCACAGTCAAGGCCCCTCACCGATGGTGAGGGGCCTTGACGTTTCTCCCGCGCCTTCCGCCGATGCCCGGCCCAGGCCCGCGGCCCTCCGCCCCCGGTCAGTCCTCCGTCGCCGTCAGATACGCCGAGACCACCACGTTCGCCGTGTACACGCCCGCCGCGCGGTCGAACGTACCGCCGCAGGTGATCAGGCGCAGCTCCGCCCGGTGCGGTTCCCGGGCGCCGTAGACCTTGCCCGGATCGAAGCCCTCCCGGGGGTGGACCTGGACGTCGTCGATGGTGAATTCCGCGATCGTGTCGTCCGTCCGGGTGATACGGATCTTCTCCCCCGGGCGGGCCGCGCTCAGCCCGTAGAAGACGGCCGGGCGGGTCTCGGTGTCGACGTGGCCGACGAGGAGGGCCGCCCCCGCCGCGCCCGGCCGGGTGCCGGAGCCGAACCAGCCCACCGTACGGGCCCGCTCGAAGGGCGGCGGGTCGATCGCTCCTGCCGCGTCCAGACCGCGCGCCTCGACGGGGGCGTCGACGCCGAGGGAGGGGATCTGGATCCAGCGGGGCCCGGCGGGGGCGATGGGGTCGTGCGCCGGGGGCAGCTCGATGTCGAGCGGGCGCCCCACGGCGGCGATGTCGCCGGTCGTCGGCCCGGTCCCGGCAAGCCCCTCCCCCGCCCCGCCGCCCCAGAGCCAGAGCCCGATCAGCGCGACCGCCCAGACGACGCCGACGGCCTGCCGTCCGTTGCCCGCCGGACGGAAACCCGCCGTCCGGTCCCTGCCCGGCGCCCGGGACCCGGCCGCCGGTCCGGCCCGTTCCGGTCGGCGCGGCCTGGCCCGTGCCCGGCGCCCCCCCGGCCCGGGAGGGCCAGATCACCGAGCCCTACTCGATCTCGGCGGGCCTCGACTACCCGGGCATCGGCCCGGAGCACGCGTACCTCAAGGACAGCGGTCGCGGCGAGTACCGCGCCGTCACCGACGACGCGGCC
>NZ_MSJP01000002.1 GCF_014596525.1 Streptomyces sp. CBMA291
CCGCGGGCAGGTCGGAGCCGCTGCCCTGGGCCGCGGGCCGGGGCGCGCCGCTCGCCTGAAGGTCCTTGGCCGCGCTGGTGATCTTCGGGGAGAAGTTGAACCAGAGGGCGACGAAGGCGATCACGGCGGCGAGGAGGACTCCGCCGACGGCGACGAGCCAGTTCCCGAGGACGGGACGCTGGTCGAAGGTGGCGTCGAGATCGAGGGCGGTGTCGTCGCCCGCACGCCGTACGGAGACGGTGAAGCGGTGCGATTCCTGGGCGCCGGTCCACCGCACGGCCTGGGGCCGTACGACGAGTTCGCCGAAGGCGGCGCGGCCGGGGGCGATCTGCACGGCGTTGGGCCGTACGTCGAAGGTGAGCCGGTTCGCCTCGTCGCGGACGACGAGGGAGGCGGTCAGCGGGGTGTTGCCGAGGTTGTCGACGGCGATGCGGGCACGGCCCCTGAACCGGCCGACGAGCGCCGGAGGCAGGAGTTCGGCGCGGGTCTCGGTGAAGGGCGTGACCGTGAGGCGGCCCTCCACGACGTCACGGGCCGCGCTGTTCTCGCGGGGGTCGACCCGGATGCCGTAGGCGAGCGGTCCGGCCTCGACGTCCGAGGAGCGCGGTGGGGCGAAGGAGATCTCGGCGGTGCCCTCGCTGCCCGGGTAGAGGCGGAGGACATCCGGCTCGACCCGGGACCAGCCCGAAGGTTTGCCGACGAGGGAAAGTCGGTATTCCTCGACGGTGTCGCCGGTGTTCCGCACCCGGAGGCGGGTACCGGTCCGCGCTCCGGGCTCGACGGTCACCTCGGCCGGGTCCAGAGAGGTCCACATGGTCATGGGCGAACGTTAAGGGGCGGGGTGGGGGTTCCGGCTGCCCGAAAGTCCCTGACCAAGGGCAGTGTGCGATGCCCGCGCGGGCCGGGCCCTGCGGCGTCCGCCCGGAGAACCCGCTGATCGGCCGACCGGCCCCACTGGGACGTTCGGGCAGCTCCCGCTGCCCTCGCGGCCGCCCGTTCCTCCCTCCCCCGGCAGGGGCGGGCCGGGGGAGAGTGGCACCCGTCAGAGCACCGCACCACCACGGCTCCGACGCCCCGGCCGGGTGCCCCGTGGCATGGCGGCCCGGTCGGAAACCCCACCAGCGAGGAGCAGCCGAACGTGCCCACCTATCTGTCCCCCGGCGTCTACGTCGAGGAAGTCGCCAGCGGGTCCCGGCCCATCGAGGGCGTCGGGACGTCCGTCGCCGCGTTCGTCGGACTCGCGCCCGTGGGGCCGCTCGACGAGCCGGTGCTTGTGACCAACTGGTCCCAGTTCGTCGCCTCGTTCGGCGACTTCACGGAGGGGTACTACCTCGCCCACTCCGTGTACGGCTTCTTCAACAACGGCGGTACGGCCGCGTACGTGGTCCGGGTGGGCGGCGGCGACGCCGAGGGCGCCGTGGAGGCCGTGGCGGCCTCCGCGACGCCGGAGCTGGTCGCCGGGGAGGCGGTCGCGCTCGGGAACTTCCGGGTGGCGGCCCTGACCGCCGGGACCGAGGCGGGCGGCGCGCTGACCGTGGAGGTGCAGGACGTCGAGGGCGACACCGAGCGCTTCAAGCTGGTCGTGAAGGACGGCGAGAAGGTCGTCGAGAGCTTCGACGCCTCCGCCAAGAAGAGCGCACGGAACTATGTCGTCGCGCAGGTCAAGCAGCGTTCGAAGACCATCGTCGTGGAGGAGGCCGGGGCCGGCGGGCAGCTCGCCAAGCCCGAGGCGCAGGCCGTGACGCTCGCCCCGCCCGCGCGGCTGCCGGAGCAGGCCTCGGCGCGGGGGACGGGCACGGCCCTGGAGTCCGGCCGGTTCATCGGCGACTCCGCCGACCGCACCGGCTTCGGCGGTCTGGAGGCCCACGACGAGATCAACATGGTGGCCGTGCCCGACCTGATGGCCGCCTACCAGCAGGGTCTAATCGACCTTGAGCAGGTCAAGGCCGTGCAGCTCGGTCTGATCGCGCACTGCGAGCTGATGGGCGACCGGATGGCGATCCTGGACCCGCCGCCGGGGCTCAACGCGCGGGACATCCGCAAGTGGCGCCAGGAGGTGGCCGGTTACGACTCCCGGTACGCGGCGCTCTACTACCCGTGGCTCAAGTCCTTCGACCCGGCGAGCGGCCAGACCCGTGCGGTCCCGCCGTCCGGGCACATGGCGGGCGTCTGGGCGCGCAACGACTCCGAGCGCGGTGTTCACAAGGCGCCCGCCAACGAGATCGTGCGCGGCGCGGTCGACCTGGAGCTCCAGATCACGCGCGGCGAGCAGGATCTGCTCAACCCGATCGGCGTGAACTGCATCCGGGCGTTCCCCGGCCGGGGCATCCGGGTGTGGGGCGCGCGGACCCTGGCCTCGGACCCGGCCTGGCGCTACCTGAACGTGCGCCGCTACTTCAACTACCTGGAGGAGTCGATCCTCGTCGGGACGCAGTGGGTGGTGTTCGAGCCGAACGACCAGTCGCTGTGGGCCCGTATCCGCCGCAACATCTCCGCGTTCCTCGTCAACGAGTGGCGGCAGGGCGCGCTGTTCGGCCAGCGGGCCGAGGACGCGTTCTACGTGAAGTGCGACGCCGAGACGAACCCGCCGGAGTCCGTGGACCTCGGCCGGGTGGTGTGCGAGATCGGCATCGCCCCGGTGAAGCCCGCCGAGTTCGTGGTCTTCCGGCTCGCGCAGTTCCAGGGTGGCGGCGGCGAGCTGGAGGAGTAGTCCTCCCCCGCTCCCCGTTCCGTCCGTCCCTTCCCGCTCGTCCCTTCGCGGCTCTCCGCGCCCCGCGCGGAGGCCGCCCCTCAGCACAGGAGTGAACTCCCATGTCCCTGGACACCGGCGACGCCCTCACCACCCATAATTTCGGCCTCCAGATCGACGGTGTGATGGTCGAGACCCTTCAGGAGATCAGCGGTCTCACGATGGAGCAGGACGTCATCGAGTACCAGCAGGTCTCGGCCGACGGCAAGCCGATCATCAAGAAGCTCCCCGGCGTGAAGAAGGCCGGCGAGTGCACGGTGACCCGGGGGGCCACCCAGTCCGCCGCCTTCACCGAGTGGATCACGGCCTCCATCTCGGGTGACATGGGCTCGGCCCGCAAGAACGCGTCCATCATCTTCATGGACTACCAGCTCACCGAGGTCAAGCGGTACAACCTGAGCAACGCCTGGTGCACCAAGGTCGAGCTGAGCGCCACCAAGGCCGGTGACGCCGCGGCCCTCACCGAGCAGGTCACCATCACCTTCGAAGAGCTGACGCTCGGCTGATGCGACGCGAAGGACCGGCGGGAGACCGGCAGGACCGCCCTCAGGAGCCGCTCCGCACGGAGTTCGAGTTCGAGCTGCCGCGCGGGTTCGTCGACGAGGCGGGCACGGTGCACCGCCACGGGGCGATGCGGCTGGCCACGGCCAGGGACGAGCTGCTCCCGCTGCGCGACGTCCGGGTCCGCGAGAACCCGGCCTATCTGTCGGTGGTGCTGCTCGGCCGGGTGATCACCCGGCTGGGCACGCTCCCGTCGGTCCACGACGGGACGGTGGAGAACATGTTCGCCTCCGACCTGGCGTTCCTCCAGGACTTCTACCGGCAGATCAACGCCGAGGGCCATACCAGGGCGGCCGTCGCGTGCCCGCACTGCGAGGAGTCCTTCGAGGTCGAACTGGCCGGGAGCCGCCTGGGGGAATCGTGACGTACGCGGCCGACCGGATCGAGGAGGAGACCGCGTACCTCGCCTTCCACTTCCACTGGGGTCTGGAGGACATCCTCGATCTGGAGCACGCGGACCGACGCCGGTACGTGGCCCAGGTGGCCTCGCTCGTGGAGCGATCGCAGGCGTGACAGCGGGCCCCGGCAGGACCGGGGCCCGAGGAAACCACAGGCCCTGGGAGACCGGGGAAGGGGGTCGGAGAAGGTGGGCATGTTCGAGAAGTGGCGGACCGCGCGGGCGGCACGCGGGAGCGAGGCACGGGGCGAGGCCCCCGCGCGGACCGAGGCTCCCGCGACTCCCGTGGCGCCCGGGGACGCCTGGCGGGCGCTGCCGCCCGTCCAGCGGGTCCTCGACGGTCCGCGTACCGTCGCGGAGCACGGCTTCGCCTCCTCCCTCGCCACCCACTGGAACCCTTCCTTCCAGCGCGATCTGGGCCACGGCGCCGTGCCCGACGCGCCCGGCGGCGTCCTCCTCGACGCGGTGCGCCCCGTGACCGGGCCCACGACGACGAGCACGGAACTGCCGGGACTCCGACTGCCGGTGGCGGGCCGGGGCGCCACGCCCCCGGAGCCTTCGGCTTCCCCTGTACGGGCGAGCGGCGCGGGGCCGGCCGTCGGTCCGGCGCGGGCGGGCGCCGCCGGTACGGCCGCCTCCCCCGTACGGGCGGACAGCGCGTCGTCACCCGCGCGCCCGGCGGTCCAGCGCGCTCCGCTGGCCGGGCCCACGCCCGGGAGCCCGGTGCGCGAGCCCGTCCGCCCCGTGCCCGTACGCCGATCCGCTTACGTCTCCGCCCGGCCCGAGCAGCCGCCACGTCTGCTGGCTCCGG
>NZ_MSJP01000020.1 GCF_014596525.1 Streptomyces sp. CBMA291
GACTCGTCTGTAGGTGATCACGCAGCAGGCGAGTTTCAGGAAGGCTTCGTGGATGTCGTCGCGGATGTCCCAGCGGATCCGTAGGCGCCGGAAGCCGTGGATCCAGGCGTTGGTGCGTTCGACGACCCAGCGGACGGTGCCCAGGCCGGAGCCGTGGGGTACGCCGCGGCGGGCGATGACCGGTTTGATGCCGCGTTTCCGCAGCAACCGGCGGTATTTGTCGTAGTCGTAGCCCCGGTCGGCGAACAGCTGCCGGGGCCGGTGGCGGGGGCGGCCGGTCCTTCCCCGGATGTGCGGGATGGCGTCGAGCAGGGGCAGCAGCTGGGTGACGTCATGGCGGTTGCCGCCGGTCAGGGTGATGGCGAGCGGGGTGCCGCCGGCGTCGGTGATGACGTGGTGTTTCGAGCCGGGCCGGGCGCGGTCGACCGGGCTCGGCCCGGTTTTGGGCCGCCCCGACGGGCCTGGTGGTGCGAGCCGTCGATCACCGCCCTGGACCAGTCCAGTTTCCCGGCGCGGTGCAGCTCGGTCAGCAGCACCTGGTGCAGCCGGTCCCACACCCCGGCCTCGTGCCAGTCCCGAAGCCGTCGCCAGCACGTCATCCCGGAGCCGAAGCCGAGCTCCTGCGGCAGCCACTCCCACTGGATCCCGGTATGCAGCACAAACAAGATCCCCTGCAGGCAGCCGCGATCATCCAACGGCAGCCGCCCCGGATTCCGCGCCCGGCGCTGCCTGACCGGCAGCAACGGCTCGATCCGCCCCCACAGATCATCCGACACCACCCACGGAGGCCCCTTCCCCTTCCCCATAACCCGCTCAACGAGCAACCGAGGAAGGAGACATGGGTTCAAC
>NZ_MSJP01000021.1 GCF_014596525.1 Streptomyces sp. CBMA291
GAGCACTCCGACCACCCTGCCCACCCTGAGCACTCCGACCACCCTGCCCACCCTGAGCACTCCGACCACCCTGCCCACCCTGAGCACTCCGAGCCCCCTGAGCCCCCCAGGCCCGTCAGCCGTCCCCCCCCCCCCCCCCCCCCCCCCCCCCCCCCCCCCCCCCCCCCCCCCCCCCACACCCCCCCCCCCCCCCCCCCCCCCCCCCCCCCCCCCCCCCCCCCGCTCCCCCCCCCCCCCCCCCCCCCCCCCGTGCCGGTCGTCGTCGGCGCCGCCTCCGACGGGCACGGTCTCACCGCCTTCCTGCCGCTCGACCCCTGCCGGCCGGTCGCCGTACGGCTCCACCACGCCCTGCACGCGGCCCGCGAGGCCACCGACTACCAGCGGACCACCGGAGGCATGGAGGCCTTCGACGCGGCCGTCGCGGCGGGCGTCAGCCGTGAACTCACCGAGGCCCTCGTCGCCCTGGTCCGGGGCACCGAGGGCGCCCGCGTCGCCCTGGCGTGGGCACCGTCCGCCGGGACACCCGAGGGCTGCGCCGCCCGGCCCGAACCGGTCGAGTTCTCCCCGGGCGACCTGCCCGCCCTGCGCGAGGCGGGTGCCCGCTACCTCACCGACGAGCCCTCCGTCCCGGTCCGGCTCACCGGGGCCGTGGTCCGGATGCGCCGCTCGGGGCCGCGCGGCGAGGGCACCGTACGTCTGAGGGTGCTCGGCGGGGCGGAGGTCCCGCACGTCCGGGTCACCCTCGACGAGGAGGCCTACCGCACGGCGGGCCACGCCCATCTCGTCGGGCTCCCGGTCCGGGTCGAGGGCAGGCTGGAGAGCCGGGGCGGCTTCCGGCGGCTGAGCGATCCGACGGGGCTCGTCCCCGTCCAGGTCGACGAGACGGAGCGGGACCGGCTGATGAAGGCGCTCCAGGAGAACCCCGACTTCTTCGAGGAGCCCCCCGACCCGGACGAGGACGCCTCCTGAGGCCGGGACGGGGCCGGGGAAGCCGGACGGGGCGACCCGGACGAGGAGGACCCTTGAGCCCCGGCCGTCCCCGGGCCGGGACGGCACCGGCCCCCGTGCCGGGTGAAACCGTTTCGCGGGGCGGGCGGACCCCTCGGTAGGATCGGGCGTGCGCGGCACCTCGTCTCTGCCGCGCACCGCCGACGCCGGCACCTCGTGTCTGCCTGCGCCCCTATGTATGGAGTACCCGTGTCAGAAGTCCGTGTGACCGTCCAGTCCGCCTCGGAGTCCGAGGAGAGGACGGTGAGCGCGGGCACCACCGCCGGCGCCCTGTTCGCCGACGACCGCACCGTCATCGCCGCCCGCGTGGCCGGCGAGCTGAAGGACCTGTCGTACGCGCTCGCCGACGGCGATGTCGTCGAAGGCGTCGAGATCTCCTCCCCGGACGGTCTCGACATCCTGCGCCACTCGACCGCCCACGTCATGGCGCAGGCCGTGCAGGAACTGTTCCCCGAGGCCAAGCTGGGCATCGGCCCGCCGGTCCGGGACGGCTTCTACTACGACTTCGACGTCGAGAAGCCCTTCACTCCCGAGGACCTCAAGGTCATCGAGAAGAAGATGCAGGAGATCCAGAAGCGCGGCCAGCGCTTCGCCCGCCGCGTGGTGACCGACGAGGACGCCCGCGCGGAGCTGGCGGACGAGCCGTACAAGCTCGAACTCATCGGCATCAAGGGCTCCGCCTCCACCGACGACGGCGCCGACGTCGAGGTGGGCGGCGGCGAGCTGACCATCTACGACAACCTCGACGCCAAGACCGGCGAGCTGTGCTGGAAGGACCTCTGCCGCGGTCCCCACCTGCCCACCACCCGGAACATCCCGGCGTTCAAGCTGATGCGCAACGCGGCCGCCTACTGGCGCGGCAGCGAGAAGAACCCGATGCTCCAGCGCATCTACGGCACCGCCTGGCCGTCGAAGGACGAGCTGAAGGCGCACCTCGACTTCCTCGCCGAGGCCGAGAAGCGCGACCACCGCAAGCTCGGCAACGAGCTGGACCTCTTCTCCATCCCGGACGAGATCGGCTCCGGTCTCGCGGTCTTCCACCCCAAGGGCGGCATCATCCGCCGGACCATGGAGGACTACTCGCGCCGCCGGCACGAGGAGGAGGGCTACGAGTTCGTCTACTCGCCGCACGCCACCAAGGGCGCCCTCTTCGAGAAGAGCGGTCACCTGGACTGGTACGCGGAGGGCATGTACCCCCCCATGCAGCTCGACGGTGGTACGGACTACTACCTCAAGCCCATGAACTGCCCGATGCACAACCTGATCTTCGACGCGCGCGGCCGCTCGTACCGTGAACTGCCGCTGCGCCTGTTCGAGTTCGGCACGGTGTACCGGTACGAGAAGTCCGGCGTCGTCCACGGTCTGACCCGGGCCCGCGGCTTCACCCAGGACGACGCGCACATCTACTGCACCCGCGAGCAGATGGCGGAGGAGCTGGACCGGACCCTCACCTTCGTCCTCAACCTGCTCCGCGACTACGGTCTGACCGACTTCTACCTGGAGCTCTCCACCAAGGACCCGGAGAAGTTCGTCGGCTCCGACGAGGTCTGGGAGGAGGCCACCTCCGTCCTCCAGCAGGTCGCGGAGAAGCAGGGCCTCCCGCTGACCCCCGACCCGGGCGGCGCCGCGTTCTACGGCCCGAAGATCTCCGTGCAGGCGCGCGACGCCATCGGCCGTACCTGGCAGATGTCGACCGTGCAGCTCGACTTCAACCTGCCGGAGCGCTTCAACCTGGAGTACACCGCCCCGGACGGCACCAAGCAGCGCCCGGTCATGATCCACCGCGCCCTGTTCGGTTCGATCGAGCGCTTCTTCGCGGTGCTCCTTGAGCACTACGCGGGCGCCATGCCGCCGTGGCTCGCCCCGGTGCAGGCGGTCGGCATCCCGATCGGCGACTCGCACGTCGAGTACCTCCAGGAGTTCGCCGCCGACGCGAAGAAGAAGGGCCTGCGGGTCGAGGTGGACGCCTCCTCCGACCGCATGCAGAAGAAGATCCGCAACCAGCAGCGCCAGAAGGTGCCGTTCATGGTCATCGTCGGCGACGACGACATGAACGCGGGCACGGTCTCCTTCCGTTACCGCGACGGCTCGCAGGAGAACGGCATCCCGCGCGACGAGGCCATCGCCAAGCTCCTCGACGTGGTGGAGCGCCGCGTCCAGGTGTGACGGTGAACCCCGCGTGAGCGGATCAGGCCCCCGGGGGACTCCCCGGGGGCCTTTTCTCGTCCTCCCGGGTGAAGACCTGGATCAGCCAGGACGAGAAGGAGCCCGTCACCGCGCCGAGCAGCGCCAGACCGCAGGCCATCAGGCCCACGGCCGTCACCCTGCCGACCGGCGTCACCGGCGCCACGTCCCCGTACCCCACCGTCGCGAGCGTGGCGCAGGTCCACCACACCGCGTCGCCGAAGGTACGGATCGAGGCGCCGGGCGCGTCGACCTCGTGGCGGTAGACCGTGAGCGCCCCCGCGAAGCCGAGCAGGGCCACCGAGAGCCCGGAGTACACCATCACGCGCGCGTAGAGCCCGAGCCGGGGCCGGTCCCTGCGGCGCTGGATCCGCTCGTAGACGCTCACCATGCGCACCGGGCGCAGCAGCGGAAGCAGCATCACCACCGTGTCCAGGAGGTGGGCGCGCAGAAAGCGGAACGGGCCGAGCCCGCTGAGGCGGAGCCGTACCGCGTAGTCGACGACGAACAGCGCCCAGGCGGCGAGGGTGAGGGCCAGGCAGAGGTCCAGCCAGACCCGGGGGAGACCGTGGCGGGCGAGGACCCGGACCGCGTAGCCGGCGAGGAAGAGGAGGGACGCCACGGCGAGCGGCACCTCCATGCGGCGGTCCCAGCGCTCCTGGCGGGGCGGTTTCGGCGGCCTGTCGCTCATCGGATCAGGATGGCCGCCGCAAGGGTCTTCCGCCCCGGCGACACGTTCCGAACGGGCGAAGCAATATGCTGCACAGCATGACGACTGAGCCGGAACAGCAGATCGGAGTGGGGACGCCGGACGCGTTCCAGCGCCTGTGGACGCCTCATCGGATGGCGTATATCCAGGGCGAGAACAAGCCCACGGGACCGGGCGCCGAGGACGGCTGTCCGTTCTGCTCGATCCCGTCCAAGTCCGACGAGGACGGGCTGGTGATCGCACGCGGCCAGAGCGTGTACGCCGTCCTCAACCTGTATCCGTACAACGGCGGTCACCTGATGGTCGTCCCCTACCGGCACGTCGCCGACTACACGGACCTGGATCCGGCGGAGACGGCGGAACTGGCCGACTTCACCAAGCGCGCGATGGTCGCGCTGCGGGCGGCGTCCGGGGCCCATGGCTTCAACATCGGCATGAACCAGGGGGCCGTCGCGGGCGCCGGGATCGCCGCCCATCTGCACCAGCACGTGGTGCCGCGCTGGGGCGGGGACACCAACTTCATGCCGGTCGTCGGCCACACCAAGGTGCTGCCGCAGCTCCTCGCCGACACCCGGAAGATGCTGGCCGACTCCTGGCCCGCCGCGCTGTGAGCCCCATCCGCTGCCTGGGCCGTATCCGCCCCCTGGGACGCGCGGACCGGTGAGCCGTATCCGCTTCCCGGGCCGTACGGATCGGTGGACCGTACGGCCCGGGAAGCGGTGAGCGGTACGCCCGGGGAGCGGGGTCAGGCGTCGTAGACGTCGGCCCTCTTCGGGCCCGGCTCCTGGACGCTGCCGCTGAGCGAGAGCGAGCGGCTGGTGAAGCGGTCGGTGTCGACGTTGTGCTCGTCGAGCATCTTGAGCGTCGCGGAGTGCACCGCGCGCAGTACCGGCGTCGCCATGCGGATGGCGTCGTCCGCCATGAAGCGGTTGCGCCACAGCGGGCCCGCCCAGACGTGCCGCAGACCGAAGGGCTCGGGCAGGACCATCTTGCCGCCGAGGAACTCCAGGACCGGCGGATACCAGGTCAGCGGCGCGCGGACGGCGAGCCGGACGATGTCGTCGGGCCCGAGCAGCCGCTGCTCGATCTTCCGGGTCTCCCAGAAGCGGATGGTCTTGGCGACCTCCTTGGACTTGCCCGAGGGCTTGCTGCTGAACAGACCGTGCACCGGGCCCAGCGCGTGCCCGGTGACCTCGACCCGGAGCGTGTGGTGCAGCGAGGTCACCGTCACCATCATCGTCAGGACCAGGTTCCCGTCCCAGAGGGTGAACTGCACGCCGAGGTAGTGCCGGTTCCCCGCGCCGAACTGCTGGTCGTTGCAGATGCGCTGTATCTCGTGCGGCTTGACCTGGAAGTGCACGATGTTGTCGCCCTCGGGGCGGCTCACCGAGCCGGCGCCCTCGCCCACGGAGGAGACGATCCAGTGCTTGACCGTCGGCTTCGGGAAGCCGGTCTTGAGGGAGCCCCGCTCAAGGAGCGCCAGCTGGTCGTGGATCTTGCGGACCACGTCCCAGGCGCGGAAGTCGTGGATCTCCTTGCCCGGCTGCGGCACCAGCTCCTCGGCCAGGGTCCAGCTGCCCCAGCGGGTACCGAGCCCCAGGATGCCCTTGGGACCGGCGTAGAAGGCGATGTTGGACTCCTGCTCGGCGGAGAGCTTCTCCAGGTTCACCCGGAGGTCCTCGGCCGCCTTCTGCCCCGGGTCCTGGGGGACGGACTTGGGGATGTGCGCGGCGACACCGCCGCCGCCGAGCAGCCCGGACCAGCGCGCGCGCAGGTCCGCGGAGGCGTTGTCGCAGACCCGGCGGGCGAGGAACCAGCCGAGGACCGGGGCCACCACCATCGCGCGCACGTAGTTCGGCAGGAAGCCGTCGAAGGGCAGCTTGAGCAGTACGAGCGCCGCGAAGAGCCCCGCCGCCCACAGCAGGGCCGTGCCGATGGCGCTGGTCCGCTTGTTGTCCGAGCCCGCCGCGACCCGGCGCAGATGGATGACACCCAGCCAGAGCAGCAGACCGGGCAGGAAGAGGACCCCGCAGACGAGGGTGATCAGGGTCAGCCGGATGTCCCGCTGTCTGCGGATGTGGGTGGCGGCCAGACAGTGCTGCACGACCGGCTGCGGGTCGACGCCGAAGGACTGGATGAGGGCGCCCCGGCCACCGCCGAGCATCCGGAGCTGGACGGCGCGCGCGAAGGCCTCGCCGAAGTCGGGGCGGAAGAGCTTCTCCCACTTCCCGCCCTTGATCGTGGTCTTGTACAGGTCGTTGTCGGCGTCCTGGATCGCGGAGAGCGGGCTGTCCCGGTACGCGGCGGACGCCAGAGCGTTCGTCGCGCCCGTACCGCCGCCATTACCACTGAGCGGGATCTGCGCCCCGGGTCCGAAACCGTCCATCGCCACTGCCGCCCCCATCGCGCGAGTACCTGTGCGGGCTGTTCCCAACTGCCGCGCCCCGCACACCTTCCGAGCTGGGCACCCCAGCGTAGCCGGGGAGTGTCGCGCGCGTCACGGCCTGTGGATATCACGACCGAATGGCATGCCTCGCAGGCGTGTTGAGCGGGCGCCTTCCCTGGTGCCCCGTCAATTAGGCGTCATTTTCGGACTGTTCGCGTATCTTCTCGGCCAGATGGGGTGGCATCGGTTCATGTCGGACGTACGTACGGTCGAACCGGCCGGTGCCATGCGAAACGGACCGCAGATCGATCGCGTACCGCCCGATCTCCATCTCCGGCACCTCCGCCCGCACCACGGTCCGCCCCGCCCCGGCCTGGTCCGTGCCGACCACCCGGCCCCGCCGCCCCGACAGATCGCTCATCACCGGCCCGACGTACTCGTCCGGCACCAGGACCGCCACCTCGGCGACCGGTTCGAGGAGCCGCACCGGCACCTCCGCCGCCGCCTCCCGCAGCGCGAGGGCGCCGGCCGTCTGGAAGGCCGCGTCCGAGGAGTCCACCGAGTGGGCCTTGCCGTCCCGCAGCGTCACCCGCACGTCGACCAGCGGATACCCGGCACGGACCCCACGCGCGGCCTGCGCCCGCACCCCCTTCTCCACCGAGGAGACGAAGGGGCGCGGGACCGCCCCGCCGACCACCGCGTCGACGAACTCGACCCCGCTGCCGGGCGGGAGGGGCTCCACCTCGATCTCGCAGATCGCGTACTGCCCGTGGCCGCCGGACTGCTTCACCAGGCGTCCCCGCCCCGACGCGGGCGCGCCGAAGGTCTCCCGCAGTGCCACGCGGTACGGCTCGGGGTCCACCCGCACCCCGTACCGGCCCCCGAGACGTTCGAGGACGACGTCCCGGTGTGCCTCGCCCAGGCACCAGAGCACCACCTGACCGGTGTCCGGGTTCTGTTCGAGCCGCAGGGACGGGTCCTCCGCGACGAGCCGGGCGAGGCCCTGGGAGAGCCGGTCCTCGTCGGCCTGCCCGTGCGCCCGGACGGCCAGCGGAAGCAGCGGCTCCGGCATCGGCCACGGCTCCATCAGGAGCGGATCGTCCTTCGAGGAGATCGTGTCGCCCGTCTCCGCCCGACCCAGCCGCGCCACACAGACCAGGTCACCGGCGACACAGTGCGTCACCGACCGCTGCCGCTTGCCGAAGGGGGAGGTGAGGGCGCCGACCCGCTCGTCGGCCTCGTGCGCGTCGTACGTCTCGTGCGGGCGGTGTGCCTCACGTGTCTCATGTGCCTCGTACGTGTCCTGCGCGTCACGCGTGTCACGCGTCTTGTCTGTCTCCCGCGTCTCCTGCATCTCCGTCGTCTCCCGCGTCCGCCGGGCCGGGGCGTGTCCTGCGATGTGTACGGCCATGTCCGGGCGCAGGGTCCCGGAGAAGACCCTGACCAGGCAGACCCGGCCCACGTAGGGGTCGGAGGCGGTCTTGACCACCTCGGCGACCAGGGGTCCCTCGGGGTCGCAGGTCACCGGCGGGCGCGGTCGGCCGTCCGGCGTGGTGACGGCGCGCGGCGCGTGTTCGAGCGGCGAGGGGAAGCCGCCGGTGATCAGATCGAGCAGTTCGACGGTGCCGAGCCCCTGCGTCCCGCCCTCGGCGGCGGGCGCGGCGGCGAGCACCGGATGGAAGGCACCCCGGGCGACGGCCGACTCCAGATCCGCCACGAGACCGGCCGGCTCGACCTCCTCGCCGCCCAGATACCGGTCCATCAGCGTCTCGTCCTCGCTCTCGGCGATGATCCCCTCGATCAGCCGGGCACGGGCCCCGGCGATCAGCGACCGCGACTTCTCGTCGGGCGGCTCCTCCCGCCGGGCCCCCGTGGAGTAGTCGAAGACCCGCTCCGCCAGCAGGCCGACGAGCCCGGTGACGGGCGCCTGTCCCGCACCCGCCCCGGCGGCCCCCCGGCCGCGCACCGGCAGCTGGAGGGGGAGCACGGCGTCCGGGTCGTCGTGGCCGAAGAGACCGGCGCAGACGGCGGTCAGCTCGTCGAAGCCGGTGCGGGCCGTGTCCAGATGGGTGACGACGATGGCCCGGGGCATCCCGACGGCGGCGCACTCCTCCCAGGCCATCCGGCTGGAGGCGGCGACCGCTTCGGCCTCCTGCGCCGCCGAGACGACGAAGAAGGCCGCGTCCGCCGCGCGCAGACCGGCCCTCAGCTCCCCGAGGAAATCGACGTACCCCGGGGTGTCGAGCAGGTTGATCCGGTACCCCTCCCAGTCGACCGGCACCAGCGAGAGCTGTACGGAGCGGTGGGTGCGGTGCTCGATCTCGTCGTAGTCGGAGACCGTGCCGCCGTCCTCGACCCGGCCCGCCCGGACGACCGCCCCGGCCGTCTGCGCGAGCGCCTCGACGAGGGTCGTCTTGCCCGAGCCGCTGTGGCCGACCAGCACCACGTTCCGTATGTGCGCGGGCCGGTCGGCCGTCGGCGCCCGTCCGGCGGCCCCGGCGGCCGCGTTCCCCTTGTCACCCATGACGTGTCCTCCCGACTGCTCGGACCTGCGGCGGGAAGCGGGTGCGGGGGAGTGGTGTGACGCGGTACGGCTCCGGCGCTGCCCGCGGTGGTCCTTCGAGCTTTGCACCGACGCCGGGAGGCGGCCATCCGTGAAGAGGCCCGGCACGGGCCCGGAAGACGAGCGGCACAGGCCGGAAGACGAGCGGCGGAGGCTCCGGGCAGGGCCCGGGAAGCACCTCCGGAAGAGGTCCCGCGAGAGGTCCGGGAAGCCTTCCCGGAAGCGCTCCGGGAAGGAAGGCGACGCGGCCGGGCGGGTGCCCGCCGGTGTGCCGGGTCGCTCGTGGCTACGATGGGTGAGCCGGTGGTCATAGGGGCCGCGCGGCCCACCGAACCTCGGGAAGGCCATGCTGAACAAGTACGCGCGTGCATTCTTTACGCGTGTCCTCACACCGTTCGCCGCGTTTCTGCTCCGCCGGGGCGTCAGCCCCGACGCGGTCACGCTCATCGGCACGGCGGGGGTGATGGCCGGTGCGCTGGTCTTCTTCCCCCGCGGAGAATTCTTCTGGGGCACCATCGTCATCACCCTCTTCGTCTTCTCCGACCTCGTCGACGGCAACATGGCCCGGCAGGCCGGAACCTCCAGCCGCTGGGGCGCTTTCCTCGACTCCACGCTCGACCGGGTCGCCGACGGCGCGATCTTCGGCGGCTTCGCCCTCTGGTACGCGGGCAAGGGCGACGACAACGTGCTCTGCGCCGTGGCGATCTTCTGCCTGGCGAGCGGCCAGGTCGTCTCGTACACCAAGGCCAGGGGCGAGTCGATCGGCCTGCCCGTCGCCGTCAACGGTCTGGTCGAACGCGCCGAACGACTCGTGATCTCGCTGGTCGCCGCCGGTCTCTCGGGTCTGCACGCGTTCGGCGTGCCCGGCGTCCAGATCCTGCTCCCCATCGCCCTGTGGATCGTCGCGGCGGGCAGCGCCGTGACCCTGGGCCAGCGCGTCGTGACCGTCCGCAGGGAATCCGCGGAGGCGGACGCCGCCGCGGCCCCGGGCGGCGGTGCGACCAGGTGAGCACCCTGAAGGAACGGCTCAGCGACGGCCTGTACGGCGCCGGCTGGGCCACCGTCAAGAAGCTGCCCGAGCCGGTGGCCACGGGCCTCGGACGGCGGATCGCGGACCTCGCGTGGAAGCGGCGCGGCAAGAGCGTCCTGCGCCTTGAGGCCAACCTCGCGCGCGTGGTGCCCGACGCGGGCCCCGAACGGCTCGCCGAGCTGTCGAAGGCCGGCATGCGCTCGTACATGCGGTACTGGATGGAGTCCTTCCGGCTGCCCACCTGGAGCCGGGAACGCGTCGAACGCGGGATAGACATCAAGGACGTCCACTACCTGGAGGAGGGCCTCGCCGCCGGGCGGGGCGTCGTCCTGGCCCTGCCGCACCTGGCCAACTGGGACCTGGCGGGCGTCTGGGTGACCCGCTCCCTCGGCGTGCCGTTCACCACCGTCGCCGAGCGCCTCAAGCCCGAGAGCCTCTACGACCGCTTCGTCGCCTACCGCGAGTCCCTCGGCATGGAGGTCCTCCCGCACACGGGCGGCTCCGCCTTCGGCACGCTGGCCCGGCGCCTGCGGGCGGGCGGCCTGGTCTGCCTGGTCGCCGACCGCGATCTGTCCGCCTCCGGCACCGAGGTCACCTTCTTCGGCGACACGGCACGGATGCCCGCGGGACCCGCGATACTCGCCCAGCAGACCGGCGCGCTGCTCCTCCCGGTCACCCTCTGGTACGACGACACGCCGGTCATGAAGGGGCGGATCCACCCGCCCATCGAGGTCCCCGGCACGGGGACGCGCGCCGAGAAGAGTTCCGTGATGACCCAGGCACTGGCCGACGCCTTCGCCGAGGGCATCGCGGACCACCCGGAGGACTGGCACATGCTGCAACGACTGTGGCTCTCGGACCTGGAGGAGCGCCGGGAACCGGCCTCGGGGACCGGACGGGACGGGGAGCACGGCGCGTGAAGATCGGGATCGTCTGCCCGTACTCCTGGGACGTGCCGGGCGGCGTCCAGTTCCACATCCGCGACCTCGCCGAGCATCTGATCCGGCTCGGCCACGAGGTCTCCGTCCTCGCGCCCGCCGACGACGAGACCCCGCTGCCGCCGTACGTGGTCTCGGCGGGGCGCGCCGTGCCCGTCTCGTACAACGGCTCGGTGGCCCGGCTCAGCTTCGGCTTCCTCTCGGCCGCGCGGGTACGCCGCTGGCTGCACGACGGCACCTTCGACGTCGTCCACATCCACGAACCGACCTCGCCCTCCCTCGGACTGCTCACCTGCTGGGCGGCGCGGGGGCCCATCGTGGCGACCTTCCACACGTCGAACCCGCGCTCCCGGGCCATGATCGCCGCGTATCCGATCCTCCAGCCCGCCCTTGAGAAGATCAGCGCCCGCATCGCGGTCAGCGAGTACGCGCGCCGCACGCTCGTCGAGCACCTCGGCGGCGACGCCGTCGTCATCCCCAACGGCGTCGACGTGGACTTCTTCGCCCGCGCCGAGCCCCGCGAGGAGTGGCAGGGCGAGACCCTCGGCTTCATCGGCCGCATCGACGAACCGCGCAAGGGCCTGCCCGTCCTCATGCGGGCCCTGCCCAGGATCCTCGCGGAGCGGCCCGGCGCCCGGCTGCTCGTCGCCGGGCGCGGCGACGAGGAGGAGGCGGTGGCCTCGCTGCCGCCCGAGACGCGCTCCCGGGTGGAGTTCCTCGGCATGGTCAGCGACGAGGACAAGGCACGGCTGCTGCGCAGCGTCGACGTGTACGTGGCGCCCAACACCGGCGGGGAGAGCTTCGGCATCATCCTCGTCGAGGCGCTGTCGGCGGGTGCGCCGGTCCTCGCCTCCGACCTGGACGCCTTCGCCCAGGTCCTGGACCAGGGATCGGCGGGCGAACTGTTCGCCAACGAGGACTCGGACGCGCTCGCGGACGCGGCGATCCGCCTTCTGGGCGACGCCGAGCGGCGCGCGGAACTGAGCGCCCGGGGCTCGGCCCACGTCCGCCGCTTCGACTGGTCGACGGTCGGCGCGGACATCCTCGCGGTCTACGAGACGGTCACGGACGGAGCGGCGGCCGTCGACACCGACGAACGCACGGGCGGCCTGCGGGCCAGACTGGGGCTGTAGGGGCGGGCGGTACGCAGGGCTGGTCTCCGCACGGGAGGGCGGCGGGGGCCGGAGGTGCGGGCGAGGGCCGGAGAGGCCGCGGAGACCAGGAAGGACCCTGCCCCGGCCCCACCTTGACTCCGTCTCCGCCCCGACCCTGTCCCCGCCCCGACCCTGGCCCCGGCCCGGCCCGCCCCGACCCTGTCCCCGCCCCGACCCTGGCCCCGGCCCGGCCCGCCCCCGCCCCCGTCCCCGCCCGCCGCCCCCCGCTCGCTCGCGCGGCGGCTCGTCGGGCCCGTCGGGACCCTCGCCGGGGTCGCCGCCGCCTTCGCGTACGTCGGGACCGTCGACCCCAACGAACCCGGCCACTACCCCGTCTGCCCGCTGCTCCGCTTCACCGGTCTCTACTGCCCCGGCTGCGGCGGGCTCCGCAGCGCCCACGCCTTCGTCCACGGCGACCTCGCCACCGCCCTCGGCGCCAACGCGCTCGCCGTCGTCGGATACGCCGTCTTCGGCGTCCTCGTGGCCCTCTGGCTGGTTCGCGCCGTCCGGGGGCTTCCCCTCCGCCTCGCCGTGCACCCGTTCTGGTGGTGGGGCATCGGGGCCGTGCTCGCCCTGTTCACCCTGGTCCGGAACCTGCCGTCCGGCTCCGCGCTGGCCCCCTGACGGCCTGCGGGGAATCCCAGTAAATGGGACGTCCGGTGGCCGATGCGGGTCCCGGGCCGTCCTGCGGATAGGATCGACAGGGCTGAACCAGGATCATCACCATCACCGTCCCGGAAGGGGGCCCTCGCGTGAGTGTGCTCGACGAGATCATCGAAGGCGTCCGCGCCGACCTCGCAGAGCGGCAGGCGCGAGTCACCCTCGACGAGCTCAAGGAGCGCGCCGCCAAGGCGCCACAGGCCAAGGACGGCGTCGCCGCACTGCGCGGCGAGGGCGTCAAGGTGATCTGCGAGGTCAAGCGCTCCAGCCCGTCCAAGGGCGCGCTCGCCGCGATCGCCGACCCGGCGGGACTCGCCGCGGACTACGAGGCGGGCGGCGCCGCCGTCATCTCCGTCCTCACCGAGGAGCGCCGCTTCGGCGGCTCCCTCGCCGACCTGGAGGCCGTCCGCGCCAAGGTCGACATCCCGGTCCTGCGCAAGGACTTCATCGTCACCGCGTACCAGCTCTGGGAAGCCCGCGCCTACGGAGCCGACCTCGCGCTCCTCATCGTCGCCGCCCTGGAGCAGGAGGCCCTCGTCTCCCTGATCGAGCGCGCCGAGTCCATCGGGCTCACCCCGCTGGTCGAGGCGCACGACGAGGAGGAGGTCGAGCGCGCGGTCGCCGCCGGCGCCCGGATCATCGGCGTCAACGCGCGCAACCTCAAGACCCTCAAGGTCGACCGCTCCACCTTCGAGCGCGTCGCCCCCGAGATCCCCGACCACATCGTCAAGATCGCCGAGTCCGGCGTCCGGGGACCGCACGACCTCATCGCCTACGCCAACGCGGGCGCCGACGCCGTCCTCGTCGGCGAGTCCCTCGTCACCGGACGCGACCCGAAGGCGGCCGTCGCCGACCTCGTCGCCGCCGGTGCCCACCCCGCCCTGCGGCACGGCCGGAGCTGACCGGCCCATGACCCCCCGCCACGGCACTCCGGCACCCCTGGGCACCGCCCGGGGGCGCGCCGCCGTGCCGTCGGCACCCGGGCGACGCGGC
>NZ_MSJP01000022.1 GCF_014596525.1 Streptomyces sp. CBMA291
GCCCGCCGCCGCTGCCGCCCCGCAGCCGCAGCCGCAGGCGGACCGCGCGCCGGAGCCGCAGCCCGCCCCGGCGCAGTCCGCCGCCGAGTTCTCCCCCTTCTGGTTCGCCGTGCCCGTCGCCCGCCCGCTGTACGCGGAGGACGGCTCGCCGTCGCAGATCGCCGAGCTGGCCCCCGGCACCTGGTACCTCGCCGTCGAGCAGCGCGGCCAGGCTCTGGTGGCCCAGACGCAGGACGGACGCCGAGGCGTCCTCCAGGACACGACGGGCATCCAGCGCGGCTGACCCGCCCGTCCCTTCCTTCGTCGCACGGCCCCTCACCCGGGGAGGACCTCCGGGTGGGGGGCCGTCGGCGTAAGGGGCTTCTCATGGGCGCGGGCCCTTCCGGCCGCGCGAGCCGTGGCGTACAGTCCGCGCCACACCTGACGGTACGTCAGAAAGGACGCGGGCATGCGGCTCGGACTCGCCCTCGGCTACTGGGGCCGCGGCCCCTCCCCCACCGCCCTCGACCTCACCCGCGAAGCCGAACGGCTCGGCTACGACTCCGTCTGGACCGCCGAAGCCTGGGGCTCCGACGCCTTCACCACACTGACCTGGCTCGCCGCCCACACCAGCCGCATCCGGCTCGGCACCGCCGTGGCGCAGATGGCCGCCCGCGCGCCCACCACCACCGCCATGCACGCCCTCACCCTCGACCACCTCTCCGGCGGGCGCGTCCTGCTCGGGCTCGGGCTCTCCGGACCGCAGGTCGTCGAAGGCTGGTACGGGCGCCCCTTCCCCCGCTCCCCGCTCACCGCCACCCGCGAGTACGTGGACGTCGTCCGGCAGGTGCTCCGCCGCGAGGGACCCGTACGGCTCGAAGGACGCCACCACCCCCACCCGTACACCGGACCCGACGGCACCGGACTCGGCAAGCCCCTCAAGCCGATCACCCACCCGCTCCGCGCCGACCTGCCCGTCCTCCTCGGCGCCGAAGGACCGGGGAACATCGCGCAGACCCTCGCCCTCGCCGACGGCTGGCTGCCGCTCTACTGGACCCCCGACCGCTGGTCCGAGGTCTACGCCCTCCCGGAGACCCTGCCCGCCGGCTTCCTCGTCGCCCCCCTCGTCCGGGCCCGGCTCTGCGCCGACGTGGCGGAGGGGCTGCTGCCGGTCAAGGCCATGCTGGGCTTCTACATCGGCGGCATGGGACACGCCCGCCGCAACTTCCACGCCGACCTGATGGGACGGATGGGCTACGGGAAGGAGGCGGGGCGCGTCCGGGAGCTGTTCGCCGCCGGGCGGCGCGAGGAGGCGGTGGCCGCCGTGCCGGACGCCTTCGCCGACGAGATCTCCCTGACCGGCCCCCGGAAACGGATCGCCGCCCGGCTCGACCGCTGGCGGCAGGGCCCGGTGACCGACCTCCTGGTCACGGCACCGGACCCGGACACCCTGCGACTCCTCGCCGAGCTGAACGCCTAGGACCGCACTACGGTCGCGTTCTCGGCGCGTTCGGCAGCAGTCCCTCCTGATAGGTCTCCGTCACATCCCGCACGCTCGCCAGGAACATCTGGAAGAGAAGGTGCCCCGGTCCCCCGGCCCAGCTTCCGTCGCTCTGCTCCGTCGCCTTACCGGGATTGACGCTGAAATAACCGTGCTGCTCCGCCTTGATCCCTATGTAGCCGCCAAGGTTTCCTTCGCCGGCGTTTCCGGCCGAATGAACGGGGTCGCCCTTCCCCGGCGAATACGCCTTGTGCATGGCAGCCGTCGCATCCCCCACGGGCGCCAGTGCGGCGTACTCCGGGGAGAAGAGGAATTTATGGGCTCCGGGCTTCAGTTCGAACTCAAGCATGCGACCGGCCCTTATGTACTCATGAGCCTGCCTCAGGTCACCCAGGTGGCTTCCGACCGGAATGATGCCCGTACCTTCCGCCCCACGCCACCCCGCAGAGTTGCCCGCCGGATTTCCCCTGACCCATTCCTCACTGGCGACCTTGCTCTCCTGAGCCCACGCCAGGACCGCTTCAGCCTCTTCGTTATTCATCGCCCGATAGAGCTTCAGGGCCCCGGAACTTGTTTCACCGGCCAATTGCGCCAGAAGCCTGTTGGCGACACCGCCGACTATGTTGTCCAGCCTTCTCGGCTGCCCTTTCGGGAGCACCTTCTTCAGTGTCTTCTGGGCGTTCCTCACCGCGACCGCCCCTCCGGCCGCTCCTTGCCAGAAAGACTGGCCCAGCATATCGCTCGGATTCTCCGGATATTCAATGCGCTGCACGAAAGGCGCATCCGACGGCGCGAGCGAAGTCGCCTCGCGACGCTGCACGCCGAGCACCGCCGACCCGCCCGACATGACACGGCGCGCGTTGGCTTCGGCTTCCCGTTCGAAGCTGTCGGCCGGGTTGCTCACGCGCAGACCCGAGCCGTCGTCCGTGCCCGCCACCGGCCCCTGCCGCTGCTGGATCACATGGGTCAGCTCGTGGGCGAGAGTGTGCTTGTCGCCTCCTCCCTCGCCGATGACGACATGGTGACCCGAGGTGTAGGCGCGGGCCCCGACTTCTGCGGCCGAGGCTTTGGCGGCGCTGTCGTTGTGGATGCGCACGTCGGAGAAGTCCGCTTCGAGCCGGGATTCCATGTCGGTGCGGGTGGCGGCGTCCAGAGGGCGTCCGGGGGTGCGCAGCACATCGTGGACCTCGGAACGCTGCACGGCGGGCTGCTGGGCAGGCTGCTCGGCCCGCTGGTGACCGCACCCCGCACCGTGCTGGTGCTGCTCCGGCTGAGCCCAGGCGTGGCCGGCCCGGCGGAGCATCTGGACGACGGCGGCGTTCCCGGCCGTGGCCTGTAGGCCCAGCAGAACGTTCGGTGCCGCCGACCCGGCTAACGACTGCTTCCTGGCCGGCGTACGTCCGCCACCGGCCCTGTCGAGGTGAGCGTTCTCGGGATCGCTCAAAGGAGCCACCTCCAGTGTGAGTTCGTCAGACCCTCTTGCTTACCCCGCGGGGATGCGTGGGTGCCAGGTGCGGAGGGGCAGGACGAACTGACCGGACGGGCAAGGGGGTTCGGCTCGACGCCCGCCGCAGCGGACTTCGGCGATGGCGCGCCCCGGGGTCAACTCCCCAACTGGGAGGCGCTCGGCACCTTGTCGACGACCTCGGCGCCCGCGCTCTTCCCCGCGTCCTTGACGCTGTTGATCACGCTCTCGAAGGCGCCGACGTCCCCGGCGCCCGCCTCGCCCTTGCGGAGCTTGGTCCCCATGTCCTTCAGCGACTCGATCCCGGCGGAGAGCGGCGCGAGGGCCTTCGAGAGCGTCGGGTCGCCCTCGGCGTTGTGCACGGCCGCCTTGAGCCTGTTGTAGGTGAAGGCACCCGCGAGACCCGCCTTGACCAGCGCGAACGTGCGGCCGTCGGCGCCCTTGGTGAACTTGCCCGCGCGGTACGGCTTCACGATCCACTGGTACGCGGCTCCCGCGGCGAGCCCCGCGTTCGCCACGAACCGCGTCTTGGCGAGCCGCTGCTGCTCGAACGTACCGGTCGGCGACGGGGACGCGGTCGCGGCGACACCCGTGCCCGTATGCACGGCCTCGTCACCACTCCCCCCGCAGGCGGCGGTGGTCAGCAGCAGGAAACAGGACATCAGCAGCGCCACGACACCGCGCGACAGACCTCTGGGCACGAGGAGACCTCCCTGGGAACCGAATGCGGCCAGCGTCACCCGGCGCACGGGGGGCCGCCAGCGGGGGCGCCCGAACGGGTCCGGGCGCCCCCTCCCTGGCCGTACGCCCCGGCTACCGCGTCCGGAACCGGCGGAACAGGTTCCGGGCCACGTACACCCCGGGGCCACCGAAGCCCACGAGGTCGAGGCGCCCGTCCCCGGTGACGTCCGCGAGGAAACGGGGATGCCGGTCGACCCGCCAGCCGCCCGCCTCCTCGGCGTAGCCGAAGCCCCGGCAGACCAGGCGCGCCTGCTCGAACCGCCCGTCGCCGAGACCGTGCGCCACCCAGACCCCCTGGTCGCCGAAGCCGACGAGGTCCGGGGTGCCGTCCCCGGTGACGTCCGCGACGAAGCGCGGATGCCGCTCGCCCGACCAGCCCTGGGCGGTGCCGAAGTCGTTCAGGACCAGCCGCGAGCGCGCGAACGTACCGTCCTCGCGCGCCCGGGACACCACGACGCCCTGCGGACCGAAGCCGACGAGCCACGAAGCCCCGCCCTCGGAGAGCCCCGCCATGAACCGGGGGTGCTCCCTGGCCGAACCCCACCCCTGATCGGCGCCGAAGTCGTCCAGGACGTACAGCGGTTCCGCGAACGCGCCCTCCTCGTCCTGGACCGACACCCACACCCCGTCGTCATGGCAGCCGACCACGTCCAGCCTGCCGTCACCCGTCGTGTCGGCGAGGAAACGGGGATGCCGGTCGACGAGCCAGCCGCCCGCCTTCTCGCCGTGCCCGAACGCGCGGAGGGCCGGCTCGTCGCCGAGCGGGGCGAACTTGCCCTCCTCGTCCTGACGCGAGATCCACACCCCCTCGTCGTGACAGCCGACCACGTCCAGCCTGCCGTCACCCGTCGTGTCCACGAGGAAACGGGGGTGCCGGTCGGTCAGCCAGCCGCCCGCCTGCCCGCCGTGGCCGAACGCCTTGACGACCGGCGCCCCCTGCCCGTACGTCCCGTCCTCCCCCTGCGGGGAGACCAGGACGCCGTCGGCGGCGAGCACCACGACATCGGGCCTGCCGTCGCCGGTCACGTCCGCCAGGGTCCACAGATCGGCGGGGCTCGGCGAGAGCACGGGCCGGTACAGGACCCGCTCCTCCTCGTCGAACGTGCCGTCGCCCCTGCTGGACGCCGTCACCGCCCCCTTCCCCTTCCTGAGCGCCACGATGTCCGCCCGCTTCGCGCCCTCGGTGTCGGCGAGGAACCGCGCACCGGCCCCCGCCCACCAGCCGGGCTGCCCCACCGGAGGGCGGTCGCCCCCCTCGCTCTTCCACCCGCCGGCCGTCTCGTCGCTCCCGAACCCCTCCAGGACCAGCAGCGGATCGCTGAAGGAAGGGGTGGCGCCGGGCGCAGGGCGCAGCGCGGCGGAGGGGGCGAGGCGCCAGGACCGGCGCCCGTTCCAGTGGTCGAGCGGCTCCCAGCGCAGCACGGGATCGGCGATCCGCTCGGGCTCCGCCGGGACGAACCGCCACCGCTGGCTCGCCGCCCCGTCGTCGTGCTCGCGCAGCACCACCCGGGTGCCGCCCTCGCCGGGCTCGGCGAGATCGAGGACGGTGCCGTCGGCCACCCCCTCGATGACATGGAGACCCGCCTCCCCCTCGACGGGGACGAGCCGCCACTGCTGACTCTTCCGACCGTCGGCGGCGGCTCCCTGACGGACCGCGCCCCCCTTGACGGCGGGGGTGTCGAGGACCTTGCCGCCGACCGCTTCGCGGATCACGTACGCCGGTTCGTCCTCCCCGTCGCGCGCGGTCGGCACGGGGACGAGCCGCCACCGCCCGGGGCGCGGACCCCCCTCGGGGACGTCGCGGACGACGAGCGCGCCGTCCGTGCTCGGCGCCGCGGGGAGCCCCAGGGGCTGCCCCGTGGCGGCGTTGACGATCTCCAGCTTCAGTTCTTCCGTGGGCACGGGCATCGGGCTGCCCCTTCCTGGCGGTTACGGGCGTGGGCTCGGGACGGGTTCGGCGCGGCGGTGGCCATGGATCACGTGAAGACGTGGTGGTACGGGACGCTCCACTCGCTGGGCAGCCGGGGGTAGAAGGTGTTGATGACCGTCCCGGTGAAGTCGCCGCCCCAGTTGTGGGTGAGGCGCACCTCGGCGTCGGCGGTCACCGCGTGGTCCTTGAAGCCGAGGATGGCGTCCGGGTGGGTGATCGGCACGAAGGTGATCCCGCCCCACGGCGTCACCGTGACCACCCAGAGCTGGGTGTCCTCGGGCGCGCCGTTCCTTCCCCGCCACTTCTCGCCGACCTTGTCGGGAAGCCCGACCTGCACGGTGTCGGTGGGGCTCTTCGGGGCTTCCTGGTGGACGGCGATCCGCCTGCGCCGGGGCTTGGGCGTGCCGTCGTCGCCGCGACCGGCGTCACCGCCGGTGCCACCGGTACCGCCGGTGCCGCCTGTGCCGCCGCCGGTGCCCGCGGGCTTGGGCGTGACCTGGCCTGCGGCGCTTTCGAGGTAGTACAGCGGGCGCTGGCCGAAGAAGCCGCCGGGCGTGATGTACCAGAGGTGGCCCTGCGCCTCCTTGGTGGCCGGGTCGAGGGCGGTGGCCAGCTTGACCCCCTTGTCGTGGCTCTCCTCCTTCAGCTCGGCGGGGCGCAGATAGCCGCCGTTGAAGGCGTGGACGAGCATGACCGGCCGGTTCTCCAGCAGTGCTGCCACGATCGCGTTGTCGTAGCCGTTCACCGCCACCGGGCCGCCGACCACCATATTCGCCATAGCCGTGCGTTCCTGGGTGTACATCGCGGAAACCTCACCTGCTTCTGATGCTGCTGATGGTTCTGACGCTTCTGAATGAAGAGGACAACACTTCTGGCACTCGGCTCAGTGGTCTATCACGCGGATTTCCGGCAGGGCCAATCACACCCTGCCCAAAAACCCTCGGAAGCGAATGCGCGAACGAATAAAAACCCCTCAAACCCGGTTATTCGAGAGGTCTCGCCGAGATTTAATCACCCGATCGGGCAAGATGCCCGGAACCCGCTCCCCAGGCAATCAGGCCCGTGCTAGCTTCGATTTCCCGAGCATGCGCAGGTTTCTGCCTTCATTTCAATCGACACAGCTCGACTCATCGAGACAGTTCGACCGGATCAGCCGAGGACGGGGAATGCCTTCCAACGCGTACAACCTGGAACAGGCCAAGCGCCAGCCACTGACGAAGAAGAACCTACGGGAACTCGACATCGAGCAGACCTGGCGGTCCATCCTGGACCATCCCAATCTGGTCTACGTCGACGACTACGGCGTGAAGCACAAGCCCGTCGGGTTCTCCGTGAACAAATCGAGCTTCGGCGCCTTCCCCGGAACCGCCCACCAACTCGGCTGGCTCGCCTATATGAATCTCGGCGAACCGCTGATCGAGCAGCGCGGGAACATCAGCCAGCCGCCGCCCGAGACGTTCTCCTCGCGCAGCTACGTCAACCGCAGCCTGACCTCCACGATGACCTTCACCGACTCGGTCGAGTTCACCGTGTCGAACGCGGTCACCTGGTCGCTCCAGGGCGAAGCCCAGCTCACCTTCGGCGGCAGCGTCAGCGCGGAACTCCAGCTCCAGTTGCAGGCGCAGCTCCAGGTGGCCCTCCAGACGCAGTTGCAGACACAGCTCCAGAACGACCTGGAGAACAAGAACACCACCACGACCACCAACGAGAACAGCAAAGACGACATCGGGGTGGACACGTCCAACGCCACCGAGACGGGCGTGAAGAACTCGGCGACGAACTCGGCGGCCAACTCGGTGGAGAGCACGGCGGCGTTCACGACCCAGGGCAGCGCCACCGGCAACGCGACCCTCAACGCCCAACTGGCCCTCGGCATCACCGCCTCCGTCGGCGGGACCCTGACCACCGGGTGGGCGTCGAACTCGCAGATCTCCGGCGAGATCCCGCCGAACACGCGGATCGGCACCCTCGCGACCCAGCGGCGCACCCGCAAGCAGTACGTCTACGAGATCCCGGTGACCTTCTCCGGACTGATCGCGGTCAAGTACGACGTGCCGGTGGCGGTCCTCTCTCCCCCGCAGTCCGGGACGTATCCGGGACTCGCCCAGGTCGTCGCCCGCGACATCGGCGACATCGATTTGGGCGGCGGCGCCGGCTTCCGGATGAAGGGACTGGCCGAGGTCGTCTCCGCCCTGGAGGTCCACCACACGATGTTCGACGGCGAGAGCCTGACCGGCAGCGACCGGGAGCTGCACAAGCAGCCCTGACCGGACGGGCGGCACCGCCCCATGACGACGACCAAGGGTGACCAGCATGACGTTCGACAACATCTTCGGCTTCGCGAGCAAGGGCGCGGGCCTCTTCTCGGTGACCACCGGCGCCGCCAAGCCACAGCCCGGGGCGGGCGTCGACTTCGAGGACTCCGACGACGAGACGTACGACGACACGAGCACGAGCCTGTTCGACAGCGCGATCCACGGGGCTTCCTCCCGCGCCAAGACCGTCCAGGAACAGTCCCCCGAGGCACGGGCCATCCTGGGCTTCCTCGGCTCCTTCATCCAGACCACCCAGGAATCGGCGGGCACGCAAGCCCGCTACGCCCAGGACCCCGGCTCGGTGTCCCGGGCGGCGTCCGCCGGCATGCGGGAGTCGAGTACGACGGTGACGGAGCACAGCGGTCTCCAGAAGGACGAGAACCTGGAAGGCATGCCGAAGAAGAGCGACTTCGGCAAGCCGCCCAAGACGCCTGACGCGCCCGAGGCGGCCAAGCCCGAAGCGGAGAAGCCGTCCGGCGCCAAGTAGCGCACGCGCCGCCGGGAGGGGGGTGGGGACGAGACCGTCCCCACCCCCCTCCCGTGCGTCACACGGGCAGCAACTGCCACTGCCGGTCCCGGTGGTCGCCCTCCGCCCCGTACTGCCTGATCGGTGTCCGGGCGTTGGTGTCGATCCGCAGGAGCAGTCCGCTGTTCCGGTTGGCGATCTCGTACACCCGGGGAGCGCCCTCCGCCGCCGCGCCGACCGGGATCAGCCGCCACTGCTGATGGCGGGCGCCACCGCCCTCGTAGGCGCGCTGCGCCACCGGCACGCCGTCCATCCGCTGGGCGCCGACGACCTCAAGGACCTTGCCGCTGCGCACGTTCTCGATCGCGTACAGCACCTCGCCGTCCTCCTGCCCCGCCACCACGAGGCGCCACCGCTGGTGGTCCCTGGGGGCGGCGAGGGACTGGTGGATCTCGGCGCCGTCCTTGGTGGACTCGCGCAGGACCGACATCCGCAGCCTGCTCCGGACGTTGGCCCAGGAGACGACCGTGCCGGAGTCGGGCAGACCGGCCATCCTCGCCGAGGCGACCCGGCGGATCCGGTGGTTGCCGTAGTCCGCGACGTAGAGGGTGTCGACGCTGTCCACGGCGAGCCCCAGCGGCTTGTTCAGCTGCGCCGAGGCGGCGGGACCGCCGTCACCGCCGAAGCCCGCGACGCCCGTACCGGCGACCGTGCCGATCCTGCCGTCCGCCGTGACCTTCCGGACCCGGTGGTTGCGGTGGTCCGCGATGTAGAGGGAGCCGTCGCCGTCCACCACGACAGCCAGCGGAAAGCTCAGCTGCGCCGAGGCGGCGGGACCGCCGTCACCGCCGAAGCCCGCGACGCCCGTGCCCGCGACCGTGGCGATCTTCCCGTCCGCCGTGACCTTCCGGACCCGGTGGTTCTCGGCGTCGGCGACGTAGAGCGCGTCCTCGCCGTCCACCGCCACCCCGTACGGGCGGTTCAGCTGGGCGGAAGCCGCGGGACCGCCGTCACCCCTGGACCCCGCCGTGCCGTTCCCCACGACCGTGGCGATCTTCCCGTCAGGCGTGACCTTCCGGACCCGGTGGTTGTGGTACTCGGCGACGTAGAGCGCTCCGGCGCCGTCCACGGCCACCCCCATCGGGAGGTTCAGCCGGGCGGCGGTGGCGGGACCGCCGTCTCCGGCGAAGCCCGCGACGCCCGATCCGGCGACCGTGGTGATCCTCCCGTCCGGCGCGATCCGCCGGACCCGGTGGTTGCCCCCGTCGACGACGTAGAGGCCGCCCTCCCGGTCCACCGCCACCCCGCGCGGGCCGTTCAACTGGGCCGACACCGCAGGCCCGTTGTCCCCTCCGAACCCCTTGACCCCGGTCCCCGCGACCGTACTGACCCTCCCGTCCGTCGCGATCCGCCGGACCCGGTGGTTCTCGTAGTCGGAGACGTAGAGGGCGCCGGTGGCGTCCACCACGACCTCGTAGGGAAGGTTCAGCTGGGCGGCCACGGCGGGCTCCTTCTCCCCCTTGAAGCCGGGGAGCCCGGTCCCCGCGATCGTGCCGATGGGCGGGGCGGAGTCCTCGCCGCTCGTGGCCCCCGCTTGGGTAGTGCTCATCGTCATCCCTTCACCGTTCGACGACCGCACACCACGGGCGGTCGTCGTCTGACTCCAGAAAGTCACATGAGCATCACGCTGGCAAGAACACCCAGGAGTGGTTCCAGAGAAGGGAGTTGACGGCGATTCGAACGGAATCGCCGTCCCCGCCCCCGCTACCCGCCGGTCCGCTCCCCGCAGCAGTCCGGCTCCAGGCCCCGCGGGAGGCAGTCGCCGCCGAAGACCGCGACCGTCGCCTGCTCGCCGCCGAGCGCCGCGACCGCGAGCAGCAGGGAACCCGCCGTCCAGGTCGTCTGCTCCTCCGGCCAGACCGCAGGCTCGCCCTCGAAGACGTACCCCGTCCAGTACATGCCGTTCCCGGCCCGCAGATGACGGAGGTCCTGGAGGATCGTGAGCGCCCGGTCGGACTCCCCCATCGCCCAGAGCGTCAGGGCCAGTTCACAGCTCTCGCCGCCGGTCACCCACGGGTTCGGGACCACGCAGCGCACCCCGAGCCCGGGGACCACGAAGGCGTCCCAGGACCCCTCGATCCTGGCCTTCGCCTCGGCGCCCGTGACCGCGCCGCCGAGCACCGGGTAGTACCAGTCCATCGAATAGCGCGACTTGTCGAGGAACCGCTCCGGATGGCGCCGGATCGCGTGCCCGAGCGCCCCCGTCGCCAACTCCCAGTCGGGCTGCGGTTCCTCGCGCGCCTCGGCGATCGCCAGGGCGCAGCGCAGGGCCTGATGGATCGAGGAGCTGCCGGTCAGCAGGGCGTCCTCGACCGGGGTGCCGTCGGGCTCCCGCTTCCAGCCGATCTGCCCGCCGGGCCGCTGGAGCCCCAGGACGAACTCGACGGCCGCGTAGACCACCGGCCACATCCGGTCAAGGAAGGCGTCGTCCCCGGTGGAGAGATAGTGGTGCCAGACGCCGACGGCTATGTAGGCGACGAAGTTGGATTCCCGGCTCCGGTCGGTGACCTGCTCCGGGTCGCCGTCGTGATAGGCGGCGAACCAGGAGCCGTCGCCGTTCTGGTGCCGGGCCAGCCAGGCGTAGGCGCGGGCGGCGGCCTCGTGCTCACCGGCCGCGTCCAGGGCCATGGCCGCCTCGGTGTGGTCCCAGGGGTCCAGGTGGTGGCCCCGGAACCAGGGGATGGCGCCGTCCGCGCGCTGCGCGGCGAGGATGCCCGCGACGGTCCGCGCCGCCTGCTCGGCGGTGAGCACCCCGGGCAGGACGAGATGCTCCGCGATCCGCTCGGTCACCGGGAATCGACCTCGGGGAGACCGGACTCGGAGAGACCGGCACCGGGCAGGTCCGTCTCGGACAGGTCGGCCTCGGGGACGTCCGTCTCGGGGACGTCGGCCTCGGGGACGGCGGCCTTGGGGAGGTGGGGCTTGGTCGCGTACGCCACGAAGCTCTTGCCGACCACCGGGTTGAGCAGCTGTTCGGTGACCCGGGTCAGGGCCGGCTTCTTCATGATGTCCCAGACCAGGAGCTTGTGGTACGCCCGGACCGGCAGCGCCTTGTCGTTGTCCACGCCGAACGCGCACTTCAGCCACCAGTACGGCGAGTGCAGGGCGTGCGCGTGGTGGGTGCCGTACGGCCGCAGACCCGCCTGCCGGATCTTGGCGAGGAGTTCGTCCGCCTTGTAGATGCGGATGTGACCGCCCTCGACCTCGTGGTAGGCGTCCGACAGCGTCCAGCAGACCTTCTCCGGGCCGTACCGGGGAACCGTGACCGCGATCCGGCCGCCCGGCTTGAGGACCCGGACCATCTCCGCGAGCACCCCCTTGTCGTCGGGGATGTGCTCCATCACCTCGGAGATGATGACGACGTCGAAGGACTCGTCCGGGAACGGCAGGTTGAGGGCGTCGCCCTCCATCGCGGTGGCGGTCGCCCCGGCGGGCGCCTCCCCCTCCGCCTCCATCGCCGCGAACCACTTGGCGACCTCGCGGATCTCCTCGGCGTTCCGGTCGAGCGCCACGACCCGGGCTCCGCGCCGGTAGCACTCGAAGGCGTGCCGACCCGCACCACAGCCCAGATCGAGCACACGGTCGCCGGGGGCGAGCGGGAAGCGGGTGAAGTCGACGGTCAGCACGGGATCCTGCTTTCGCGAGGGGAGAGGGGGTGGAGGCGGGCGTGGCCGCCCGGGTGCGGGGTCCCGCCGCCTGGACGCGCCGGACGCGGGCGGGCGTCTTCGCCCGGCGCCGGGCGCGCGTCGCCGCCCGGGTGCGGGTGGGCGGGTGTCATCGAGCGCCCCCGCGCGCCTGGGCGGCGACCGCCTCCCGGTACAGCTCGGCCGTCCCCCGGGCGGCCCTGGCCCAGGTGAAGCGGTCCAGGACCCTCGCCCGGCCCGCCGCGCCGAGCCGGGAGCGCAGCTCGGCATCGCCCAGGACCCGGCCCAGCGCCCCGGCCAGTGCCCCCGCGTCGCCCGGCGGCACCGCGAGACAGGTCTCGCCGTCGGGCCCCGCCACCTCGGGGATCGCGCCGCCCGTGGTGGCGACCAGGGCGGTGCCGGTGGCCATCGCCTCGGCGGCGGGCAGCGAGAAACCCTCGTACAGCGACGGCACGCACGACACCTGGGCCGAGCGCACGAGGTCCACCAGCTCGGCGTCGCTGATGCCCTTGACGAACTCCACGGCGCCGTCAAGGCCGTACCGCTCGATCGCGGCGGCGACCGGCCCGTCCTCGGCGCGCTTGCCGACGACGACGAGATGCGCGTCCTGGTTCTCCGTACGGAGCTTGGCCAGCGCCTCGATCAGATGGACCAGGCCCTTGAGGGGGACGTCCGCGCTGGAGGTCGTGACGATCCGCCCGGGGACCTCGGCGACCGCCGGGTCCGGCGACCAGAGGTCGGTGTCGGCGCCGATGTGGACGACCCGGATGCGGTCCTCCCGTACGCCGAGGTGCTCCACGATCTCCTGGCGGGAGGTGCCGGAGACGGTGAGGACGGACGGCAGCCTGCGGGAGACCCGCTTCTGCATCCGGGTGAAGGCGTACCAGCGGCGGACGGAGGCGCGGCGCTTCCAGTCGGCGGCGGCGTCGATCTCCAGCTGCCGGTCGACGGTGATCGGGTGGTGAATCGTCGTCACCAGCGGGGCGCCGAGGGCGCGGGGACCGCCGAGGAGCCCGTAACCGAGGGTCTGGTTGTCGTGGACGACGTCGAACTCGCCCCGGCGGGCGGCGAGCATCCGGCGGGCCCTGAGGGAGAAGGTGAGCGGCTCGGGGAAGCCGCCGGTCCACATGGTGGCGACTTCGAGACCGTCGATCCAGTCCCGGTACTCCTCGCGCTTCGGGGTCCGGAAGGGGTCCGGCGAGCGGTAGAGGTCGAGGCTGGAAATCTCGGTGAGCGGGACGCCTTCGTCGAGGACCGGGTACGGCTGGGAGCCGATGACCTCCACGTGGTGGCCGAGGCGGGCCAGTTCGCGCGAGAGGTGGCGGACGTAGACGCCCTGACCACCGCAGAAAGGATTCCCCTTGTAAGTGAGGAGAGCGATCCGCAACGGTTCGTCATCTGCGGCGGCGACGCCCTGTCGGGGGCTTGCCTCCATGGCCTCCGCGGTCATCGCGACCCCCTTCGAGCGTGCGTTTGGCCGGAGCGTAACCGCTCGCGCTAATCTAGAACAAGTTACAGACTTGGTCGTTCACGTACCCGTCTGGCCTGATCGGACACGGACCCGTCCGGCCTCATCGGACACGCGCCCGGCCTGATCGTCACCGTACGTCCCGATCCCCCCGAGGAGGACAGAATCTACCGGCAGGTAGCTCCGTGGTGAGAGCCGGAACGGGTGATTCGCGCCACGGCGTGAGAGCCGGTACGGGTGATTCACGCCATGGCACCCGCAGCGCCATACTGTCGCTCCCCACCGCACGGAACGGGACCTCATGACCGCAGACCACAGAGCGGCGACGCCGCCCCTCACCGAGCGCCAGGAAGCGCGCCGCCGCCGCATCCTCGACGCCAGCGCGCGGCTCGCGTCCCGGGGCGGCTTCGACGCCGTGCAGATGCGGGAGGTCGCCGAGGCCGCCGGAGTGGCCCTGGGGACGCTCTACCGGTACTTCCCCTCCAAGATCCATCTGCTGGTCGCCACCATGCAGGACCAGCTCCAGCACATGCACGCCACCCTCCGGAAGCGGCCCCCCGCCGGGGCGGACCCGGCCGAACGGGTGGCGGAGACCCTGATGCGGGCCTTCCGCGCGCTCCAGCGGGAACCGCAGCTCGCCGACGCGATGGTCAGGGCGCTGACCTTCGCCGACCGGGGAGTGAGCCCCGAGGTCGACACGGTCTCCCGGCTGACGACCGCGATCATCCTCGACGCGATGGGCGCGGAACACCCGACACCGGCCCAGCTCTCGGTGGTCCGGGTGATCGAACACACCTGGCACTCCGCCCTCATCACCTGGCTCTCCGGCCGCGCGTCGATCGCCCAGGTGAAGATCGACATCGAGACGGTGTGCCGGTTGATCGGGGGGACGGGGGCGGAGCCCGGGGCGGGGAAGCGGGGGCGCTGAGTGTCCGGGGGGCGGGGAACGTCGCCGGTCCGGAGGGCGGCGACGTCGGTGTGGGCCTGCTCGACGGCCTCGGGGTGCGCCTCGCGCTTGGCGTGTTCGGCGAGCGCCCCGTAGGCGCCGGCGACGGAGGGGCTCTGCCCCTTGCGCTTGCCGGTGGGGATGATCAGACCGGGCTGGATCCGGGGTGGACTCGCGGATGTCCTCCCGCTCGTTCTCCGCCATCGCGGCGAAGAACGCGAACAGCAGCTCGCCCGGCCCGGTCGGGTCGTAGGTGCCGGGCAGCGGACCGGCGAGCATCTCCAGGACCAGGCCGTGGGCGGCCCTGGGGGTGGTGCGTCAGTCCGAGGCGCCGCTGCGCCGGGCGTAGGCGCGGGCGGCGCGGGCGCGGTCGCCGCAGCGTGTGGAGCACCAGTGGCGCCGGCCGTGGGTGCGCAGGAGGAACCGGTCACAGGGGGCTGATCCGCAGGCGGCGAGGATGTCGGCGTCGGGACCGGTGAGCAGATCGGCGGCGTCGGCGGCGAGGGTCGCCAGTGCGTGGTTGACGGCCTGGTCGGTGGGGTGCGCCTGGACGCGGCGCAGCCCTTGGGCCCCGTCCCAGGCGAGGAGGGGGGCGGTGGGCACGGCCGTGAGGGTCTCGTTCACCGCGCGCAGGGATTCCTCGGGCGGGGTGGTGGTGTCGACGCGGGCGGCGAACAGGGCGCGGATGTGGGCGCGCAGCGTGCGCATCCGCTGTGCGCACACCTCGTACAGCTGCACGTCCGGGGTGGTCAGGTCGTGGGCGACGAGCCAGCGCATGGCGGATTCCGGGGCGGCGAGCAGGTCGTAGCTCTGACCGGCGGGCAGGGTGGCGGCGGTGTCGGCGAAGTCCAGGGAGCGGTACCGGTCGGCACCCGGTGCCGGGGGCAGAGTGGTTGGTGCCACGTTGGCGGCCAGGGCGTCGTCCATATCTCTCATGGTAGCGCTTGCGTTTTTCCGTGATGCCTGCCTAGCTTGGAATCACGTTAACTGTGGGTGTTTTTCGTGAGAAATGGAGATGTGATGTCCCAGCTCAACGCCAGCCAGTTCCCGGTCCGCACGTTCGGCGGTCCGACCGCCCTGTTCGAGTACGGCGGCCTGCGCTTCCTGACCGACCCGACCTTCGACGGCCCCGGCGACTACGCCTCGCCCGGCGGCCCGACCCTGACCAAGACCGCCTCCTCCACCACCGCCCCTGCCGACCTCGGCCCCATCGACGTGGTCCTGCTCTCCCACGACGAACACGCCGACAACCTCGACACCTCCGGCCGCGCCCTGCTCGCCGACGTCCCCCTCACTCTCACCACACCCGGCGGCGGCAAGCGCCTCGGGGCGAAGGCCAAGGGCCTGGCCGACTGGGAGTCGACCGAGCTGGAGCGTCCGGGCGGCGGCACCATCACCGTGACCGGGGTTCCTGCCATCCACGGCCCCGGAGCGCGTGAGGAGATCGAGCCCTTCGCCGGCCAGGTCGTCGGCTTCGTCCTGACGGGCGAGGGACTGCCGACGGTCTACGTCAGCGGCGACAACGCCTCGCTCGACGCGGTCAGGGAGATCGCCGAGCGATTCGCCCCGATCGACACCGCCCTCCTGTTCGCCGGCGCACCCCGCTTCCCCATGCTCTTCGACGGCGACCTGATCGTCCTGGACAGCGCCCAGGCCGCCGAGGCCACCCGCATTCTTGACGCCCGCCGTGTCGTCCCGGTCCATCACGACAGCTGGGCCCACTTCACCGAGGGCCGCGACGAGCTGGAGGCAGCCTTCGCCGCCGCAGGTCTGACCGACCGCCTGGACCAGGACTGGGCACAGCGCGCCTGAGCCTGGACCACACGGCCGTAGCGATACGAGAACAGGGCCGCGGCAGGCGTCCAGGCGTCCTCGCAGGTCTGACCCGTGAAGGACAAGCCGTACCGGGCCCGGCGCCTGAAGCAGATAGCGCGGCCCCACGGCGCCGTGGGCCGACTCACCCAGGCGCTGCGGGCCTTCTCGCGGCCTGATCGAGCCGCCCGCCCGGCTCAGCTGCCGAGGGTGACGGTGGTGCCCTGGCTCGTGTCGATGCCCGCAGGACCGACGAAGGTGTCCGAGAAGCTTTCGAAGGTGATGCCGGAGGTGCCGACCGGTGAGCTGAACGACGTGAAGGTGCCGGTCGACACCCCGCCGGCGCCGACGCTGGTGGTCGCGCCCGTCGTGAGGACGGTGTCGGCGGCGGCGAGGCCGGCGGAGCCGATCAGCAGAGGGAGGGCGAGGGAGAGGGCTGCGAGAGTGCGCTTGACGGCGTGCATGGGACGGTCCTTTCGGGGGGGGTGAAGGAGACCGGGAGTCCCGTCCCCTCGGATGTGAGGGGAGGTGGCCATGACAGCGCGTGGAGTCGTCCACCGGAAGCGGGGCGGGGGCAAACCACCTGAAGGGTGAGAGCGGAGGCGCGAGCGCAGACAGCGCGCACGCCCCGTACTACCCGGGTCGCCCCCCTGTGAGTGAAACGCTGACCGGCGTACGCGGCGCCGGGCGGCACTCCAGACCGAGCGCGGACACCACGGCCGCCGCGCACTCGTACGGGGGCACCTTCGGCCGAACCGGCGTCCCGGCGCGGTTTCCGACGGCCCTCCGTGGAGCTGGCGGAGCGGGCGCGGCCCGGCATCGAGGAGTACGCCGATGAAGCGGCCGACGCCGCCTGCCGCTTCATCAGGAACCTGGTCCGGTCGCGGAACAACGCATGCTCACGGGCATGACTCGACCGGACTCGGCCCGCGCGGCGTTCAGGAGGTGAGGACGGCTTCGACGTGCTCCTCGGCGAGGCTCTCCGTCGACGGCTGCGCCTTGGTGCGGCCCAGGTCGGGCAGGACTGACGCTATCCCGAGTATGGCCAGCCCGACGCCCAGCCAGAGGGTGGCCCGCAGCCCGAAGCTGTTGATGATCACCCCGCCGACCGAGGACCCGATGATCACCCCGAGGGTGATGCAGGAGGCGTGGACAGTGTTGACCAGCGACCCCGCATTGCCCACGCGCTGGACGCGTACGGTCATCGCCGGGTTCATGGTCACCCCGACCAGCCCGATGCCCATCAGGGCTATCACTGCGGGGGCGCGGAGATGGGCGAATACCGCGAACGCGGCCAGGAAGATCGTGTTGAGGGTCAGTCCGGACAGCAGGACGGTGATGGTGTGCTTGTCGGCCAGGCGTCCGACGACGTAGTTCCCGACCACGGTGGCTGCGCCGTACGCGACGAGCAGGAGGGGGACGGCCCCCGAGGCGAACCCGGTGACCTCGGTGAGGATCGGGCTGATGTAGCTGAAGGCGGCGAAGGTCGCGCCGATGATGAGGGTGCTGGTCGACAGTGCCAGCCACAGCCGGCCGTTCTTGAAAGCGGCCAGCTCCTGCCTGAAGTTGCCGTTGCCGTTACTGCGCTCAAGCTTGGGAACGCCCGCCATCGTGGCGAGTGCGGCGATGACGGTCAGGGCGCCGACGGCCCAGAAGGCGGCACGCCAGCCGAAGTGCCCGCCGATCAGCGTGGACAGCGGCAGCCCGAGCAGGGTGCCGAGCGTCAATCCGTTCAAGACGATGGCGAGGGCGCGGCCGCGTACCTCTGGGCGGCTCAGCTGGACCGCCACCGAGATGGCGATTCCGAAGAACGCCTGGGAGGCGATGCCGGTGATGACGCGCGCGACCACCATGACCGTGTAGGAGGGCGCGACAGCCGCGAGCACATTGCCCACCAGGAAGACCGCGAACAGCAGCATGAGTGCGGGTTTCGGGCGTATCCGTGCCAGTGCCACGGTCATCAGCGGTCCGCCCGCCGTCATGGCCACCGCGAACGCGGTGATCAGATAGCCGATTTGGGAGATGGTCACGCCGAGCGCGCCTGCCATTTCGGGCATCAGGCCGCCGACGGCGAACTCGCTGGTCACCATGGCGAAGATGCCTATGGCCAGGACGTAGATGGCTCTGGGCAAGGGGATTCCTTTTGCATCGATCGGTGTAGAACTTGGAGATGAAAAAGCAGAGGTCAGGCCAGGGCATGCGTGGCCGTGGCCGTGGCCGTGGCCGCGATTTTGCATCGTTCGGTGTAGAACTCGGGTATGAAAAAAGCAGAGGTCAGGCCAGGACGTCCATGGCCGTAGCCGCGATGGCCGCGATGGCGTCGTCGTCCTCGCCGCCTTGAGCCGCCACCCGGATCCCGGCGATCACGGCGTTGATGAACCTGGCGAGTTCGGTGGCATCGCGGACGGAGCCGATGTCTCCGTCGCGCTGCCCGATCGCGATGACGGCGCTCAGGCCGGCGACCCGCTGCTCGGTGTTGCGGTCGAGCATCAGGGCGATCTCCTGGTCGCGGCCGGAAAGCTCCGTCGTGGTGTTGACGGTCAGACAGCCGAGGCCGTATCCGTTGCGCCGGTTCTCCCTCTCCACCTGGAGGATCTCGTCGAAAAGCGCGCGGATCCGTTCGGTCGCCGGCACCTCGTGATTGTCAAGGATCCTCAGCTGGTTGGCAGTGGTGACGTCCATGTAGCGCGTGAGCGCACGCTTGAACAGCCCGCACTTGTTGGTGAAGGCGTTGTACAAGCTGCTGCGGTCCAGACCGAGCGCCTCGCACAGATCCCTGGTCGAGGTCGACTCGTAGCCCTTCGCCCAGAACGTGCGCATCGCAGCATCCAGGACTTGGTCCTCATCGAATGATCTCGGCCTCGCCATACGATCATGCTACCCATTCTGCATCGGGCGATGCAAAACGAGATGGTTCAGCGGCCGGAAGGCGGCCGGGGTGCGCTGCCGCGTCGACCACCTCGAAGGCGATGACCTCCAGGGCCGGGTGGATGTCGTAGCCGACCGGGGCGAGGCCGATGTGCTGTCCCGAAGTTGCGTCAGCCCGCGAACCGCCATGAGAGAGAGGACGAACCGCCTGGCCACGGGGTCAAGGGCTCCGGAGGGTTCAGAGCAACCCACGGGATGTCGCACAGTCGGCTCCGGCCGCCGGTCAGTCCTCCGGCGGGAACACCGGCTCGCCCGTCTCGCCCAGGGTGATCAGGATGGCCTCCACCGGGCAGCCCTCGGCCGCCGCGAGGAGGCGTTCGCCCGCGTCGGTGTCCGGGGTCAGCGGGTGGGACTGACGGGCCGCGTCGAGGAGGAAGCCGTCCGGGGCGGTGGCGGCGCACATGCCGGAGCCGATGCAGAGGCTCCGGTCGACCTCGATGTGCCAGCGGTCGCCCATCAGGCACCGCCCTCGTTTCCGTATCCGGCCGGCAGGTGGATCATCTTGTGCTCCAGGTACTCGCCGAAGCCCTCGGGACCGAACTCGCGCCCGAAACCGGAGTTCTTGTAACCGCCGAACGGGCCGAGCATGTCCAGGCTGAACGTGTTGACGTTGAAGGTACCGGTGCGGACCCTCCGGGCGAAGGCGACGCCCCGTTCCACGTCCCCCGTCCACACGCTGCCGCTGAGCCCGAAGTCGGAGTCGTCGGCGAGGCGCAGGGCCTCGGCCTCGTCCCCGTACGGCAGAAGGCAGATCACCGGCCCGAAGATCTCCTCCCGGGCGATCCGCATCCCGTTGTCGACCTCGCCGAAGAGCGTCGGCTCCACGTACCAGCCCCGGTCGAGCCCCGCCGGGCGCCCGCCGCCCGCGAGGACCTTGGCGCCCTCCTCCTGGCCGATCCGGATGTAGTCCAGGGACCGTTCCCGCTGGCGGCGGGCGACCAGCGGACCGACCTGGGTCGCCGGGTCCATCGGATCGCCGACGACCAGCGCGCCCGCCGCCGCCGCGAGGGCCTCGGCGAACTCCCCGTACCGCGAACGGGGGGCGAGGATGCGGGTCTGGGCCACGCACGCCTGGCCGTTGTTCATCCACGCGGAGGGGACGATCCCGGCGACGGCGGCGGCCGCGTCCGCGTCCGGCAGGATCACCGCCGCCGACTTCCCTCCCAGCTCCAGGGTGACGCGGGTGAGGTTGCGGGAGGCGACCTCCATGATCCGGCGGCCCGCCGCGACCGAACCGGTGAAGGAGACCTTGTCGACACCGGGGTGACCCACCAGGTACTCGCTCACCTCCCGGTCGGCGGGCAGCACGCTGAGCACCCCCTCGGGCAGCCCGGCCTCCGCCGCGATGTCGGCGAGGATGTACGAGTCCAGGGGAGTCTCGGGCGAGGGCTTGAGGATCACCGGGCAGCCCGCGAGCAGGGCGGGCGCCAGCTTGGCGGCGGCGGTGAACTGCGGCACGTTCCACGGGACGACGGCGGCGACCACGCCCACCGGCTCACGCCGCACGAGCAGCGGCCCGAGGACACCGGCACGCCGCTCCTCGAACGGGAAGTCACGGGCGACGGCGATCGCCGAGTCCCAGACCAGCATCGCGCCGAGCGCCTGGGCGAGGACCGACCAGGAGTACGGGGAGCCGTTCTGCGCGCTGACGGAACGGGCGATCTCCTCGTGCCGTACGGCGATGGCGTCCTTGATCCGCCCGACGACCTCGATCCGCTCCGCGAGCGGCAGCCGGGGCCAGGGCCCCTCGTCGAAGGCCCGGCGCGCGGCGGCCACGGCCCGGTCGACATCGGCCCGGGAGGCGTGCGGGACGCGCCCCATGACCTCCTCGGTGTGCGGCGAGACGACCTCGATGACCTCGTCGCCGAGCGGATCGACCCACTCCCCGCCGACGAACAGCTTCCCGTGCTCCACAAGCCCGCTCACGACCGCCACCTTCCCGAGGGGACGAACCCCGGCCGGGCGCCCGCCCCGAGGGGGCGGACCCCGGCCGGGGAACCCTGACGATGCCCATAGCCTGACGATGCGTCAGACACGGTGCTTCAGAACTGATACCAGTTCCCGTCGGACATGGCCAGGGACGCGAAGCCGCCCGGGATCAGCGCTTCTTGGTCTTCCGTCGTTGCGGCGGGGTCCACGCGCCCCGGTGGATCTGGCACCGGGAGTAGCCGACCATCGCGGGGTTCTTGCACGGCTTCCCCGTCGTGGTCTTGAGCGATCCACACTTGACCTGGTATGCCACACGGCCTCCTGTCGAACCGGAACGGACAGGAAGAGCGTCCTCCGGTCCGGCCGCCCCCGGAGGGGACTTCCCTCCGGCAGGCCGATTCCTCGGGCGACTCGGCCGGATCCGAGCGGTCCGCCTCCCGCGCGGGGAGAGGCGGGAGGGCGGGAGGGCGGGGCCCCGAACCCGCCCGCACCTCCGCGTCGCCGCCGCCCTTCCGACCTTCCGCGCCGCCGCGCCGCCGCCCTTTCGTCCCTCCGCGCCTCCGCCCTTCCGGCCCTCCGGCCCTCCGCGCCGCCGGCAATCCGGCAATCCGGCAAAGGGCGCCCCTCGTCATACTGACGGACAGTCAGCTCTCGCTACCATGGCCCAACGGTCCATCCGTCACGGAGAGATGAGGACCCATGCAGGAAACCGCGCCCCAGGTCACCGCGCACGGCGGAGGCGTCTGGTCGCTTCGGGTGCCCATCCCCGACAATCCGCTCGGGCACACCCTCGTCCACGTCCTCGACACCGACCGGGGGCCCGTCCTCGTCGACACCGGCTGGGACGACCCCGCCTCCTGGACCGAACTCACCGACGGACTCGCCGCCCTCGGCATCGGCGTCTCCGACGTCCACGGGGTCCTCGTCACCCACCACCACCCCGACCACCACGGACTCTCCGGACGCGTCCGGGAGGAGTCCGGCGCCTGGATCGCCATGCACGCCGCCGACGCCGCCCTCGTCCGCCGCTCCCGCGAATCCCCGCCCGGCACCTGGCTCGACTACCTCCTCCGCAAGCTCACCGCCGTCGGCGCCCCCGAGGACCACCTCGCCCCGCTCCGCGCCGCCCGCAGCGCCCGCCGTACGACCACCCTTCCCGGACAGCGCGCCGCGCTCCCCGACCGCGAGATCGTCCCCGGCGAACTCCTCGACCTCGCCGGACGCAGACTCCGCGCCGTCTGGACCCCCGGCCACACCCCCGGCCACGTCTGCCTCCACCTGGAGGAAGCCCACCCCGCCGGACTGCCCGGCCACGGCCGGCTCTTCTCCGGCGACCATCTCCTGCCCGGCATCTCCCCGCACATCGGGCTCTACGAGGACCCCGACGACACCACCGGGGCTACGGGACAGGACGACGACCCCCTCGGCGACTACCTGGACTCCCTCGAACGCGTCGGACGCCTCGGCGTCGCCGAAGTCCTCCCCGCCCACCAGCACGCCTTCACCGACGCCACCGGACGCGTCCACGCCCTCCTCGCCCACCACGAAGAACGGCTCGGCGGACTCCTCGCCCTCCTCACCACCCCCCTCACCCCCTGGCAGCTCGCCGAACGCATGGAGTGGAACCGCCCCTGGGACCGCATCCCCCACGGCTCCCGCTCCATCGCCGTCAGCGAAGCCGAGGCCCACCTCCGCCGCCTGGTGAAACTCGGCCGCGCCGAGCCCGCCCCGGGCACCGACCCCGTCGCGTACCTCGCGGTGTGAGGCACCTCCCACCCACCGGAGGACCGGGCTACGGGCCGGTAGACTGGTTCGGTCGTCATCATGCCCGTACGGGGGGAAGCCGGTGGAAATCCGGCACTGACCCGCAGCCGTGAGCCGCCCCCGGGGTGGCGAAGTCGGAATGCCCCGCCCGGGACGTGACCGCCGGCACCGTCGAGGAATACGGAGCCGGAGCCTGGTGCCCCCGTGGCGTGCCGGTGCCCGGCCGCCAGGAGAGGGCCCCATGATCACCGTCCGCAGCACCGCCGCCGCACTCGCAGCCGCCGTCCTGCTCGGCACCGGAGCCGCAGGCGCGGCCACCGCCGCGCCCTCCCCCTCGGCCACCGCCGGGACGCTCCCGCCGGGCCTCTACGGCACGAAGGACCCGACGTACGACGGCGTGTGGCGCCAGTCCCTCGCCTTCCTCGCCCAGCGCGGCACCGGCTACCAGCCCGCCGACCAGGCCGTGGACTGGCTGCTCGGCCAGCAGTGCGAGGACGGCTCCTTCGCCGCGTACCGCCCCGAGCCCGGCACGCCCTGCGACGCCAAGACCATGCGGGACACCAACGCCACCGCCCTCGCCGTCCAGGCACTCGCCGCCGTCCGCCGCCAGAGCGCCGACGCCGAGAAGGTCGACAAGGCCGTCGAGACGGGCACCGGCTGGCTGCGGAGCGTACAGAACAAGGACGGCGGCTGGGGATACGGCGAGGGCGGCGCCTCCGACGCCAACTCCACCTCGATCGTCATCGGCGCGCTCGCCGCCACCGGGGTGAAGCCCGGCTCCTACACCTCCGCCGAGGGCCGCACCCCCTACGACGCCCTCCTCACCTTCGCCCTGCCCTGTTCCGACAAGGACGGCGCGGGCGCCTTCGCCTACCAGCCCGACAAGAGCGGCAAGCTCCTCGCCAACGACGACGCCACCGCCGCCGCCACCCTCGCCGGACTCGGCAAGAGCGTCGTCGCCACCAAGGCCTCCCCCGACCAGCCCACGAGCTGCGCCGACCTGTCGAAGCCGACCGTCGAGCGGGCCGCCCTCAACGGCGCCTCCCACCTGGCCAAGGCCCTCGCCGCCACCGGCCACCTCGCCCTGCCCCCGATGCCCGGCGCCACCGACACCACCGAGCGGCCCGACTTCGGCAACACCGCCGACGCCGTCGTCGCCCTCGCCGCAGCGGGCGCCGCCAAGGAGGCCAAGCCCGCCCTGGAATGGCTGGAGAAGAACTCCGCCGACTGGGCGAAGGAAGGCGGACCGGCCGCGTACGCGCAGCTGATCCTCGCCGCCCGCGCGACCGAGACCGACCCCCGCGAGTTCGGCACCACCGACCTCGTCGAGCAGCTCAACGCCTCCGGTCCCACGCCCAAGACCCCCGACACCTCCACCGCCGGCAGCGCCGCCGACGGCGACGACTCCGGCTTCGACGTGTGGTGGATCGTCGGCATCGGCACGGTCGTCGGCGTCGGCATCGGCTTCCTCGTGAGCGGCCGCAAGAAGTGACGGCGATCCGCAGGACCGGCGCCCGGCTCGCGGGCGCCCTCGCCGGAGCGCTCCTCATACTCGCCGGAACGGCCGCCGCGCCCGCACAGGCCGCCGGATACCGGTACTGGTCGTTCTGGGAAAGCGCCGGCGGAAAGCCCTGGACGTACGCCACCCAGGGCGCCGCCACCGCCCGGCCCGGCGACGGCGACCTCGTCGGCTTCCGCTTCGCCGTCAGCAGCGGCACCTCCGACGCCACCAAGCCCACCACCGCCCCCGGCTTCACCACCATCTGCGGCGACGCCACCCCCAAGAGCGGCGAGAAGCGCGTGGGGGTCGTCGTCGACTTCGGCGGCGCCCAGGACGCCCCACCCGGCGAGAACCCGCCGCAGCCGCCGGTCCGGGTCGGCTGCGCCGTGATCCGCGAGGACGCGAGCGCCGCCGAGGCCCTCGCCATCCTCGTCAAGCCGCTGCGGTACGACAGCTCCGCCATGCTCTGCGGGATCGCGGGCTACCCGGCGCGCGGCTGCGGCGAACAGGTCGCCGAGCAGACCGCCTCCCCCGCCCCGGACACCACCGCCACCGCGCCTCCTGCCGCCACCGACGGCACCGACGGCACCGACACGGGCGGCGGTCCCTCCTTCGGCGTCCTCGCGGGCGGCGCGGCCGTCCTCGCCCTGGGTGGCGCGGCGGTCTGGAAGGGCCGACGACGCGGATGATCCCGGCATGAGCGACGCCGAGGGAAAACCGGTGGGGGCGACCGGGCAGCCGATGGGACCTGTGGGACCTGGGGAGCCTGTGGATCCTAGGGAGCGTGTGGGGCCTGTGGGGCCTGTGGGGCCTGTGGGGCCTGTGGGGCCTGTGGGGCCTGTGGGGCCTAGCGTGCCCGACGGGGCCGACCGGGCCGACCGGGCCGAAACGGCTCGTGGGGCTGGCAGGGCTGATGTGGCTGGCGCCGTCGACGGGGCTTCCGGCAGGACCGGGTCCCCGAGATCCCTGAGAGCCGTAGGGGCCCTAGGGACCATAGGGGGCCTACGGGATCCAGGGGCTGTACGTGGCCTAGGGGATCCAGGGGACCTAGGGGACCTCAGGGGCGCAGGGCCCGTAAGGGCGTCCACCCCCGTAAGGGCGTCCACCCCCGTAGGGGGCCCCGGTCCCGTAGGGGGCCCCGGTCCCGGGTGGCTCGCGCGGACGCGGGGCTCGTTGCGGGCGCCCGAGGCCAGCCGTGCCAACGCGCTGCACGCCGGTGCCTGGTGGCTGTGGGCGCTCGGGCTCGCCGTGGCCGGTTCGCGGACCACCAACCCGCTGCTGCTCGGGCTGATCATCGGCGTCGCCGGATACGTCGTCGCCGCCCGCCGTACCGACGCGCCCTGGTCCCGCTCGTACGGCGCCTTCGTCAAGCTCGGCCTGTTCGTCGTCCTCCTGCGGGTCGTCTTCACCCTGCTGCTCGGCTCCCCCCTCCCCGGCTCGCACGTCCTGTTCACCCTGCCCGAGGCGCCGCTGCCCGACTGGGCGCAGGGCATCCGGATCGGCGGCCGGGTGACGGCCGAGCAACTGGTCTTCGCCCTGTACGGCGGCCTCAAGCTGGCCACCCTGCTGATCTGCGTGGGCGCGGCGAACGCCCTCGCCAACCCGGCGCGGCTGCTCAAGTCGCTGCCGGGCGCCCTGTACGAGGCGGGGGTCGCCGTCGTCGTGGCGATGACCTTCGCGCCGAACGTGGTCGCGGACGTGGCCCGGCTGCGGACCGCCCGGCGGCTGCGCGGGCGCCCCACGGGCGGCGTCCGTGCGGTGCTCCAGATCGGCCTGCCCGTACTGGAAGGAGCCCTGGAGCGGTCCATCGCGGTCGCCGCCTCCATGGACGCGCGCGGCTACGGACGGACCGCGCACGTCCCCGCCTCCGTACGGCGCACCACCCATCTGCTCACCCTCGGCGGGCTGCTCGGCGTCTGCGCGGGCACCTACGGGCTGCTCGCCGCCGAAGGCGCGGGGTACGGGCTCCCACTGCTGGTCGCGGGGGTGCTCGCGGCCATGGCCGGGCTGCGGCTCGGCGGGCGCCGCACGGTCCGCACCCGCTACCGCCCGGACCGCTGGGACGCCCGCGCCTGGCTGGTCGCGGGCTCCGGAATGCTGGTCGCGGCCCTGATGATCAAGGCGAACGCGTACGCGCCGGACGCCCTGCACCCCGGGGTCGTACCCCTGACAGCCCCTGAGCTGCCGCTGTGGCCCGCCGTGTCGGTCCTGGTGGGCCTGGTGCCCGCGTTCACCGCCCCCGTTCCCAAGGAGAACGCGTGATCCGCTTCGAGAACGTCTCGATGACCTACGAGGCGGATTCCGCGCCCACCCTGCGCGCCCTGGACCTCACCGTCCCCGAGGGCGAGCTGGTGCTGCTCGTCGGTCCCTCGGGCGTCGGCAAGTCGACCCTGCTCGGCGCGGTCTCCGGGCTCGTCCCCCACTTCACCGGCGGCACCCTCACCGGGCGGGTCACCGTCGACGGGCGCGACACCCGCACGCATCCGCCGCGCGAGCTGGCGGACCTGGTCGGCACGGTCGGCCAGGACCCGTCGGCGCACTTCGTCACCGACACCGTCGAGGACGAGCTGGCGTACGGCATGGAGTCCCTGGGCCTGGCGCCCGGCGTCATGCGGCGGCGCGTGGAGGAGACCCTCGACCTGCTCGGGCTCGCCGAACTGCGGGACCGGCCGATCGCCACGCTCTCCGGCGGGCAGCGGCAGCGGGTGGCCATCGGCTCCGTCCTCACCCCGCACCCGAAGGTCCTGGTCCTCGACGAGCCGACGTCCGCTCTCGACCCGTCGGCGGCGGAGGAGGTCCTCGCCGTCCTCCAGCGCCTGGTGCACGACCTGGGGACCACGGTCCTGCTCGCCGAGCACCGCCTGGAACGGGTGGTGCAGTACGCCGATCAGGTCATCCTCCTGCCGGAGGCCCTGATGGGCCCGCCCGAGGAGATCATGGCGGTCTCCCCCGTCCACCCCCCGGTGGTGGCCCTCGGCCGCCTCGCCGGCTGGAAACCCCTCCCGCTGACCGTACGAGACGCCCGCCGCCGATCCGGACCACTGAAGGAACGGCTGGAGGAACGGCTTGGAGAGCGGCTTGGGGAGCGGCTCGGGGGACGGCATGGGGGACGGCTGGAAGAGGGGTACGAGGGGGGTGCCGGAGGCGTGTCCGCGCTGCCCGTCGGCGCCTCGCCGGTGCCGGGGGCCCAGGGCTCCGGCACCCCCGTCTCCGGTGCCCCCGTTTCCGGCACCCGCGTCTCCGGTACTCGTAGCGCGTCGGGTGGCGGGTTCCGTCCCTTCCGGCGGCGGCGACCCGCCGCCGCCGTCCCCGACCCCGCCGCCCCCCTCGTGGAGGTCTCCGGGCTCGGTGTCCGGCGGGGCAGGGTCGAGGCGCTCCGCCGGGTCGACCTGCGGGTCGCGCCCGGCGAGACGGTCGCGCTCATGGGCCGCAACGGCGCCGGGAAGTCCACCCTCCTCTCCACCCTCGTCGGCATGCTCGCCCCCACCTCGGGCACGGTCCTCGTCGCGGGCCACGCCCCGCACACCACCGACCCGCGCGAGCTGATCCGGCACGTGGGCCTGGTCCCGCAGGAGCCGCGCGACCTGCTCTACGCCGACACGGTGGCCGCCGAGTGCGCGGCAGCCGACGCCGACGCGGAGGCGGCGCCCGGAACCTGCCGGGAGCTGGTCTCCGTACTCCTGCCGGGAGTCGCGGACGACACCCACCCCCGGGACCTCTCCGAGGGGCAGCGGCTCGCGCTCGCGCTGGCCGTCGTCCTGACCGGGCGCCCGCCGCTGCTCCTGCTCGACGAACCGACCCGCGGCCTGGACTACGCGGCCAAGGCACGGCTGATCACCCGGCTGCGGGCCCTCGCCTCGGAGGGGCACGCGATCGTCCTCGCCACCCATGACGTGGAGCTGGCGGCGGACCTCGCGCACCGGGTGGTGATCGTCGCGGACGGCGAGGTGGTCGCGGACGGCCCCACGGCCGAGATCGTCGTCTCCTCGCCCGCCTTCTCCCCGCAGGTGGCGAAGATCCTCGCGCCGCAGCCCTGGCTCACGGTCGAGCAGGTGGAACGGGCCCTGGACGCTCCGGCCCCCTCCACGGCCCCCACTCCCTCCCCCTCCTCTTCTTCCGCCTCTTCCGCCACCCCTGCCACTCCTGCCACGGCTCCCGCTCCCGAGGAGGCCCCGTGAGCGCCCGGCCGATGCGGCTCGGGCCGCGCTCGGTGGCGGCGCTCGTCCTGGTCTCCCTGGTGGGGCTCACCGCCTTCTGCTGGCCGCTCTTCGCGAGCGCCGACGCGGCGGTCACCTCGCACGCGGCGGACGCGCCGTGGCTGTTCGCCCTGCTGCTCCCGCTGCTGGTGGCCGTGGTGGTGGCGACCATCGCCGACTCCGGGATGGACGCGAAGGCGGTGGCGATGCTGGGGGTGCTCGCCGCCGTGGGCGCGGCGCTGCGGCCCCTCGGCGCGGGGACGGCCGGTCTCGAACCGATGTTCTTCCTGATGGTGCTGAGCGGGCGGGTCCTCGGGCCGGGCTTCGGCTTCGTCCTCGGGGGCGTCACGATGTTCGCCTCGGCGCTGCTGACCGGCGGGGTGGGGCCCTGGATGCCGTTCCAGATGCTGGCGATGGGCTGGTTCACGATGGGCGCGGGGCTGCTTCCGGGCCCGGAGCGGCTGCGGGGGCGGGCGGAGCTGCTGATGCTCGCCGCGTACGGCTTCGTGGCGGCCTTCGCGTACGGCACGATCATGAACCTTCAGGGCTGGGTGCTGTTCCAGGGGCCGGGCAGCGGGATCTCGTTCGTGCCGGGCGCCCCGCTCCAGGAGAACCTGGTCCGGTTCCTCGCCTATGTGACCGCGACGTCCATGGGCTGGGACCTGGGCCGGGCGGTGCTCGCGGTGGTCCTCACCCTCACGGTCGGCGGGACGCTCCTGAAGGCCCTGCGGCGGGCGACGCGACGGGCGAACTTCGAGGCCCAGGTCACATTCAAGGCACCCGGAGAGCCCTCCCCGGGTGAGGCGCCCCACAGGACCCAGATCACGTACGAGCGGGAGTAGTAGGCGTACCGCGACCGCCCGAACCGGTGGTGAGCTGCGAAAACGCCCTTCCGGTGGGGCGGGTCCCGCAGGCCCCGGGTCCGAAGCTCCCTCGTACAGGGGGTCGTTGCGCAGGCCTTCCCGCCCTGGTTCTCTGGTGGACGTCGCCAGGCAGCCGGTGCTCATCGCAGCACCGCGGACGGCCGGTTCCCCCCAGTTCCCGGGTCTCCCGGGCCCTGGTTCCGGCTTGCCGAAACCGCCCGGCGCGCCCCTTGTCCCCGACGTTAGGTCGCTCCGTTGTTCAGCTCGCTCGCCACTCGTGTCCTTGCCCGCAAGAAGTCCCTCGCCGCCTCCGCCGCCGTGCTGATGGCCGCTTCGGGTGCGGTGCTCGGCACGACCGGTACGGCTTCGGCCGCCAGCCCGCAGGACATCGCCCGCAAGATCGTTCCCTCGGGCCAGTACGCCTCCTTCAGCAAGATCGTGTCCCACGAGTCCGGCTGGAGCCACACCGCCACCAACTCCTCCAGCGGCGCCTACGGCCTGGTCCAGGCCCTTCCGGCCTCGAAGATGTCCTCGGCCGGTTCCGACTGGAAGACGAACCCCGCGACCCAGATCAAGTGGGGCCTCAACTACATGAACGAGCGCTACGGCTCCCCGAACGCCGCGTGGGCGTTCTGGCAGGCCAACGGCTGGTACTAAGAGACCGCCGCGCCGCCACCCCCAGCTTTCCGCAAGGCCCCGCTCCCGCCAGGGAGACCGGGGCCTGCGGCGTTTTCCGGGGGATCCCGTAGGGGACGGGGCTCAGAGGCGCTGGATGATCGTGCCCGTGGCCACCGCGCCGCCCGCGCACATCGTGATCAGGGCGAACTCCTTGTCCGCGCGTTCCAGCTCGTGGAGCGCGGTGGCGATCAGACGGGCGCCGGTGGCCCCCACGGGGTGGCCGAGGGCGATGGCCCCGCCGTTGACGTTGACCTTCTCCAGGTCCTGCTCGAAGACCTGCGCCCAGCTCAGCACGACCGAGGCGAAGGCCTCGTTGATCTCCACCAGGTCGATGTCGCGCAGGGACATCCCCGCCTTGCCGAGGACCGCGCGGGTCGCGTCGATCGGGCCGTCCAGGTGGTAGTGGGGATCGGCGCCCACCAGCGCCTGGGCGACGATCCGGGCGCGCGGCCTGAGCTTGAGGGCGCGGGCCATGCGCTTGGAGGCCCACAGGAGCGCGGCGGCGCCGTCGGAGATCTGCGAGGAGTTGCCCGCCGTGTGCACGGCGGTCGGCAGGACGGTCTTGAGCCCGGCCAGACCCTCCATGGTGGTGTCGCGCAGGCCCTCGTCCCGGTCGACGAGCCGCCACATGCCCTGGCCCGCCGCCTGCTCGTCCTCGGTGGTGGGGACCTGGACGGCGAAGGTCTCCCGCTTGAAGCGCTCCTCCGCCCAGGCCTTCGCGGCCCGCTCCTGGGAGAGCAGGCCGAGGGAGTCGACGCGCTCGCGGCCGAGCCCCCGCTTGCGGGCGATGCGCTCGGCCGCCTCGAACTGGTTGGGCAGGTCGACGTTCCACTCGTCGGGGAAGGGCTTGCCGGGGCCGTGCTTGGAGCCCGAGCCCAGCGGCACCCGTGACATGGCCTCGACGCCGCAGCTGATCCCGATGTCGATGACGCCGGCCGCGACCATGTTGGCCACCATGTGACTCGCCTGCTGCGAGGAGCCGCACTGGCAGTCGACGGTGGTGGCGGCGGTCTCGTACGGAAGGCCCATGGCGAGCCAGGCGGTGCGGGCGGGGTTCATGGACTGTTCCCCCGCGTGGGTGACCGTACCGCCGACGATCTGTTCGACGCAGTCGGCGGGGATGCCGGTGCGGCCGAGGAGTTCGCGGTAGGTCTCGCCCAGGAGGTAGGCGGGATGGAGATTGGCGAGCGCGCCTCCGCGCTTGCCGATGGGGGTGCGTACGGCTTCGACGATGACGGGTTCCGCGGCCATGAGCTCGTCCTCTCCTCGACGGACGGGGCGTCCCGGCATCCCGTCGGTCGGCGTCACGGGGGAACTAGTACGCGTTCTAGTTCCTCTTGCAGTCTTATGACCGCGCCCATGGGTGCGCAAGGGTCAGGGAGGCAAGACTTCCCGCGACGCCCCTTGCCTCTTGCGGAACTCGTCACTAGCTTTCCCGACGACTCCTGACGGTCCATCAGAACCCTCCGGATCCCGTACACCCCCGCGGATCCCCTCAGCTGTGGAGTGTGTTGCCGATGCCCTGCCCCCACCTCCCCGAAGGGTTCGACGCCACCGACCCCGATCTGCTCCGCACCCGCGTCCCCTTCCCCGAGTTCGCCCGGCTGCGGCGGACCGCGCCCGTCTGGTGGTGCCCCCAGCCGCCCGGCGTCACCGGCTTCGGGGACAGCGGGTACTGGGCCGTCACGCGCCACGCGGACGTCAAGTACGTCTCCACCCACCCCGAACTGTTCTCCTCGAACGAGAACACCGCCGTCATCCGCTTCAACGAGCACATCAGCCGGGACCAGATCGAGGTCCAGAAACTGATCATGCTCAACATGGACCCGCCCGAGCACACCCGGGTCCGCCAGATCGTCCAGCGCGGCTTCACCCCGCGCGCCGTCCGGAGTCTGGAGACCGCCCTGCGCGAGCGGGCGCGGGCCATCGTCGAGGAGGCGAAGCGCGGCGCGGACGCCGACGGGACCTTCGACTTCGTCACCCGGGTCGCCGTCGAACTGCCCCTCCAGGCCATCGCCGAACTCATCGGCGTCCCCCAGGAGGACCGCTCCCGGATCTTCGACTGGTCGAACAAGATGGTCGCGTACGACGATCCCGAGTACGCCATCACCGAGGAGATCGGCGCCGAAGCCGCCATGGAACTCATCGGCTACTCGATGAACATGGCCGCCGCCCGCAAGAAGTGCCCCGCCGACGACATCGTCAGCCGGCTCGTCGCGGCGGAGGGCGAAGGCAACCTCTCCTCCGACGAGTTCGGCTTCTTCGTCCTGCTGCTCGCCGTCGCGGGGAACGAGACCACCCGCAACGCCATCAGCCACGGCATGCACGCCTTCCTCACCCACCCCGGGGAGTGGGAACGCTTCAAGCGGGAACGGCCCGCGACCACCGCCGAGGAGATCGTCCGCTGGGCGACCCCCGTCGTCTCCTTCCAGCGGACCGCCACCCAGGACACCGAGATCGCCGGACAGAAGATCGCCAAGGGCGACCGCGTCGGACTCTTCTACTCCTCCGCCAACTACGACCCCGAGGTCTTCACCGACCCCGAACGCTTCGACATCACCCGCGACCCCAACCCGCACCTCGGCTTCGGCGGCGGTGGACCCCACTTCTGCCTGGGCAAGTCCCTCGCCGTCAAGGAGATCGAACTGATCTTCAACGCCCTCGCGGACACCCTGCCGGACCTCACCCTCGCCGGAGAGCCCCGTCGGCTGCGCGCCGCCTGGCTCAACGGCGTCAAGGAACTCCGGGTCCGCACGGCGAACTGACCGCGCCTCGCACCGGCGTTCGGGACCCGGGCTCGGCGGATCCCCGCCAACCCGGGTGTACGTTCGCACACATGACGCACCCTCGCCCCTCGTCCCCGAGCCCGGCGCCCGACCCGCGCTGGGCCGAAGTCGACGCCTACTTCGCCGCCACCGTCGCGCCCGTCGACGACGCCCTCACCGCCGCGCTCGCCGACTCCGCCGCCGCCGGGCTGCCCGCCATCTCCGTCGCCCCCAACCAGGGCAAGCTGCTCCGGCTGCTCGCCCTCACCCAGGGCGCCCGCGCCATCCTGGAGATCGGCACCCTCGGCGGCTACAGCACGATCTGGCTGGCCCGCGCGCTCCCCGCCGACGGGCGGCTCGTCACCCTGGAGTCCGACCCGGCGCGCGCGGACGTGGCCCGCGCCAACCTCGCCCGCGCGGGGCTCGACCGGCTCGTCGAGATCCGCACCGGCGCCGCCCTCGACACCCTGCCGCTCCTGGAGACGGAGGGCGCGGGCCCCTTCGACCTGGTGTTCATCGACGCCGACAAGGTCAACAACCCGCGCTACACGGAGTGGGCCCTGCGGCTCTCCCGCCCCGGCACCCTGATCATCGTCGACAACGTCGTACGCGACGGGAAGATCCTCGTCCCGGACCCGGACGACCCGGCGGTCACCGGCACCAGGGAACTCTTCGAGCTGGTCGCCCGCGAACCCCGGCTCGACGCCACCGCCCTCCAGACGGTCGGCGCCAAGGGCTACGACGGGCTGCTCATCGCCCGGGTGACCGACTGAGCCACCCCGCCGAGGGCGCACGGCGGGCGGTGCGGGCCGGGGTCATATCCTGCCCTTCATGAGCATCGTGAAGATCAACGTCCTGACCGTGCCCGCCGAGCAGCGCGAGGTGCTCGAACAGCGGTTCGCCGCGCGCGCCGGTGCCGTGGAGAACTCCGACGGCTTCGAGGGCTTCGAGCTGCTGCGGCCCCTCGAAGGCACCGACCAGTACCTGGTGTACACCCGCTGGCGCAGCGAGGAGGACTTCCAGAACTGGATGAACGGCTCCATGAAGGGCGCCCACGGCGCCGGTGGCGAGGGTGGCGGCGAGCGCCCGAAGCCCGCCGCCACCGGCTCCACCCTGTGGTCCTTCGAGGTCGTCCAGCAGGCGGGCCCGAAGGCCTGACCCGGCGGAAAACCGGCTGCGGTCCAGGTCGTGATCGCCAAGAATGGCCCTCATGACCTGGACGTTCTCCCCCGAACCCGTCGACCGCCCGGAATCCGCCGCGCTGCGCCGCGACTACTACGGCGACGTGGCCGGGCGGTACTGGAACCGGCCCGCGACCGAGGCCGAGATCGACGAGGGGCTCAAGGACGACGGCGCCGAGCTGCTGACCCCGCCGACCGGGCGGTTCCTGGTGGCGCGGTACGGGGGCGTGCCGGCCGGCTGCGGCGGATTCCGCCTCCTCGACGCGGAGCGGGCCGAACTGACCCGGATCTATCTGCGGCCCGCCTTCCGGGGGCGCGGCGGCGTCGGCCCCCTGCTCTCCGCTCTCGAAGCGGACGCACGGGCCCTGGGCGCCCGCCGGATGGTCCTCGACACCCGTCTCGACCTGGTGGAGGCGCGCGCCGCGTACGTCCGGCACGGATACGGGGAGATACCGGCGTACTCCTCGGGGCCGTACAGCCAGATCTGGTACGGCAAGGACCTCTGAGCGGACCGGGTCCCGTCAGGCCCGGTGGTCGCGGGGCGGGCCCTCCGCGTGCGGGCGTTCGGCGTCGGAGCCGGAGAGTTCCGAGGTCAGCAGCTCCACCAGGCGTACCAGATCGGTCGGCCTTTCCGGTCCCCACCAATCACCGAGCAGCTCGGCGAGGGACTCCTCCCGCGCGGCGGCGAGCCGGGACGCCACCACCGTGCCCTCCTCGCTGAGGAACAGCCGGTGCCCCTCCCGCCGTACCAGCTCCCGCTCCTCCACCTGCCGGGCGGCCTCCGTGATCGTCGCGAGGGGCACCGGAGCCGTCTCGGCCAGGAGGGAGGGCTCGACGACCCCGTGCCGGCGGATGCGCAGCAGCAGCCAGCTCGCGGCGGGCAGCAGGTCGAGACCGGCGCGGGCGGTGATCTTCTCGTAGATCTTCCGGCGCCCCGCGCGCGAGCCGAGGACCGAAAGGGCGCGGGCGCACTCGTCGTACGAGGAGCGCTGTACGGGGTTGGAGGCGAGCGTCTCGCTGGTGTCGGGCGCGGTGACGGAAGCCCGCAGCTTGTCCTCCTTGAGGAACCAGGAGACGGCGAAGGCCACCAGGGCGACGGGCGCCGCGTACAGGAAGACGTCGGTGATCGAGGTGGCGTACGCGTGCAGGACCTGGGGGCGCAGTCCGGGCGGCAGCCGGTCGACGGCGTGCGGGTCGGCGGCGACCTCGCCCGCTCCGGTGCCCGGCGGCACGACGGCCCCCGCCCCCGCGAAGACCTCCGCCAGCTTTCCGTTGAGCCGGCTGGTGAAGATCGTGCCGAAGATCGCGACGCCGAAGGAGGCGCCGATGGAGCGGAAGAAGGTCGCGCCCGAGGTGGCGACGCCGAGATCCTGGTAGGAGACGGCGTTCTGCACGACCAGGACGAGGACCTGCATGACGAGGCCGAGTCCGGCGCCGAAGACGAAGAAGTAGACGCTCATCTCCCAGGTCGGGCTGGCCTCCGTCATCCGGTGGAGCAGCAGGAGCCCGATCGCGGTGAGCCCGGTCCCGGCGACGGGGAAGACCTTCCAGCGGCCCGTGTGCGAGACGATCTGGCCCGAGGCCGTCGAGGTGATCAGCAGGCCCAGGACCATGGGCAGCATGTGGACGCCGGAGAGCGTCGGGGTGATGCCCTGGACGACCTGGAGGAAGGTCGGCAGATAGGTCATGGCGCCGAACATCGCGAAGCCGACGACGAAGCTGATCACGGCGACCAGGCTGAAGGTCCGGATGCGGAACAGCTTGAGCGGGAGCACCGGTTCCGCCGCCCGCCGCTCCACGTACACGAAACAGACGAGCAGGACGACGCCGAGCACGGTGGTGCCGAGGAGCTGCACCGAGCCCCAGGCCCAGGTGGTGCCGCCGAGGGAGGCGACGAGCACCAGACAGGTGGCGACGGCGGCGATGAGGAAGGTGCCCAGGTAGTCGATGGTGTGCCGGGTCGAGCCGACCGGGATGTGCAGCACGGCGGCGATCACGAAGAGGGCGACGACCCCGATCGGCAGATTGATGTAGAAGACCCAGCGCCAGGAGAGATGCTCGGTGAAGAACCCGCCGAGCAGCGGGCCCAGGACGCTGGTGGCGCCGAAGACCGCGCCGAAGAGACCCTGGTACCTGCCCCGGTCCCGGGGAGAGACGAGGTCGCCGACGATCGCCATGGACAGGACCATGAGACCGCCGCCGCCGAGTCCCTGGAGGGCGCGGAAGGCGATGAGTTCCGGCATGTTCCGGGCTATGCCGCAGAGGGCCGAGCCGATCAGGAAGAGGACGATCGCCGACTGGAAGAGGCGTTTGCGGCCGTACTGGTCGCCGAGCTTGCCCCAGAGCGGGGTGGCCGCCGTGGACGCCAGGATGTAGGCGGTGACCACCCAGGACAGATGCTCCATGCCGCCGAGGTCGCTGACGATGGTCGGCAGGGCGGTGGACACGATCGTCTGGTCGAGGGCGGCGAGCAGCATGCCGAGCAGCAGCGCGCCGATGGCGACGAGGACCGTACGGTGGCTCTGCCCCTCGCCCGGAACGGGCGGGGCTCCGCCGCCGGGCGATGACAGGCGAGTCTCCTGAGCCATGGGCGTCTCCTCCGGTGTCTCCTCGGACCTCACGGCGTACGACCCCTCCATCCTGATCCGAATGTCCGGATATGGCCCGTGGAGGGCGCGACTGTTCCCCCATGGGAAGGGGGCGGGCTGCATAATCGCTCGCAGTTGTATCGGGGAGGGGCCCAATCATGACCGGACACGTCTGTCCTGAATGCGGTGTACACAGACCTGGCTGCGCCTGCGCACGGGCGGAGATGGCGGCGGCCGAGGACTTCGACCCGTTGAGGATCAGGCCGTACGTGACCCTCGACTCCTCGGAGGAGGGGGAAGGGGCGTACGGAGGGGGCGCGGGTGCCGGGGATGCCGGGCGCGCCGGGGGGCGTGCCGGGGGTGCCGGGGGGCTTGGTGGTGCCGGGGATGCCGGGCGTGCCGGGGGCCGTGCCGGGGGTGCCGGAGGGCTTGGTGGGTCCGGTGGGACCACAGTGCCTGGTGGGGCCGGGGGCTCCGGTGGGGCCTTCGACGCCGCCGATCCGCCGACCGCGCGGCTGACCGCGATCCGGCTGCCGGAGGGCGGCTCGTACGGCGGTCACGGCGGGAACGGTGGTCCCGGTGGGCAAGGTGGTCCCGGTGGTCCCATCGGGCACGGTGGACACGACGGTCCCAGCGGTCCCGGTGCCCACGGTGGGCATCCCGAAGGTGACCCCGCCGAGACCATGGCGCTCCTGCTGCGCGGCGACGGCGGCGTACCCCCGGAGGATCCGGAGCGGCGCAGCCGCAAGCGGGGGGTGCTGATCGCGGCCGTGGCCGCCGTCGCCGTGGCGGGCACCGCCGCCCTGGCCGCCTCCCTGCTCGGCGGCTCCGGCAAGACCGAGGACCGGGCGGGGATTCCCGAGGTGACCACCAGCGCCTCGCTGAACATCGCCGTGTCGGAGGAGCCGTCGCCCTCCTCCGAGACCCCGGAGCCCTCCACCTCGGCCCCGACGGTCCGGCCCGACTCCGCGTCCCCCTCCCCCACGTCCACCCCGACCGCGAGCGCCGACGCCACCGCCTCGCCCAGCGCCTCGGCGACCACGGAGGTCCCGGGGTCCCCCACCACCTCCCCGTCCGCCCAGGCACCCGTCGCCCCGACGACGACGGCGCCGCAGACGGCCCCGACCCCCACGGCCACGAAGGACGAGGACACGGACACGGACGAGGACGCGCCGACGCTGAGCCTGGGCTCGTCCGGACCGGAGGTGCGGGAACTCCAGCGGCGGCTGATCGTCGTGGGGGCGTACAAGGGGCGCACCAACGGCAAGTACGACGACAACGTCCAGGACGCGGTACGGATCTACCAGTCGTACATGTACATCCAGGGGGACCCGGAGGGCGTCTACGGGCCGAACACCCGGAAGGTGCTCGAACGGCTCACGCCCCACCTGTGAGTCCCGGGTGCGGGAGGGGATGAAGGGACCGGAATGCGGACGGGGTGGCCAAGACGACCCCCCGTTTTGTATCGTGGAAGAACAAAGTGGCCCCGCCCGCAATCCCTGACCGGTGGGCGGGACCGCTTCGTTCTCCGCACCACCCCCCTGGAGACCCGATGGCCGCCACCACCCCGGCAACGCTCACCGCCCGCGCCCTCCTCCTGGACATGGACGGCACCCTCGTCAACTCGGACGCCGTCGTCGAGCGCTGCTGGCGCCGCTGGGCCGACCGGCAGGGCCTCGACGCGGACGCCGTGCTCAAGGTCGTCCACGGACGTCAGGGGTACGCCACGATGGCGGTCCTCCTCCCGGAGCGCCCGATGGAGGAGAACCACGCCGACAACCGGCTCATGCTCGCCGAGGAGACCGCCGATCTCGACGGGGTCGTGCCGGTCCCCGGCGCCCCCGCCTTCATGGCCGCGATCGCCGAGCTGCCGCACGCCCTGGTGACCTCGGCGGACGAGGCCCTCGCGCAGGCGCGGATGGGTGCGGCGGGGCTGCGCATGCCGGAGCTCCGGGTCACCGCCGAGCAGGTCGGCGCCAGCAAGCCGGACCCCGAGGGCTTCCTCAAGGGCGCGGCCGAGCTGGGCTTCGCCCCGGCGGACTGTCTCGTCTTCGAGGACTCCGAGGCGGGCATCGCGGCGGGTCGCGCCGCCGGGATGCGGGTCGTGGGCGTGGGCCCGCGCGCGGCGGCCTTCGGACCGGACGTGCACGTCGAGGACCTCACGCGGATCCGGATCGAACCGGCGGCGGACGGCTCGATCGCGCTGACGATCCTTCCGTAACACCCCTTCGCCCCCTGGGCGATCCAGAGACCGAGGCGGGACCCCGGGCCGATCGACGGCCCGGGGTCCCGCCTTTCGTCATGCGCCCGCCCGCCCCTCCTCCCCCGCCTTCCTGACACCGGGCGGAATCTGACGCTCCGCCAGAATGCGTCACACCCATTGATGTGATGTGTCCATGTCGCCACGCTGTTACCTGGCGCACCCCCCATCGAAACCTGGCGCCGCCACGATGACCGGGCCGTCGCCCGGCACCCACGCGGGGACGGCAACAGCCGAAGTCCCCCCACCTCAAGGGAGTTTCCATGCCCCACGGCATGATCTACGCGCGTCGACTCACCGTCCTGGCCGCCTCGGTCGCCCTCTCCCTCACCGGAGTCCTCGCCACCGCCCCGACCGCCCAGGCGGCCATGCCCACACCGGTCAGCGCCGCGACGGCCCGCACCTATCTGACCGAGCTGACCGTCAAGGCGGAAGGCACCCTCTCGGGCTACAGCCGGGACCTCTTCCCGCACTGGATCACCCAGTCCGGGACCTGCAACACGCGCGAGACCGTCCTCAAGCGGGACGGCGTGAACGTCGTCACGGACGCCAACTGTTCTCCGGTCAGCGGCAGTTGGTACTCCGAGTACGACGGCGCCACCTGGACCCTCGCGACGGACCTCGACATCGACCACATGGTCCCGCTCGCCGAGGCATGGCGCTCGGGCGCCTCCTCGTGGACGACCGCGCAGCGCCGCGACTTCGCCAACGACCTGACCCGCCCCCAGCTCATCGCCGTCACCGACAACGTCAACCAGTCCAAGGGCGACAAGGACCCGGCGAAGTGGCTGCCGTCGCGGACCGCCTACCTCTGCACGTACGTCCGCGCGTGGGTGCACGTGAAGCACTACTGGAACCTCAGCGTCGACCCGGCGGAGAAGACCGCGCTCGGGAACATCCTCAACGGCTGCTGAACGCCCGCCCCTTGAGACGGGTTCGGCTTCGGTCGGCGGGAAGCGCACAGCTTCACACACTTCTCGTCGACCGAATGTTGAACTTGAAAGCATTACTGAGGGGTGCCTAACCTTTCGGCCTCATCGGTTTCCGCCCCCACCCCCCGTCCGCCCAAGGACGGGGCAAGGCCGAAGGAGCTCCCCCCATGAACGAACCGAAAACCCCGATAGTCCAGGGCGACCGGAGCGCCCTGCACACCCGGGGCAACCCGGCCCGCCCCGCCGGCCACCCGGCCGGCCTCGCGGACCGGCTGAACCAGGCCCAGCCGTACGCCCTCGGCCTCTTCCGGATCGTCGTCGGCCTGCTGTTCGCCTGCCACGGCGCCGCCGCCCTCTTCGGGGTCCTCGGCGGCGCCTACGGCGGCGGCACGGTACCGGCGGGCACCTGGCCTGGTTGGTACGCCGCCGTCATCCAGCTCGGGGCCGGTGGTCTGGTCCTGGCCGGACTCGGCACCCGGAGCGCCGCGTTCCTCGCCTCGGGCTCGATGGCGTACGCGTACTTCAACGTGCACCAGCCGGAGGCCCTCTTCCCGCTCCAGAACGGCGGCGAGGACGCGGCCCTGTTCTGCTGGGCCTTCCTCCTCATCGCCTTCACCGGGCCCGGAGCGCTGGCGCTCGACCGCCTGTTCGGCGGCCGGGTGGGTCCCGACGGAACGGCGCGCGGCACGCACGCCGGACACGAGGAGAAGGGCGCACGGGTCTCGGCCTGAGGCGCGCTACCGGAGAGGGCCGGAATCCACAGCGTGTATTCCGGCCCTTTCCCTCCGCCCGAGCCGAAGGAATCCGGCCCTCGCACCGAGCGGTTTCCGTCACATTCGCACAGCACCGCGCGGCCCTGTCAGGTCTCCTCCGGGGCCGCGCCCGCCAGAGGGACCGACCGGACGCACGCCGATGGCCGGTCCCGCACCCGTCCGGGAAGCGCCCGTACCCCTTGGGTCCGCCCGTGGCGGGCCCGCACCGCACCCGGGGCGGGGCGCCCGAGTGGCGCCCGAAGGGCATTCCGCTTCGCGCCCGGGAGGACGGCGGCCGGGCCCCGTACCCCACCCGGACGTCAGGGCTTCAGCCCCGCGTAGGCTCTTGCCCTGTGAATCTGCTCGACAGCCTGGGATCGCTGCGGTCGCTCACCGCCGGCCCATGGATATATCCGGTGGTGTCGGCGTCGATCCTGCTCGACGTCTTCCTGCCCGTGCTGCCGAGCGGTTTCCTGGTGATCACCGCCGCCACGGCAGCGGCATCCGCCACGGCGGCCACCCCCCACGTCCCCTCGCTCCTCCCCCTGCTCCTCTGCGCGGCCGGTTCCTCCGTGCTCGGCGACTTCCTGGCGTACCGGCTCGCCCACCGGGGCGGGGCCAGGATCGACCGGGCCCTCTCCCGCTCGAAGCGCCTCGCCCTCGCGCGGGAGCGCCTCGGCACCGCGCTGGCCCGGGGCGGCGGCCTGCTCGTCGTCCTCGCACGGTTCGCCCCCGCCGGGCGCTCCGTGGTCTCCCTGGGCGCGGGCGCGGCGAAGCGGCACGTCAAGGAGTTCCTGCCGTGGTCGGCCCTGGCGGGCCTGACCTGGGCCGCGTACAGCGTGGGGCTCGGCTGGCTCGGCGGTCAGTGGCTGGGCGCGACCTGGTTCAGCGCGGGGGTGTCGACCCTCGCGCTCTTCCTCGCGGGCGGACTCGCCGCCTGCGTCATCCGGCGTCCGGGACCGGCTCCCGCTCCCGCTTCCTGACGGCGGGGTGCGCCCCGCGTATCTCAAGCCCGTCGAGGAGTCTCGCGGTGGCCTCCGCGATCTCGTCCACGGCCCGCTCGAAGACCTCGCGGTTGTGGGCGGCGGGGGCACGGAAGCCGGAGACCTTGCGGACGTACTGCAAGGCGGCGGCGCGGATGTCGTCCTCGGTCGCCTCCTCGGGCAGCGCGGGCGGGCGGAGCGTCTTGATGCTGCGGCACATGCCTCCAGTGTGGCGCGCGCCACTGACAACGGCCCGCCCCCCGCCTCCGGCCCATGCTCCCGGCTCCGCGCCCCGGGCCCGTAGCCCCGGCCTTCGTTCCGCAGGCCCGCGTCCCCGGCTTCGTCCCAGTAGACGCGCGCCCTCGCCCTCGGCTTCGGCTCCGTCCCCCTGGCCCGTGCCTCGGGGCGGCCGTGTTCACCCCAGCCCTCCGGCCTCCCGTCTGCTCCTGGCGTTGATCTCCGCCGCGCGGGCCCGCAGCTCGCGCAGCGGGGTGGCGGCCTGTACGTCGGAAGGCTCGGCCTCCCAGCGCAGACCGCCGTGGACAGCCCGGAGCAGAAGGCGTCCCGCGACGCTTCCCACATAGAAACCGACCCGCCCGGTGGCGGTGTCACGGACGAGGTCACCGACCTCGGGCTGTGGCTGCACCCATCCCCTCCGTCCCGATTGCCGAAGCGTTCCGAAAGCGTTCCTGGAGCGCTCCCGACGCATGGGGACCACTAGGGAAGCCCTCCGGGGGCGTCCTGTCAACGTATCTCTAGAGATGTCCCTCACCGGATGGACCACCCGGCGGTACGGAACGCGCACGCGGGCCGGGCCCCCGGGGTGCGCCGTAGGGTGTCACGCAGAGGAAGGGAGTGGCCCAGCCGTGACTGACCAGGACAGCCCTCGTCGGCCCAAGTACCAAAGAATCGCAGACGAGTTGAGGACCGCGATCCAGTCCGGGGAGTTCGCGCCGGGTGACCGCCTCCCCGGCGAGAACGACCTCATGGCGACGTACGGCGTGGCGCGGATGACGGTACGTCAGGCGCTTTCCGTGCTGCGCAACGAGGGGCTGGCGGAGGCGCGCAAGGGCGCCGGCGTGTTCGTCCGCGCCTTCCGTCCGCTGCGGCGGCGGGGCATCCCGCGCCTGTCCGGGGAGCGCTGGACGCATGGGCACTCGATCTGGTCGGCGGACGTGCCGGACGACCGTGACCTGCTCGTCGACCGGATAGAGGTGACCGAGGGACCGGCCGGGGCGCGGGTCGCGGAGGCGCTGGGCCTGCCGCCGGGCGCGCCGGTGTGCGTCCGCAGCCGCCGCTTCGTCCTGGACGCCGAGCCGGTGCTGCTCTCGGTCTCGTATCTGCCCGCCGCGCTGGTCCGGGGGACGCTGATCGCGGAGATGGACACCGGTCCCGGCGGCACGTACGCCCGGCTGACGGAGCTGGGACAGCGGCCGGTGCGGTTCCGGGAGGAGATCCGGTGCCGGATGCCGACGGCGGACGAGTCGCAACTGCTCGGGCTGGCGTCCGGGACGCCGGTGGTGCTGATCGGGCGCACGGCGTACACGGCGCCGGGGGTGGCGGTGGAACTGAACGAGATGACGCTGGACTCGTCGGCGTATGTCCTGGAGTACGAGTTCGGGGCGTGAGGCGCCGGGCAGGGGGCGGGGCCGAGGCGGAGCCGGGGAGACGGGGAGCCGGGGACGGAGCGGGCGGCCGGGGAGGAAGGCGAGGGTGGGGCGGGAGCCGGGGGCGGGGTCGAAGTTCGCGAAGTCGTGCAGATGGCGTGAAGGGCGTGCGTATCCTGTGTGCTCCCCAGGCCCCATCGGTGGAGCCGGGGAGAGAACTGAGGGACATTCATGCTTCGCGTACGCACGCTCGCGGCCGTGACCGCGGCCGCCGCCTCCGGCATCCTGCTGCTGCCCACGCAGGCGCAGGCCGCAGGGTCGGTCCACCTGTACAAGATCTACTACGACAGCCCGGGTACGGACAACCGCTCGAACGCGAGCCTCAACGGCGAGTACGTGCAGATACGGAACACGACCGGCGCGGCGGTCAACCTGCGCGGCTGGACGCTCACGGACGCGTCCAACCACAAGTACACCTTCGGCAACTTCACCCTCGGCAAGGGCAAGATCGTGACGGTCCGTACGGGCCGGGGCAAGAACACCGCCACGAACGTGTACCAGAACCGCGGCGCCTACGTCTGGAACAACGACCGTGACACGGCGACCCTGCGCAAGTCGAACGGCACGCGGATGAGCGTCTGCTCGTACAACTCGTCCCGAGTCGACTACAAGTGGTGCTGACGTCGGGAACCTGACGTACTACGCCGGTTTCAGGGGGCTTCGGAGGGACTCCGGGGCCCCTTGTCGTCGGCGGGGTCGAGGGAGTCGCCGGCCGTACGGGGGCCGGGGATGCCGTGCTGCTGGACGTCGGCGTTGACCTGCCCGCCGAGCGTCATGACGTTGAGAGTGGCGGAGTTCTCGTTGGCGATGGCCTTCTCGACCCGGGCGACGAGCGTCGAGAACGCCTCCCGCCGGGGCAGGCCGTGGTACGGCCCGACCTTGGTCTCGAAGTAGACGCGCTCGTGCCCGAGGAGCTGCTCGGTCGACCGGTAGTTCTTCCACTGCTCCCGGTACCGGAAGACGCTCTCCAGGGAGACGGCGGCGACGACGATCACGCTCAGTATGGTGGCCGTTATCCGCGCGAAGCCCGCGTCCACGTTGACGAAGACGGGCACGAGCGCCCCGCCGACGACCGAGACGGTCCGCATCCGCAGATGCATCGCCTTCATGCGGGCCGCCTTGGCGTCGTACCAGCCCTGGTACTGGACGAGCCGGCCCTCGATATACCGCTGCGGCGTCATCTCACCGCTCTGCGCCCCCGGTTCGGGCGCGTCCCCGACATCAGCCATGCGGGGAGTACACCGGCCGCGCGGGCTCGACGTCAACTCGCCATCCATTCCCCCCACAACCCTGCACAAGGTACGTTCATCTCACCTTCAGGCAAAGGCACTTCAGGGAGACACCCCATGGCGCAGATCCACACCACCCACCCCATGGCGACCAAGGCGGGCATAGCCCTCGGCGTCCTGGCCGCGACCTTCGTCGCCCTCGCGGCCCACACCGGCCCGAGCACGACGGCGGCGTCCGACCGCGAGACGGGCACGGTCAAGTGGGTCACCGCGGCTTCCGACCGCGAGACGGGCACGGTCAAGCCGTCGTCCGATCGGGAGAACGGAACGGTCAAGGCGGTCGCCGCCTCGGCGAAGTCGGCCGGGGACAAGAAGGTCGAGGTCATCAAGGGCTGACCCGCCCGGCCGCGCACTGGAGGCGCCCTCCGCCGGAGGCCGGATTCTGAGCGCCGGACGCCGGACGCCAGGCTCCAAACGCCGGACGCCGGACGGGAGGGCCCTCCCCCTTTCCACCAGGTCACACCCCCGCGCAGGCCAGTCCACCCCCTTCTGTACCTACTAGTATGTACACTCCCGGCCATGGACACTGCGGACCGCCTCATCGAGAGCACGCGCGAACTGCTGTGGGAACGCGGCTACACCGGCACCAGCCCCAAGGCCATCCAGCAACGGGCCGGTGCAGGGCAGGGCAGCATGTACCACCACTTCGCCGGGAAGCCGGATCTGGCGCTCGCCGCGATCCGGCGGACGGCCGAGGAGATGCGCGCCAAAGCCGACGAGCAGCTCTCCGCGCCGGGGACCGCGGTCGACCGCGTCACCGCGTATCTGCGCCGCGAGCGCGAGGTCCTCAAGGGCTGTCCGATCGGGCGGCTCACCCAGGACCCGGACGTCATGGCCGACCCGGCGCTGCGGGCCCCCGTCGACGACACCCTCGCCTGGCTGCGGGAACGGCTGGCCGGCGTACTGGCCGAGGGACGCGAGCGCGGCGAACTGGCCGCGACGCTCGACCCGGACGCGACGGCCGCGACGCTCGTCGCGACGCTCCAGGGCGGCTACGTCCTGGCCCGCGCGGCCGGTTCGATGCGGCCCTTCGACCAGGCGGTCGGCGGAGTACTGAGCCTGCTGGCCGCACAGGAACGCACCGCGCCCGAGTAGTCCCGTACCGCACCGCAGACAGCCGCACCCCCGGAAAGAAGCCTCCATGCGTGTCTCCCGTACGCCGCGCACCACCGCCGTCGCGCCGCCCGAGTGGATCTCCGGGGCGGCGTGGATCGACGAGATCGCCCCGCCCGAGGGGACGTCACGCTTCCGGATCGACAGCGTCCACTTCGCACCGGGTGCCCGCACCGCCTGGCACCGTCACCCCTTCGGCCAGGTCCTCCATGTCACCGAGGGGGCCGGGCTCGTCCAGTGCCGGGGCGGAGAGGTCACCGTCATCCGCGCGGGCGACACCGTGCGCATCGCGCCGGACGAGTGGCACTGGCACGGCGCCTCGCCCACCACCTTCATGACGCATCTGGCCGTCCAGGACGTCGCCCCGGACGGCACCGAGGCCGAGCGCGGCCCCCAGGTCTCCGAGACCGAGTACCGCGCGGCACCGCACACCCCCTGACCACCCCTCCGCGAGGAAAGGCCGCCCGCCCGTGTATGCCCAGCAGTACGAGATCACCCTGCCCGCCGACTACGACATGGGGATCATCCGCGAGCGGGTGGCCAGGAGCGGCCCCCTCCTCGACGACCGGGCCGGACTGGGCCTGAAGGCGTACGCCATCCGCGAACGCGGTACGGACGGCTCGCCGGTCAACCAGTACGCACCCTTCTATCTGTGGAACGACACGGGTGCGATGGCCCGGTTCCTCGTCGGCGGCGGAGGGTTCCAGAACATCCTCCGGGACTTCGGCCGCCCCGCCGCCCGCCACTGGACCGGCATCGCCTGCCACACCGGCCCCGCCCGCACGGCACCGCCCAAGGCGGCCTCCCGCCGCCTCACCCCGATCCCCGCCGATGTCGACGCCGGCACCGACCTGGCCGGCACGGGCCTGGGCCTGTCCGCCCTGATCGACCGGGAGACGGAGGAACTGCGCCGCCTCGCCGCCCACGAGTCCGTCCACACCGCCGCGCTCGCCTTCGACCCGCACCACTGGCGACTGCTGCGCTTCGTCCTGTGGGCGGACTCCTCCGCACCGGACGAGGAGGCCACGGAGCGCTACGAGGTACTGCACCTGTCGGCGCCGGGCCTGGACGCGCTGCCGGAGGGGCGGGGCTGGTAGGCACGGGCGGGACCGCCGGGAGCCGCGTTCGGAGCCGTACGGCGCTCGACTCCTCCTGGACGGGCCTGCTCCTGAAACGGGCTTCCTACTGGCCGGGCTGGAGGAACTCGGGCTGGTCGAGCAGCCGCACCCAACTCCCGTCGGCCTGCCGCCGGACGACCTGCGCCCGCGCACCGGCCCCGTCCCTCGGCGGGGTCGAGGTGAGGGCGGTGTCCCCGCTGACCAGCGTCGGGAGCGGCGTCTCCAACTCGAAGCGGGGACGGTCGGCGAGGACCTTCTCCCACAGCTCACGGATCGCCTCCCGGCCCACCGTCCAGTCGTCGTGCGGATAGGCCATCACCGCGTCCTCCGCGTAGAGCGCGGCGACCCCGGCCGCGTCGCCCTCGTTCGACCGCTCGACGAAGAGACGGGTGATGTCCTCGGGCCGCATGGCCTTCTCGTACTCGGTCATGTTTCTTCTCCTGGCATTGCTCTGTCGACCGCGAACCACGGAACCGAGGAACCACTGAGGTCTCCGGCCCCGCACGTCCAGCCTGATCTGCCATGATCCAGAAGTCCAACAAATGATTCCGATGGAAACTAGAATCCGTAGTCATGGAACTGAGGCAGCTAGAGTACTTCGTCGCGGTCGCGGAAGAACGGAACTTCACCCGAGCGGCGGAACGGGTGCACATCAGCCAGTCCGGGGTCAGCGCTCAGATCCGCCAGCTGGAACGGGAACTCGGCGCCGAACTGTTCGACCGGTCGGCGCGGATCGCCACGCTCACCGTCGCGGGAAAGGCCGCGCTCGAACACGCCCGCGCGGCACTCGCCGCGGCCGGAGCGGTCGACCAGGCGGTGAGCGAGGTCGCCGACCTGATCCGGGGGCGGCTCACGGTGGGAATGGTCATCGGCTGCACGATCACGCCCCTGTTCGACGCGCTCTCCGCCTTCCACCAGGCACACCCCGGGGTGGAGATCTCCCTCCTGGAGGACACGTCGGACCGCCTCGTCGAGGGGGTCCGATCCGGCACCCTCGACCTGGCCCTCGTCGGAACCGCGACGGCCGCCCCCGACGGCCTGGAAGCCCTGACGATCATCAGCGAACGGCTCGTCGTGGCGGTACCGGCCGGCCACCCCCTGCTGGCCCAGGACCGGATCACCCTGCGCGAACTGGTGACCCACCCGATCGTCTGCATGCCTCCCGGCACCGGCCTGCGCACGGTCTTCGACCTCGCGTGCGCCGCACAGAACCTCCACCCGAAGATCGCCCTCCAGGCCAGCGCCGGAGACGCCATCGCCGACCTGTCAGCCCGCGGCCTGGGCGTCGCCATCCTGAGCGAATCCATGGCCACGAGCTACACCGACCGCCTCACCGCCCGCCCCATCACGGACGCGGAAACCCCCGCCGTACTGGCCCTGGTCTGGAAGAACACCCTGAGCCCGGCTGTACGCGAAATGCTCGACTACAGCGGGCGGGCGTTTGCGGGGGCTGACGCCTGATGGCGGGGGCCAACCGCGCCCCACTCGACTCGACGGGTGGCACCGTCCCCGGCACACGACCCGGCCCCGACGAAGGCGCGACGAAACGCCGACGGCCCAGGCCGGATACTGTCCGACCTGGGCCGTCACCGACCTGAATGCAAGGCCGGAGTGGTGGGCGCGGACGGTTTCGAACCGCCGACATCTGCTTTGTAAGAGCAGCGCTCTACCCCTGAGCTACGCACCCGTGGAAGAACCATCAGCCTACATGGCGCCGGGGTGGATGCCGCAAACCCTGTGGCGGGGCCTAGGGGTAGCCCCACCCCGGGGGCGGTGGGCTGCCGGATCGTGGTCGGGTGGGCGGGGGGAATAGCGTGCGGGGACTGCTCACGGTTCTGGGGGTTCGGTTTCATGGTGGTTGGTCGTGCGACGCGCGTGCTGTTCGCTTCCGGTGCGGTGCTGCTCGGGGCGCTCACGCTCGGAGGGTGCGGGTCCGCCGATGTCGAGGGTGCGCCTGTCGAGCGCGAGAACTTCGCCTTCGAGGGCAAGGCGCTGACCATCGACTCCGACAACACCAAGCTGGTCGTCACCCCCGCCGACGTCGACGACGTACGGGTCGAGCGGCAGATCGACGGGTGGGCCTTCCTCGGCTCCGGGCCCGAGCCCGAGTGGAAGCTGGCCGACGGGCGGCTCACCCTGCGCGTCCACTGCGAGGCCGTCGCCTCCAGTTGCAGCGGCGTCCACCGCGTCCAGGTCCCCCGGGGCGTCGCCGTCACCATCGACGACGACAACGGCGGGGTCACCGCCGAGGGCTTCGCCACCCCCTTGAAGATCCGCTCCGACAACGGGGACGTCCGGGTCCACAAGTCCACCGCCCCGCTCGATCTGCACACCGCCAACGGCGACATCACCGTCGAACCGGACGTCACCGCCCCCGACGTCACCGCCCGCTCCGACAACGGGACCGTCCGGGTCTCCCTCGGCGCCGTCCCCCGCCGCGTCGAGACCTCCACCGACAACGGCGACATCACCGTCTCCGTACCCACCGCCGAGTACGCCGTCGACGCCACCAGCGGCAACGGCCGGGTCCGTGTCGACGTCCCCCGCCGGGACGCGGGCGAGGGCTCCGTCCGCGCCCGCAGCGACAACGGCGACGTGACCGTCCGCACCGCGAACTGACCGGCCTGTGTGTTCGTCCTTACCGGATGGGAGAATGAACCCTGACCGGGCACGGCGGACACAGCACGGGAGAGGCACGTGGCGGCGAGCGACGCGAGGGGGGCGGGCGACGTCCGGCGTCGTGACGCGCTCCGCCCGACAGACACCCCTTCCCACCCCGCGGCTCCCAGCCCGGCGGGCTCCTGTCCCCAGCCTTTGGCCCCCAGTCCGGCGGACCCCGGTTCCCGCCCCGAGCCTCCCCGTCGGGTCCCCGCCGCGCCCCGCCCGACCGGCGCCCCCTCCGGCGCCCCCTCCGGCGGCCGTATGCCTCCCGGTCTCACCGCTCTCCGGCTCGCCCTCGCCCTGCCCCTGCTCGCCGGCGCCCTCCTGCCCGGCGCCTTCGCCGGTGGCGGCACCCGGCGCTGGTTCGGCGGGCGCGGCGAGAGTCAGCGCGCCGAGGCACAGGCCGCGAAGGACGCCGCCGCAGCCGCCTTCTACGAGCTGGACACCGCCCAGCGCGGGCTGCGGATCTCCATCGAGACCATCACCGCCGTCGACAACTCCCTCGAGGCCCGGCGCGCCGTCGAGGGCTTCGAGGCCCTCGGGCGCCGGATCGACGAGGTCAGCCACACCTACATCAGCGCCGTCGACGCCCACGACCTGGACCGCGACGAACTCGACGCCGCGACCGCCACCCGCGCCCGCACCGAGCTGACCCGCGCCAAGGAGGAGCTGGACCGCGCCAGGACCGAACTCGACCGCTTCGAACAGAGCCTCGGCCCCCTCCTCGGCCGGGCCGAGACCCAGCTGGCCCGGCTCGCCCCCGCCGTCGAACGCGCCCGGCAGGCCCTGCGGGGCGCGAGCGGCGCCCTGGACTCCGTACGGGAAGCGGGGCTGCGCGCCGACGACCTCGCCGCCCGGCTCGCCGCCCTCGGCCCCGAGCTGACCGCGCTCAACGAAGGTGCCGGGCGACACGGCGTCCCCGAGACCCTCCAGCGCGCCGACCGGGTGCTCAGGGACGCCGAGGCCGTACGCACCGAGGCCGAGCGGCTGCCCGGACGGGCCGCCGAGATCGACCGGCGCCTGGTCTCCCTGCGGACCCGTGCCGAAGCCCTCACCACCCGCACCGAGGGCGTCGAGCCCGTCCTCTCCGAGCTGCGGCGCCGGTTCGCCGCCGCCTGCTGGCAGGACCTCCAGCACGTGCCCGATCAGGCCGCCGACTCCCTCAAGCAGGCGCGGGACCGGCTCGCCGAGGCCGCCACGGCGCGGGCCGAGCAGCGCTGGCCCGACGCCACCTCGCTGCTCTCGACCGTCCGCGCCCTGCTCGACACCACCGACGAGGCCGTCTCCGCCGCCGGAGAGCGGCTGCGGCGCCTGGACGCCGTCGCGGTGGACCCGAGCGCCGAGATCGACCGGACGCGGTTCGCCGTACGCGATGCCCAGCGGCTCGCCATGGAGGGCCGCAGCACGCCCGAGCCGCAGCACGCCCGCCCGCTCGACGAGGCCGTGGCCCGGCTCGACCGGGCGGTCGGCACCCTGGAGGGGCGCCACCCGGACTACTGGCACTTCCTCACCGAACTGGAGGGCGTACGCGCCACCGCCGCGCAGGTCGTCGGCCGGATACGGGAGGAGCGCGGCGGCGGGCAGTGAGCGAGTCCGGGCCCCGGCCTGCGGTGGGTGGTGCTCCGGCGGCAGCCGGTTCTCCGGCGGTGGGTGGTGCTCCGGCAGTGGGCGGTTCTCCGGCAGTGGGCGGTTCTCCGGCGGTGGGCGGGCCCCAGGCCCGGTGATGGCCGGTCCGGCGGCTCGGGGCGGCCGGTCCACCCGCCCCTGATGGCCGGTTCTCCGGGAATGGCCGGGCCCCGGCTCCGTGATGGGCTCAGGGCCGCTCCACGGTCTCTCCGGTCTCTCCGGGGTCTCCCCGGTCTCGTGCGCGACCGGGGTCTGCCTCTAGCCTGTCCCCATGCCCCGTTACGAATTCCGTTGCCGTACCTGTGGTGACACCTTCGAACTCAGTCGGCCGATGGCCGAGTCCTCCGCTCCGGCGTCCTGCCCCGCCGGGCACGACGACACCGTGAAGCTGCTCTCCGCCGTGGCCGTCGGCGGCTCGACCGCCGCCGCCCCCGCACCGAGTGGCGGCGGCGGGGGCGGCTGCTGTGGCGGTGGCTGCTGCGGCTAGGCCGTCTCTTCCGACCTAGGAGCTACACCCCGCGGGCGGCCTCGGCTGCCCGCGCGCGGAAGCGGCGCAGGATCTCCTCGCCCGCCGCGACCCCCCGTTCCGTGAGGACGTCGACGTGCGGGGCGGTCCAGTCGTGGTCGGCCAGTTCGCCGTGGCCGGGCCGCCAGGCACGGTCGGCGGCGAGCAGCAGGTCCGCGTCGAGGAGCGAGTCGCCCGCGGCCAGGGTGAGGGCGGCCCCGGTGCGGCGGGCGACCTCCCGGACCGCCGCGCTCTTGGTGAGCGGCTTCGGGACCGCGTACACCTTGCGGCCCTGGAGCGAGACCGTCCAGCCCCGCTCGCCCGCCCAGGCGCCGAAGCGGGCCAGCCAGTCGGCGGGCAGCCGCTCCCGTTCGACGACGAGGTAGGCGAAGAGGTCCTCGGCGACCCGGTGCTTGCGGACCCACGACAGGTCGGTGGTGGCGGTGAGGTACGCGCGGATCTCGGAGAGCGGCGCGCACTCCTCGGCGATCCGGCGCAGCACGGAGGCGTGCCACTCGGGGTCGGAGACGCCGTCGACGAGGATGTGCCCGCCGTTGGCGCAGATCGCGTACTTCGGCGCGGTGCCGGGGAGCCTGATCCGCAGATACTGCTTGCGCGTCCGGGTCGTGGTCGGCACGAAGACGGCCTCGCCGGTGAGCCGGGCGAGGAGAACGGCCGCCTCCTCCGTCATGTACGACAGCGGCTTGGACTCGTGCACCTCGACGCAGAGCAGCCGGGGCGCCTGCGGGTCGGGCATGCCGAGGGCGAGCGCGGCGGAGGAGTAGATGAGGGTGCGGTCGAGGTCGCTGGCGACGAGGGTGGTGCCGCCCGCCCGCCCCGCACCCGTTCCCGGTCCCGTATCCGTGCCTGTTCCCGTGCCCGTGCCCGTCGTGGGCGGGGTCGCGTTCATCGGGCCGCCACCGCCTTGCCGTCGGCGCCCGTGGCACCCCGGGTGTAGCGGGGGTGGATCAGGCCGACACAGCTGTACGGAAGGTCGTCGACCTCCTCGACCGGCACTCCGCGCTGGTCGGCGAGCAGGCGGATGTGCGCGAGGTCGGCTTCGGCGCCGCGCTTGGCGAGGATCTTCCAGGGGACCCGGCGGAGCAGGACGCGGGTGGTCTCGCCGACGCCCGGCTTGACGAGGTTCACGTCGTGGATGCCGTACTCCTCGCTGATCCGCTCCACCGCCGCCCAGCCCTCCCAGGTGGGGGTGCGGTCGGTCGAGAGGAGTTCCTTCACCTCGTACGCGACGGACTCGGCGACCTCGTCGTAGCGGGCGGACACGGCGTCGAGGAAGACGCCGGAGACATCGACACCGGCCAGCTCGCGGTAGTACTTCCCGCCGTGGAAGTCGTCGGGTCCGACGAGGTCGGCGCGGAGCACCGTACGCGAGATCAGGCCGGAGACCGTGGAGTTGAGGCAGGCGGAGGGGATGAGGAAGTCCTCGCGGGTGCCGTGGACGCGGACGCACGAGCCCGGGTCGGCGAGGACCGCGATCTCCGGGTCGAAGCCGGTGACGCCCTCGGCCGCCTCGAACCGCTCGATGGCCTGGGCGAGTTCGCGGGTGATGGCGCCCTTGCCCGTCCAGCCGTCGACGAACACGACGTCGGCCGGGTCGTGGTGGGCGGCTAGCCAGCGCAGGGCGGTGGCGTCGATGCCCCGGCCGCGCACGATCGAGACGGCGTAGTGGGGCAGGTCGAGGCCGTGCCGGGCCTGGGCCCAGCGGCGCATGAGGACGCCCACGGGGGTGCCGGCGCGGGCCAGCGAGACGAGGACCGGGCGGCGGCCCGCGCGCTCGGCGAGGACGGTCTCCGTGACGGTGCCGACGGCGCGGGCGATACGGGCGGCGGAGGCCTCCAGTGCGCTGTGGAAAAGCTCCTGGTAGCGGGCGTCGGGCTGGTACTCGACGGGCAGCGACTCGGCGTAGTGGGCGCCGCCGCTCTGGATGGCCTCCTCACGTTCCTCGGTGGGCGCCTCCAGGACGACGTCCGAGAGGTCCTGGAGCAGCCAGCCGACCTCCTCGGGGGCGTACGAGGAGAAGGCGGGGCCGCGAAGGGGCTCGGGCAGCATGGAGCTAGCTCCTTTCGGGAGCCTGGGGAACCTGGGGGGCCTGGGGAACCTGGGGGGCCTGGGGAGGTTGGGAGGCCTGGGGAGGTTGGGAGGCCTGGGGAGGTTGGGGCCCCTGGAGGCCTTGGACGGCTTTGGAGGCTTCGGGAGCCTTGGGGGCCTCGGGTGCCTTGGGGGCCTCGGTCGTCACAGGCGTCACCGTGGCTTCCGGCGTCTCCGGCGTCTCCGGTCCCGTGGTCCGGGGCCTGTACGAGGGCACGACCGCGAGGACGACGCGTGGGATGTGCGCGGCCAGCCGGGCGAGGAGGCCGTCCGGGGCGTGCAGCGCGGGGGTGTCGGCGGCGGAGTCGACGACCGCGACGACGGCGTCGAAGTCCGCGCCCGCCACGTTGTACGCGTACCGCTCGCCGGGTCCGTCGGCCGGGTCGTCGTGTGCGGGGAAGACGAGCCGGGTGCGGATCGCGTAGCCGGGGTCGTCGACGGCCAGGACGGGTGAGCGGGTGGTGGTGGAGAACCGGACGTCGTGTCCGGCCTCCTCCAGGGCGGTGCCGAGGCGCAGCGGCGCGTACATCAGCTCCTCGAAGCCCAGGACGAGGATACGGCGGGCGCCGCCGAGGGCGGGTGCGATACGGGTGGCGAGGCCGGGGAGCGCCGCTTCGAGGCGGGTGCGGTGCGCGGGCGTGAAGCCGTGCCGTCCGCCGTCGGGCACGCCGGAGGGCCAGCCGAGGTCGACACGGAGGGGGGCGGCGGGCCGGGGCGCCGCCTCGGAGGGCATATCGGGGGTATCAGGGGTCCCCTCGGGGGCCGTACCGGTAGCCGTATCGGGGGTCCCCACGGCGGTCGTGGTCGTCCCGGTGACCGCCCTCTTGGCCTCCCCCGCCGTCTCCCCCGCGGCCTCCCCCGCCGTCTCCCCTGCGGCCTCCCCCGCTGTCTCCCCTGCGGCCTCCCCCGCTGTCTCGCCGGCCGGCTCCCCGCCCGCCGTCTCGTGCCGTGCGACCAGGGCCTGTCCCTTCTCCAGTACGCCCTCCGGAAGGCGTACGGTGCCGGCGGCGCGGGTCACCAGGTCGACGCGGGCGCCGATCTCCTCGGCGAAGGCGTCGAGGCGGCCGAGGTCGGCGGCGGAGCGCATGTCGACGAGGGCGACGACGACGTACCGGCCGCGCGGGTAGCGCTCGTGCAGGGCGCGGATGGTGTTGAGGACGGTGTTCCCGGTGGAGAACTCGTCGTCGACGAGGACGAGGGGGCCGTCGCCCGCGAGCAGGGCCGGGTCCTCGGGGAGCAGCAGGTGCGAGGTGGCGTGGGAGTGGGACTCCTCGAAGCCGCCCGCGCGGGCGACGCCGGGGACCGGGCGCCGGGTGGAGTGGAGGTAGGGGGCGTGCCGGAGGCCGTCGGCGACGGAGTGGCCGAGGGCGGTGGCGGTCTCGGCGTAACCGAGGACGACCGCGCGGGCGGCCTCGGTCTCGCCGAGGAGGTCCAGGACCCGGCGCCCGAGGTCGAGACCGGCGCCGTGGACGACGGAGGGCCGCTGGGGCACGTGCTTGCCGAGCACGCTGGAGACCAGCAGATGCGCGCGTCTGGGGTTGCGGCGCAGTGCGAGGCCCAACAGGTCGGGCAGGTCGCCGCCGCCGATCAGCTCGACGCCCAGTCGCTCCGCGACCCACGTTCCGGTCCACACCACGTCGTCGACGTCCCTTCGTCAGCCGGCCAGGCCGGCGGTGAGCAGTTCCACGAAGCCGACGTCCTCGTGGGCGACGCCGAAGACCTCGGCGCGCAGCAGGACCCGCTCGGCCCAGGCGCGGTGCGGCTTCACTTCGTTCATCTTGTTCGTGTAGGCGGAGCGGAGGACTCCGCCGCCGCCCTGTTCGGGGCGGAGGATGTCCCGGGCGTCGCTCCACTCCTCGTGGCTGACCACGGAGAGGGCGTGCACGGGGGCCACGTGGGTGGGGTGGATGCAGGTCTTGCCGAGCAGTCCGTTGGCGCGGTCCAGTTCGATCTCGCGGAGCAGTCCGTCGAGGTCGTGCTCGATGAGCGCGGTGCGCAGGTCCTCGGCGCGGCCCTCCAGGAAGGGGCTGCGGCGCAGTTGGGGCTTGAACATGCGCTCGCCGGGCCGGAAGTACTCCCAGACGGGTCCCGTGACGGTGAAGCCGGTGCCGTCGGAGCGGCCGAGGACGTTGACGACGTCGGCGATGACGTTCGCGACGATCTTGACGTCGTAGGCGGTCATGTCGGGCGAGCGGCGCAGTCCGTAGGCGGAGCAGAAGTCGGTGACGCCGAGGCGGAGGGCGAGTATCCGGTCGCGGTACTTCCCGGTGACCGAGGCGATGCCGGCGAGGGTCTCGGCCCGGGTCTCCAGGTGGAGGAGTTCGGGGGACTCCAGGACGGGCATGGCGAAGAGGCGCCGTCCGCTGGTCCACTCGGCCCGCGCGAGCGCTTCGAGGAAGGCGTGGCCACGGTTTTCGGTGAATTTGGGCAGTACGAATCCGGACAGCAGACGGACGGTGTCGCCGAGGCGGTCGACGAGCCCGGTGATCTGTCCCGGTTCGCGGACCCTGATGAAGAGCAGGGGCAGGTCGTGGGCCGGTCCGGCGTCAGGGGAGGGCCCGGCGGCGAGGTCGGCGAACTGCCGGACGAGGTTCTCCTCGCCCGCCTCGACGTCGGCGTCTCCGATGGAGTCCTCCAGGCAGAGGACCATGGAAACCACGCCTCGGGCCGCCTGCTTGCGGATGTCGTCGGCGAGCCGGAGCCGGGTGGCCGGGCTGTAGAGGGTGGCGCCCAGGGCCGCGGCGAGGATCCGGGCGGGCGAGTCGGACGTGAAGTCGGCCGGTTCGCGATGGAAGAGCCGGGCCCTCGTCGCCGATGGGATATGCCCGAAATGATGCATGTGACTCCCCGGCTGCCTTTCTGGACCCTGACGACATGTGGCCGGTAATAGTACGTAGGTACGGGTGTCCTTAGTTCCCGCCCCTCGTGAAATCCAGGTAACCCGTCCACGTCCGTCACACCGTGCCGGGCATTCATGCCGCCCCCGCGTTGTCCGGGGGTCGGCCGGGAGGGCAGGATTGCGGTCATGACGCACGCGATGCTGAAGGGCTCCAACGTCCCTCTCGACACCGCGGCCGTACGGGCCGTGCTCCGCTGGACCCCGGGCCCCGGGGTCCCCGACGTGGACGCGTCGGCCCTGCTGCTCGGGCCCTCCGGGCGCGTGCGGTCCGACGCCGACTTCGTCTTCTACAACCAGCCGCGCCACCCCTCGGGCCTGGTGCGGCGGCTGCCGAAGAAACGGGACTCCGAGGGCCTCACGGACACCGTGGAGGCCGACCTCGGGGGTCTCGACGTCTCGGTCGACCGGGTGGTGATCGCGGCCTCCTCCGACGGCGGCACGTTCCGCTCGGTCACCGACCTCCGCATACTCCTGTACGACGCGGCTCCGGGGGCCGGGCACGAGCCCCTGGCTCTGTTCCCCGTGACGGCGGAGACGGGCGAGGAGACGGCCGTCATCTGCGGCGAGCTGTACCGGCGCGGGGACGGCTGGAAGTTCCGCGCGGTCGGCCAGGGCTATCCGACCGGTCTGGTGGGCCTGGCGACGGACTTCGGCATCTCGGTCGACGAGGACGCGCAGGACGACCAAGACGGGCAGGCCGGCCAGGTCGGCCAGACCGGCCAGGACGGGGTCGGCACGGGCGACGGGCACCCTGCCGGGGACTTCGTCGCGGCCCCGCACGGGGCCGGGCCGGGGTCCTTCGGGAGCTTCCCCGACGCGGACACGACCCTGGTCCGTCCCGCCGTGCCCCCGCAGCCCGCCGTGCCGCCGATGCCCGACCGGGCGCCCTCCTACGGCTACGGCTACCCGCAGCCGCCACACGCCCCTGCCCCGGCTCCGGCTCCGGCTCCGGCTCCGGCTCCGGCTCCGGCTCCGGCGTACGGCTATCCGCAGCCCGTCGGTGCCGTGCCCGAGCCGCAGCACGCGCCGGAGTTCCGGATGCCGCCGATGGGGCCCCAGTTCGCCCGCTCCTGAACCCCGGACCGGCCGGGGGCGGGGGCCGGGGCGGGGCCTACGCCTTGGACTTGTAGCCGCGCCCCCACTGGAGTCCCCAGCCGTACAGCCGGTCCAGCTCCGCCTGGAAGCCGTACACGAAACGCACCTCACGGCGGACCGTCAGCTCGCCCTTGACGTTCTCCAGGGCGAAGACCGCGCAGGACCTGGCCTGCGGGGCGCGCTCGTCGAGGTCGATCTCTATCCGCGGGCCGTTGCTGGGGTAGAGCGTGACCTTGGCCTGCGTACGGTCGAAGGCCGGGGTCTGGTCGTAGATGTACGCGAAGAACAGCAGGCGCTTGATCTCGTCCTTGTGGTCCAGGTTGACGAAGATCGTCTCCCCGGAGGAGCCGCCGAAGCGGTCGTCCCCGCTGAGCTTCACGTACGGGGCGCTGTTCAGGTCGCCCAGGAGGTCGCCGAGCGGCTGCACCACGCCCTTGCTGCCGTCGGTCAGCTCGTAGAGGCAGCCGAGGTCCAGGTCGACGTTGACCATGCCCTGGGTGTGTCCCTGGACGATCTCCGGCTTGAAGAGCCGGGAAGGGTGCCGCAGCAGCTGCCCGCTCTGGCGGGGGCGCGCGTCGAAGTCCGAGGTCCGCATCCGCCAGGAGAGGTTCACCCGGAGGTTGCCGCCCGCCGCGCCCTGTTTGGTCAGGGAGACGGTCGGACGCCGTCTCGTGAGATCGATCGCGTCCGCCCCGGCGCCGCCCATGTCGAATTGCGCCGTCCGTCCAGGAAACAGGTTGTCCCAGAAGGCCATCCCGCCCTCACCCCCTACTGCTCGTGATCACCCGCGCATGCCGACGGGGCGGCCGGGTGCACCGGCCGCCCCGCAGTGAAGCGTTCCTCATTGTGGGGGGTGTCACACCCCGGACGGAACCTCTGTCTTGTCCTCCGAGGAACCGGATCCGCCCTCGGCCGCCGCCAACGCCTTGTTGCGCCGGACGGAGGACCAGAAGGACCAGCCGATCAGGACGATGCCGACGAGACCGGTGATCAGCTCGTGGATCTCGTACTGGATGGTGATCATGAGGATCACGGCCAGCGCGCCGATCGCGTAGTGCGCGCCGTGCTCCAGGAAGACGTAGTCGTCGAGGGTGCCCTGACGGACCAGATAGACCGTCAGCGAACGCACGTACATGGCGCCGACTCCGAGTCCGAGCGCCATCAGGACGATGTCGTTGGTGATGGCGAAGGCGCCGATGACGCCGTCGAAGGAGAAGGAGGCGTCGAGGACTTCCAGGTAGAGGAACATGAAGAACGCGGCCTTGCCGGCGAGCCGGACCGCGGAGACCTTCTTGCCGCTGCGCTTGGCCTCCTCCTCGGCCTCGTGCTCCCGCTCCTCGTCCTCCTCCAGCTTGTTCTCGAAGTAGCCGGAGAGACCGCCGACGACCAGGTACGTGATGAGACCGGCGATGCCGGAGATCAGCACCGTCTGGGCCTTGTCGACGTGCAGACCGCCGTGCTGGTGGGCATGGGTCGCGAAGGTCATCGCGCTGACGAGCAGGACGACGAGGGCGATGCAGACCGACAGCATGTCGACCTTGCCGAGCTTGGCCAGCGGGCGCTCGATCCAGCGCAGCCACTGGATGTCACGCTCCTCGAAAATGAAATCGAGGAAGATCATCAGCAGGAACATGCCACCGAAGGCGGCGATCGACGGATGCGCGTCGGTCACCAGTTCCTGGTACTTGTCGGCGTCGTTCAGCGCGAGGTCGACGGCCTCGATCGGGCCGAGCTTCGCGCTGATCGCGACGATCACGACGGGGAACACGAGACGCATGCCGAAGACCGCGATGAGCACGCCGACCGTGAGGAAGATCTTCTGCCAGAAGGCATTCATCTTCGTCAGGATCCCGGCGTTGACCACCGCGTTGTCGAAGGACAGCGAGATCTCGAGGACGCAGAGGATGGCGACGATCCCGAAGGCCTCCCATCCCCCGTAGAGCACGGCGGCGGCCAGCCCCAGCGCAGTGATCGCGAACGACCAGCCGAAGGTTTTCAGAATCACTGTCTACCCCATCGTGAAATTACATGGCTTTACGAAACGTTGACCCCGAAGTCTAGAGCGATCCCACGAAGTCCGGACGCGTACCCCTGCCCCACCGCGCGGAACTTCCATTCGCCGTTGTACCGGTACAGCTCGCCGAAGATCATCGCGGTCTCCGTGGAAGCGTCCTCGGAGAGGTCGTAGCGGGCGAGTTCCTGACCGTCCGTCTGGTTCACCACGCGGATGAACGCGTTGGAGACCTGACCGAAGCTCTGGCCGCGATTGTCGGCGTCGTGGATCGACACCGGAAAGACGATCTTGTCGCAGTGGGCCGGGACCTTGGTGAGGTCGACGATGAGGGACTCGTCGTCGCCGTCACCCTCGCCGGTGAGGTTGTCACCGGTGTGCTCGACGGAGCCCTCGGGGCTGCGCAGCTGGTTGTAGAAGACGAAGTACTCGTCCCCGAGCACCCTTCCGGCCTGACACAGCAGGGCGCTGGCGTCGAGGTCGAAGGCGGCTCCCGTGGTGGAGCGCGCGTCCCAGCCGAGCCCCACGAGGACCTGGGTGAGGTTGGGTGCGGCCTTGGAGAGGGAGACATTGCCTCCCTTGGCGAGCGTGACGCCCATGTTCCGGTTCCTCCCCGGTGATGATGAGGCACGACCGGCGAGGGGTCCTCCCCGGTGGTGATGAGGCACGACCGGCGCCGCACGGAGTGTGCGGCGCCGGACGGTCGAAGCGGTGTGGCTCAGACGTTGACGCCGAAGTCCTGCGCGATGCCGCGCAGACCCGAGGCGTAACCCTGGCCGACAGCGCGGAACTTCCACTCCGCACCGTGACGGTACAGCTCGCCGAAGACCATGGCGGTCTCGGTCGAGGCGTCCTCGGAGAGGTCGTACCGGGCGATCTCGGCGCCACCGGCCTGGTTCACGACGCGGATGAACGCGTTGCGCACCTGGCCGAAGGACTGCTGGCGGTTCTCGGCGTCGTAGATCGAGACCGGGAAGACGATCTTCGCCACGTCGGCCGGGACGGCGGCCAGGTCGACCTTGACCTGCTCGTCGTCGCCCTCGCCCTCGCCGGTCAGGTTGTCACCGGTGTGCTCGACCGAGCCGTCCGCGCTCTTCAGGTTGTTGAAGAAGACGAAGTCCTGGTCGTTGCGGACCTTGCCCGCCTCGCTCACCAGGATGGCGCTGGCGTCCAGGTCGAAGTCCGTACCGGTGGTGGTGCGGACGTCCCAGCCCAGACCCACGGTCACGGCGGTGAGGCCAGGGGCCTCCTTGGTCAGCGAGACGTTGCCGCCCTTGCTGAGGCTGACTCCCACGAGTCCCTCCATAGGTTTCCAGGGGCAGCGCCCCCGTCGTGCGTTGGTATCGGATCAACGTCTGGATCCTAGTGACGGGTTCCCGGCCGAAACAGTCGATTCGCCCGCGATTCCCGAGGTGTCGGCGCCGGAAGGCTCCGACAGGTGGTTCAGAGAGCCGCGAGGGCCTTGGTGTACGCGCCCAGGTCACGGGCATCCGGCAGGGCGTTGACGACGCTCCAGCGGACCACGCCCGTCTTGTCGACGACGAAGCTGCCGCGTACCGCGCAGCCCTTCTCCTCGTCGAAGACGCCGTAGGCGCGGGAGACCTCGCCGTGCGGCCAGAAGTCGGAGAGCAGCGGGTACTCCAGGGACTCCTGCTCTCCGAAGACGCGCAGGGTGTGCATGGAGTCGGCGGAGACCGCGAGGAGCTGGGTGTCGTCGTCGACGAAGGTGTCGAGGTTGTCCCGCAGCTCGCCGAGTTCACCCGCGCAGACGCTGGTGAAGGCGAAGGGGTAGAAGACCAGGAGGACGTTCTTCGCGCCGCGGAAGTCCGCGAGCCGCACCGTACGCCCGTGGTTGTCCTTCAGTACGAAGTCCGGGGCCTGGCTGCCGACCTCGATCGCCATCGCGTACGCGTCCCTTCTGCGGGGCCCTGACCTTGGGCCGAACCGGTGAGCACCACCCTACGGCCTATGCGTCAAAGCCCCCGCCGGCAGGCCGGCGGGGGCTTCTCGCAGCGTGCTGATCAGCGCTTGGGAGCGGTCAGGCGGGTGCCCGTCCAGTCCTTGGCGACACTGATGCTCTTGGTCTGGGAGAGACCAGCTGTCTGCGCGGCGTCGTTGATGTCGCTCGGCTCGATGTAGCCATCTCGGCCGGTCTTCGGTGTCAGCAGCCAGATGGTGCCGCCGTCCTCCAGAAGACCGATGGCGTCCACCAGGGCGTCGGTGAGGTCGCCGTCCTCGTCACGGAACCAGAGCACGACGGCGTCGGCGACGTCGTCGTAGTCCTCGTCCACGAGGTCCTGGCCGATGATGGACTCGATGCCTTCACGGAGATCCTGGTCGACGTCGTCGTCGTAGCCGATCTCCTGGACCACCTGTCCGGGCTCGAACCCCAGCCTGCCGGCCGGGTTGGTCCGCTCCTCCGCGTGGTCCGCGGTCGCGCTCACGGCTTGCCTCCTGCTCATTCGGAAAATGCTGTGGGCCACGCGTATGCGCGCGGCGCTGGCCGTAGTCCACACGTGCCAGGGCGGATCGCGCAAGTACCCGGCCGCGGAGACCGCCGAAACGGTGACGTTTGGGGCCGTCTCGCCGCAACTTCCGGCGCCTGACGACCCTGCTCCGTGACCAGGCACACATGATTCACCCTGGTTTGCAGACTTCTGAGGCTTCAGTCTGCCGAACGTCCGGACGGAACGCATGTGCGGGTTGGGCGTAAGGTTGCGATTTGAGTGCACCCAGACGCAGAGAGGACACCCCTGAGGGTTACCCCCGGGTAAGTGTGACGTCTGGTGCCGGCGGGGTACACGATGGACATCCCGGCCACTTCGTGGCCCCGTGGGCACCACCGAACAGCGAAGGAAGAGCGTGGCTCCCGGATCCGATCGCAACCCGATCATCATTGGCGGCCTTCCCAGCCAGGTCCCGGACTTCGATCCGGAGGAGACCCAGGAATGGCTCGACTCCCTCGACGCCGCGGTGGACGAGCGGGGACGCGAGCGGGCCCGCTACCTCATGCTCCGGCTGATCGAGAGGGCCCGCGAGCGGCGCGTGGCCGTGCCCGAGATGCGCAGCACCGACTACGTCAACACCATCGCCACCAAGGACGAGCCGTTCTTCCCCGGCAACGAGGAGATCGAGCGCAAGGTCCTCAACGCCACCCGGTGGAACGCGGCCGTGATGGTCTCGCGCGCCCAGCGCCCCGGGATCGGCGTCGGCGGCCACATCGCCACCTTCGCCTCCTCCGCCTCGCTCTACGACGTGGGCTTCAACCACTTCTTCCGCGGCAAGGACGAGGGCGACGGCGGCGACCAGATCTACTTCCAGGGCCACGCCTCCCCCGGCATCTACGCCCGCGCCTACCTCCTCGACCGGCTGAGCGACGCCCAGCTCGACGGCTTCCGCCAGGAGAAGTCGAAGTACCCGGACGGGCTCTCCTCGTACCCGCACCCCCGGCTGATGCCGGACTTCTGGGAGTTCCCGACCGTGTCGATGGGCCTCGGCCCGCTCGGCGCGATCTACCAGGCACGGATGAACCGCTACCTGGAGGCGCGCGGCATCGCCGACACCTCCAAGTCGCACGTCTGGGCCTTCCTCGGCGACGGCGAGATGGACGAGGTCGAGTCGCTCGGCCAGCTCTCCATCGCCGCCCGCGAGGGTCTGGACAACCTGACCTTCGTCGTCAACTGCAACCTCCAGCGGCTCGACGGCCCGGTACGCGGCAACGGCAAGATCATCCAGGAGCTGGAGTCGATCTTCCGGGGCAACGGCTGGAACGTCATCAAGCTGATCTGGGACCGCTCCTGGGACCCGCTGCTCGCACAGGACCGCGACGGCATCCTGGTCAACAAGCTGAACACCACCCCGGACGGGCAGTTCCAGACGTACGCCACCGAGACCGGCGACTACATCCGGGACCACTTCTTCGGCGGCGACCACCGGCTGCGGTCGATGGTCGAGGGCATGACGGACCAGCAGGTCCTGCACCTGGGCCGCGGCGGCCACGACCACCGCAAGATCTACGCGGCGTACGCGGCGGCGAAGGCCCACAAGGGCCAGCCGACCGTGATCCTCGCGCAGACCGTCAAGGGCTGGACCCTCGGCCCGAACTTCGAGGGCCGCAACGCGACCCACCAGATGAAGAAGCTGACGGTCGACGACCTCAAGCGCTTCCGCGACCGGCTGCACATCCCGGTGACCGACCGGCAGCTGGAGGACGGCCTGCCGCCGTACTACCACCCGGGCCGGGACTCCGAGGAGATCCAGTACATGCACGACCGCCGCGAGGCGCTCGGCGGGTACGTCCCCACACGAGTCGTCCGCGCGAAGCCGCTGCCCCTCCCCGAGGACAAGACCTACGCGGCGGCCCGCAAGGGCTCCGGACAGCAGTCGATCGCCACCACCATGGCCTTCGTCCGCATCCTGAAGGACCTCATGCGGGACAAGGAGATCGGCAAGCGCTTCGTGCTGATCGCCCCCGACGAGTACCGCACCTTCGGCATGGACGCGTTCTTCCCGAGCGCCAAGATCTACAACCCGCTGGGCCAGCAGTACGAGGCCGTGGACCGCGAACTCCTCCTCGCCTACAAGGAGTCCCCCACCGGCCAGATGCTGCACGACGGCATCTCCGAGGCCGGATGCACCGCCTCGCTGATCGCCGCCGGTTCCGCCTACGCCACCCACGGCGAGCCGCTGATCCCGGTCTACGTCTTCTACTCGATGTTCGGCTTCCAGCGGACCGGCGACCAGTTCTGGCAGATGGCCGACCAGCTGGCGCGCGGCTTCGTGCTCGGCGCCACCGCCGGCCGGACCACACTGACCGGCGAGGGCCTCCAGCACGCCGACGGCCACTCGCACCTCCTCGCCTCCACCAACCCCGCCTGCATCGCCTACGACCCCGCGTACGGCTTCGAGATCGCGCACATCGTCAAGGACGGCCTGCGCCGCATGTACGGCCCCGAAGCCGAGGACGTCTTCTACTACCTGACCGTCTACAACGAGCCGATCCAGCACCCGGCCGAACCGGCGGACGTGGACGTGGACGGCATCCTCCAGGGCATCCACCGGCTCAAGCCGGCCGAAGCGGGCACCATCCCCGCACAGATCATGGCCTCCGGCGTCGCCGTGCCGTGGGCGATCGAGGCACAGCGGATCCTCGCCGAGGAATGGAACGTCCGGGCCGACGTCTGGTCCGCGACCTCCTGGACCGAACTGCGCCGCGAGGCCGTGGCCGTCGAAGAGCACAACCTGCTCCACCCCGACGAAGAACAGCGCGTGCCGTACGTGACACGCAAGCTCCGTGGCTCCGAAGGCCCGTTCGTGGCCGTCTCCGACTGGATGCGGGCAGTACCGGACCAGATCTCCCGCTGGGTACCGGGCACCTACGGCTCGCTCGGCGCCGACGGCTTCGGCTTCGCCGACACCCGAGGCGCGGCCCGCCGCTACTTCCACATCGACGCCCCCTCGATCGTGCTCGCCGTCCTCACCGAACTCGCCCGCGAAGGCAAGATCGACCGCTCGGCCCTGAAACAGGCCGTGGACCGCTACCAGCTCCTCGACGTCACAGCCGCCGACCCGGGCGCGGCGGGCGGGGACGCCTGAGGCTGGGGGCGGGGGACGACCTGAGGCGGGGGACGGCCTGGGCCGGGACGGGGCCTCTGGGCCTTGGCCGGGCAGGGATGCCTTGGCAGCCTGGGGCGCGTAACGCCTGGTGAAGGGCGGTGGGACTTCGGTCCTGCCGCCCTTCGCCGTTCCTAGTCCCCGGGGGGGGCTTCCCCCCCCTCCCCCCCAGCCCCTCCCCTCCCCCCGTCGTAGTCAGCCTCTCCCCCCGTCTATCGCTCCCAGAGCTTGAACGCCCTCACCTCGTAAGGTGTCTGGGGTACCCATGTGCCTCGGCCCGGGTAGGTTTCGAATTCGCCTGTTTCCGCGCATTCGGCGGACTGGTAGGTGGTGACGGGGCGGCCTGTGCGGTTGGCGAGGGATTGGGCCGTGGTGCCTGTCGGCAGGGCGATGCAGCTGTCGATGTCGGTGGTGGACAGTTCGTGGCTCGCCGCTCGGCCTTTGAAGTCGGGCTTGGGCCAGAGGCAGAGGCGGCCTGGGCCGCAGGGGCCCAGGGTGGTGGTCTTGGCCCCCTTGCCGCCCGTGGGTGCGGCGCCTGCCGGTGGGGTGGTCGCCGCGAGCAGTGCGGCCAGCAGCGCCGTGATCATCAGTGCGGTCCTGGTCAGCGCATTGGTCTTCCGAGCGGCTGTCCATGCGGGCGTCCGTGCGCTCGCTTTCCGTGCGGGCGCTTGCCTTGTGGCCGTCTTCAGCTCAGTCGGTTTCGGCATGGCCGTCTTCAGTGCGTTCGTCTTCATGCGAAGGAACCCCCGTTTCGTCACTCTCTGTAATCAAGAGCATGGCGGAGGTTCCGTACGGACGGAAGAGGGGCCGCCCCCGTTCACGCGAACGGGTGACGGCCCCTTAAGGGAACCCTGATGGGCGTCAGATGTGACCGCCCATGCCTCCGCCCGCTTCCGCGTTCTCGCCGCGCTTGGTGAGGGTGGCGACGAGGGCCGCGACGACGGCCACGCCACCGGCGACGGTGAAGGCGAGGCCCATGCCGTCGAGGAAGGTGTCGTGGATGACCTTGGTGATCGTCTGGAACAGCTCGGGCGTCACCCCCGGCGCCTGGGCCAGCTCCGGCGGGGCCATGCCGAACTCGGCGGCCTGCTCCAGCTGCGGGTCGGCCGGGACCGGGATGCCGGCCGCCTTCCAGTTGCCCGCGAAGGAGTCGGAGACCTTGGAGGACATGACGGCGCCGAGCACCGCCGTGCCGAGCGCGCCGCCGACCTGCATGGCGGCCTGCTGGAGACCGCCCGCCACGCCGGACAGCTCCAGCGGCGCGTTGCCGACGATGACCTCGGTGGCGCCGACCATGACCGGGGCCAGACCCAGGCCGAGGAGGGCGAACCAGAGGGACATCGTGAAGGTGCCGGTGTCGGAGGAGAGCGTGATCATGCCGAACATGGCGACGGCCGTGCAGACCATGCCGCCGACCAGCGGCACGCGCGGGCCGAACTTGGTGATCAGGGCGCCCGCCAGCGGCGAGGAGACGATCATCATCGCGGTCAGCGGCAGCAGGTGCAGTCCGCTGTCGACCGGGCTGAGCCCCATGACGCCCTGGAGGTAGAAGGTCACGAAGAACAGGCCGCCCATGAAAGCGAAGGCCATCAGGACCATCAGCACCACACCGGCCGAGAGCGGTATGGAGCGGAACATGCCCAGCGGGACGAGCGGCTCCTTGACCTTGGTCTCCCAGAAGGCGAAGAGCACGAAGAGCAGCACCGCGCCGAGCAGACAGCCCCAGGTCTTGCCGCTCGACCAGCCCCAGGACTCGCCCGCCTTGATGAGGCTCCAGACGAGGGAGGCCATGGCGCCGGAGAGCAGCACGATGCCGAGGATGTCGAAGGAGCGCGGCGCGTTCTCCGCGCGGTGGTCCTTGAGGATCACCAGACCCAGGACGAGGGCGAGGGCGCCGACCGGCACGTTGATGAAGAAGACGGACTGCCAGCTGACGTGCTCGACGAGCAGACCGCCGACGATCGGGCCACCGGCCGTGGAGGCGCCGATGACCATGCCCCAGATGCCGATGGCCATGTTCAGCTTCTCGGCGGGGAAGGTGGCGCGCAGCAGGCCGAGGGCGGCCGGCATCAGCAGGGCGCCGAAGAGGCCCTGGAGGACACGGAAGGCGATCACGGCCCCGATGGAGTGGGAGAGGCCGATGGCACCGGAGGCGAGGGCGAAGCCCGCGATGCCGATGAGGAAGGTCTGCCGGTGGCCGAAGCGGTCACCGAGCTTTCCGGCGGTGACGAGGGCGACGGCGAGCGCGAGCAGATAGCCGTTGGTGATCCACTGGACCTGGGCGAGCGAGGCGCCGAGGTCGGTCTTGATGGCAGGGTTGGCGATGGCGACGATGGTGCCGTCGAGGGCGACCATCATGACGCCCACCGCGACAGCGAACAGGGTCAACCACGGGTGACCGCGCAGTCCCTTCGCCGGGCCCGGTTCGGGTTCCCGGGCGCCCCCCTGACCCTGCGGGGTCTTTTCCACTGTGGTCTGACTAGTCATAAGAACAAGCTAGTGACAGTCACTGACAATTGACAAAGCGATTCATGCGTCGGTAACTGTCATGTAGCTCACAGGTAGGCTGAGCTGGACGAATTGCCTGGAAATGAGGACCGACGTGACCTTGCCCGGCCTGCGCGAGCGCAAGAAACAACGCACGCGCGAGGCGCTGATCCGGGTGGCCCTGGAGCGGTTCACCACCAGCGGCTACGAGCAGACCACCGTCGACGAGATCGTCGACGCCGTCGAGGTCTCCCAGCGCACCTTCTTCCGGTACTTCGGCTCCAAGGAGGACGTCGCCTTCGCCGTCCAGCACATGGTGGAGGAGCGGTTCATCCGGAGCCTGCGGAACCGGCCCGCCGAGGAAGGACCCCTCGACGCGATGCGCAACGCGGCCCTCGGCGCCTGGGACACCATCGGCGAGGCCATCCTCGAAGTCGTCCCCGTCGAGCTGTATCTGCGCACCTTCCTGATGATCGAGTCGACGCCCGCGCTGCTCGCCGTCCATCTGCGCCGCTCCACGGAGATGGAGGACACCCTGGCGCGGATCCTCGCCGACCGCGAGGGCCTGGACGTGGACTCGGACCCGCGCCCCCGGATCGCCGTGGCGGTCTTCAGCGGGGTGATGCGGGTGAGCTGCCGGCTGTGGGGCCAGGGCACCGACCAGAGCCTGCCCGCCATCCGCGACCTCACCGAGAAGTACTTCGACCAAGTCGGTCCGGCGCTCGCACCCCGCTGGACCTGAGACCGGACCGGCCCGGCGTACGAGCCCGGGCCCGGGCCCGGCGTACGAGACCGGGTCCGGATCCGGCGTACGAGACCGGCGTACGAGCCCGGAGCGGAGACCTGAGCCGAGACCTGAGTGGAGGGCGGCGTACGGGGCTCCGACCTGGGACTCCGTACGAACGAGGCGAACCGGGCGTGGGCCGGGACCGGGGCAGGGGGGTCCGAGGGCGCCCCGTAGGGTGACCGTCCGTGACCTCAGCCGATGCCGCTCCGCCCGTTCTCGTGGCGGTGCGCGCCCTGACCGCCCTCGCCGTCGTGTTCGTCCTCCTCGCGACGACCGGCTGGACCACGATCCGGCACCGGCCCGTGCCCGGACCCTCGCGTGAGGCGGCGCTCGCCGCCTGGGCCCGTGACCGGATCGACCACCGCCCGCTGCCGTCGCCGGACGCCCCCGCCCCCGCCGTCGCCGCGTTCTTCGCCCGGCTGGGGCACGCGCGCGGGGTCGGGCTCGCCGAGCGGCACCCGTTCGTCGTCGGCAACCTCGACGGCGTCCCCGTCGATCTGCGCTACCGCGCCAACCGGATCGTCCTCGGCAGGGCGCGCGACATCGAGCGGGGGCGGCTCCACGACGCCCGGCTCTCCCCCGAGGGCCGTCACGAGGCCCTGCGCCGGTACGACCGCTTCGGCTCGCTGATGCGGCCGGACCGGCGGATCCTGGCCTTCGACCCGACCGGCACGGGCCGTACGGCGGAGGTCCTCGGCGATCTGGAACGGGCCCGGCGCGTCTCGGTGATAGTGCCCGGCGTCGACACCAATCTGCTCACCTTCCAGAAGACCAGGGGCCGGTACGCGGCTCCCGCCGGAATGGCCGAATCCCTCTACGCGGCCGAGCGCCGCGCCTCCCCCGGGGCCCGGATCGCCGTGATCGCCTGGGCCGACTACACCGCGCCCGCCGGGGTCGGCGTCGACGCGGCCACCGGGCGGCTCGCCGAGAGCGGCGCCGGGCGGCTCGTGGAGCTGACCGGGGCGCTGCCCGGCACCGCGCGCGTGGCGCTGTTCTGCCACAGCTACGGCTCCGTGCTCTGCGGGGTCGCCGCGCCCCGGCTGCCCGGCCGGGTGACCGACGTGGTGGTGGCGGGCAGCCCCGGCATGCGGGCGGAGAAGGCCGCCGACCTCGGCACACGCGCGCGTGTCTGGGCCCTGCGGGGCACCGACGACTGGATAGCGGACGTGCCGCATCTGGAGTGGGGCGGGCTCGGGCACGGCGCGGACCCGGTGGACCCGGCGTTCGGCGCGCGGCTGCTCTCGGCGCGGGGCGCGCTCGGTCACAGCGGGTACTTCGAGCCGGGGACCGAGAGCCTGGGCAACTTCGCCGCGATAGGCGTCGGCTCCTATCCGAGTCTGGTGTGCGCACATGCCGATGGCTCCTGCCACGACGGAATCTCCGGTACGGAAGGGCCCTGAAGGGCTCTGACGCGCGTAGATCACGTGATTTCCGGACCTTTCACAGGGGCGACGCGAGGGCATGCGCCGCCTTACGATGAGGCGTATGGGTGATGTGCTGGCCGGAATTCATGCCACCTGGGAGTTCGAGAGCGACGCCCTCGTCATCCGCTTCGAACGGGGGATCCGCACGCCGAAGCTCTTCCAGGCGCTGCGCGAACGACGTGTACCGCACGAGGCGCTGGCGTCCGTGACGCTCGCGCCCGGCAAGCGGGGCACCGTCGTGCTGCGCGCCGCCCCGAGACCGGGCGCCGATCCACTGGTGGAGGCGGCCGCGGGGCAACTGAAGGAGGAATACGATCCGTACCGCCTGGTCGTCCCGGCGGAGCGGGAGGCCCTTGCCGTGTTCCACCACGCCGAGTTGCTGAGCCGGATCGAGGCGGCGGCGCCGGGTGCGGACTTCTCGTTCGGCGTGGAGCCTGGAGGGGTGGTGCCCGCCGAGCGGTTCCTCGTGGAGCCGCCGAGGGGCGCGCTCTCCTTCAAGGCGTACGACGGAAGGGCGACGTTCGACGGGACGTCCGAGGTCGCCTTCCGCTGGTCGTCCACGGGGGCGTCCTCCGAGAAGTGGAAGGCGGGTGACCAGTTCTTCTCGGTACGGGATCTGTGCGGGGTCGAATGGCGTTCGCCGGACGTCCTCGGCGGGCATCTGCGGATGGTGCGCCGGGGCGGCGACCCCCGCTCGGCGCGGCCCGACCGGGACCCCGACGCGGTCGTCTTCGGGCTCGGCTACGGGCCGGTGCACGAGTCGCTGCCGTTCGCGGCGGCGGTCCTCTCGGCGATCCGCACCACGGACCGCACCCCCGCGCGCGTGGCCGCGCCGGGGGTCGTCGCCGAAAGGATTCGGCATCTGGGCGAACTGCACCAGGCGGGGCTGGTGACGGACGAGGAATTCTCGGCGAAGAAGGCGGAGCTGCTGGCGGAGCTGTGAGGCCTGGGGCGGCGGGGTCACGGGGCCGAAACCCGGGCCCCGCCCCGGAGCCCCGGCCCTCGCCCCGGGGCCCCGCCCCCGGAGCCCCGGCCCTCGCCCCGGGCCCCGGTCCTCGCCCCGGCATGCCCCGCCTCACCCGCCCCACCCGCACCCCCTACCCCGGTACCACCCCCACGCCCCTCCCCGGTATGACGCCGGGTGCCGGGTCACGTCCCTACTCTGAACGGGTCATGGTTATCGAACAGCGGCGTGAGCCGTTCAGTTTCCGGCGGGGCGGGAAACGGGTCCAGGAGATGCTCCAGGGGCTCGGGACCGCGCTCACCACGCCCGCCGCGCCCGGGGCGCCGCTGCTCTCCGAGGCCTCCTCCCGGTGGGTGCGGCTGCTGCCGTACGTTCTGGCCGCCGCCTTCGTGTCCGCGCTGCTGCCCTCCTCGGTCGTCCTGCTCTCCGGGGACTACGGACTCGACGGCGGTCTCGCCGGGGCCCTCGCCACCGCGCAGGCGGCGCCGCTGCTGCTCGCCGTCTCCCGGCCCCTCCAGGCCTGGTGGATCGTCTTCGCCGCCCATGTCCTGGGCGCGCTCGCCCTCCTCCCGGCGGACGGGCCCCGCGCCCATCTGTGGCCCTGGACGCCGCCCGCCGTCGTCGGCTACTGCGCGCTGATGGTGGCGCTCGGGCTCCGCGAGTCCCGGCTCGCCCTGTTCGGGGTGTGGCTCGCCACCGGCACCGCCGGATACGCCCTGGAGACACTCCGGCCCGCCGGGTACACCAGCGTCCACACCCTGGTGCTCGTCCTCAGCGGGGTGCTGCTGATGCTGACCTCGGCGATCCGCGCGCGGGGCGACGTCCAGCGGCGGCTGGCCGAGCAGGAGCACATCAGCGAGGCCGAGCGGTCCCGCCGGACGCTTCTGGAGGAGCGGGCCAGGATCGCGCGCGAGCTGCACGACGTGGTGGCCCACCACATGTCGGTGATCACCGTGCAGGCGGACTCGGCGCCGTACCGCGTCCCCGGTCTTCCCGAGGCGGCCCGGGAGGAGTTCGCCTCGATCGCGACGAGCGCGCGCGAGTCGCTGGCCGAGATGCGCCGGCTGCTGTCGGTGCTGCGCAGTGACGGCGGCGAGGGCGAGCGGGCGCCGCAGCCGGGCCTCGACCGGATCCAGCAGCTGGTGGAGGCCACCGTGCGGGCCGGGGTCCCGGCGGAGCTGCGGCTCGCCGCCGATCTCGGGGAGGTGCCGCAGGCGGTGGACCTCTCCGCGTACCGGATCGTCCAGGAAGCCCTGGCCAACGTCGTCCGGCACGCGCCCGGCGCGGTCACCCGGGTCTCGGTCCGCGCGGACGACGGCGTGCTCACCGTCCTCGTCGTCAACGGGCCCGCCACCCAGGACGGTTCCCCGGTCGAGCGGGGTGTTCCCGGCACCGGGCACGGGCTCGTCGGCATGCGGGAGCGCGTACGGTTGACGGGCGGCTCGCTCGACACGGGGCCGCTGCCGGACGGGGGGTTCCGGGTGGCGGCGCGGCTTCCGCTGACCCCGGACCCGGGTCCGGTCGCCGTCCCGTCCCCGGCGCCGAGCGCCGCCCCGACCGCCGAGGAACCCGAGTGACCATCCGTGTGATCATCGTCGACGACCAGGCCATGGTGCGGGCCGGTTTCGCCGCCCTGCTCTCCGCGCAGCCCGACATCGACGTGGTGGGCGAGGCTCCCGACGGGCGGCAGGGCGTCGAGGTGGCCCGCTCGGCCCACCCGGACGTGGTGCTCATGGACGTTCGCATGCCCGAACTCGACGGACTCGCCGCCGCCCGGGAGATCCTGACCCCGCCGCCCGGTGTCACCCGGCTGCCGAAGGTCCTGATGCTGACCACCTTCGACGTCGACGACTACGTGTACGAGGCGCTGCGCGCGGGCGCGTCCGGCTTCCTCCTGAAGGACGCCCCGCCCGCCGACCTGATCGCGGCGGTGCGGGTGGTGGCGGCGGGCGAGGCGCTGCTCGCGCCCTCCGTGACCCGGCGGCTCATCGCCGACTTCGCGGCCTCGCGCCCGGCGCCGCGCCGGGACACCACGGCGCTGCGGCTGAACGGCCTCACCCCGCGCGAGACGGAGGTCCTCGAACTCATCGCGCGGGGTCTGTCGAACCAGGAGATCGCGGACCGGCTCGTCCTCGCCGAGCAGACGGTGAAGACCCACATCGGCCGGGTCCTGGCCAAACTGGACCTGCGCGACCGGGCCCAGGCGGTCGTCTTCGCGTACGAGTCGGGCCTGGTGACACCGGGCACGTCCTGACCCGGACCCCGGGTACGGGCACCGGGCAGGTCCTGCCCCGGACCCGGGGTACGGACACACCGGGCACGCCCTGCCCCGGACACCGGGCACGTCCCGGCCCGGACCCCGGGTGCGGACACATCAGACCCGGCCCGACCCGGACCCCGGGTGCGGACACCCCAGGCACGTCCCGACCCGGACCCCGGGTGCGGACCCGCCGGGCCCGGCCCGACCCGGGCCCGGGTCCCGCGCCGTTTCCGGGGCCGGGGCATACCCCGGTGTGCCCCGGTCCATCCGCGTCCGCGTCCCGGAGATTGCCCCGCCCGGGTGGCGGGGCTCTCCGGGACGGCCACGGCCCGGCCTCCGGACCCGCCCTGACCTCGGGTCCGGTGCTCGCCCCCGGGTGTCCCCTCCCGTTCTCCCCCGGGGGTAAACCCCACCCCCGGCCTGGAGTTGGCTGCTCCTCCACCCCCTACCCCGGTATCGGGCCCGAGTTGGCTCCCCGGGGTGACGTGCCGCCACCCGTCGTCTTCCTACCTTCCTCTCGCCAGCGGACGAGCGAGTACCGGAGAGGGAGGGCGTCCCATGCGCCGCTTGACGAGGACCTTGATCACGACGGCTCTGGTGACCGCCGTGATCGCGGGGACGGCCGGCTGGGCGTCCGGGCGCGGCCAGGAGATCGTGACCGGGCCTCCGGTCGGGACGGAGGGGTGGCGGAGTGCGGGGCTGCCGGACCCCGAGGGGATGGACCCGGCCGGGGTCGCGCGGTTCTTCGCCGGGCTCAAGCCCGTACAGAGAAAGGCTCTTGCGCTCGCCCATCCGACGGTCGTCGGGAACCTGGACGGGGCGCCCCTGGAGCTTCGGTACGCGGCCAACGCCCGGACCACGCGCGGGGAGTTCGAGGGGGCGCGGGTCCTCGCGTACGACCCTCGGGGGCGCGGGCAGGTGACCCTGGTCTACGGGGATCCGGCGCGGGCCGAGCACGTGGCGGTGATCGTGCCCGGTTCGGACGTCGACGCCGGGCACGTCCGGTCGGTGGCCGCCATGGCGCGGTCCCTGCGGGAGGCGACCGGCGGCCGGACGGCGGTGATCGCCTGGGTCGGGTACACCACCCCGGTCGGGGTCGGCGTCGACGCGGCCACCGGGCGGCTCGCGGAGGCCGGGGCGGCCCGGCTCACCCGGTTCGCGGACGGTCTCGCGGCCGTCGGCGCGGCCGAGCCCGCCGTCTTCTGCCACAGTTACGGCTCCGTCGTCTGCGGGCTCGCCGCCCATGCCCTCAAGGCCAAGGACCTGGTCGTCCTCGGCTCGCCGGGGATGCGCGCCGACAACGTCGCCGACCTGGGCACCTCCGCCCGTGTCTGGGCGGCGAAGGACCCCACCGACTGGATCGACCGGGTTCCCCACGTCGAGCTGGCCGGGCTCGGGCACGGCCCCGACCCCACGGACCCGGATTTCGGCGCCCGCCGGATACCCGCCGCCGACGCCGACGGCCACGGCGGCTACTTCGCCGCCGGGACCTCCTCGCTGCGCGCCTTCGCCGCGATCGCCGAGGGGGACGTCCGATGAGCGCGCTCGCCACCCTGGCCCGGACGATCGAGTCGGGCACGCCCGCCCACCGCGACCGGGCCGTCGACGGGTTGCGCGCCCTGGCGCTGCTCGCCGTGCCGACCGGGCACTGGCTGCTCGGTGGCTTCACCCTTTCGGGCGATGGCGCGCTCCACAACGCCAGTCCCCTCGCCACCTTCGCGGGGCTCGCCCCGGTCAGCTGGGTCCTCCAGATGCTGGGGATCTTCTTCCTCGTCGGCGGCTATGCCTCCGTCCTGTCGTACCGGCGCCGCAAGGGCTCCGCGGGCGACTGGCTGAGGGGCCGGCTCGCCCGGCTCGGCCGTCCGGTGCTCGGCGTCACCGCCGTGTGGGCGGTGCTCCTGCCGCTGCTGCACTACGGCGCCGGGGTGCCCCTGGACACCTTGCGGACGGCGTCCACGCTGGTGATCCAGCCGCTCTGGTTCGTCGGTGTGTACACGGTCGTCACCGCGCTCACCCCGCTGTGCGTACGGGCCGCCCGGCGGCTCGGGGTGTGGGCGGCGGCCCCGCTGCTCGGTTCGGTCGCCGTCGTCGACTTCCTGCGGTACGGGCCCGGCGCGGACTTCGTCCCGTCGTGGCTCTCGCTGCTCAACATCCTGCCCGGCTGGCTGTTCGCCTATCAGCTGGGCGTCTCCTGGGGCGAGGGCCGGGTCACCCGGGTCCACGCCCGGTGGCTGCTGCTCGGCGGGGCCGTGCTGTTCGCGGCGCTGCTTCTGGTCTTCGGCTACCCGGCGTCGATGGTGGGCGTCCCCGGTGAGGCCCGCACCAACTCGCATCCGCCGTCGCTGCTCGTCCTGGCCCTGGCCGCCGCGCAGAGCGGCGCCGCGATCCTGCTCAGGGACCGGATCGGCCGGCTGCTGGCCCGGCCCGCGCTGTGGGCGCCGGTCGTGGTCGTCAACCTGTCGGCGATGACGGTGCTGTGCTGGCACCAGACGGCGATGCTGGCGGCGGCGGTGCCGGGCTCGTACCTCGGGGAGGTGCCCGGTCTGGTCGGTGCGCCGGACTCGGCGGGCTGGATCCTCGCCCGGCTGGCGTGGATGCCGGTCTTCGCCGGGCTGCTGGCCTTGATCGGGCGGTACGCGCGCGGCTTCGAGTCGCCGTGGACCCGGACGGGCCCGGCCCCTCGGGTCCTGGCGGGGCTTCTCGCGGCGGGGTTCGCGGTCTTCGCCCTGGGGCTGGGGTGACGGTCCCCAGCCCCCTGGCTTCCGGCCGGGGTTACTGTTCCCGGCTCGCCGACGTGCCCCGCATGTCCGGGTAGCGGTCGCCCGCCACCTGGGCGGCGATGGGCTCAAGGGCGGCCAGTTCCGCGTCGGTGAGGGTGATCCGGGTGGCGGCCGCGTTCTCCAGGAGCCGGGAGCGCTTGCGGGTGCCGGGGATGGGGACGACGGTCAGTCCGTGCACGGCGGACCGCTGCTGGACCCAGGCCAGGGCGATCTGCGCGGGGGTGGCCCCGTGGGCGGCGGCGATCTCGCGGACCGGGGCGAGGAGGGCCGCGTTGCGTTCCGCGTTCTCGCCGGAGAAGCGGGGCTGGTGGCGGCGGAAGTCGTTGCCCGCGAGGTCCTTGGCGGCGTCGGCGAACGAGCCGGTGAGGAAGCCCCGGCCGAGCGGCGAGTACGGCACGAAGGTCACGCCGAGTTCGGCGGCGGCGCCGACGGCGCTCCGCTCCACGTCCCGGGAGAAGAGCGACCATTCCGACTGGAGGGCGGTGATCGGGTGCACGGCGTGGGCCTCGTGCAGTTCGGCGCCGGTGACCTCGCTCAGGCCCAGGTACCTGACCTTGCCTTCCTTGACGAGTTCGGCCATCGTGCCGACGGAGTCGGCGAAGGGGACCTCCGGGTCGCGGCGGTGCATGTAGTAGAGGTCGATGGTGTCGATGCCGAGGCGGCGCAGGCTGCCCTCGACCGCCTTGCGGATGTAGGCGGGGTCGTTGCGCACGCCCCGGCGGGTGTTGTCGACCGGGTCGCGTTCGATGGCGAACTTGGTGGCGATGGTGATCTCGTCGCGGTGGGCGGCGAGGAAGGGGGCGAGGAACTCCTCGTTGGCCCCGCTGCCGTACATGTCGGCGGTGTCGATGAGGGTGACGCCGGTCTCCAGGGCCGCGTCGAGGGTGTCGCGGGCCGCCGCCTCGTCGGTGTCGCCGTAGAACTCGCTGATGCCCATGGCGCCGAAGCCCTGGACGCCGATCTCCGGCCCGTCCTGGCCGAGTCGTACGGTGTCGATCCTGGTCTCGCTGCTCATGTGGGTGTCCCTCCGCTTGCGGTCCCGTAGTGGCTGATCTTGATGTCGAGCACGGCGAGCGTGTCCTTGAGTTCGGTGATCCGGGCGAGCACGTCGCGCCGGGTGGTCTCCAGGAGTTCCTTGCGCTGGTCGCGGGTGTGGTCGCCCTCGCGGACCAGTTCGGCGTACCGGACCATGTCGGCGACCGGCATCCCGGTGAGCCGCAGCTTGCCGACGAATTCCAGCCAGCCGAGGTCCTTCTCCGTGAAGCGGCGCTGCCCGGTGTGCGAACGGTCCACGTGGGGCATGAGGCCGATCCGCTCGTACCAGCGCAGGGTGTGGGCGGTGAGACCGGTCAGCTCCGCGACCTCGCTGATGCTGTAGTGCGTCCGGGTACGGGTGGGGGTCGGGCTCGTGCTCGCCATCACGCTCATGACCCCCACGCTAAAACGTTGGAGTGCACTCGAAGCAAGTAGGCTCGGGGCCATGCAGAGCAGCGTGCCCAGCCTGGCGTCGATCGAGAACTGGCCCGTCCCCACCGCCGCCGCGGCCGTGGTCCGCGCGGACGGCACCCTGGCCGGGTCCCACGGGCCCACCGGGAAGAGGTTCCCGCTGGCCTCCGTGACGAAGCCGCTGGCGGCGTACGCCGTTCTCGTCGCGTACGAGGAGGGGGCGCTCGACCTCGACGAGCCGGCCGGGCCCGAGGGCGCGACCGTGCGGCACCTGCTCGCCCACACCTCGGGGCTCGCCTTCGACGAGGACCGGGTCATGGCGGCGCCCGGCGCCCGAAGGATCTACTCCAACACCGGTTTCGAGGTGCTGGGCGACCATCTCGCGAAGGTCGCCGACATCCCGTTCGCCGACTATCTGCGCCAGGCGGTCCTGGAGCCCCTGGGGATGACGTCGACGTCCCTGGAGGGTTCGCCCGCGAAGGACGGCGTGTCGACCGTGGACGATCTGGTGCGGTTCGCCGCCGAGGTGCAGGCGCCCCGGCTGCTCGACCCGCGCACCGTCCTGGAGGCGATGACCGTGACGTATCCCGGGGTGACGGGCATCCTGCCCGGTTACGGGCACCAGCGGCCGAACGACTGGGGGCTCGGCTTCGAGATCCGCGACGGGAAGGTCCCGCACTGGACGGGGTCGACCTCCTCGCCGCGTACGTTCGGCCACTTCGGGCAGTCGGGGACCTTCCTGTGGGTCGACCCGGACGCGCGGGCCGCGTGCGTGGCCCTCACCGACCGGCCTTTCGGGCCGTGGGCGATCGAGGCGTGGCCGCCGTTCACGGACGCGGTGCTCGCGGAGCTGCGGACGGCCGGGGCCTGAGGCCACGGGGTTTCTCCTCGCGCACGCCTCCGGCGCCGTCCCGTGGGGCGGCGCCGGAGGGGTGTGCTGCCCGCGGGCTCAGTGGCTCGCGGGCTTCTTCTTCCTGCGGTCGTCACAGCCGTAACCGCACGGCTCGTGGCCGCCGTTGACCGTGATGCTGGCCTGGGCCGGGTCGCTGACGACGCTCGCGCCCTCGGGGTCCGTTCCGGTCGCACGGGCCACGTTGGTGATCACGCACTCCGTGCCGCCGCCTCCGTAGCCCTCGTCGCCGCCCCGGTCGCAGCCTTCCAGACTGGCCTCGGTGACGGTGTAGGTGCCGTGGCAGGTGGTGGAGGCGCCGGGAGCGAGGGTGGTCGCCTCACAGGTGACGTTCTCGATCCGGTCGTCGTCCACGGTCACGCCGGTCAGCGCGTTGCTGCCGCTGTTGGTGACGGTGTACGCGTACTCGACCGTCGAACCGACCTCGAACGGGCCGGGCGAGACCACCCGCTTCGCCAGGGTCACGGCCGACTCCCCGAGGGGAACGGTGACCTCCGCCTGCGCGGGGTCGCTGACGATCTCCTGGCCCTGCGGGTCGGTGCCACCGGCCTGGGCCACGTTGGTGATGACGCAGTTCTGCGCCTCACCGCTCTCCCGGCAGAGGTCGATGTCCGCCTGGGTGATCGTGTAGGAGGCGTGGCAGGTGGTGGAGGCGCCGGCGGCGAGCGTGGTCGCCTCGCAGGTGACGCCGGTGGCGTGGTCGTCGAGGACCCGTACGCCGGTCAGGGTGGTGGAGCCGGTGTTGGTGACGGTGTACGCGTAGTCGACCCGCGAGCCGACCTGGTACGGGCCGGTGGAGGTGACCCGCTTCGTCAGGGTGACGTGGGGCGTCCCGATGGGGAGGGTCAGCTCGGTCTGCGGCGAGGTGACCGTCCGGCCGTCGTCCTGGCCCGTCGCCGTGGCGGTGTTGGTGACCGAACCGGCCGTGCCGTCCGCCGCGGTGATCGTGTACGTACCCGTGCAGGTGGTGCTGTCCCCGGTCTCCCCTGCGGGGGCGAGCGAGGTCGCCTCGCAGGTGATGCCGGTGACGTGGTCGTCCTGGACCGCGACCGAATCCAGCCGCGCCCCGCCCGTGTTGCGGACGGTGTAGAGGTAGGTGACCGTCTGGCCGACCGAGTAGGGGCCTTCCGTCGCCACCCTCTTCTCGACCTCGATGGCCGCCGGGCGCTGGAGCGGCACGGTCTCCGACGACGGTGGCGAGGTGACCGTGTCGCCGTCGGAACTACCGGTCGCGACGGCGGTGTTGACGATGGAACCGGCGGCCGCGTCGGCGGCGGTCACGGTGTAGGTGGCGGTACAGGTGATGGTCTGGCCGACCGAGAGCATCGTCGTCGGGCAGGTCACCGCGCCGATCTTCGGGTCGGTGACGACGAGTTCGGTGATGTTGGTGGTGCCCGAGTTGGTCACCACGAAGTCGTACGGCACCTGGTCGCCGGGGGCCAGATCGGCCGGAAGCGGCTTGCGCGCCTGCTTGACCAGGTTCAGCTCGGGCAGCGGGTCGGCGCTGTGGACGACGACGTTGCGGACGAGGTGGACGTCGGTGTTCGCGCCGGTCGAGGAGGCGAAGCCGAACTTGTACGTCGAGGGCAGCGGCAGCGGCGCGGGGGTCGAGAGGACCTGGTGCGGGCCTGTGCCGTCGTTGAAGTCGACGGAGACGGTGAGCAGCGGGGCGGCGCCCGACGTGATGTGCACGTTGACCCGGCGGCGGTCCACTTCGAGGAGTTCCGCCGCGTCCTGCGGGGTGATGCCGCCGGGCATGACGGTCGTCGGGCCCTGGAGCTGCCCCGGCAGGGTGGAGGGCCAGGGGCCCGTGGTGGTGAGGTTGTCGGTGGTGGCGGTCATGAAGCAGTAGCCGATGGTGCCGTCGCCCGGCCCGCGCAGGGTGATCATGTTGGGGGCGGGCGGCGGCCAGGACTCCATGGTCGGCGAGCGGTGGGCGCAGCCGTTGCCGCGCGACTCGCCGTCGCCGAAGTAGTTGCCGTAGACGTCGAGTCCGACGCCGATGTAGCCGTGGTCGACACCGGGCTGCATCGGGACGTTCGGGTTGTCGCCCTCGCGGATCTGGGCGTAGCCGAGGCTGCCGCCGAAGGCGCCCGGGTGGGTCAGCGAGGCGGCGCCGTCGACGAGGAAGAAGGAGATGCCGTCGGCGGGGCGGGCCGGGGTGGTGCTGCCGTACTGGTACTGGTCGAAGGTGACGTCCAGTCCCTGTCCGGCCGGGATGGCGTGGTTGTAGAGGACGGCCGAACTCTGGAAGTGGTTGGAGTCGGTCAGCCGCAGGAAGCCGTAGGGGTCGGCGCTGTTGGGTGGTACGGGTCCGACCGCGCTGGGGGCGCAGCCGCCCAGGGGGTGGCTGCCGCTGGGCGGCGGTGCGCCTCCGGTGGGCGCGCCGGTGAGACAGGAGGCGCCGACTCCGGTGAACTCGGGGGCGGTGGCGCGGCTGAAGGTCTCGTCGACGAGGGGGGAGCCGGTGGCCCGGGGGCGGGGCGCGGTGTCGGCGCGGGCGCCGGTGTCGAGGGCCAGGGGTGTTCCCGCGCCGACCAGGAGGGCCAGGGCCGCGGTGGCGAGTCGGGAGGCGCGGCCGGGCGGCGCGGGGCGGCCGGGCAGGGACGGGGGGCGTTTTCTCCTCATGGTCGGGATGGGTACCAGTCACCCCGGAAACGACAGGCCGATAATCCGACAAATAACCCCAATGGTCGCGCCGTTCCACCCCCCTGCCCCAGCGGGGACGACCGGGCGGTGCGACCCGGGCCGGGCGGTGCGACCCGGGCCCGGCGGGGTCCGGGCCGATCCGGGCTGGTCCGGGCTGGTCCAGGCTGGTCCGGGCTGGTCCGGGCTGACCCGGAAGACACGTGACGGGATCCGGCCTGACCCGAAAGACACGGCCTCCTGATCCGGAGGACCCGGCCTAGAACGATTCCTCGCAGCTCCGGATGGACCGGGGACCGTCGATGCCGAGGAGGGTGACGTCGACGAGACCGGCCGGGTGTTCCGCGTAGGCCACCGTGCAGACCAGCTGCCGGACGGCGGCCTCGGACAGCTTCCGTACGTGGAGCTTGACCACGATGTTGATCCGCCGGCGGCCCGACTCCGTGTCCTCCGCCCCCTTCGGGTCCCGCTGGACGTGCGGGAAGCCGGTGGAGGTGTCCGGCAGGTCGGTGGTGATGCCCCGCGCGGCCTCGCTCGGCAGCGGACCGGAGAGGAGCGCGGCGAGCAGCTTGTCGGTGTCGGCCCGTATCGGCGAGCGGCCGGGGTCCGACGCGGGAAACCCGTCGGTGTCGGCGTAGGCGCCTGCCGGGGCCCCCGGCGCGTGGATGTCCCGGGCCACCGGCATCGAGCGCCCGTCCGGGCCGAGGAAGTAGAGCACCGCCCGCTCTTCGGGACCGGGCCTGACGAAGACGGTCGCCGCGCCGCCCGCCTCGACGACGTCGCTCTCCTGGATGCCGCAGCCGCCGAGCGCCGCCAGGGTGAACAGGACCCCGGCGGCGCGACGGACGGCGGCAACGGGCCTCCTCGTGACACCCGGGACCGCCGAGACACCCGGCGCCACTGTGACACCCGGCACCGCTGTGACGCCCGGCATCCCCACGGCGCCCAACCTCGCTTCCCCGCCCGGCCCCGGCTCCACCGCCACCGCCCCTGGATTCACCCGGCTCCCCTCGGCATCCCGGCTCACCTCGGCCCCCCGCCTCACAGTGGCATCCGCACGGTGAAGACCGCCCCGCCCTCCGGTCGGTTGGCGGCGGTGACGGTGCCACCGTGCAGCCGTACGTTCTCCAGCGTGATCGCCAGACCGAGACCGCTGCCCTCCGAGCGGGTCCTGGCCTGGTCCGCCTTGTAGAAGCGGTCGAAGACATGCGGCAGGACGTCCGGGTGGATGCCCGGACCCCGGTCGGCGACCTCCGTCACCAGTTCCTCCCCCTCCGCGTAGAGCCGGACCGTGACGGGTGTCCCGCCGTGCCGCAGCGCGTTGCCCACCAGGTTGGCGACGACGACGTCGAAGCGGCGCGGGTCGAGCCGGGCCCTGATGCCCTCGGCGAGATCCGGGGCGACCCGCGCCGGATCGGTCCAGCGCCGGTGCTGGAGAGTCTTGCGTACGCAGTCGGCGGCGTCGACCTCGTCGGTGTGCAGCTCGGCGGCGCGGGCGTCGAAGCGGGAGATCTCCATCAGGTCCTCGACGAGCACGGCGAGCTTCCCGGTCTCCGCGCTGATCAGCCGCACCGCGCGGGCCGTGTCGCTGTCCAGGCTCCCGGCGTCCTCGTCGAGGACCTCGGTGACCGCGAGCATCCCGGCGAGCGGGGTGCGTAGCTCGTGCGAGACGTCGGAGGCGAAGCGGCGGGCCCGCGCCTCGGCCTCCCGCAGCTCGGTGACGGAACGTTCCAGCTCGGCCGCCGACTCGTTGAACGTACGGGCCAGATCGGCGAGTTCGTCGCTGCCCTTGGCGTGGATACGGGTGTCGAGACGGCCGCGCCCCATGCTGTGGGCCGCGTGGCGCAGCTCCCGTACCGGCCGCAGGACGCCCCGCGCGGCGATCAGGGCGGGGATGAGGGCGATGGCGAGCGCGGGCAAGGCCCCGTCGCGGGCGGCGGTGACCATGGCCTCGATGTTCGCCTCCTCCTCGTCCAGCTCCATCACCGCGTAGAAGACGAGTCCGGTGCGCTGGGGCGCCGCTCCGGGCGAGTGGGCCATGAAGACGGCGGGGACGGCGATCGTGAGATACGGGGTGCCGTTCTTGACCACCCGCTGGAAGCTGCCGTGCGGGACGGTTTGCCCGAGGGCGCGGTCGCGCAGCTCCCGGGTGATGACGGAGGACGTGGGGCGGTCGGTGGAGGAGACCCGGAGGGTGCCGTACTCGGCGTAGACCCGCCAGGAACGCGGCTTGCCCTGACGGGCGATCGGCAGGAGCTGGTCGCGCAGCGCCTCGGCACTGACGGGCAGCTCGATGCTGTGGCCGGAGACCTGCTCGCGGAAGGCGGAGACGGCGGTGTTCTGGGTCTGCTCCAGGATCGCGTTGCGGGCGGCGCGGTAGGTGAGGGCGGCGGTGGTGCCGCAGCCGACGGCGGCGACGAGCAGGAAGGCGAGGACGAGCCGGGTGCGCAGTCCGAAGGGGTGCGCGCGCATCCGGGGGCCCCGGTGGGCCCGGGTCCGCGGTTCCTCGACCGTGCGGGCTCTTCGGCCCTGTTCCTTCGCCGCGCGGGTTCTCACAGCGGGCCGAAGCGGTAGCCGAAGCCCCGCAGGGTCTGGATGTAGCGGGGTTCGCCCGGGGTGTCCTCGATCTTGTTGCGGAGGCGGCGGACGCAGGCGTCGACCAGTCGGGCGTCGCCGTGGTAGCTGTGCTCCCAGACGTGTTCGAGGAGCTGCTGACGGCTGAAGACCTGCTCGGGGGCGGCCGTCAGGTGCAGGAGCAGCTTCAGCTCGGAGGGGGCGAGGCCGATGCGCTCGCCGGACTTGGCGACGGTGAGACCGGCCCGGTCGATGGCGAGTTCCCCGTGGAACTCGACGGCGGAGCGGCCGGAGCCCGGCTCCTCGATGCGGCGGAGCACGGCCCGTATCCGGGCCTCGATGACCTCGGTGCGGGCCGGTTTGACGATGTAGTCGTCGGCGCCCGCCTCCAGTCCGACGACGACGTCGAAGTCGTCGCCCCTGGCGGTCAGCATGATGATCGGCAGCTGGCTGCTCTCGCGGACCGTACGGCAGACCTGGACGCCGTTCATGCCGGGCAGCATCAGATCGAGCAGCAGCAGGTCAGGGCGGAACTCCCCGAGGGCGGCGAGTCCCGCCTCACCGGTGGCCGCGGTGCGCACCTCGTGGCCGCGTCGCCGCAGCCCGAGTTCGACCCCCTCGCGGACGGAGGGGTCGTCTTCGATGAGCAGCACGCGGGGCATCTGTGGAGTATCCCAAGGTCGTCGGAGCCCCCGTGGGCCGGGGGCGGCGGGTGGTGCGGTACGGGTTCACCGGCGGCGGGCGAGGACGCGGAGGCGGCCGGAACCGGCGGTGAGCAGGGCCGACACCTCGGTGAGGCGGAAGGGCCGGGCGAGGACGGCGAAGGTGCCGAGGACGGTGAGCGCGCCCGCGAGCCCGGAGGGCACGGCTCCTGCGGGACCGGTGAGCCCGGTGACGAGGAGCCCGTATCCGGCGGCGGGGACGGCGGCGAGCAGCAGCCGCGCGAGCGAGACGGCGGAACCGTCACCGGTGCGGGGGCCGGGGTCGGTGCCGGGGTCGGTGCGGGGGCCGTCGGTGGTGCGGGGACCGGCTGCGCGGGGCCCGGTTGTGTGGAGGCGGCGGCGCAGGACGTACGCCGTGAGGGCCCAGCCGGTCCACAGGGCGAGGGAGTATCCGGCGGCCATGCCGGTGACGGCCCAGCGGGTCGGCAGGAGGTGGTGGGCGGTGAGCGAGAGGAGCGCGCCCAGGCCCGCGATCACCAGGTTCAGCAGGAACGGGGTGCGGGTGTCGCGCAGCGCGTAGAAGGCCCGGGTGCACACGTACTGCCCGGAGAGGGCGACGAGTCCGGGCGCGAAGGCCATCAGGATCCAGGACATGGCACGGATGTCGTCGGCGCTGGTCGCCCCGTACCGGAAGACCACCGTCAGGAGGGGCACGGCGAGCGCGAAGAGGGCGCAGGCGGCGGGGACCACGGCCGCCGCGCTGGTCCGCAGGGCGTAGCCGACGTCCCTGCGGACGCCCGCGAGATCGCCGTCGGCCGCCGCGCCGCTCATCCGGGGCAGCAGGGCGGTCACCAGGGAGACGGTGACGATGCCGTGCGGGACGGTCCACAGCAGATAGGCGTTGTTGTAGGCGGCGAGTCCGCCGCCGGAGACCGTGCCGCCCGCCGAGGTGGCGAGCAGGGTGGTCACCCAGTACGCGCCCTGGTTGGTGAGGACGAGCAGCACCAGCCAGCCGGCCGAGCGGAGCGGGGCGGCGAGCCCGCTGCCCCGCCAGTCGAAGCGGGGCCGCCAGCGGAAGCCGGCGGCGCGCAGCGCGGGTACCAGGGCGAGGGCCTGGAGGGCGATGCCCGCGGTGGTGCCCCAGCCGAGGAGCGCGGTCTCGCCGGGGGTGAGGGTGCCGCCGTCGCTCACCACCAGGAAGAGGCCGAAGACGGCGACGACGACCACGTTGTTGAGGACGGGCGTCCACATCATGGCGCCGAACCTGCCCCGGGCGTTGAGGACCTGGCCGAGGAGGGTGAAGAGGCCGAGGAAGAGGATCTGCGGCAGACAGGTGCGGGCGAAGACGACGGTCGTCTCCCGCTGGGCGCCGCTGTAGTCGGTGTACAGGTCGACGATCAGGGGCGCGGCGAGGACGGCGGCGGCGGTGAGCGCGGTGAGGGCGAGGGCGCACAGGGTGAGGAGCCGGTCGGTGTAGGCGACGCCGCCGTCGGCGTGTTCCTTGGCCGCCTTGACCAGTTCGGGGACGAAGACGGCGTTGAGGGCGCCGCCGAGGAGGAGGGTGTAGACGATGGTGGGGACGGAGTTGCCGACCGCGTAGCCGTCGGCGACGTATCCCGCGCCGAGGGCGGCGGCGACCACGGCGGCGCGGACGAAGCCGGTGGCGCGGGAGACGAGCGATCCGGCGGCCATGAGGGCGCCGCTGCGCAGTGCGGTGGGCGCCTTCCGCTCGGTCCGTCCGGCGGTCGGGGTGCCCGGCTGGTCGCCGCCGGTCCTGCCGGTGGCGAGGGTGGCCGTCATCGGCGGGCCAGATAGGCCTGGAAGGCGCGGTACAGCGCCTGGTTGGCCGTGCCCGGCATCGGCATCTCCCACTCCCCCAGCGTCTCGACGACCTCTCCGCCCGTGCCGAGCTTCCAGCGGAGCAGCCCGTGGGCGCGGTCGCCCGGATCGAGGGTGGAGGGTACCCCGCGCAGGTCGTAGACGTCGGCGCCGAGGGCGTGGGCGTCGAGCAGCATGCGCCACTGGAGGGCGTTGGAGGGGCGGACCTCGCGCCGGTGGTCGGCGGAGGCGCCGGTCTGGTACCAGACCCGGCCGCCGACGGTGATCATGGTGTGGGCGGCGAGGATCTCGCCTTCGTGGCGGGCGAGATAGAGCCGCATGCGGCCGGGGCTCTCGGCGTTGAGGACGGCGTACTGGCGCTCGTAGTAGGCGAGGGAGCGGCCGAGGCGGAAGCCGTCGCGGTCCTCGGTGATCCGCAGCAGCCGGTGGAAATCGGGCAGGTCGGCGGCGGAGCCCACGGTGACCTCGACGCCGTGCTTGCGGGCCTTGCGGACATTGCGCCGCCACTCCTGGTTGAGGCCGGTCCACAGGTCGTCGGGGGTGCGCCCGGCGAGGGGGACCTGGAAGACGTGCCGGGGCTGGGCGTCGGCGCCGTCCTCGGACTCGCCGCCGCAGCGCCGCCAGCCGCGCGCCCTGAGCCGGTCGGCGACGAGGGCGCCGAGCGGGTCGACCTCGTCGGCGAGGACGTCGGAGAGCCGCCGCCCCGGGCCCGTGCCCGCCTTGACGGTGGCCGCGCTCCAGCGCCGGTAGGCGGGGGCGGGGCCCAGGCGTACGGCGAAGGCGCCGGACGCGCGCAGATGCCGCAGCAGTGGGTCGAGCCAGTCGTCGAGCGCCGGGTCGGCCCAGTCGGCGACGGGTCCCTCGGGCAGATAGGCGAAGTACTTCCGGGTGCCGGGGAAGGCCCGCAGGAGCACCAGGGCGACGCCCCGGAGGTCGCCCGACTCGGGTCCCCAGCCGAGGAGTTGGTGGCACCAGCCGTCCTTCAGGCGGGCCCAGGCGGGCACCTGGAGGAAGCTGGGGCCCGCCGCCCCCGAGCGGGAGGCGAGGAACGCGCGGTACGCCTCGGGGGTGACCGGGCCGAGGCGGAGCGGCCCTGTGGGGGTGCGGCGGTCGGCGTGTGCGGGCGTCACGAGCAGCGCAGACACAACGGGGAGCCTCCTGTTTCCGCCCCTCGGTGGTGGGGCGGAGAGCAGGTTCACAGCCCTGTGCGACGGAGCCGCGCGGCGTTTATGACCGGACGGTAACCGTTGTGCCGCAGCCCTCGTCACACGGGCCCGGCAGCCCCCGCCCGACGGCCCGCGCGGCTTACAGTCCGGAGCATCCCAGCCCTTTCCCTCCCGCGGAGGTCTTCCGTGTCGCGCATACGCATATCCCGCCCCGTCCTCGTGGCGGCGGCCCTGACGGCCTCCCTCACCGCCTGCACGGCGCAGGCGGCGGACGGCGGGCCGTCGGCTCCCGGGGCGGGTGACGGTACGCCCGCCGCCCCGGCGCGGGTGACGGTGGCGGCCCAGAAGGCAGGCAGCCCGGTGATCGTGACCGCCACGGGCGGCACGCTCACCGAGGTGACGGTCGCCGCGGCGGACGGCGCCGCCCTCACCGGCCGTACGGGCTCGGCCGGGACCAGCTGGACCTCGGACCGCAGGGCGGCGCCGGGAACCACGTACACGGTGAAGGTGACCTCGCGCGCGAGCGACGGCCGGGAGGCGACGCGGACGTCCTCCTTCAGCACCCCGGCGCCCGGGAAGGTCAACAAGCTCACCCTGGCCCCCGGCAAGAACACCACCGTGGGCGTCGCGCACCCGCTGTCGGTCGTCTTCGACCTGCCGGTGACCCGGAAGGCGGACGTGGAGCGGCAGCTGAAGGTCACCACGTCGAACGGGACCGAGGGCTCCTGGGGCTGGATCAAGGACCACTCGGGCCGGGACCGGGCCGACTGGCGGCCCCGGGAGTACTGGAAGCCCGGCACCAAGGTCACCCTGGAGGCCGATCTGAACGGGACGGACTCCGGCGGCGGCTGGTTCGTCCGCGACTACCGCACCGGCTTCACCGTCGGCACCGCCCAGATCGTCAAGGTCGACCTGGACCGGAAGCAGCTGACGCTCACCCGCGAGGGACGCGCCGTCCGCACGATCCCGGTCTCCGGCGGCACCCCGGGCGGCGACAAGCGGTCCTGGCGGGGCACGGCCGTCCTCATGGCGAAGGAGGGCACCATCAACATGAACTCGGAGACGGTCGGCCTCGGCGACGCCTACGACAAGATGGTCGACTACTCGATGCGGCTGACCTGGTCGGGCATGTACGCGCACGCGGCCCCCTGGAACGCGGACTACTTCGGGCGCGCCAACCACAGCTCGGGATGCATCGGCATGAGCGACGCCGACGCCGCCTCCTTCTACGGTCAGGTGAACGTGGGCGACCCGTTCGAGATCACCGGCGCGGAGACCAAGGGCGTGGTCGCCGAGGGCAACGGCTACGGGGCGTGGAACCTGGACTGGGACCAGTGGAAGAAGAAGAGCGCGCTGGCCTGAAGGGTCACGCCGACGCCTTGCGCCAGTCCCGCATCTCCCAGACGAGCACCTCCGCGTCCGCCGTGGCGACGAGCGTGCGCCCCGTGGCGTCGATGAGCCGCACGGCGTCACCGGGAGCGAGGTCGGGACTCCCGGCGGGGGTGGCGTCCGTGGCGGGGGTGGAGCCCGGGGCGGAGGTTGAGCCCGTGGCGGGGGTGGCGTCCGTGGCAGGGGTTGAGCCCGGGGCGGAGGTGACGTTCGTGGCAGGGGTGGGGTCCGGGGCCTCGATGCGGACGGTGCCCCGGACGACGTGGACGTACGCGAAGTCGGCGGCGGGCACCCCGGTCCGCTCCCCGGCGCCCAGACGGCGGACGTGCAGGACCGCGTCCGCCGCCGGGAGGCCGTACGCGTCGCCGACCCCCCGCACCACCTCGTACGAAGGCTCCCCGCCCGGTGCGAGCGGGGCCAGCCACATCTGCACGAAGACCAGCGGCACGTCCCCGTCGTTGCGCTCCACGTGCCGGACGCCCCCGGCCGAACTCAGCCGCTGGAGGTCGCCGGGGCGCACCACCGTGGTGTGGCCCGCCGAGTCGTGGTGGGTCAGCTCACCCTCGACGACCCAGGTGACGATCTCGGTGTGGCTGTGCGGATGCTCGTCGAAGCCCGCACCGGGCGCGAGCCGCTCCTCGTTGCAGGCGAGCAGGGCGCCGAAACGGAGGTTGTCGGGGTCGTAGTGCGGGCCGAACGACAGGGCGTGCCGGGTCTCGATCCCGACCGCCGGGTCCCCGCCGGGGTACCGCTCGTCCGCGCGCTGGATGCGTGTCACGGCCCTACCGTAGTGCGGTCGGGAAGCGGGGGCGGCGGCACCCTTCGTACAGCCCCCGGGGTGTCCTTCCGGGCGCCCGCGGCGCGAGCCCGAAGGTGTCCGCGGCGCGAGCCCGAAGGCGTCCGTCCGAGGCGAAGCCGCCCCGACCCCGCACGCCGCCGCCCGGATAAGGCAGTCTTGTCCCCGTGCCAGAACCCACGAACGCCGCCCACCCGCACGCCGCCACCCTGAAGCGCCTGGAGCAGTCCTCCGGGCGCCTCGCCGCCGGTGCCATCGCCCGCATGGACGAGACGCTGCCGTGGTACCGGGCGATGCCGCCAGAGAACCGGTCGTGGATCGGGCTGGTCGCCCAGGCCGGCATCGCCGCGTTCACCGAGTGGTTCCGGCACCCCGAGACCCCGCAGGCGATCTCGACGGACGTCTTCGGCACCGCCCCCCGCGAGCTGACCCGGGCGATCACCCTGCGCCAGACCGTGGAGATGGTCCGTACGACGATCGAGGTCATGGAGTCGGCGATCGAGGAGGTCGCCGCCCCCGGCGACGAGTCCGTGCTGCGCGAGGCGCTCCTCGTCTACGCCCGGGAGATCGCCTTCGCCACCGCCCAGGTCTACGCGCAGGCCGCGGAGGCCCGGGGCGCCTGGGACGCGCGCCTGGAATCGCTCGTGGTCAACGCCGTCCTGTCCGGCGAGGCCGACGAGGGCGCCGTCTCCCGCGCGGCGGCCCTCGGCTGGAACTCCCCCGACCACGTCTGCGTCATCCTCGGCACCGCCCCCGACGGCGACAGCGAGCTGACCGTGGAGGCGATCCGGCGGGCCGCCCGGCACGCCAAGCTCCAGGTCCTCACCGGGGTCCTCGGCGACCGGCTCGTCGTCATCGCGGGCGGCAACGACAATCCGCTCTCCGTCGCGAAGTCCCTGATCGGCCCCTACGCGGCCGGGCCCGTCGTCGCCGGGCCCGTCGTCCCCGACCTGCTGGCCGCGACCCGCTCCGCGCAGGCGGCGGCGGCCGGGCTCAAGGCCTGCTCCGCCTGGCAGGACGCGCCCCGGCCGGTCCTCGCCGACGACCTGCTCCCGGAGCGCGCCATCGCATCCGATCCTTCCGCACGCGAGCAGCTGGTGGAGGAGATCTACAGACCGCTGGAGGAAGCGGGATCGGCTCTCCTCGAAACTCTCAGTGTCTATCTGGAGCAGGCCAGTAGCCTGGAAGGCGCGGCCCGGATGCTCTTCGTCCACCCGAACACCGTGCGCTACCGGCTCCGACGTGTGACCGACGTCACCGGCTGGTCGCCCTCCGACGTCCGCTCCGCGTTCACCCTGCGGATCGCGCTGATCCTCGGGCGCTTGGCCGACGGAGATTCGCAGTCCTAGACTTTTGTCGAACACCAACAATTCCCCCGACGGTTCTTCGTCCTTGTCCCCACGGGCGCTCGGAGCCGTCCCCAAGAGAGAGTGTGAGGGTGCTCGTACTCGTCGCTCCCGGCCAAGGCGCCCAGACGCCCGGCTTCCTGACCCCCTGGCTCGAACTCCCCGGTGCCGCCGACCGCATCGCGGCCTGGTCCGACGCCATCGGGCTCGACCTCGCCCACTACGGCACGAAGGCGGACGCGGACGAGATCCGCGACACCGCCGTGGCGCAGCCGCTCCTGGTCGCCGCCGGCCTGCTCTCGGCCGCCGCGCTCGGTGACGTCTCCCCCGGCGTCGTCGCCGGTCACAGCGTCGGCGAGTTCACCGCCGCCGCGCTCGCCGGTGTCCTCGACGAGGCCTCCGCGCTGCGTCTGGTCCGGACCCGGGGCCTGGCGATGGCCGAGGCCGCCGGAATCACCCCGACCGGCATGTCCGCGCTGCTCGGCGGGGACCCCGAGGTGACCGTCGCGCATCTGGAGAAGCTCGGTCTGACCCCCGCCAACGTGAACGGCGCCGGGCAGATCGTCGCGGCCGGCACCCTGGAGCAGCTGGCCGCCCTGGAGGCCGACAAGCCCGAGGGCGTCCGCCGGGTCGTCGCGCTGAAGGTCGCCGGAGCGTTCCACACCCACCACATGGCCCCGGCCGTGGCGAAGCTGGAGGAGGCGGCCCGCGCGCTGTCCCCCGCCGCCCCCGCCGTCCGCTACGTCTCCAACAAGGACGGGCAGGTCGTCTCCGACGGCGCCGAGGTCGTCGCCCGTCTGGTCGGCCAGGTCGCCAACCCGGTCCGCTGGGACCTGTGCATGGAGACCTTCCAGGCGCTCGGCGCGACCGCCCTGGTCGAGGTGTGCCCCGGCGGCACCCTGACCGGCATCGCCAAGCGTGCTCTGCCGGGGGTGGCCACGGTCGCCCTCAAGACCCCCGACGACCTGGACGCGGCCCGTACGCTCATCGCCGAGCACCCGGCCGTCTGACAAGGAGTGTCGAGAAGCATGTCGAAGATCAAGCCCAGCAAGGGTGCCCCGTACGCGCGCATTCTCGGTGTCGGCGGCTACCGCCCCACCCGGGTCGTGCCGAACGAGGTGATCCTCGAGAAGATCGATTCGTCCGACGAGTGGATCCGCTCGCGCTCCGGGATCGCCACCCGGCACTGGGCCTCGCCCGAGGAGACCGTCGCCGCCATGTCGGTGGAGGCCTCGGGCAAGGCCATCGCCGCCGCCGGGATCTCTCCCGAGCAGATCGGCGCCGTCGTCGTCTCCACGGTCTCGCACTTCAAGCAGACCCCCGCCATCGCCACCGAGATCGCCGACCGGATCGGCGCCGGGAAGCCGGCCGCGTTCGACATCTCCGCCGGCTGCGCGGGCTTCGGCTACGGCCTGACCCTCGCCAAGGGCATGATCGTCGAGGGTTCGGCGGAGTACGTGCTCGTCATCGGCGTCGAGCGGCTCAGCGACCTGACCGACCTTGAGGACCGCGCGACGGCCTTCCTGTTCGGCGACGGCGCCGGAGCGGTCGTCGTCGGCCCCTCCGACGAGCCGCACATCGGCCCCACCGTCTGGGGCTCCGAGGGCGACAAGTCCGAGACCATCAAGCAGACCGTGCCGTGGAACGAGTTCCACGTGGGCGACGTCTCCAAGCTCCCCCTCGACAGCCAGGGCGACATCAAGTTCCCCGCCATCACGCAGGAGGGCCAGGCGGTCTTCCGCTGGGCCGTCTTCGAGATGGCGAAGGTCGCGCAGCAGGCTCTGGACGCCGCCGGGATCTCCCCGGACGATCTGGACGTCTTCATCCCGCACCAGGCGAACATGCGGATCATCGACTCGATGGTGAAGACGCTCAAGCTGCCCGAGCACGTCACGGTCGCCCGTGACGTCGAGACCACCGGCAACACCTCCGCCGCCTCCATTCCGCTCGCGATGGAACGGCTCCTGGCGACCGGCCAGGCCAAGAGCGGCGACACGGCGCTCATCATCGGCTTCGGGGCGGGTCTCGTCTTCGCCGCGTCGGTCGTTACCCTCCCCTAGGCACACCGGATCTCTCCGGCACACCGTTTACCAGCAATCACAAGAAGGAGCGCCACCATGGCCTTCACCCAGGAGCAGGTCGTCGAGGGTCTCGCCGAGATCGTCAACGAGATCGCCGGCATCCCCACCGAGGACGTCCAGCTGGACAAGTCCTTCACCGACGACCTGGACGTCGACTCGCTGTCCATGGTCGAGGTCGTCGTCGCCGCCGAAGAGCGCTTCGACGTCAAGATCCCGGACGAGGACGTCAAGAACCTCAAGACCGTCGGTGACGCTGCCGACTACATCCTGAAGCACCAGGCCTGATTCGGCCTCCGCTGACCCGGCCCGCCACCCGGCGGTGGCGCCGAACTCCGACCAACACACACATGGAGAACGAATTCCTGTGAGCTCGACCAATCGCACCGTGGTCGTTACCGGTATCGGCGCAACCACACCGCTGGGTGGCGACTCCGCGTCGACCTGGGAAGGTCTTCTCGCGGGGCGCTCCGGCGTCAAGCCCCTGGTGGGCGAGCGCTTCGCGGAGCTGCCCGTCAAGATCGCCGCGACGGCCGCCGTCGACCCCGGTGACGTCCTGCCCCGTCCGCTCGCCCGCAAACTGGACCGTTCGGCGCAGTTCGCGCTGATCGCCGCCCGCGAGGCCTGGGCCGACGCGGGATACACCGCGCCCGCCGGCGAGGACGAGAAGATCGCCCCCGAACGGCTCGGTTCCGTCATCGCCTCCGGCATCGGCGGCGTGACCACCCTGCTCGACCAGTACGACGTGCTCAAGGAGAAGGGCGTCCGCCGCGTCTCCCCGCACACCGTGCCCATGCTCATGCCCAACGGCCCCTCCGCCAACGTGGGCCTCGAAGTCAACGCGCGAGCGGGTGTCCACACCCCGGTCTCCGCGTGCGCCTCGGGCGCCGAGGCGATCGGCTACGCCGTCGAGATGATCCGCACCGGCCGTGCCGACGTGGTCGTCGCCGGTGGCACCGAGGCCGCGATCCACCCGCTGCCGATCGCCGCCTTCGCCAACATGATGGCGATGTCCAAGAGCGAGGGCGACCCGACGAAGGCCTCCCGCCCGTACGACACGGGCCGTGACGGCTTCGTGCTCGGCGAGGGCGCGGGCGTCGTCGTCCTGGAGTCCGAGGAGCACGCGAAGGCGCGTGGCGCTCGGATCTACTGCGAGGTCCTCGGCCAGGGCCTGTCGGCCGACAGCCACCACATCGCGCAGCCCGAGCCGACCGGCCGGGGCATCGCCGCCGCGATGCGGCACCTGCTCGACTCCACCGACCTGAAGCCCTCCGAGGTCGTGCACCTCAACGCGCACGCCACGTCGACCCCGCAGGGCGACGTCGCCGAGATCAAGGCGCTGCGCGACGTCCTGGGCGACGACCTCGACCATGTCGCGATCTCCGCGACGAAGTCGATGACCGGCCACCTCCTCGGCGGCGCGGGCGGCATCGAGACCGTCGCGACGGTCCTGGCGCTGCACAACCGGCTGGCCCCGCCGACGATCAACATCGACGACCTCGACCCGGCCGTGGACGCGGACATCGTCCGCGACGAGCCCCGCGAGCTGCCGCAGGGCACGATCGCCGCGATCAACAACAGCTTCGGCTTCGGCGGCCACAACGTCGTCCTGGCGTTCCGCACGGTCTGATCCGCCCCCGGGCGTCGTCCGACCCGCTCAAGGCCCGCCCCCGGCACCGGGGGCGGGCCTTCGCCGTACGTACGCGGACCCCGGGCTGTCGCCGTGCGTACGCGGACCCCGGGCCTTCGCCGTGCGTACGCGGGTCCGGCCCGGGTCAGCGGGTCCGGTGCCGGGGTCAGACCACCTGGTGGAGCCAGCGGACGGGGGCGCCCTCGCCCGCGTACCGGAAGGGTTCGAGTTCGTCGTCCCAGGGCTTGCCGAGGAGCTTGGCGATCTCGGACTCCAGCCGTGTCTCGCCCTGCACGGAGCGGGCGAGGGCGGCTCTCAGCCGGTCCTCGGGGACCAGGATGTCGCCGTGCGGCCCGGTGACGGCGTGAAAGATGCCCAGGTCGGGGGTGGCGCTGTAGCGCTCGCCCTCGGCGGTGGCGCAGGGCTCGGCGGTGACCTCGAAGCGGAGCATCTGCCAGCCGCGCAGTGCGGAGGCGAGTTCGGACGCGGTGCCGGTGCGGCCCCGCCAGGAGAACTCCGCTCTCCAGGTGCCGGGGGACGCCGGCTGGCGGATCCAGTCGAGCTGGACCCTCGCGCCGAGGACACCCGCGACCGCCCATTCGACGTGCGGGCACAGCGCGCGCGGCGCGGAGTGTACGTACAGGACTCCACGTGTCGTCACCGGGACCTCCAGTGTGGGACGAGGGTCGCCTTTCTCCAGCGGCCACAGTAAACAGCATCAGGATCAGAGCATCGCAAACCCTCAAAAAGGGGACAGCATGTGACGTGATGTAATTTACCGGAGCCGCTCGGCGAAGGGTGCCTCTGGTTCGACGGGGGAAAAGCTACCGTGCCGCACCGCCCCCGGGGTGGCGTACGGTCGGTCCGTGTGCGGGTGAACACGAAGCTTTCACCCGCCAGGACGCCGAGGGAAGGCCGGGGGATGCGTGTGGGACGCCGATTCCGTACGGCGGTCGCCGCCGCCACGGCCGCGCTGCTGTGCACGGGGGTGCTCGCGGGCTGCACCGCCGGGGAACCGGGGGTGCGGAGCGCCCCGCGCGCGACGCCGGTCCCGGCCCCCGTGTGGAACGTCTCGCCGTCCTCCGTCGCCGCCGTCGGGGACTCCGTGACCCGCGCCTTCGACGCCTGTACGGTCCTTTCGGACTGCCCCGAGGTGTCCTGGGCGACCGGCACGGACGCCGAGGTGAACAGCCTGGCGATGCGGCTGCTCGGCCCCTCGAAGGTGGCCGGCCACAGCTGGAACCTGGCGAAGACGGGCGCCCGGATGGCGGAGCTTCCGGCGCAGATGGCGGAGGCGGCGGCCCAGCGCCCGGAGCTGGTGACGGTGATGATGGGCGCCAACGACGCCTGCCGTCCGACGCCGGACCTCATGACGCCGGTCGAGGATTTCCGGGCGTCCTTCGAGACGGCCCTGTTCCGGCTGCGGAAGGGCGCCCCGAAGGCCCAGGTGTACGTGGCGAGCGTGCCGGATCTGATGCGCCTGTGGTCGACGGGGCGGGTCGATCCGGTGGGGCGGCAGGTGTGGAAGCTGGGGATCTGCGGCGCGATGCTCGCGGACTCCCAGGACCTGGGACCGGCGGCGGAGCGGCGGCGGGCCGAGGTGCGGGACCGGGTGGTGGCGTACAACCGGGTGCTCGCGGAGGTGTGCGCGAAGGATCTCCGCTGCCGGTACGACGACGGGGCGGTCTTCGGTTTCCACTTCGGCGGCGAGCAGCTGAGCCCCTGGGACTGGTTCCACCCGAGCAAGGAAGGCCAGGCGCGGCTCGCGGAGCTGGCGTACCGGCGGATCACGACGGCCTGAGGCCGCTCCCCCGGAGACCCCGGGTACTCCCCCGGCACCCGGCACCCGGCCCCCGGCACCCGGAGCCCTGGTGCGCGGGCTCCGGGTGCCGCCGTCCCGGTGTCAGATCGTCAGGCGTGCGCCGAGCCTGACGTCGTGCAGGGAGTGCGCGGCGAGGATCTCGTAGTCGCCGGGGACGGGGGTCCAGCCGTGCGTCTCCTCGTCCCAGATCTCGAAGGCGCGGCGGGGCAGCGTGATCTCGGTCTCGACGCTCTCCCCGGGGCCCGCCTCGACGCTCGCGAAGCCGGCGAGCCAGCGGGCCGGGCGCTCGGCGGGGTCGTCCACGGGGGCGAGGTAGATCTGGACGACCTCGCGTCCGGGCCGGTCGCCGGTGTTGGTGAGGCGGACGGTCGCGGTGCCGGGGCCGGTGGCCAGCGTGTCGTACGTCCAGGTGGTGTAGCCGAGGCCGTGGCCGAAGGGGTACGCGGGGGCGGCCGGGGCGCGGTCCCAGGCACGGTAGCCGATGAAGAGGCCCTCCTCGTACTCCAGTCGGCCGTCGACGGGGGCGACCCGGGTGACGGGGGCGTCGGCGAGGACGGCGGGCCAGGTGGTGGGGAGGCGGCCGGCGGGTTCCTCGGCGCCGGTGAGGACGTCGGCGAGGGCGGCGCCGCCTTCCTGGCCGGGGAACCAGCCGAGGAGGACGGCGGCCACGTCCTCGCGCCAGGGCAGTTCGACCGGGGAGCCCGCGTTGACGATGACGACGGTGTTCGGGTTGGCGGCGGCGACGGCCCGGACCAGGTCGTTCTGGCGGCCGGGGAGGGCGAGGCCGGTGCGGTCGAAGCCCTCGGACTCGACGCGTTCGGTGGTGGCGACGACCACGACGGCGGTGTCGGCGGCGCGGGCGGCCTCGGCGGCCTCGGCGATCAGTTCGTCGGGGTCGCGGCGGGGGCCGAGGTGGACGAAGGAGAACATGACGGCCGGGAGCGGGGAGGCGAAGCCCTTGTCCAGGACGTGCCGGAGGGAGACCTCGACGGTCTCGCCCTCGGTGAGCACGACCTTGGCGCGCTCGACGGGGGCGCCGAAGAAGGCTTCGAAGGGGTCGGTCTCGGGGCCCATGGCCTGGACGCCGTCGAAGACGGTGGTGCCCGCGACGGTGAGGGTGAAGGCGCCGAGTCCCCGGGTGCCGAAGGAGTGCGCGCCGGACTCGCGCGGGGTGAAGGTGCCGACGATCTCGACGGAGGCGAGGTGCTCGTGGGTGACGCCGTCGGGGAGGTCGCCGCCGATCCACTGGACCTGTCCGCTGGGCAGGGAGCCCTCGCCGAGGAGCCGTCCCTCGGCGTCGCGGCAGCGGGCGCGGAGGGTGAAGCCCCGGTCGGCGGGGGTGAGTTCGTCGCTGGGGTCGGCGCCGACCGCGTAGGAGAGGGTTCCTTCGGGGAGGGCGGCGGCGAGGCCGTCGAGCGGGGAGACGACGTGCTCGGGGAAGACCTGGGCGGAGCCGCCGCCGAGGATCCGGGCGTCGCGGGCGGCGGCGCCGGAGAGGGCGACGGTGCCGGGGCGCAGGGGCAGCGCTCCGTTCTCGTTGCGGACGAGGACGAAGCCCCGGTGGGCGATCTCGCGGGCGAGGGCGGAGCCGTCGAGGGCGGCGGGCGGGGTGGCGACGGCGGGCGGGGCGCCTTCGAGGGCGCCGACGCGGGCGGCGAGCCGCAGGACGTTGCGGACGGCGGTGTCGACGGCGGACTCCTCCGCCTCTCCGGCGCGGACGGCGGTGGCGAGGGCTTCGCCGTAGACGGTGACGGGGCCGGGCATGGCGACGTCGAGGCCGCCCTCGATGCCTCCGGTGGTGGAGCGGGCGGCCATCCAGTCGGAGACGTTGAAGCCGTCGAAGCCCCACTCGCCGCGCAGGACCTCGTTGACGAGGTGGTGGTGTTCGGTCATGGTCACGCCGTTGACCTGGTTGTAGGCGGTCATGATGCCCCAGGGGCGCGCGTTCTCGACGATCGCCTCGAAGGGGGCGAGGTACAGCTCGCGGAGCGGGCGGGGGGCGACCCGGTTGTCGACGGTGAAGCGGTCGGTCTCGGCGTCGTTGGCGACGAAGTGCTTGACGGTGGTGCCGACGCCGCCGTCCTGGACGCCTTGGACGTAGCCGGTGCCGATGGCCCCGGTGAGCAGCGGGTCCTCGCTGTACGCCTCGAAGTGGCGGCCGCCGAGGGGGGAGCGGTGCAGGTTGACGGTGGGGGCGAGGGCGACGTGGACGCCCTTGCGGCGGGCCTCCTGGGCGAGGAGGCGGCCGGCCCGGCGGGCGAGGGCGGGGTCCCAGGTGGCGGCGAGCGCGGTCGGGGAGGGCAGGGCGACGGAGGGGTCGTCGGCGGTCCAGCGGACGCCCCGGACGCCGATGGGACCGTCGGACATGACGAGGGAGGCGAGGCCGATCTCCGGCAGGGCGGGCAGGGTCCACATGTCCTGGCCCGCGAGCAGCCTCGTCTTGGTGTCGAGGTCGAGCCGGGCGAGGGCCGCCTCGACGACCGCCTCGCGCAGGGCGTCCCCGTTCACGTCCGGGTCCGGGTCCGCGATGCCCACCGGGTCCACCGAGCCCACCGGGTCCGCCCCGGCCGTCCTGTCCGCTGTGTCCGTCACGTCCGTACCTCCGTGTCGAAGTGCTGGTGCGATCATCATGAACCCGAACTTCTGTAATCCGGTAGGCAATGTGATCTTTTCGTTACCTTGTCGATGGCGTACGGTCCTGGGGACGGAAGCTGCGAAAGGAGCCGGGCCGATGGCACGGGCGCGGAGTGAGGAACGGCGGGCGGAGATCCTGCTCGCCGCCCTGGAGGTGATCGCCGAGCGCGGCTACCGGGGTGCCGCCCTGGGCGCGGTCGCCGAGCGCGTCGGCCTGACCCAGCAGGGTCTCCTCCACTACTACCCGACGAAGGAGGCCCTGCTCGTCGCCGTCCTGGAGGAGCGCGACCGCTGGGACACCAGTGGCGGCCGGGACCGCGAGAACTGGCGGCTCGACCTGCTCGACTCCCTCGTCGAGTACAACGCGATGCGGCCCGGCATCGTGCAGACCTTCTCCGCGCTGCTCGGCGAGAGCGTGACGGAGGGGCATCCGGCCCGGGAGTTCTTCACCGACCGGTACACGCAGGTGCGGGGCGATCTGGCGCGGATCCTGCGCCTGGAGTTCGGCGACCTGCTGCCCGGCGGCCTCACCCCCGAGCGGGCGGCGCCGCTGCTCACGGCGGTGATGGACGGCCTTCAGTACCAGTGGCTCCTGGACCCCTCGGCGGTCGACATGCCGGGCGCCTTCCGCGACTTCCTGGCCCTGCTCGGCCGGGGCGGGGCGACGGACGCCGAGGACGGCGGGGCGGGGCGGTGCGGGACAATGGCGGCATGATCGTCGCCGCCTCCCAGTTCGCCCCGGCCGCCGGGGATCTCGAAGCCAACGTACGGACGGTCGCGGAGCTGGTCCGCTCCGCCGGAGCCGAGGGCGCCCGCCTCGTCGTCTTCGCCGAACTCTGCCTCACCGGCTACGAGCCCTCCCTCATCCGGGAGACCCCCGCCCTGGTCCTCGACGAGGACGATCCCCGGCTCGACCCCGTACGGGAGGCCTGCCGCGCGGTCTCGGCGGCGGCGGTCGTCAACGGGCCCGTACGGACGGACGACGGGCGCCCGGCCCTCACCACCCTGGTGATCGGCCCGGACGGCTCGCTCCTCGCCCGCTACGACAAGCAGCACCTCCACGGCACCGAGCGGGAGGTCTTCGTCGCGGGCTCCGAGGACGGCCGGTTCGCTCTCGACGGCCTCCGGTTCGCGACCGCCACCTGCTACGACAACCGGTTCCCCGCACTGGCCGAGCGGGCCGCGGCCGACGGCTGCGCCGTCTATCTGGCCAGCTCCGTCCTGGTCACCGGGAACGACTCCCTGGAGAACGTCTACCCGGTGCGCGCCCGGGACTTCGGCCTGCACGTGGTCCTCGGCAACACCCTGGGGTCCAACGAGGAGGGCGAGGGCATCGGCTTCTCCGGAGTCTGGGGCCCGGACGGCACCCGCCTCGCGGACGCGGGGGGCGTGGACGTGGGCTTCGCGCTGGCCCGGATCGGCTGAGCCTCCCGAGGCCGGGCCCGTGCCCCCGGAGGTCGTACCCCTGGAATCGGGTCCCCCCGGGGGCGGGTCACGGTACGGCGAAGCGCCCCGGGGCCGTGTGGGGCGGCCCCGGGGCGCTTCGGGTGGAGCCGGGCGGCCGTGGGACATACGGCCGCCCGGCTCCGGGGAAGGTGTCACGGAACCCCCGGTCCGCGACACCGTCCCGCCCCCGTTACGGGGCGGTCAGACCCAGCGTGTAGGCGCCGGAGCCGCTGTACGCGTGGACCACGTACCGGTAGTAGCCCGCGGTGCCGTAGTAGCTGGTGTTCTCGTCGGCGGTCGCCGTGCCGCCCACGGCCACGTCCACCCAGCTCGCGCCGTTCCACTTCTGGAGGTACAGGTCGAAGTCCGCACCGGCCGGGCCGCGCAGGCAGCCCACGTGGGTGCCCGAGGTCGCCGAGTAGTAGTACGAACCGTCCGGCTGCGCCACGGCCTGACCGGCGGTCAGCGAACCCTGGTAGGTGTTCTGCGTGTTGTTGCAGCCCGTGGGCGGGTTCGAGGTGCCGACCGACAGCTGGTAGGTGACGGTGTGGGTGGCGGAGCCCGTACCGGTGACGGTGATCGGGTATGTGCCGTTGGCGGTGCCCGCCGCGACCTGGACGGTCATCGTGGACGAGGCGCCCGAGGTCACCGAGGAGGGGCTGAAGGAGACCGTGACCCCGCTCGGGGCGCCGCTCGCGGAGAGCTGGACGGTCTGCGCGCTGCCGCCGGTGGTGGAGGTGCTCACCGTGGAGGTGAGGGAGGCACCCGCCTGGACCGAGCCCGAGGACGGGTTCAGGGCGAGCGAGAAGTCCGGCGTGCTGGTGCCGCCGCAGTCGGTCTCACCGGACTGGGCCGGTACGCCGATCGCGTTCCAGGCGGCCTTCACCGCGTTGCACTCGACGCTGCCGTAGGTGTTCTTGGCGCTGGTCAGGGTCGCCTTGCGGGCCGCCAGGTGGTTCCACGAGGAGGTCTTCATGAGCAGCGCGCCCATGAAGATCTTGCCCGCCTTCTGGATGCCGACACCGGTCACCGAGGACGGACCGCCGGAGCATATGGGGCTGTTGGGCTTGCCGCCGCCCGGGTTGGAGCCCTCGGCCAGCAGGTAGAACCAGTGGTTCTGCGGGCCGGCCGCCGCGTGCACCTCGGTGTTGGAGCTCAACTGGGTGTAACAGTTGGGGGCGTTGTCGGCGAGCGACGGGTTGTACATGTACCGGATCGGCTTGTTGTCGCCGAGGAAGTTGAGCTTCTCGCCGACGGTGTAGTCCGGGGTGTCGTTCGGGTTGTTGGCGTAGTGCTCGGTGAGCGCGCCGAAGATGTCGCCCGTCGACTCGTTCATGCCGCCGTTCTCGTTGGACGAGCCCGCGCTGCCCGGCGTCTTGTCGAAGATCTCGTGACCGTACTCGTGCGCCACCACGTCGATGCCGGTGAGCTGCATCGTGCCGTTCTGGTTGCGGCCGTACGTGGTCTTCGTGCCGTCGTAGTACGCGTTGACCTCGCTCAGACCGGCGCGCGCCGGGACGAGACCGCCCTGCCCGTTCTGGCCGTTGTAGCCGAACCACTCCTTCAGCATGGAGTGTTCCTTCTGCGCCGCGTACATGATGTCGACGCAGGCGGTCACGAGGTCGTTGGCGCCGCTGTTGCCCCACGGCGAGGAGCCCGTGTACGCGCTGCCGTTCTGGCCGCCGCACTTGAAGGAACCGCGCGTGGTGTCGGTCATGGAGCTCGCGGCGGTGTCGATGGTGACATTGCCGTTGTGGTAGCCGCGTCCGTCGGCGTGCAGGACCTTGTCGACGGCCTGGGCTACGGCCCCGGTCCGCGCGTCCACATAGGTGTCGAGCGCGCTCGGCAGGTCCTTCGCGGTCCGGCCCACGACCCGGGTGTGCCAGGTCAGCACCGCCTTGCCGCCCTTCAGCAGCACGGTCAGCTCGGGGGCGCTCGCGCTCTCCACCGCCGCCAGCTGCGCGCGGGCGGTGGCGAGGGCGGCGGCGGAGGTCACCTTCGCCTTGGTGGAGAGCCGCAGCGCGGGCGCCGGGGCTCCGGTGACCTCGCGGACCTTGCCCGAGCTGTCCGAGACGACGACCGCGTCGCCGCCGACGACCGGCAGACCCCGGTAGGTGCGCTCGTACGAGGCGTAGTACAGGCCGTTCGCCCACGGGGTGACCGACGTGCGGACCAGCTCCTCGTCGGCGCCGTGCCGCAGCTCGTCGAGACCGCTGGCGGCGGCGTCGTCGGCGGCGGCGAGGGCGAGGGACTTGCCGTGGCCCGGGGGCACGGGCTGCGACTGCGGGACCGCGTGGGCGGTGCCGGCGAAGGCGGTGGCGAGGCTCGCCGACAGCGCCAGGGCGGCCACGGTCGCCGTGAGTCTGGTGGGGTGCACGTCTGCTCCGATCGGGGTGGGGATCGTGGTGGGGGAAGACGGATCGTCGCGCCGAGTATGGGCGTGGACATGGCTAGTTCGGGACATCTCACGCGGCATAAGACGCGGGTTATGGTGCGGTCGCGCGGCGCCCCTTACGCTGCTGAAATGCAGCTGGAGTTGAGGCATCTGGAGGCCGTCTGCCGGATAGCGGAAGCGGGCAGTCTGGGGCGCGCCGCCGGGCGCCTCGGGGTCTCGCAGCCCGCACTGTCCGCGCAGCTCCGGCGCATCGAACGGGTCGCGGGCGGCGAGCTGTTCCTGCGCAGCAGGCACGGCGTGGAGCCCACCCCGCTGGGCGAGTTCGTCCTGTCGAAGGCGCGGCTCGTGCTCGGCGAGATGGACGCGCTCGCCGCCGGTGCCCGAGCCGCCGATCCGGGCACCGCGCTGCGCCTCGGGTGCATCCTGCTGGTCCTCGTCGACGGACTTCTCGGACAGCTGGAACGGATCATGGCGGGGCAGGACATCTCGGTGACCGTGGAGCACTCGGCGACGACGCTGACCCGGCAGCTGGGCGCGGGACGGTACGACGCCGTGCTGTACGGCGAGGTCAACGAGCACGAGGTGACCCTGCCGGAGGGCACCGCCGCGCGGACCGTGGTCGCCAAGGAACCGTTCTGCGTGCGCCTTTCGCAGGCGCACCCGCTGGCGGGCCGGGACCGGATCGACCTCGCCGACCTGGCCGGGGAGTCCTGGATGTGCCTCGTGGAGGAGGACGACGGCGGGCCGGAGGCGCTGATCGCCGCGTGCGCCCGGGTCGGGTTCACCCCGTCGCTGCGCCACCGGGTGCCCGACCGGAAGATGCACTACGCCCTGATCGCCTCGGGCCGGGCCATCTCACTGACCCAGCCGACGGCCCCGCACGCCGAGGGCACGGTCCTGCGGCCACTGGAGGGCGATCCGGTCCTGGGCCGCATCCGGGTGGCCTGGAACAAGGCGGCGGTCTCCGCCCGGCACGCGGAGCTGCTGTACCGGGCGGCGGTGCACGCCTACCTGGCGAACGTCGACAACAACGCCTTCTACCGGGCTTGGTGGGACGCCCGCCCGGAACTCCACCCGGTGCTGGAATTCTGACCCGGCCTGGGGCCGGGGGGCCGGGGGGGTCCGGGGGGGGTGAGGCCGGGGGCGACTCGGGCCGGGGCGGCTGAGACTGGAGGGGATGCGGGCCGGGGAGGACCGCCGGGTCGGCCGGGTCGGCCGTGCCTGCCGGGTCGGCGGCGGGGCCGGGCTTGGGGCTGGGGCTTGGAGAAGGGGCTCCGGTCAGGCCGAGGTGGGGCCTACGGAGTCGGTGAGCCCAGTAGAGCCGGTGGGCCCAGTAGAGCCGGTGGGCCCGGCAGCGGTCGTCCGGTCGGCGTCGGCGCGGTTTTCCCGGTCGTCGGCGGAGGCCTCGCCTCGCAGGTCTCGGGCCATCAGGGTGGCTCCGGCGACCGCGCCGGGCATCAGGAAGACGGCGACGAAGGGCACCAGGAAGGCGAGGGTCAGCGGTACGCCGAAGCCCAGCGCGGCCCCCCGGCGGCTCCTCAGCAGCCGCAGCCGCTCCTTCAGTTCGACGTCCCTGCGCTGGAGGGCGACGGCGGTCAGCTCCTCGGTGAGGAAGAAGCCGGAGACGCAGAAGCCGAGGGCGGGCACGACGGTCTGGCCGACGACCGGGATGAACCCGCAGGCGAAGAGGAGGACTCCGTAGAGCGCCACCCGCAGCAGGATGCGGAGGCTGTCGCGGGCGGAGATCCACAGCTCGCGCCAGAGCGGCAGCCCCGACTCGGGGACCTCGCCGCCCTCGCCCCGGTCGACTTCCTGGGAGAGCGCGTCGTAGAAGGGCTGGCCGACGAGGAGGGTCACGGCGGTGAAGGTGATGACCGCGAGGAAGAGACCGAAGGCGAAGACGAGGGCGGTCAGGGTGCCCCGGAAGATCCCGAGCCAGGGCGAGGACCAGTCGTCGGCGAACGGGGTGGCCCAGATGGTGAGGTCGTCGGCGCCGTAGCCGAGACCGACGAGCGCCCCCGCGTACAGCACCAGCGTCACGAGGCCGGGCAGCAGCCCGATTCCCAGCCACCGTCCGCGCCGCGCCACCCACTTCTGGCCTTGCAGCAGATAACCGAAACCCACCCCGAGATCACGCATGGGGGCCACTGTATCGGTGGAGGTCAGGGGTGTCGGGGGGCGTCCGACGGGCGGGGATCGGGCCCTTGGGGCCCGGAGGCGACGGGGCGGCGGGGGCCGCACCCCCGCGCGGGGGTACGGTCCTCGCCAGGTGCGTCGGGGCCGTGATCAGACGGCCAGATCGACCGTGATGTTGCCCCGGGTCGCCTTGGAGTACGGGCAGACCAGGTGGGCCTTCTCGACGAGGTTTCGGGCCCTCTCCGGGTCCATCCCGGGGATGCGCGCGGTGATTCTGACGATGATGCCGAAGCCCTCGTCGTTCTTGCCGATGCCGACCTCGGCGGTGACCGTCGAGCCGGTGATGTCGGCCTTCTCGTTGCGGGCGACGACTCCGAGCGCGCCCTGGAAGCAGGCGCTGTAGCCCGCCGCGAAGAGCTGCTCGGGGTTGGTGCCCGTACCGGAACCACCCATGGCCTTGGGCGGGTTGACGATGACGTCGATCTTGCCGTCGTCGGTGGAGACGCGGCCGTCCCGCCCGTTCTCGGCGGTGGCGACGGCGGTGTAGAGGACTTCGGAACGCTGGATCGGCATGGCCGGTTGCTTCTTTCGGGAGTTCGCCGCGACTCGCGCCCACGACCGCGACGGCTGGGGGAAGACTAGCGGGTCAGCGAGACGATCATCTTTCCGGTGTTCTCCCCGCGCAGCATGCCGAGGAAGGCGTCCACCCCGTTCTCGATGCCCTCGACGAAGGTCTCGCGGTGCTTCAGCTCGCCCGAGGCGAGCCAGCCGCCGACCTCCTCGACGAAGCGGGGCCGCAGGTCGTAGTGGTCGCTGACCAGGACACCCTGGAGCCGCAGCCGCTTGCCGATGAGCATCGCCATATTGCGCGGCCCCGGCGTCGGCTCGGTGACGTTGTACTGGGCGATCATGCCGCAGATGGTGGCGCGGCCATGCACGTTCAGCAGGGAGATCGCCGCTTCGAGGTGCTCGCCGCCCACATTGTCGAAGTAGACGTCGATGCCGTCGGGAGCGGCCGCGCGCAACTGCTCCTCGACCGGGCCGTTCCGGTAGTTGAACGCGGCGTCGAAGCCGAGTTCCTCGACGAGGAACTTCACCTTCTCGTCGGAGCCGGCCGAGCCGATGACCCGGGAGGCGCCCTTGAGCCGCGCCATCTGGCCGACCTGGCTGCCGACGGCGCCCGCCGCGCCGGAGACGAAGACCGCGTCGCCCTCCTTGAAGGAGGCGACCTCGAAGAGGCCCGCGTAGGCCGTGAGACCGGTCATGCCGAGCACGCCGAGATAGGCGGAGAGGGGCGCGAGCGCCGGATCGACCTTGGCCGCCTGCCGCGCCGGGACCTCCGCGTACTCGCGCCAGCCGAGACCGTGCAGGACGTGGTCGCCGACGGCGAAGCCCTCGGCGCGGGAGGCGACGACCTCGCCGACGGCGCCGCCGTCCATGGGGCGGTCGAGCACGAAGGGCGGCATGTAGGACTTCACGTCGTTCATCCGGCCGCGCATGTACGGATCGACGGAGAAGTGCAGGTTGCGCACGAGGACGTGGCCCTCGGCGGGCTCGGCGACCGGCGTCTCGCGGAGGGCGAAGTCCGACGGCACTGGCCAGCCGTGCGGACGGGCGACGAGGTGCCACTCACGGCTGGACGCGGGAAGAACGGACATGGGCACGGCCTCCAGGGCGAAGCTTCGGGGGAAGCTCCGGATCACAGGTGTTTCACTTACTGAAACAATCATGAGCCTCTATATTTCATGTTGTCAAGTATCTGGGTAGACTGGAGCCATGCCCACCCCACGGACGGACCCCCTGACCCTCGAAGTCGTCGAGCTGATCGGCACGGTCGTCGCGCGCTACTACGAGGAGTACGAGCGGGCCGCCGCTCGGCACTCGCTGACCGGCGCCCAGGCTCGCGTCCTCGGTCTGCTCTCGATCGACCCGCTGCCGATGCGCCGCATCGCCCAGAAGCTGAAGTGCGAGCCGTCCAACATCACCGGGATAGTGGACCGTCTGGAGGCCCGCGGCCTGGTCGAGCGCCGCCCCGACCCGGCCGACCGGCGCGTGAAGCTGGCCGCCCCCACGGAGGAGGGCCGGGCCACCGCCCACCACCTCCGCGAATCCCTCCACTTCGCCCGCGAGCCCCTCGGCGACCTCACGGAGGTCGAGCGGGCCCTGCTGAGAGACCTCCTGAAGCGGATGCTGGGCGAGGTCCCGGAGCCGGGTCCGCGCTGACCCGACGGGGACCGGGCCCGTGCGCACCGGGCCCCCGGGCGGCTCAGCCCAGCGCGCGCCGCGTCACGGACGGCCGGACGATGCCAACAAGACCGCGTACCGCGCGGCACCTGGTCCGTGCCAGCACCGCCCCCGGAGGATCCGCCGTGACCGTCAGCCTGGAACAGCTGCGCCGCTGCCATGTCGCCGTCGATCTGGGTGCCGCCCGCACCCGGGTCTTCGTCAAGGGCGCCGGGCTCGTCGTCGACGAGCCGAGCGTCGCCGCCGTCAACACCCGCACCGGAGGGCTGATCGCCGTCGGCGCGCTGGCCGAGAAGATGACCGGCCGCACCCCCGACTACATCCGGGTCGTCCGCCCCGTCTCGGGCGGCACGGTCGTCGACATCGAGATGGCCCAGCGGATGCTCCGCCACCTCCTCGGCGAGAAGCTGCGCCGGCAGTTGCGCCGCAAGCCCCGGCTGCGGGCCGCCGCCTGCACCCCGCACGACAGCGATCCACTGGCCCAGCGCGCCGCCGTGGAGACCCTCGTCGGTCTCGGCGCGCGCCGGGTCGAGCTGGTCGACACCCTGATCGCGGCGGCGGTGGGCTGCGGACTGCCGGTCGAGCAGCCCACCGCCACCATGATCATGGTGTGCGGGGCGGCGACCACACAGGTCGCGGTGCTCTCGCTCGGCGCGATCGTCACGGCGGTACGGCTGCCGGTCGGCGGCGACGCCATCGACCACGCGGTCATCCAGCACCTGCGCCACCACCACGAGCTGATGCTGCCGAGCCAGTCGGTCCGCCCGCTCCAACTGGCCCTCAGCGGCAACGGTCTGACCCCGCACGGACCGGCGCGCACCGAGATCCACGGCCGGGACGTCGCCACCGGGCTCGCCCGCTCGGTGACGGTCGACACCGCCGCCGTACGGGAGGCCATCCACACCCCGCTGACGGCGGTGCTCGACGGCATCGGGAAGATCCTTCGGGACTGCCCGCCCGATCTGGTGGCCGACCTCGCGGACCGGGGCATCATGATGGTCGGCGGCAGCGCCCTGCTGCCCGGTCTCGACCAGATGCTGCGCGAGGCGACGGGCATGCCGGTGCACATCGCCGAACGCCCCGACGTCTGCGCGGTCCTCGGGCTCGGCGCGATGCTGGAGGGCAAGGTCCAGCCGATGATCCTCGACCCGCTGGCCGTACGGGACCCGCTCGCCGACGACGACCCGCCGACGAAGCACGACACCCCGGCGGACGGCTTCCACGCGTACGGCACGGGCGACCCGCACGGCACGGACGACACGGACGACACCACCGGGCCTCGAACCGGCGACTCCCGAACCGGCGGCTCCCCGGCCGGCGGCTCCCCGACCAGCGGCTCCCCGGCGTCCTCCCCCCGGGATTCCCTCGGCGAGAAACCATGATTCATACGACAATGAGGGCATGACGATCACGGATGAGGACACGGGTACGGAAACGGGCGAGCCCCGTCTGCCCGTCCTGCTCGACGCCGTCCTCAGCGTCGGCACGGACCTCGAACTGCGGGCCACGCTCCAGCACATCGTGGACTCCGCCGCCGAGCTGACCGGGGCGCGCTACGCGGCGCTCGGCGTCGTCGACTCCGAGCACCCCCGCCTCACCGAACTCTTCACCTCCGGTCTGACGGAGGAGCAGCGCGGCCGTATCGAGCGGTTCCCCGACAGTCACAGCGGGCTGCTCGGGGTTCTCGTCGAGGACCCCCGGCCGTTGCGCCTCGACGATCTGACCGCCGATCCGCGTTCCTCGGGCGTCCCCGAGGGGCATCCCGGGATGCGTTCCTTCCTCGGTGTCCCGATCCGGGTCCAGGAGCGGGTCTTCGGCAATCTGTACCTCACCGAGAAGCGGGCGGGCGGCTTCACGGAGGAGGACGTCGTCCTGCTGCGCCTCCTCGCCTCCCAGGCGGGCATCGCCATCGACAACGCGCGCGTGTACGAGGCGGCCCGGCAGCGGGAGCGCTGGATCGAGGGCGCCGCGGCGGTGACCACGGCCCTGCTGACCGGCCAGTCCGCCGAGGAGGCGCTGACCACCGTCGCCGAACAGGCCCGCATCCTCTCCGGCGCCTCGGCCGGAGTGGTCCTCCAGCCCACCCCCGGCGGCGGCATGGAGATCGTCGCCGCCTCCACCCGGGACGACCCGGGGGAGCTGGTCGGCACCACGATCGCGCCCGGCTCGCCCGTCCTCGTCCAACTGCTCGGCGGGGAGCCCGTCTTCATCGAGGACTCGGCGACGGACCCCCGGATGACCACCCCCGTACGGTCCCGGTTCGGCCCCTCGATGATGCTGCCGTTGCAGAGCGGCGGAAAGCTCATCGGCACCCTCGCCCTCCCCCGGCGGCGCGGCGGCCCGGCGTACTCGTCCGTGGACCGGCTCCTCGCCTCGCAGTTCGCCTCGCAGGCGGCGCTCGCGCTCGTCCTCGCGGGGGCGCGGCAGGACCGGGAGCGTCTCGCGGTCTTCGAGGACCGCGACCGGATCGCCCGTGACCTGCACGATCTGGTGGTGCAGCGGCTCTTCGCCACCGAGATGATGCTGGAGTCCACCCGGCGGCGGGCGGCGGGCTCCGCCGAGGACGACGCACTGCTCGGGCGGGCGGTGGACGAGCTGGACTCGACCATCCAGGAGGTCCGTACGACCATTTTCGCGCTCCAGCAGCCGCCCGCCGACGCCCCGGCCTCCTTCCGGGGCAAGGTGCTGCGGGAGACCGGCGGGGCCGCCGCCCTGCTCGGCTTCAAGCCGTCGGTGCACTTCTCGGGCGCGGTGGACACGCTCATCGACGAGGAGGAGGCGGGGAAACTCCTCGCCGCGCTGCGCGGGGCGCTCGCCACCGCGCACCGGAGGCCCGGGATCGGCGCGATCACGGTCGAGGTCTCGACGGGCCCCGGGGGCGCCCGGCTCCGCGTCACGGACGACGGCGCGCCCCCGACGACGGTGACCTGGCCGACGGCTGCCCCGGCGGACGCCCGCGCGTTGACCTGAGGTCCGGTCGGGATCCCGGCGTGTTCCGACGGGCGAGTCGGTGCTCGCTCCGTACGCCGACACCGCGCTGCCCACGGTCCACCCCGCGGACATCGCGGCGGTGGCGCGGGGGGGCGCTCGCCGAGCCCGGCCGCCGGGGGGGCGTACGTAGGCCCTGACCGGTCCGGCGCCGGTGTCCGCCCGGCAGCAGGTCGCGGGCATCGCGACGGTCCTCCGGCGGGAGGTGCCGTTCGCCGAGACCGGCCGCCCCGAGGCGCGCGACCGGTCGGCGGCCGTCTTCGGGGAGGCCGCCGCCGACGCGGTGCTCGACGTCACGGGCGTTGACGTCACGGGCGGCGACGTCACGGGCGGCGACGTCAACGCCGAACTCCTCGCGGTACGCGACACGGTGACCCGGGTCACCGGCGCCCCCGCCAGAACGTTTCGGCAGTGGGCCGAGGAGCACGCCGGCGCCTTCCGCTGAACCCCCGCCCCGGTCACCATACGAGAGCGCGCCTTCACCCCGACGCGCCTCACCCCGACGGAGCAGTCCCGCACGCCCCTCCCCCGCTCCCGGCCTTGACTGGACCCATGGACACCGAAGCCAAGCCCCCGACCGCGTCCCCGGCGGCCTATCGCAACCTGGTGATGGCCACCCTCGGCTTCGCGCTCACCTTCTGGGCGTGGAACCTGATCGCGCCCCTGGCGAGCTGGTACGGCGACCGGCTGTCGCTCAGCTCCTTCCAGCAGTCGCTGCTGGTCGCGGTCCCCGTGCTCGTCGGCTCGCTCGGCCGGGTGCCGGTGGGCGCGCTGACCGACCGCTACGGTGCCAAGCTGATGTTCCCGCTGGTGTCGGCGCTGACGATCGTGCCCGTCCTGCTGCTCACCGTGGTCAAGGACAACTACGCCCTGATGCTGGTCGTCGGCTTCCTCCTGGGCCTGGGCGGCACCACGTTCGCCATCGGCATCCCACTGGTCAACTCCTGGTTCCCGCCCGCGAAACGCGGCCTGGCGCTCGGGGTGTTCGGCATGGGCATGGGCGGGGTCGCGCTCTCCGGCTACTTCACGCCCAGGATCGCCAAGCACGGCGAGAACCTGCCGTTCTTCGTGGTGGCCCTCGCGCTCGCCGTGTACGCCGTCCTCGCCGTGTTCCTCGTCACCGACCGGCCCGACCGTCCGGTGCCCACCGCTTCCCTGGGCAGCAGGCTGGGCGCGGCGGGACGGCTGCGGGTGACCTGGGAGCTGTCGGCGCTGTACGCGATCGGCTTCGGCGGCATCGTCGCCTTCGGCGTCTACCTGCCGACGTATCTGAAGACCTGGTACGAGCTGGACCCCACCGACGCGGGCACCAAGGCCGCCGGGTTCGCGCTGGCCACCGTCGTCTTCCGGCCGATCGGCGGCTGGCTTTCGGACCGGTTCCACCCGGCGCTCGTGACGGCCGTCGCGCTCGCCGTGGTCGCGCTGCTCGCCATCGTCCAGGCCTTCGACCCGCCGCTGAACCCGGGCGGCACGATCGCCCTGCTGATCATGGCGGCCGGACTCGGCACGTCCAGCGGCTCGGTCTTCGCCCTTGTCTCCCAGGTCACCCCGCAGGCCAAGGTGGGCTCCGTGACCGGCATCGTGGGTGCGATGGGCGGGCTCGGCGGCTTCCTGCCGCCGCTGGTGATGGGCGCGATCTACAGCGCCAAGGGCTCGTACTCGATCGGCTTCATGCTCCTCTCCGATCTGGCGCTCGCGGGCTGTGTGTACGCGTACGGGCGGATGCGCGGAATCCGCCCGGAGAGCGAGGAGCCCCCGGCGGCCCCCACGCCCACGCCGCCCGGCCGCACCTGACCGGGGCCTGCCCCTCTCCTCCCCTCTCCTCCCCTCTCCTCCCCTCCTCTCCTCGCCCCGCCCCGCCCCGCCCCGGGACCGTCCGACCGGCAGAATGCCTCCCGGCGATCCTCGCCTCGACGACCCCGAGGAGTGCGAACGGTGAGTGCTTTCTTCCCCGCCCTGACGGCCGGAGCCGATGCGGACAGGACCGCCGTGCGGTGCGGTCCCGACACCCTGACGTACGGCGGGCTCGCGCGGGCCGCCGGGAACCTGGCCGCCCGGCTCGACGGCGCCGAGCGGGTCGCGGTCTGGGCGACGCCGAGCGCGCGCACGGTGGTCGCGGTGGTCGCGGCGCTGCTCGCGGGCGTGCCCGCCGTACCGCTCAATCCGCGCACCGGAGAGCGGGAACTCGCCCACATCCTGGGCGACAGCCGCCCCTCTGCCGTCCTCGCCGGTCCCGCCGACCCCCTGCCCGCCGGGCTCGACGGACTGCCCCGGATCGACGTGCGCACGGACGACGGGGAGCCGGGCGCCGAGGAGCCGGGCGCCGAAGGCGACCCCCTCGCCGCCGGCCCGGTCGCTCCGGGCCCGATGTCCCCGGTCCCGGTGGCCGGACCGCCCGTCGACCCCGAGGCCGTCGCCCTCGTCGTCTACACCTCCGGGACCACCGGCCCCCCGAAGGGCGTCCTGCTCTCCCACCGGGCCCTCGCCGCCTCCCTCGACGCGCTCGCCGGGGCCTGGTCGTGGACGGCGGACGACGTCCTCGTGCACGCCCTGCCGCTGTTCCATGTGCACGGGCTCGTCCTGGGCGTCCTCGGTCCGCTGCGGCGCGGCGGCGAGGTGCGGCACCTGGGCACGTTCTCCGTCGAGGGCGTGCGGCGGGAGCTGGGCGCCGGGGGCGGCACGATGCTGTTCGGCGTACCGACCATGTACCACCGGCTCGCGGAGGCGCTCGACACGGATCCGGAGCTGGCCGGGGCCCTGTCGGGGGCCCGGCTCCTGGTGTCGGGGTCGGCGGCGCTGCCGGTCCACGACCACCGGCGGATCACCGCCGCGACGGGCCGGACGGTCGTGGAGCGGTACGGGATGACGGAGACGCTGATGAACACCAGCGTCCTGCCGGGCGGCGAGCCGCGCCCCGGGACCGTGGGGGTGCCGCTCGCGGGCGTGGAGCTGCGCCTCGTCGACGACGACGGCTCGGTGCTCGCCGGGGACGACGGGGAGGGGGTGGGCGAGGTGCAGGTGCGCGGCCCGAACCTGTTCTCCGGGTACCTCGGCAGGCCGGAGGCGACGGCGGACGCCTTCGACGGCGACTGGTTCCGCACCGGGGACATGGCGGTCCTGGAGGCGGACGGGTCGGTGCGTCTGGTGGGCCGCAGGGCCACCGACCTGATCAAGAGCGGCGGCTACAAGATCGGGGCGGGTGAGATCGAGAACGCGTTGCTCGACCATCCCGGGGTGCGGGAGGCCGCCGTCACCGGCGAGCCCGACCCGGATCTGGGCGAGCGGATCGTGGCCTGGGTGGTGCCCTCGGACCCCGGGCGCCCGCCGACGGAGGCGGAACTCGCCGCCCATGTGGCGAGGCTGCTCTCCCCGCACAAGCGCCCCCGGGTGGTGCGTCACCTCAGCGCGCTCCCCCGCAACGACATGGGCAAGATCCTGAAGAAGGCACTTCCCGGGGCCGGTTGAGACTCCGGGCCGGGCCGGTTGAGACTCCGGGCGGGGGTGGTCGAGGCTCCGGGCGGGGGCTGAAGGAGCCGGGGCCCCTCCCCCGCGCCCGCCCCGAACGGACGAAGCCGGGCCCCCGGCGCAACGGAGGGGCCCGGCCCGAACAGGCGGTGGAGCGGCGCTACTTCACGCCGACCGCCCGGATGAGTTCCTGCTTCACCGAGCCGCCCCGGTCGTCCGTGGCCCCCGCCCGCAGCGAGACGGAGCCCGCCCCGGACGGGACGCGCAGCTCGCCGGTCCAGGCGACGGCGGCCCCCGCGACGGGCTTGGCGGGCTTGGCGGGCTTGAGGGTCACCTTGGTCCAGGTCACGCCCTCGTCGTAGGAGACCTCCAGGGTGCCGCCGCCGAGCGTGCCGGTGCCGGTGGCGCCCTTCACGTACGCGGCGGAGATCCCGACGGGCAGCCCGCTTCCGGCGCGGACGTCGCCGTTCAGGTCGGTGTCGACGTCGAAGCCGAGGTTGATCAGCGGGAGGTACGTGCTCCGGTCGGCGGGGGTCTCGGCGGAGCGGAAGGTCCACTCGCTGTGGCCCTTGCCCGCGAGCCGCCAGCGCGCCGGGTCGAGCGCGGTGTCGGTGACCACCTTGTAGGCGGCCTCCTCCGCCGGGGCGTCCCACGCGTAGGCGCCGGAGCTGGTCTTGCGGTCGACGCGGACGCCGTTCACGTACACCTCGGTGAACTGGCTCATCGTGTCGTCGTTCCACACATCGCCGAAGCCGGTGTGGTCGGTGCCCGAGTCGCCCCAGCCGGGGGTGTTGAACCGCAGGTCGTTGCCGGTGCGCTCCTGGCCCCAGCCGAGACCGGAGCCCAGCCAGGGGTGCCAGACCGGCCCGAACCAGTCGAGGTCCACCTTGTCGCCGCCCCGGTAGGACGGGGTGCCGCCGCGTTCCTCAAGGGACTCGCCGAGGTCGACGGACTCGTGCCAGCGCTGTCCCGTGCCGGTGGAGACGTACTCGGTGCGGCGGGTCGGGAAGGCGATCCACTCCTTGAAGCCGAAGCCGACGGGGAAGGCGTCGGTGAGCGAGTAGCGGAACTCGCCGCCCAGTTCCTTCCGCTTGGTCGGCATGCGGAACGTCGAGCTGATGGTGGCGAGTTCGTCCGCGCGGGGGCGGAAGACCAGGTCGGTGCCGATGGCGCCGGGGTGCCCGTCGGAGAGGTCGTAGGTGTACGGGGTGAAGCGGGTGCCGGTGAGGTCGACGCGCTTGCCCCGGGTCGCGCCCGCCGCGAGCCGCCGGGCGTCGGCGGCGGGGACGGTGGCGACGGGAAGCGGCCGGTCCTCGTAGGCGTCGGTGCCGAACCAGCCCATGAGCCGGCCGGGCCGGTCGTCGGTGACGAGGAGGATCGCGGCGCCCGCGTCCTGCGCGGTCTGGGCGAGGACGGTGGGCTCCGCGCCCCCGGCCAGCCGGACGAGGACGGCCTTCCCCTTGACGTTCTTCCCGGTGTACTCGGCGGGGGTGCCGGTGCCCGCGTCGACGAGCCCGAGCCGCCGCTCGCCCTCCAGGAGGGCGGTGCCCGCCTGCGGGGTGGCGCCGGAGAGCCGGACGCCGTCGACGCCCGCCTCCAGGAGCGGCTTGCCGAGGCGCCAGACGGTCCGGTACTCGAAGGTGCCGGAGGCGGGCCTGCGGGTGGGCGCGGCGAAGACCGAGTCGTAGGTGGCGGGGACCTGGACGGCTCCGCCGTACGAGGCTCCGTTGGCGTTCCGGGCGAACTCCATGAGGAGCTGACGGGTCTCGGCGCTCCGGGGGACCTCGGCGCGGATCTCGTGCAGCCGCCGGGCGTCAAGGGTGATCTCGCGGTCCCGGTCGAGGGTGATCTCCGGTTCGGCGAGGAAGCCGAGGCCGAGGGAGTCCGCGCCGTGGGAGCCGCGTACGTCGAGGAAGGTGTCGACGGCGTACGTGCCGGGCTTCAGGCGCAGGCGCAGGGTGCCGGAGTCGCCGACGGCGGCCGGGAAGGGGTCGACGCCGGGGGCAAGCTCCTGGACGCCGAGGGTGGTGGTGGCGGGGGCGCCGTCGCGGTCCTTGACGTGGACGGTGAGGGTGTGGCGTTCCTCTTCCTTGACCAGGCCGAGGGCGGTGTGGGCGACGGGGGTTCCGGCCGTGGTCGCGGTGATCCGGCCGGATGACCGGCCGACGGGGGCCCGGGTGCCGTCGCCGGTGACGGTGGTACTCGCGGAGCCGTGGGCGGGCACGGTGAGCGTGGTGTCGGCGAGGGTGGCGGTCCCGGCGGGCATGCCCTCGACGGCGAGGTCGAGGACGACGGGCGCGGCCGAGTCGTTGGCGTAGGTGACGGTCTTGACGACCGGCTTGGCGTCCTCGTAGGGCCAGGCGAGGAAGCCGAGGTCGGCGGAGCCGGTCGCGGTGACGTTCGCGGCGATCGCGGCGGCCACGTCGACGCGCCCGGCGCCGAGGGCGTACGGGGAGGCGTCGAGCGTCTTCGACGAGGACATCAGCGCGTCCTTGAGGCGGGCGCCGGTCCAGTCGGGGTGCCGCTCGGCGAGGAGGGCGGCGGCGCCCGCGATGTGCGGGGTGGCCATGGAGGTGCCGCTCATCGTGGTGTAGAGGCCGCTGCCGGGGAGGAGTCGGGAGCGGGCGGCGAGGATGTCGACGCCGGGGGCCGAGAGGTCGGGCTTGAGTGCCTGGTCGCCGAAGCGGGGGCCCTGGCTGGTGAAGTACGCGGCCTCGTCGGCGGAGTCGACGGCGCCGACGGTGAGCGCGGAGTCGGCGGCGCCGGGCGAGCCGATGGAGCCGGGGTAGCCGGAGTTCCCCGCGGCGATGACGAAGAGGGCGCCGGTCTCGGCGGAGAGCGCGTCGACGGCCTGGGCCATGGGGTCGGTGCCGTCGCTGGGTGCCTCGGAGCCGAGGCTCATGGAGACGATGCGGGCGCCGACGTCCCGGGCGGCCCATTCCATCCCGGCGATGATCTCCGACTCGGAGCCGGAGCCCTCGTCGCTGAGGACCTTGCCGACGGCGAGGTCGGCGCCGGGGGCGACGCCCTTCTCCTGTCCGTCGGAGCCGTTGCCGCTGCCGCCGACGGTGGAGGTGACGTGGGTGCCGTGGCCGTTGCGGTCGGCGACCTCCTCGCCCGCGATGAAGGAGCGGGTCTCGGCGATCCGGCCCGCGAGGTCGGGGTGGCCGAGGTCGGCGCCGCTGTCGAGGACGGCGACCTTGACGCCCTTGCCGGTGATCCCGGCCTCCCAGGCCTTCGGGGTGCCGATCTGGGCGTTGGACTCGGCCAGGGCGGCCTTGACCCGGCCGTCGAGCCAGACCTTGCCGGGGGTCGCGGTCCGGGCTCCGGCGCGGTGGGTGAAGTCCTGCCAGAAGGCGGCGGGGTCGGTGGCGGTGACGGCGGCGCCGTCGATGCTGGGCAGCGGGCGGACGGTCGCGGTGCCGCGCGGGGCGGGGGTACGGGCGCCCTTGCCGTAGGTGACGATCAGGGGCAGGTCGCCGGTGACGCCCTGGGCGACGAGCCCGGTGACGTCGAAGAGGCGCGGGTCGAGCGCGCCGGAGGCGAGGTAGGGGCGGGCCTCGTCGGGGACGACGGTGACCCGGCCGTCGGTCGTCCGGCTGCGGACCGCTCCGGTGGCGCCCCGGGCCCGGTCGACGGTGACGGTCCGCTGCCCGCCCCCGAGGTCGGTGAGGGTGACGCGGTCGCCGGTGACGAGGGTGACGGTGGTGCTGGTGGTGCTGGTGGTGCCGGTCGCGGCGGGAGTGGCGGGGCTTTTCGCGGCTGCGGGACCGGGGGTGGTGGTGCTCCGCGCGGCCGTGGGCCCGGGGGCGGCCGGGCCGGTGGGCGGCGGGGTGTCGGCGGCGGCGGTCTGCCCGGCCGAGAGCATCGCGAGGGAGGCGCCGGCGGCGAGCAGGGCGGCCCTCCCTCTGCCGAAGGGGGTGGTCCTCGACGTCATCGTTTCGAACTCCTCGCGGGATACGGGGTCGGGATGTTTCCGAGTGCCGCGAGGAGTCTTGGCCGGGGGGACGGGAGTGATTCCCGTTGCCCCTGGCGGTTATGCGCCGTGGCGGTCAACCGCCATGCCGTGAAGGGTGGTTGGGGTGGATATCAGGGGGTCGGGTCGAGTGCGTCGTACCGGCGGAAGGAGCGTCCGCGAAGGGCGAGGGCGCCGATCCCGAGGACGCAGGCGATGCCGCCGCCGGTGACGGCCACGGTGGGCGAGGTGAGGTCGGCGACGGAGCCGGCGAGGAAGTCGCCGAGCCGGGGCCCGCCCGCGACGACCACGATGAAGACGCCTTGGAGCCGTCCGCGCATCTCGTCCGGCGCCGCGACCTGCATCATCGTGTTGCGGAAGATCATCGAGACGGTGTCGGAGTATCCGGCGAGAGTGAGCATGAGCAGCCCGAGCCAGAGGTTCCGGGTGAGTCCGAAGACGGCGATGGCGGTGCCCCAGCAGGCGACGGCGAGGAGGATCGCCTGTCCGTGGTGGCGGACGCGGCCCTGCCAGCCGGAGAGGACCGCGCCGAGCAGTGCGCCGAACGCGGGCGCGGCGACGAGGAGTCCGGTGGTCTTCGCGTCGCCGCCGTACCAGAGGACGGCGACGGCGGGGAACAGGGCGCGGGGGTGGGCGAGGATCATCGCGCAGAAGTCGGAGAGGAACGTCATGCGCAGATTGGGGCGGGTGGCGAGGAAGCGGAGTCCGTCGAGGACGGAGGCACGCTTGCCGCCGGTCCGCTCGGGGAGCATCGACGGCAGCCGCCACATCGCGTAGAGGCTCGCGGTGAAGGCGAGGGCGTCGACGAGATACGCGGTCTGGTAACCGGCGAATCCGACGATCAGACCGCCGAGGCTGGGGCCTACGAGGGTGCCGAAGGTGGTGGTCATCGAGTTGAGGGCGCTGGCGGCGCGCAGCTGCTCGGGCGGCAGGAGCCGGGGGATCATCGAGCTGCGGGCGGGCCCGTTGAGCGCGCCGCAGACCGCTTGGAGGGCGACGATGCCGTAGAGGAACCAGACGCGGTGGTAGCCCGCGAACGCGGCGACGGCCAGGGCTATGGAGAGCACGGCGGAGCCGAGGGAGCTGTACAGACCGAGCTTGCGGCGGTCGACGGTGTCGGCGATGGCACCGCCGTACAGCCCGAAGACGATCAGCGGGACGAGCGAGAAGAGTCCGACGAGCCCGACGGAGAGCGTCGAGCCGGTGATGTCGTAGACCTGGAGGGAGATGGCGAGGGCGGTCATGCCCTGGCCGACCCAGGAGACGGTGCCGCCGAACCAGAGCCGCCGGTAGTCGGCGGAGGTCCGCAGCGGGGTGAGGTCGGCGAAGACCCTGCGGCGTTCGGGAACCTCCTCGGGGGCCTCGGGGGGTTCGGGGGTGACGGCTCCTTCGGGGCGCGGGGGTGGCTGGGTGGCGGTCACGCGATGTCGTACCGCAGCTCGGGGCGGGCCCAGTGGACGTGCCCGGCGGGCTGGACGGTCCCGGTGCGGACGGCGCCGGTACGCAGATAGAACTCCTCGGCGGGCGGGTGGGAGACGACCCGTACGGTGCGGAGTCCGGCGGCCCTGGCCTGTCCGGTCATGTGCTCCATGAGGAGCCGTCCGATTCCTCGGCCCTGGGCGCTGTCGGCGACGAACGCGAGGTCGAGTTCGGCGTCCTCGACGAGCAGCGCGTAGAAGCCGAGCACCCGTCCTTCGGCGTCGGTGGCGACGTGGACGGGGTGGTGTTCGATGTAGGCGCCGCCGACCTGGTAGCCCTCGACCATGGCGGCGTAGTCGCCCCGGTAGGCGCCGGAGCGGCGGACGAGCCGGGTGAGCCGGGGGGAGTCTTCGGCGGTGGCGCGCCGGACGGTGAACTCGGACATAGGGACGAGTCTAGGGGCGACCGCCCTGCTCGGTCCTTACGTTTTTCTGGCGCCCCCGGGGCCCTGCCGGGCGGCGAGCAGCATCCGCTGGGGGCCGGGGGAGAGCACGATACGCGGGACGGGGCGGGGCGGGCGGGCGGAGAGCGGGGTCAGCCGCCAGCGGGCGGCGACGGCGGCGAGCGCGAGGGTGGCCTCCATCGTGCCGAAGACGTCGCCGAGGCACTTGGTGGCGCCGAGCCCGAACGGCAGGAAGGCCTCGCGGGGCACCTCGCCCGCGCCCCACCGGTCCGGGTCGAAGCGCGCCGGGTCCCGGTGGAGGTCGGGCCGCCGGTGGACCAGATAGAGGCAGCAGACGACCATGGCGCCCTCGGGGACGGCGAGCCCGGGGGCGAGTTCCGCCCGGCGGGTGGCGGTCCTGGTGACGGCCCAGGCGGGCGGGTAGAGCCGGAGCACCTCGCGGACGACGTCCCCGGTGTACGGCAGCCGGGGCAGGTCGGCTCCGGTGGGCGGGCGCCCGCCGAGGACCGTGTCGACCTCCGCGTGCAGCCGGGCGAGGGCCCCGGGGTGATCGGCGAGGAGCCGCAGGGCCCAGGCGACGACCGAGGAGGTGGTCTCGGCGCCCGCCAGGACGAGCGTCGCCGCCTGGTCGCCCAGTTCCCCGTCCGGGAGCGGGCGTCCCCGGTCGTCGCGGGCGGCGAGCAGCAGGGAGAGGGCGTCGCCGTGGTCGGCGCCGGAGGCCCTGTGGGCGGCGACGAGCGCGCCGACGCCGGTCCGCCAGGCGGCGAGGGCGCGCCGGTAGCGGCGGCGGGCCGGGGACGGCACCCGGTCGACGCCGGGGACGACGACCCGGGTGTAGACCCCGCGCAGCAGCACGTCGAGGGCGGCGCGCAGTTCCTCGCCCGCGACGGGGTCGAGCCCGGCGGAGAAGAGGGTGCGCAGGGTAACGGCGGTGGTGAGCCGGAACGCCTCCTCGGTGACGTCGACGACCTCTCCGGGCCGCCAGCGCTCGGTGAGCGCCCGGTTCTCGGCGGTCATCACGGCGGCGTAGCGGTCCATGAGCCCGGGGCGGAAGGCGGGCTGGAGGGTCCTGCGCTGCCCGAGGTGCTCGGCGTGCGGGCAGGTCGCGAGCCCGTTGCCGAGGACGGCCCGGACCTTGTCGTAGAGGACACCGTCCCGGTCGAAACTCCGCCGGTCGGTGAGGACCCGCCGCACGAGCGCGGGATCGCTCACGACATGGAGCACCTGGGGCCCCATCCGGACCCGGACGACACCGCCGTACGCGGGCAGCGAGTCGAGGAACTCCAGGGGACGGGTGAAGAGATACGGCAGATGCCCGAGCAACGGCCAGGAACCGGGGGCGGTGAGGGGGGTGGTGACGGGGGCGGGGGTGGTGAGGGGGGCGAGAGGGGTAGGGGTGGCGAGGGGGGGGGGGGGCTCGGCCCCTGAAGCGCCGACCGGACACCCGCGCCCGCCCCCGGCGCCCGGGGCGGGCTCGCGCTCCGGGGCGGATTCCCGGCTGGCGTGGCCGCCTCCGGCATCCGGGACGGGCCCCGACTCCGACTCCGGCACCGGCACCGGCACTGACACCGGCTCCGGCAGTCCCGGCTCCGGCCCCAGCCCCGACCCCGGCCCCGACGGCTCCGGCCCCGCCCCCGAACCGATCCCCCGCCTCACGCGCCCACCCCCGTACGCACGAACGCCCCGACCCCGGAACGACGTTCGGCGGCACCCAAGGTAGCGAGCCACCGTGGGGAAGCGGCGTCGGCGCCCGTCAGCGCGCGGTCGGCGAGGAAGGCGCGGCGGAGACGAGGGGCAAGACGGCGAGGGGCAGGACGGCGAGGGGCGAGACGCCGGACGGGGGCGGCTCCGGGCAGGCACCCGAGGGCACGAAGCCGCCCGGTGTCGGCGTCGGCGTCGGCGTCGGCGAAGGCGGCGGCGTACGTCCCTGCGGGCGGGACGCCGAGGGCGGACGGCCGGGTGGCGCAGGGCGGCGGCCGGAACGCGGGAAGGACGGCGGCGGTCTCCGCGAGCGCCCCGAGCCCGGTTAGCTCGTACAGGTGATGTTTCGAGTCGAAACCAGGGCAAGGTTCCCGGCTCGGCCTCCGGGTGCTTCCGGCGAGCCGGTGGGCCGGTTCGGCCGGCGCTTCGACCCGGTGGGCCGGATGCGTCAACATCGCAGATGAGGAGTGAGGTTGACCCTCGAAGACGACCAGCGCGCCGAGGCGCGGGGCGGAGGTCTCGGAGTGCGGCGCGGCCACACCCGGCGAGAGTCTGCCGAGCACCGCGCGGGGCCCGCCTCCGGCGGTCTTGCGGGAGTCTGAAGATCGCACAGAGCACTACGATACGTCATCATGCAATCGCAAAGCGTGATCAGCGGTGCGCTTCCCGACTTCCTCGACGATGACGTCGTGGCGACCTGGGCCGCCTCCGGAGCCCCCCTCGTCGACCTGCTGCGCCTGGCCCGCACCCCCGGTCGGCTCACCGGCTTCCGCCGGGCGGGGCGGCCCGCCGTACTGATCACGGAGCCCCGGCAGGTCCACGAGGTGCTGGGCCTGGGCGGCGACCGGTTCGTGAAGCACTCCCACCGCGCGAGGCCGCTGCTCGGCGACGGCACGCTGACCGCCACCGGCGGGGCCTGGCGCTCCCAACGGCGCCTGCTCCAGGGCATGTTCACGGGCCGGGGCATCCGGCGCTGGGATCATCACATCACCGGCGCGACCGCCTCCGTCGTCGACCGCTGGGCGGGGCTCGCCCGCCGGAACGAGCCGACGGACATCGCGGAGGACGTGCAGTTCTTCACCGTCGACACGATCTGGCGCGTGCTGACCGACCGCCCGCTGGAGCGGGAGACCTACGTCGATCTGGCGGCCGTCCAGGACATCGTGGCCGCGCTCCCCGCCGACGTGGGCGGCGCCGAGACGCTGCCGCCCCGGGTGGAGGCGGCGCTGACGGCCCTGGACGAGCGGGTACTGCGCGCCCTCGCCGAGGCGCGGGCGCGGCACCGCCCCGGCGGGACGAGCGTCCTCGCCCGGCTGCTCGACGCGGCCGACACCCTCCCCGCGTACACCGACCGGCTTGTCAGGGACGAGCTTGTCACCCTGCTCGTCGCCGGTTACGAGAGCAGCGCCCGCACGCTGACCTGGGCCTTCGTCCTGCTCGACGGGCACCGCGAGGTGATGGAGCAGGCGGCGGGGAACCCGTCGCTGGTCGGGGCCGTACTCCACGAGACGCTACGGCTCTACCCGACGGGCTGGCTGCTGCCCCGGCACTGCCCGGCCGACGAACCGCTCGACGGCCACCTCGTCCCCGCCGGTACGGACCTCCTGGTCTGCCCCTATCTGACCCACCGCGACCCCCGGGTGTGGCCCGAGCCCGACACCTTCCGTCCCGGGCGTTTCCCCCTCGGGACGCCGCTGCCGCCCGGCGCGTACCTGCCGTTCGGCATCGGCCCGCGCGCCTGTCTGGGCACCCGGTTCGCGATGCGCGAGATGGAGGCGCTGCTCGGCGCCCTCCTGGAACGGTTCACCGTCGAGACCACCGCCCCGGCGGGCAGGCCGGTCTTCGGCGTCAACCTGCGTACGGAGGGACCGCTGCACGCGCGCGTGCGGGAGCGGACGTGAACGCCCACGCGCACGAGTGGATCGACTACGTCGACCCCGGCGACCGGGTCGTGGCCCAGGGGCGCCGCACCGGACTGCCTCCCGGGCTGCTCCGCCGGTACGCGGCCACCGTCTGCTCCGACCACGCGGGCAGGGTCCTCCTCTACCGCCGTACGCCGCTGGCCGACACCTACCCGGACCACTACGACGTGCTGGTCGGCGGGGCGGTGCGGACCGGCGAGGAGTACCGGACCGCCGCCCTGCGGGAACTCCGGGAGGAACTGGGCTGGGAGACGGCCACCGGGCTCGTCGAGGCCTATCGGGTGCGCGTCGACGACCCTCACGGCGCCTGCTTCCTGACGGTCCACCGCTGGGTGGCCGACCGTCCACCCCGGCCCGACCCGGAGGAGATCGCCTGGTGCGGCTTCGTCGCCCCCCTCACGATCGCGGCGGGCGGCTACACCCCCCTGGTCCCGGCAGGAGCCGACGCCGTACGCCGCCTCTTCCTCTCCTGACCCGCCTGAACCACCCGCCTCTTCCTCTCCTGCCCCTGCCCCTTCCTCTCCTGCCCCCCCCTGAACCACCCGCCCCTCCGACTCCCCCGTCCCACGCACCTGAACACCCACCCGATGACACACCTGAACACGCACCTGAACACGCACCTGATGAAGGACACCCGCACCATGACGTACTGCGCGCCGCCCTTACCGGGGGTCTCCCTCGCCCTCCCCGGCCCCCGGACCGGACCGGCGGCGGACACCGGTCGGCTCGACCGGGCGCGGGCCCGGCTCGCCGGCCGGCTCCTCGCGGACACTGGCCCCGACGGGCTGCTCCGCGCGCCCTGCGACAGCCGTCTCCTGGAATCGGCGCTGGCCCTGCGGCTGCTCACCGTGACCGGGACCGACCCGGACGCCCAGGAACGTCTGATCCGCTTCCTCAAGACCACGCTGGACGAGGGCGCGCCCGACCCGGTGCAGGAGGCGGCGGCGCGGGCGGCGATGGGCGAGTACGTGGACGGGCGGGCGGCGCTGACCCGGCTGCTCGGCGGCTTCGACCACTTCACCGCCGGGCGCAAGCACCTGATGTTCCAGACCGTCCTGGCCGAACTCGGCGCCCACCCCTTCCCCGAACTCCCCTCCCCCTGCGGCCTGTTCGCGGCACACGGCCAACAGCGCTGGCTGGTCACGGAGATGGCCGCGCTGAAGGTCCTGTACGCCTTCGGCACCGGCTCGCCCCGGCTCGTCACCGAGGACGACTGGCGGACGCTCGCCCCTTCCGCGCGGCCGGGCCCTCCCCCGTACGGCAATCATCTCGCCCGGATCCTCGCGCTGCTCGCGCTGCGGCACCGGCCCCGGTACGCCGATGCCGTACGGGGGCGGGCGCGGGAGCTGCGGAGGTGGCTGCGTCCGGACGGCGGGCTGCCGTTCATCACGGGCATGGACGTGTTCGCGACGGCGACCGGCGGGCTGGCCCTGGCGGGCGCGGGGGCCCCCGCACACACCCTCCGCGCGCTCGCCACCGATCTGACGACCCACCAGAACACGGACGGTGGCTGGGGTTTCGACCAGGATGTCACCCAGAGCGATGTCGACGACACCTCGTACTGCGTGGAGTTCCTGCGGACGGCGGCTCCGGAGCGGTGCGGGGCCGAGGTGGCGGCGGGTGAGCGGTATCTGCTCGCGCGGCGGGGCGCGGACGGTGGTTTCCCCACCTTCGAGCGGGGCACGGCCTCCGAGGTCGCCATGACGGCGGCGGCCGTGAACGCGCTGGCCCCCGAGCCCGCGCATCGCGCCGCGGTGACGGACGCCATCGGGTTCCTGGTGGCGCGGCAGGAGGCGACCGGGCCGTTCGAGCGCAGCTGGAGCCTGAACGAGAGCAACGCGCTCTTCCGTACGGTCCTCGCCTACGACTCCTTCCTGACCGTCGCGGCGCCCGGCCACCCGGCACGCGCCGGGGTCGCGCGGGCCCGTTCCCGGGCGGTGGCGCGGCTCGTCGACACGCAGCACGCGGACGGCGGGTGGGGGCATGTGCCCGGCGACCCGAGCGACCCGATCAGCAGCGCGTACGCGCTGATCGTCCTCGCCCGGACGCCCGCGCTGCCCTCGGCGGTCGGCGCGGCGGAACGTGCGGTACGCCATCTGCTGGACCGGCAGCGCCCCGACGGCGGGTTCGTCTCCCGTCCCGACCAGGCGGGGCCCCGGCCGCTCGCCTACCACGTGCCGCTGCTCACCGACATCTGCGTCCTGCTCGGCCTGAACCAGGCGCGCGCGTCCGCCGCGCGCGCCCTGCCCCGCGCCCTGCCCACCCCCTGCGGACAAGGAACGTCATGAGCTTCGAGGAAGTGAGGAACCGGCTCGTCCTGGACCCGACGGGGAGCACCCCGGACCCGAAAGGGAGCACCCCGGGCCCGAAGGGGACCACCCCGGACGTGACGCGGGAGGAAACCGGGCTCGGCTCGCCGCCCCTCGCGGACCTGCCGCTGTTCCCACGCGAGGGGCGGGGCTTGGCCGTCCCCGAGGAGGAGCTGTACGCGGCGCCGACCGTGCCCCCGATCGGGCGGCGGGTCGCGGCCCGCGCGGGAGCGGTCTGATGGCGGGCGCGGTGGCGGTCACCGGGATCGGCCTGTTCACCCCGGCGGGCGGCGACCGGGAGACGACCTGGGAGACCGTCCGCGCGGGGAAGCAGACGGCAGGGGTCGAGGAGTGGGAGGGGCTGCGGTACCTGACGTGCCGGGCGCCCGCCTTCCCGGGAAGCCCCGCAGGGCCCGCGGCCTCCCGACGCCCGGACCGCAGCGCGGGCCTCGCGCTGTGCGCGGCGCGGGAGGCGCTCGCCGACGCGGGATTCGCGCACGGCTCCCCGGGAGGCCCGTGGGGTGTCGCGGCGGACCCGGCGCGGGTCGGGGTGGTGGCCGGGATCGGGGTGGGCCCCGTCCTCACGTACGAGGAGCAGCGCGGGCTGCTCGGGCGGGGCGGGCCCTGGGGGATGTCGCCGTACGCGGTGCCGGGGGCGTTGCCGAACGCGGTGGCGGCGCAGTTGTCGGTCGAGTTCGGGGCGCGGGGCCCGTCGATGACGGTGACGACGGCGTGCGCGGCGGGTGCGACGGCGATCGGCACGGCGCTGGACCTGCTGACGCTGGGCCGCTGCGACGTGGTCCTCGCGGGCGGTACGGACGCGCCGTTGAGCCCGTACTACCTCGCGGGCTTCGACCGGCTGGGCGCGCTGTCGCGCCGTTTCCACGACCCGGGCGGCGGGCTGCGCCCGTTCGACGTGGACCGGTCGGGCTTCGTGATGGGGGAAGGCGCGGGCTTCCTGGTCCTGGAGCGCCCGGCGGACGCGGCGGCCCGGGGCGCGAGGGTCCGGGCGCTGGTCAGGGGGTACGGGGCGACGTCCGACGCACACCATCTGGTGGCACCGCGCCCGGACGGCGAGGGCCTGTCGGAGGCGGTCCTGAACGCACTGTCGGAGGCGGGCGCGACACCGTCCGACGTGACCCTGGTGAACGCCCACGGCACGGGAACGCCCCTGGGGGACGCGGCGGAGGCGAAGGTCCTGGCGTCCCTGCTGCCGCACCACCCGCCGGTGACGTCGACGAAGGGCGTGACGGGCCATCTCCTGGGCGCGGCGGGCGCGGTGGAGGCGGCCCTGACGGTCCTGTCGGTCGAGGAGTCGACGATCCCGCCGACGGCGAACCACACGGAACCCGGCGAGGGCATCACCCTGAACATCCCGACGGCCACCGGCCCGACCCGCCCCGGTCTGGCGGTGTCCACGTCGGTGGGGTTCGGGGGGCACAATGCGGCGTTGGTGTTCGGGGCGGGGTGAGGGGACCCGGGTGACGCGGGGCGGCACAGACCCCGGCCCCCGGCAGATGGCGATGCCACGCCACTGCCGGGGGCCGGGCTGTCAGGGCCAGAAGCTCGACGCGCCTTGGCCGGGGTCACCTGTCACTGCATGCAGTACATCCCCAGGTAGACCTCGCCCTTCCAGTTCTTCTCCTCCGGAATGATGGCCCGGTAGGTCAAGAGACACTCTCCGTTCCAGTCTCGGCCGGAAAAGCTCGTCAGATAGCGATCACTATCATTCAGATCCCACCCCTTCCCTTTGGGGTGGTAGAGCTGATCGATTTGCCGTGGTGGGACTTGAACGAACCTCTCCAACCGCATCCCCAGCGAGGAGAGATAGGCAGCAGCGACATCGCTCGAATCCGCGACAAACGACATTTCTGCCGAGAAGCCGTCCCTGTCTTCTTTCTCGCAGAACTTGAGGGAAGTCACCTCCGGAATCTCACCCAGCGAATACTTCACTTTCAGCCGCTCCGGAAGCTCCCCGGTCAGGCACGACTGCGCCCTGCCGGACGAGAGCCCGGAACACGCCGACGCCGACAAGCCCAGGCTGAGCAGCAGGGCGACACCACCCCTGAACCGCACGCCGGACCACCCCATGAACCTCTGCATCGAACTCCCCCACCCCTATGCCCGCCAGCGGCTATCCCTCACTGCATGCAATACATCCCCAGGTAGACCTCACCCTTCCACTTCTTCTTCTCCGGAATGATGGCCCGGTAGTCCAAGAGACACTGCCCGTTCCAGTCCCGGCCGCCGGAGCTCGTCAGATAGCGCTGATCATCGTTCAGCTCCCACACCTTGCTCTTAGGGTGGTAGAATCGATCAATTTGCCTTGGCGTGACTGCAACGAAATCTTCCACATGCATCCCCATGGAAGAGATGTAGGCAGAAGCAGCATCGTTCGTATCCGCGACAAACGACACATCCGCCAGAAAGCCATCTCTGTCCTCCTTCTCGCAGAACTTGAAGGAAGTCACCTCCGGAAGCTCACCCAGCGAATACTTCACCCTCAACCGCTCCGGAAGCTCCCCGGTCAGACACGACTGTGTCCTGTCGGACAAGGGCACGGAACACGCCGACGACAGCAGCCCCAGACCGAGAACGAGGGCGGCAACACCTATGGATCGCATGCCGGTTCACCTTACGAGGTCGCGTTCGCCCCTCGGTGCTCAGGTGTTCGGAGTCGCCTCCTCGGCCACCCATGACAGATACGCCTCGGAGCCGCCGGTGACGGGCAGGGTGATCCACTCCGGGACCTCGTACGGGTGCCGCCCGTGCACCCATACCTGGAGTTCCGGCAGTCGTGTGACCGTCGTCTTGAAGGAGATCCGCCACTCCGTCGCCGTCTCGATCCGGCCCTCCCAGCGGTAGACCGCGGTGACGGGCGGGTCGATGTGCGCGCAGGCGGCGAGCCTCGCCTCCACCGCGCCCTTCGCCAGAGCGTGCGCGGCGCTCTCGTGGTCGACGGTCGTCTGCGCGATCAAAATCCCGGTCATCCGCAGTGGCCTCTCGTTCGACGCCTCGTCAGGAAGCGTGCATATGGCGAGGGTCACAGGATCGCCCGGCCCGCCCGACTCGTGGCCGATTCCGGTCGGGGCCATCCGGGGGAACCTGTCACGTGTCGGAGTGGCACCCCCGCATCGGGTGCCACTCCGGCGCTACCGTGCAACCAGTGTCCCGCCTGGCTGCGACGTTGCTGCTGGGTGGGGCGGGTGGGACTCGAACCCCTTTCAGTGACGCGTCTCACCTGCGGCGATGCCGAAAGGTCGGACAAAACCATCCGACTCCATCCGGCTGCGTCCCCCTTCGATCCCCTTCGATCGAGAACCGTGCAGCGTTCGCTGCACGGGCTTTTCTGCGGCCCGGCCTCCTCGCAGCTGCGAAGCGCAGGAAAGCTCGGCACACCAAAAGCGCGAATCGGGCCTCGGATCGGCCCCGTCTGGGCGCGTGGCCGACCTCGGGCAGCAGTTACGTTGCGTAGTGCTGCACCTGTGAACCCAGGGGCCCTCATTGACAGTGCCGACGAACAGTTATGCGGTCTGTGCGGTGGGCTGCTCCACCGTACAGACCGCACACTGTCGCCTTACTCACGGCACCTACCGGGGCTCAAGAGGCCCAGTTGGCTGCTCCGCGCAGGAGGCGGTGGTCGGAGACCTTGGTGTCGACAGGGAGTGAGTCGCCGACCACGTCCTTGAAGTGACGCGTACTGAAGAACAGATAATCGATCTTGCACCAGTACTCGTCGCCCGGCACGTTGACTTTGCCCTGGCTGTAGTAGGTGGGCTCGCCGGTACGGCACTCAACGGATCCCTCCGGGCACTGAAGGACGCTGTTCGGGATGTCGTTGGGGTTGGTGCCGGTGTCGCTCTGGTCCGCCTCGGTGAAGACCCCGTGCGAGTTCCCTCCCGCAGCAGGGCTGTAGACCCCGTCCATGAACGTGTCGCTCGGGAAGCCGTTGAAGTCACCGCCCAGGATGACGGGGATGCCGGCCCGCTCCCACGCCTCCACCTGCCAGAGGAGGTCGGCGGTTTCGGCGTCCCGTTCGGGGTTGTTGCCCTCGGTGTCACCCCAGAAAAGATGCACCGAACAGGCCCAGCTCAGCCTGTCCCTGAGGTAGCTCTTCACGCAGGGAACGCGGATCGGCTCGGTCTCCGTGCCCTGCGTCAGGTCCAGCGTCTTGGTCTGGACGATGGCCCCCTTGACGAAGAGGGCGTTGCCGTAGGGGTCACCGGCACAGGCATCGCTTCGTCCCGTGAGGGAGGCTGTGAAGCGGCCGTTGAATCCCAGCGGTGCAAGCTTGGTGCTGAGCTCGGTGTACTGGTCCTGACACACCTCTTGGAGGAATAGCTGGTCGGCCTTCCAGCCGGTGGAGTTGGCCTCCGCCACGATGCTGCTGATCCGGGCCGCGTTGCTGTAGCCGGTCGGCCCCTTGCCTTCCGCACACACGTTGCCGCACATGTTGTAGCTGATGAACCGCAGCGCCTGTGCGGTGTTGACGGGGACGGTGTCTGCGGCAGCGGGGGTCGGGGAAGCGAGGGTGGTGAGCAGCAGCGCTGTCGCTGTTCCCAGGGTCGCGGCGAGTGCCTTGAGACTTCTCAACGGTGTTTCCTTCAAGGGGTGGTGTGGGTCTCTCACCGCGATGCCGGGTGTCCGCGGGTCAGGATGTGGCGGGCTGGTACTCATGCGCCTGAGGCCGGTTTCGCGGCGCCGGAGCGCAGGTGAGGAAGCCAGGGAAAAGCGCGCCGGGTCATGGGCGCCCGGCGGGCTCTGTGACGAGGGGGCTGGGATCGCTCATGCGAGCAGAAGGTTGGTCTTCCAGGTGAGGTCGCCCAGAGGGATCCGCTTGTACGTGTCGAGTTGGCCGTTGCCCTGGCTGGCGTAGCTGTTCAGGCTGCCCGCGTCCCAGATCGCGATGAGGTCCGCGAGGCCGTCGCCGTTGTAGTCGCCGCTGGCCAGATGCCGGACGCTTCCCCATGTGGCGAGACCTGTCGAGACCGGGACCTCCGTGCTGAGTGTGCCGTCGTTGCGGCCCTGGTAGTAGTGAAGGGTGCCGTTGGGCCAGACCGCCATCAGGTCCCCCACGCCGTCGCCGTTGTAGTCGCCGGCCGTCAGGTGCTTGGTGTCGCCCCAGGTGGTGCCACCGGTAGCGATCGGGGTCTCCGGGTCGACGGTGCCGTCGCCTCTGCCACGGTAGTAGTGCAGGGTGCCGTTGGGCCAGACCGCGATGAGGTCGGCGATGCCGTCACCCGTGAGGTCCGCGGCCGTGAGGTACTGGAGGCTGCCCCAGGTCTTCCCGTTCAGAGCGATCGCTTTCTGCTCGTCGATGGTGCCGTCACCCTTGCCACGGTAGTAGTGGAGGCTGCCGTCGTCCCATACCGACATCACATCGGCGATGCCGTCGTTGGTGAAGTCGCCCTTGGCCAAGTGCTTGGTGTGGAGCCACGAGTTGAGCCCCGTCAGCTTGGTCCGGGCGTCGAGAAGCCCGCCCGCACCGTCGCCGGGGTAGGAGTGCAGACTGCCTTCGCTCCACACGGCCGTCAGGTCGGCGATGCCGTCGCGCGTCAGGTCGTCCTGGGAGCGGACCATGGTCTCGTGCTTGACCTCGGTCCGGAACTCGGTCATCCGGGTGTACACGCCGTAGCCGATCGAGTTCTTGCAGCCGGGGTTGAAGGAAGCGATGCCGGCGAGGACACCGCCCACGACCAAGGGACCACCTTCGTCGTGGCTGCAGAAGGTGTTGGGCGAGTTCGGATGGCCCGCGCAGACCGCCTTGGCCGTGTCGAGCGAGATCCCGTTTGCCTGGTACTGATCAGAGCAGGTGGAATCGGCGACCATGGGTACCTGGGTGCTCAGCAGGAAGTTGTTGCCGTCGGCGTCACCGCTGTAGGTGCCGCCCCAGCCGTAGACGGTGCCCATCGTGCCCGGGCTGTAGACGGCGGTGCTGCTGGCGATGGGCAGCGGAGTGACGTCCTGCGGCAGGGGCTTGTGCAGACTCAGAAGGGCCAGGTCGTTGACGTATGAGCCGTCGCCGGCCTTCTTGTACTCGGGCTGCTTCCACTTCTTGGTGACGAACCGTTCCTGGCCCCCGGAGTCCAGGAGATTGGTACGTCCCGAAACGATCTTCAGATCGCCCGCCGCTCGCAGCTCGACGCAGTTTGCCGCCGTCGCAACGTGGCTCGGGCCGACGAGGACACCTCCGCACCGGAAGGCGTAGCCGGTGCCGACCTTCTCGTAGACCGCCATCATCCACGGCACCTGGGCGATGTCGGTGGGGTTCCCGCCGATGATGTACGGCGTGACATCGGGGCCGTCGTCGGCGGTCGCCTGGCTTGCTGTCGCGGTCGCACCGATGGCCACGAGAAGGGCACCAGTGAAACCTGAGATAAGTCGGCGCCCTATTCTTCGGCGCGAATTTGTACCCATACGATGCTCCAGCTTGAAAGCCAGGCGCAGGGCGGTGCCACGCAGGGAAGAATGAGCTTGCCAAATTGCGCCGCACCCGTGGAATCTGGTGCGGCGATAGATGTGAAGGCGATCCCCCCCCGACTCCTGTGGGCCCCCCAGCTTGGCAGAGTCGATTGATCAAGCTCACCGTATCCACAGGTCAGCGGTGCGTCAACGCGCAAATCCCGGCCAGATCCCCCACACCGTGAAACCCGTCACACCAATTCGTACACCATTCTCCTGGTACGCGAACAAGGGCCACGGAAAGGGTGGGTGTATTGCCCGCAAAGTGGACATCCCCCTATGTGACTCATTCTTCGATAAGGAGCTTCTCAAGTGATCGAATTAGTGATATACCTCCAATCTTCCTGCGTCTGAAACCGGCGCGTGGGGGGATTGAGAGAAAAAGTGAGAAGAAAAAGCCACCGCCTCCGAATGCGAATCCGGGGGCGCGCAGTTCAGCATCGTTTCAAGGTGGTCGCCGGGGCCGCCGCGCTCGCCGTCGCCGTGTCGTTGACGCCGGCGGCCGCACTCCAGCCCGATCCTCGGGGCGAGGCGCGAGCCGTCGGTAGTTCGACCGAGGTGATCGCCGCCGGTCGAACCCCTGAGCCGCTCGCCCCGCCCAAGGCGCTGCCCGACTCGCCAGTGAGACCCGCTCCTGTCTGGCCGAAGGCGCGCACCACGACGGTCGCACCCCAAACGGAGCAGAAGACGAGCACGGCCGACCCGGTGACGGTGGTCCCGGCCGAAGGTGCGGAACCCGAGCAGGTACGGATCAGCACCCTCGATCACGCCGCAGCACGCCGGCTCGGCGCGGGCGGCATCGCGTTCACCCTCACCCCCCAGGAAGCTGACGCCACCCCGGCGTCTGACCACGTTCCCGCAGCGGCCGGTGGGCCGATGGGGTTGTCGGCCCGTGTCGGCGGCGTGAAGAAGGCGGACCCCGGCGAGCACCAGCGGGCGCGGATCCGCGTGAACTACAACGGCGTCAAGGATGCCGCCGGAGCGAACTTCTCCGACCGCGTCCGTCTCGTGCGCTACCCCGGGTGCGTGCTGACCCGTCCGGACGACGCCACGTGTGCCAAGGCCGAGCCCGTGGTCACCCGCAACGACCGGCGTGCGGGGGAACTCGTCGCCGACGTCGACTTCGGTCCCACCACTTCCTCTGCCTCGTCCCCAGGGGCCACGTCCGCTGTGTCATCGAAGCCGACCGAGCCAGTGGTCTACGCGCTCTCCGCCGGGGCTTCCGGGGACACGGGCTCGTTCAAGGCCTCTGTCCTGCCCTCTTCGGGGTCGTGGCAGGCCGGCGGGAACACCGGCAACTTCTCGTATTCCTACCCGTTCACGCTCCCGGACGTCCCTGGTGGGTCCGACCCGGCGCTTGGCCTGTCGTACTCGTCCCAGGCCGTCGACGGCCGTACGTCCGCCAGCAACAACCAGGCTTCCGTGATCGGTACTGGCTGGGAGATCGGCCAGAGTTACATCGAGCGCCGGTATCAGTCCTGCAGTGAGCAGGGCGAGCCCACCTGGGGCGACCTGTGCTGGGCCAGTGACAACGCGACGATCTCGCTCAACGGCGTCTCGGGCGAGCTCATCAGGGTCGACGCCGTCAACTGGCGGCTCAAGAACGACCAGGGCTGGAAGATCGAGCGCTGGAACGGCGAAGCCAACGGTGACGAGAACGGCGAGTACTGGATCGTCTCCACCCCTGAGGGGTCCCGCTACCACTTCGGTCTCGCCGCACAGCCCACCACGGGCACCGCCACCAACTCCACCTGGACGGTCCCCGTCTTCGGCAAGAAGCCTGGCAGTCCCTGCGAGGGCCAGTTCTGCAACCAGGCATGGCGCTGGAACCTCACCCTGGTGAAGGATCGCCACGACACCGAGGCGACCTACTTCTACGGCAAGGACGCCAACCGCTACCACCAGAAGAGCGGAACCGCCTCCACGGTCCCCTACGACCGCGGCGGATACCTCAAGGCGATCGAGTACGGGCACCGCCCTGGAGGCGAGGCCGCCAAGGCTCCCGGACGTGTCGCTTTCACCTATGCCTATCGCTGCAAGGCACTGGACGGCACGTGTGCCGCCCCTACCGCGAGCAGCACCGCGGCCTCGTACCCGGACGTGCCCGTCGACCTGATCTGCACGGCCACGTCCTGCCCGGACAAGTTCCAGCCGGCCTTCTTCGACACCCGGTTCCTGACGCGCGTCGAAGCCCAGGTCGCCGACCGCGACCCCAGCAAGGCCCACCGCACGGTGGACGCGTACACATTCGTCCACCAGTTCCCGACCACGGAAGAGGCGAACTTCGACCCCAGCCTGTGGCTGTCGAAGGTCACACGCACGGGCTACGCCGCCGACGGCGCCACACTGGCGCTGCGCCCGACGGACTTCAACGGCACGCTCCTGCCCAACAGGGTGGACCCACCGGCCGGCACGCCGAAGATGAACTCCTGGCGGATCCAGACCGTCACCAACGAACTCGGCGGACGCACAAGCGTGACGTATGGCGTCGACGCCAACGGCGACGGCCAGGCCACCGAGGGGTGCACCCCTACTACCCTGCCGACCGACGAGTCGACGAACACCCGACTGTGCTACAAGGTCCACTACGTACCCGATGGCGGCACCGAGACCACTGGCTGGTTCCACAAGTACCTGACCCTCAAGGTCGCCACCCAGGACGGCGCCAGCGTCACCCGAGAGAGGCCCGTCACCTACCAATATCTGGGCGGCGGCGCCTGGCACTGGAGTGATGACCAGCTCACCCCGGTAGACAAGCAGTCCTGGTCGGACTGGCGCGGCTACTCCGAGGTCCTCGTCAAAGCCGGCACGGGCAGCTCCGCGGCGCTCTCCCGCTCCCGCTACCACCGCGGCATGAACGGCGACCGCACGGCGACGGGCGGCACCAAGTCGGTCAAGGTCGCGGCGGACTTCTTCGCCGACCTGTATCCGGCCGAGGACCTCACCGACTACATCTATCTCGCAGGCCAGGTCCGCAGCTCCGAGGACCTCACCAGCGACGGCGCCACCGTCCTGAAGGCCACGAAGACACAGCACTGGTACAAGCGGCTCGTCGACGGCACCGGCGACCACGACGCGTACTTCGTGCGCCCGCAGACCAGCACCAGCAAGGCGCGCACCGCCGCAGGCGGGTACCGCACCACGCGTAACACCACCACGTACAACGGCACCTGGGGCATGCCGGAGAAGGTCGTCGACGAAGGCGATCTGGCCGTAAGCACCGACGCCAAGTGCACCGTGACCAGCTTCGCCGTCAACAACGCGAACTCCAAGTTCCTCCTCGTCACCCCGTACCGCGTCGAACTCCGGGACGCCACCGGCGCCACCTGTGGCACCACGCCCCACTCGCGCAGCGACAGCTACTACGACAAGAAGCACGGGCCGACCGACCTCGGTGCGCCGGCCACCCAGGCAGACGTGACCCGCGTCGACGTCTGGTTCAACGGCGAGACCTCCTCCAGGGCCTACACCACCTACGACGTGTACGGCCGCAGCCTCGACGCCACCGACCCCCAGGGCAGCAGGACCTCCACCCGCTACACCCCGACCACGGGGAACCCCTCACAGGTCGACGTCGTCAACGCCAAGGGCTTCACGACCAACACGGAGCTGGATCCGCTGCGCGGAAGCCCCGTCAAGGTCGTCGACAGCAACGGCGGCACCACGACCACCACGTACGACGCGCTCGGCCGAGTCACTGAGGCCCGTCTCCCCGGTGACCCCACCGCTGCCGAGTACCCGCCCAGCTACGCGTTCGAGTACCAGATGGCGGCCAACGCGGTCTCCCGCATCACCACACGGCAGCTGCTTGGCCTCAAGACGAAGGACGGCTCCCTCCAGCCCTACTTCGCCACCTCCTACGCCTATCTGGACACCCTCGGGACCACTGTCGAGACCCAGTCCCCCTCACCGCGCGGCGGACGCATCGTCACCACGGTCGCAACCGACGACCAGGGCCGCAGCATCAGCTCCTCCGGCCCGCTCTACGTGACGGGCGCCGCCGGCAGCGGACTGGCCTCGCCGCCCGCCGCCCAGTGGCCCTCGGAGACCCGAACCACCTACGACTCCCTCGGCAACGCCACCGAGAACGCCCTGTACTCCAAGGGCGTCTTCCAGTGGAAGAGCACCAGCTCCTACGCCGCCGACCAGGCCACCGTCACCCCGCCGACCGGCGGCAGTGCCACCACTTACGTCAACGCGCTGGGACAGACCACCAAGACGGTCGGCCAGGTCGACACCGGAAAGACCTCCACCACCACGTTCGCGTACGACATCCGCGGCGAGATGGTTGCGAAGAAGGACGAGAACCTCAACGTCACATCGACGTACGCCCACGACTGGCAGGGCCGCCTGCTCGAAACGAGCGACCCCGACCGCGGGCGACAGTGGTTCTCCTACGACCTCGCGGGACGGCTGAAGTCCAGCACCGACGCTGAACTCCGCGAGACCGTCTACGCCTACGACGAACTCGGCCGCCCGCTCGACATCCAACGGATCAGCGGCGGCACCCAAACCCCTCTCGCCTCCTTCAGCTACGACACACTGCCGAACGGCCTGGGCAGGCCGGTCGAATCCACACGCTTCCACAACGGGCGCGCGTACACGACACGGATCCTCGGCTACGACGAGCACGGGCGCCCCACCGGCAAGCAGACCGTCGTCCCCGCGGAGGAAGGCCCGCTCGCCGGCACCTACTCCTACGCCTACGAGTACACCACCGGCGGCGCACCCACCTCCATCGTCTACCCGGCCGCCGGAGGGCTCCCAGAAGAGCGCGTCAACACCAGCTACGACGACCTCGGCTTCGTCACCGGAGTCCGCAGCCCCCTGGCCGACTACACCTCGGCCCTCTCCTACGACGGCCTCGGCCGCCTCGCCACCCGCACCGCCGGCTCCGGCGACCACCGCGTCGACCGGGGCTACCGGTACGACGAAGTCACCGGTCGCCTGACCAACATGAACGCCGCCTCCTTCGGCGCCCTCGTCCAAGACGTCAGCTACCGCTACGACCAGGTCGGCAACGTCCTCGCCGTCAACGACGGCCTCACCGCCCAGCAGCAGTGCCACGCCTACGACCTCGGCCACCGGATGACCAGAGCGTGGACCCAGATGTGGCCCACCGGCGGCACCGGCTGCACGCAGGCAAGCACGTGGGGACCCGCGCCCTACGACGAGCAGTACACGTACGACGAGTCCGGCCGGATCCTGAACACCGTCAAGGACGGCGTCACCACCGCGCACTCCTACGGGGCCACCGGCGATACCGCGGCCCACTCGCACGCACCCGTCAAGGTCGGCGGCGCGACGTACCAGTACAACAAGGCCGGTCAGCTCACCAGCCGCACCACCGACAACAAGACGGACACCTTCACCTGGGAGTTCGAGCAGCTCACCAAGGTCGCCACAGCCGACGGCAAGGAGACCTCCTTCGTCTACGGCCCCGACGGTCAGCGCCTCATACGCAACGAACCCACCGGTTCAACGCTGTATCTCGACGGCATGGAGGTCACCGCCTCCCCCGACGGAACGAAGGCCACGCGGTACTACGCCGGCGGCGTCGTCCGCATCAGCACGGGCGCCGGAACCAGCACCACCAGCATCCTGGTCAGCGATGCCCAGGGCAGTGCGTCCGTCGCCGTCGACCAGTCCACCGGGGCCGTGACGCGCCAGCGCTACACCCCGTTCGGCGCACCTCGCGGCGGCGAGAACCAGCTGGAGGACACCACCGACCGGGACTTCCTCGGACAGCCCAAGGACGACTCCACCGGCCTCATCGCCACCGGCGCCCGCTTCTACGACCCGGCCATCGCCTCCTTCATCTCCGTGGACCCGCTGCTCGACCAGACCGGCGACGCCTACGGCTACGGCAACAACAACCCGGCGACGTTCTCGGACCCGACGGGCCTGAAGCCCGACGACTGCGTTCTCGTCGGCGTCAGCTGCAAGCCCACCGGCAACGGCGGATTCGACGTCAAGGTCAGCGACACCTACTACGACTACTACGACATCGACAAGCCGACCGCCACGCACGCAGAGCGGCAGGCGAAGAAGGCCCGCAAGCAGAAGGAAGCGGCACACCGGGCGGTCGAGGAGATCAAGAAGGAGATCGTCAACATCATCGGCGATCTCATCGGCTACAACGACGCCCGCGACTGCTTCACCAAGGGCGACGTATGGGCCTGCATCAACACCGGCCTGAGTTTCGTCCCCTGGGGCAAACTCTTCAAGGTCGCCCAGGCCGGCTACAAGGCATGGAAGGCCTGGGGCCGCCTCTCCGAAGCCTGGGGCAACGTCCGGGCGGCCAGCAAGGCCTTCGCGGCAGCTGACGAAGCGGTGGCGGCGGAACGCCAGGCAGCAAAGCTCGCCGACGACGCGGCCGAGGCCAAAGTCTCGGACGACGCCTTGGACGGCATCTCCTGCAAAACCGACAACAGCTTCACACCAGGCACCCCAGTCCTGATGGCCGACGGCACGACCAAGCCCATCGAGGACGTCGCCAATGGCGACGAGGTCCTGGCCACCGACCCGGAAACCAACACGACCAAGTCGGAAGAAGTCGCCCACACCATCGCCCGCACGGGCGAGAAGCACCTCGTCGAGATCACGATCGACCTCGACGGCGCCAAGGGCAACAAGACCGGCAAGATCAAGGCCACGGACAACCACCCCTTCTGGGTGGCCAACACAAACCACTGGACCGACGCCACCGACCTCCGCCCCGGCGACACCCTCCGCACCTCCGCCGGCACGTACGTCCAGGTCACGTCAGTAGCTCGCTGGACCCAGACCGCCAAGGTCCACAACCTGACGGTCAACAAACTGCACACGTACTATGTGCTGGCGGGGGCTACGCCGGTTCTGGTGCACAACTGCAACAACCTGACTGCTGATGACGCTCGATTCCCTGCTGCGCACGTTCTCGACGAGCATGTGAATGTAAGTGATCAGCGACTCATTCAGATGGCACAAACCTCGAAAGTGAAGTCTCGCTTTACTGATCTCCAGACTGCCCAGCAAGTCGTCGACTACGGTATCGCGTCAGATCAGAAGCGCATCGGCAACTGGCTTCGAGGTGGTGGCGTAGGGCCACATGAAATCAAAGGGAGATTCGGCGCCAATAACCCAATTGGAGTGAGGGCTGACGCGAGCGGAAATATTACCCCCACAAGTAACGCGTACACAATAATCCTTCAGCGTGCGGCTGGGCACCCGGGGGGATATTACGTGTCGACCGCATACCCGAGATAGGTGTTCTCTGTGGGGATCAGATTTACCGAGGATGACTTCGGTATCACGCATCTAGCCTCTATGTTCCATCAAGACTGGAGGCTATCGGGGAGCGCGCGCGAGTTGGTCATGAGCTACGTCGCCCAAACGTCAGACCCGTTCGTACTAGCGCTCGCCGAGGATGCACTCAGGATGGCAGCCAGCGGTGACGCTGACACTGTTGCCACCCTCTGGGAATGTGCAACTGGCTCCTACCATCGCCTCAACGGTGATTCGGTCAGTGGATTGGGCTGGTTCCGGGAAGTTGCAGATATCTGCGAAAGGGGCCTCACTCAAGCCGGCGTGCACGCAAACCTCGAAGTCGGCGAAAGTGCGTACGGCGCCTTCACGGGCAGGGTTGTTGCGGAAATCGACGAGCTTGAGCCTGCTCTGGATGAGGCGATCGCAAACAATCCAATGGCGAGTACCCCGGGCGCCGTATCGGCGCTGAGGGTGTGCGCCTCGGATATTTGCCCAGAACTCGCCTTTAGGGTCCTCCTGAGATTCCTCATGGAGTATTCTTGTGAGATCGACCATGATTTGTATGCGAGATTCGTAGAGCTGGGTCACGAATTTTCCTACGGAGAATTCGTGGTCTCGCGAATTTCGTTCCTGATGCGCTAGCCCTCTCCGGGTGACGGCCCTTGGCTCTGGATTAATAGAGAGTCCTTGGGTAGGAAGCGTGCGGCAAGCCAAGAGGCCGCCATTGGCTAATCCCGATGGCGGCCTCTTGGCGTCTTGACGGCAACGGTGACGGCAACGTCAGCGGACGGCTGCCATGGCAGGTGGGTCTTCGGGGTCTTCCTCGGTGGGGCCGAGGGCGTTGCCGAGGGTGTCGATGGCTTGGCGTTGCAGGCGGAGGCGTACGTGGGCGTAGACGCCGGCGGTGACGCCGATGTGGGCGTGGCCGAGGAGTTCCTTGATGACGACGAGGTCGACTCCCTGTTCCAGGAGCAGGGTGGCGGTCGAGTGGCGGAGGTCGTGGAAGCGGATGCGGCGGAGTCCGGCCCGGCCGAGGAAGCTGCGGAAGCGGCGGGTGAGGTTGGCCGGGTCGAGAGGCCGCCCTGTGGGCGTGGCGAAGACGAGGCCGCTGTCTGTCCAGGCCGATCCTGCTGTCTCTCGCTCTTTGTCCTGGCGTTCCTGGTGCTTCTTGAGGGAGCGGAGGCATTCGGTGGGGAGGGCGATGCGGCGTTCGGATGCGCGGGTCTTGGTGGGCAGGTGGGTGAGGCCGCCGCTGCGGGTGCGCTGGAGTGAGCGGCGGATGCTGGCCGTTCCGGTGGTGAGGTCGAGGTCTTCCCAGTGGAGGCCGAGGAGTTCGCCTTTGCGGAGTCCGGTGCGGAGGGCGAGTTCGTACAATGCGTGGAGCCAGTCGGCGCGTGCCGCGTCGAGGAACTTGCGGGCCTCTGCCGCAGTGAGCGGACGGAAGCGCCTGGGCTGGTGCGTGGTGGTCTTGACGTTGCGCGCGACGTTCCGGGGCAGCTCGTCCTCCCGGACGGCGTGCTCCAGTGCCGACTTGAGCACGGAGTGCACGTAGGCCACGGTCAAAGCGGACAGATGCTTCTGGCAGCACTCGCCGACCGCACAGCACTGCTTCCGTTCGATGTCCAGCCCCTGGGCGCAGCACTGGCAAGCGGTGCGGAGCCGGTCGAGGAAGGTGCGCACGTCCTTGGCGGTGAGGCGGGCGATCTTCTTGGTGCCGAGGCCGGGGATGAGGTGGAGACGGACGCAGGTGGCGTAGCGGGTGTGGGTGTTCTCGCGGAGCCGGTGGACGGCGACACTGCCGAGCCAGTAGGTGAGGTATTCACCGACGGTGCTGTCGGCGGTGGCGATGGGCAGGCCGCGGTTGCTGTTGGCGATCTTCTCGGCGAGTTTGTCGGCGGCTTCCCTCCGTGTGCTGCCGTAGACGCGGACGCGTTTGCGGGTGCCGTTGGCGGCGAGGACGTAGCCGGCGGCTTCCCAGCGGCCGTCCTTGCGCTGGTAGATGGTGCCTTCGCCGTTGGCGCGGGCCTTCTTGCGCTTGGGGGCGGTCATCGGGCGGCCTCTTCCAGGTGGTGCTGGACGTAGTCAGCGAGGGCGTGGGCGGGGATGCGGCGGGCGCGACCGATAGTCAGGGAGGCCAGGCGGCGGGTGTGCAGGAGGTCGTAGAGGGCGGAGCGGCCGATCTTGAGGCGGGCCATTGCCTCGGGGACGGTGAGGAGTTCGTCGTCACGCACGAGTCGCTACCTCCTGTTCGCCCGTCGGGCCGCCGTGGATGAGTGCGGCGAGGCGTTCGAGGTCGGGGGTGAGGGCGGTGCCGTCGTAGGCCCAGCGGGCGAGGACGAGGGCGGTCGGTGAGGGCGGAGGGGTGTGGCGGCGATGCCAGGCGGCTCGGGCGGTCCGGAGCGCGCTGAGGGTGGTGGAGTAGGCGCGGGACCTGGTGGAGAAGTGGCCGCGGAAGCCGCGCATGTGCGCCCACTTCCACAGCTTGAGGTCGGCGAACTCTGGCAGCTTGCCGAGCTCCCAGCAGGAGCGGATCATCTGCCGTACATGCCGGGCGACCGCGAGGCGGGGCAAGGGCCGGGCCTGTCCGGTGCCGTTGCAGGCGGTGCACGGGAGCGGGGTTCCGTGACGCAGGAGCATGGCGCCGCGTCCTTGGCAGGGGCGGCAGAACAGAGCGCGGTCGAGGGTGCCCCCGGTGTCTGCGGATTTGGTGGCGTACTTGGCCACGTAGGCGGCGACGGCCTGGTCGGTCAGTTCGTCGTCGGTGCCGAAGGCGGCGATCTCGCGTACGTCGAGCTGTTCTCCCCAGGCGAGTTCGCGTTCCCCGATCGCGTCCGACACGACGGTTGCACGTACGCGGGCGGCGGCAGCCCGGATGGCATCGGCAAGCAAGGTGACGGTGGCGGACGGCGGTGGGGGCTGGGTGTTGCCGTCTGGGCCGTCGAGCCGGATCACGGCGTGGAAGTGGACCAGGCGGATGGCAGCCGAGACCATGCAGGAGATCCTGAAGAAGCGCAAGCGGACCCTCACGGCCGAGATGCGCGACACGGCTGCCTACCTGACCGTCGTCGGATAGCTGCCACGCAACGCGATAGTTCGTACGCCCTCCGTTGCCAACTGGCATGTTCCATGGATGGAGTGACAGATCGCCGGCCCCTACGGTCTCCGTGTTCCCAATCGGCGACCCAGGCGGGGGTGCACAGTGAGCACGTCCAGGAGGACGCGGACCGCATGCGTCGCAGGGATCTATACGACGCGGCGGCCGGGGTGACAGGACCCCGCTCGCTGCCGTGGACCACCCAGGACGGGAACCCTTGCTACCTGAGTACCGACGACAGGGGCTGCCTCTCCTTCCTCGCCGACAGCATCGAAGAGGTCCAACTCGACATGGGCGAAGAGCTCCTGGAGTACGCCCGAAAGGCCGTGGCCCCAGGAGCCCGGGAGCTGTCAGCCGTCGAGTACCGCTGGCTGGCCCACCGGCTGACCGAAGCACTGGCCGACGCGCTCAGGGTCGCGGAATCGCGTGGGAAACACATCCCGAACCCGCCTGAGACGATTGAAGGCGACTGACGCCGGAAGCACCGCGACATGCAACGCGGCGTACGGATCCTGACGGCAGTAGCAACGGCAACGACCACGGATTCCCGCGCACTACGACAGACGCCAGCGGAACGCCAAACCCCCACCCACCTGCATATACGCAGTTGAGGATGTGTCAGCCAGCACACGCACTATGTGCTGGCGGGCGCCACTCCCGTCCTCGTCCACAATTGCGACACGACCTACCGTGAAATGGAGATGGCCGAGGACGGTCTCCCGGCAATGGGGCCTTCCGCGAAGAAGCTCGGCGTGCGCGGCAGCCACTCCGTTGAGGCCAGCGGCTACCAACGGCATGACCTTGGTCACCTGTGCTCGCGTGAAGTGCCGCGCAAATTAAGACATTTTTCGCCTTTCCCTCGAATTGGTGGCCTGGACTCCATTGAGCATCCGAGATTCCTGTGAGATTCCTTTGACCATTCGACATCGGTATGGCATCTTTTTCAGACGTGCTCGCGCTAGCTAGAAGAATCCCATTCGGTACCAGGGTCTGGCGCTATTGGCGAATCATGATGATGGAACAGTGCAGATGAGCCTCCGAAGCTGCTCTGGAAACCACGTCGAAGCCTGAAATTCTCGGGTCATGGCGGGGTGACCTGCGTCGCAGCGTGCACGAACCGGCTCAGCGCCAGCGCGGCCTGTATGTTCGCGCGTCCTGTAAGTCAACGGTCGAGCCAGTTTCGTTCTCAACATGCCCCTGTTCACATCGGAGCGTTCTCGTCATGGCCCCCACCCCCGCGCAGGATTCCAGAATATCGGCTGCCAGTAAGGCGAATTCTGAAGCGAAAGCCGCTGAGCCAACTACTGCGACTGAAACCCTTCGTGATGCATCGTCGCACTGTGTGAGCAGGCCGCGTCTTCTTGTTCTGGGCGACTCGACGGCTGCGGTGAACCCCAAGCAGCGTCCCTTGCAGGGATGGGGTCAGGCGCTTACCGAGGTGCTCGCCGGGCACACCGAGGTTCTCAACTTCGCGCTCTACAACGCCTCAAGCCGAAGCTTCTACACCCATCCCTTCATTCGCGTGCTCAACGAAGCGCGGCCGGGTGACATCGCGCTCATCTCCTTCGGGCACAACGATCAGAACATGATGGAGCCCGACAAATACACGAGTGCCGAGGAATACCGGGCGTACCTGGAGCTGTTCACGGAGGCGCTGCAGGAGCTCGGGGTGTCGCCGGTGTTCGTGACGTCGCTGGCCCGTGGGACCTTCCACGCGGACGGGCGGGTCGCCAACGGTCTGCGCGAGCGCGCTGACCTCATGGTGAAGGCTGCCGCCGATGCGGACGTGCCGCTGGTGGACCTCAACCGGTGGTCCGAGGAGCTGTGGCAGGATCTCGGCCCGATTGCAGCCGTACGCCTGCTGGGCTGGTTCGAACCCGGCGAGCATTCTGAACACCCGCAGGGCAAACGGGACTGGACCCATCTCAACATCCGCGGCGCCGAGACCACTGCTGCCTGGCTGCTGAACCAGCTCGTGGAGCACGACCTGCTCACCGCGGCCGACATTCCGCAGCGAGTGCTGGATGCCGTCCTGACCGACGCCGAGGTCGGCGCCCTGAAGAGCGCAGCCGCCGAGCAGGAAGCCCACCTTGTCCGGGTCGGATCGTGGTTGGGGCAGAAGCCTGTGCCGCAGCGCAAGCGGCAGTGGCTGCGGCGTGCCCAGCCTGAACCGGAGCCCGCCGATCCGCAGCAGCCGGTGACGATCACGGCCCCTCGCACGCAGGCGATCGTCGGCCCGCTCGTCTCCCTGTCCGGCGCCTGCCCGCCGGACACGGACGCCCTCTACTTCTTCGCCGGTACACGCTGCATAGGCACCACCCGCCCCGGGCCGAACGGTGTCTGGAACTGGCGCCGCGAGAGCGGCTGGCCGGCCGGTGAGAACACCCTGCTCGTCGCCGCGGGCCGAGGCGAGGACCTGACCAACACCGCGACCGTCACCTTCGTCGTGGTCACCCACGTCGAGCCCCCGGTGATCGAAGCGCCGTTGGACAGCTCGTACACACACCCCCGGCCCGAGTTCCGCGGCACTGCCCCGAAGGGCGTGCGCGCCGTCCACCTCCTCGACGACGGCATCCGTGTCGGCGAAGCCCCGGTGAACGCCGAAGGCAAGTGGAGCTGGAGCCCGCCCCAGACCTGGTCCCCCGGTCCCCGCAAGATCGAAGCCGTCGCCTGGGTCGCGAGCAACCACTCCGAGCCCGCGACCGTACGCTTCCAGGTGCACGGGATACCCGCAGGGCACCCCGCCGAACAGCTGCGCCGGCAGGCCGATGCTCCCTTCACCGAAGGAACGCACCGCCCCCCGCTGTTGGTCTCAAGCCAGCAGACCGCCCCGGCCCTGGACCGGCTGGAGACCTCTGTGGACTTCCCCGCCGCCGCCTGGGCCCCTGTCACCTTCACAGTGCCGTCGTCCGGTGCGGCCTACGTCACCATCTCCGCGGCCCTCCACACCACCGCCGGCCCCACCGCCACGGTATGGGCGCTGTGGCGGGCCAGCGGCGGATACACGCCCACAAGCCCCGCCCGTGGACTCTCTGCCCACGGCCCCAGCCGCGTCTACGCCTCCCGCCGCCACCTGCTCACCGGTATGAAGCCCGGCGAACGCGTCACCATCACGCCGCAGTGGAACATCAACACCGGTACCAAGACCCAGGTCCACTTCAGTGGCGGTCAACTTCTCGTCGAACCCGCGTGACCCTGGTTGAGTCTCTTGCGTCGAGGTAGCGAGGCTGTCGCTTCGGCGCGGACACGCTGACGATCGCCACCAGGGACGTGCTGCTCTCCACCGAGTTCCTCCCGGGACCTGAGGCCGGAAGGCGCTCAGATCCCGGGAGCTGCGGTCATCCGACGGTCTGGGCGGCCCACTTCTGGTTGGAACCGCCGTGACAGGCCCAGAGCTGCACCTTGGTGCCGTTGGCGGTACCCCGGCCCGGGGCGTCGAGGCACTTGCCCACGGAGCGCAGGGTGCCGTCGGTGTAGGCGGACCAGAACTGGTTGGCGCCGCCGTCGCAGCTTCACGTCCGGACGGCGGTCCCGTCGGCGTTGCCGGCGCCGCTGACGTCCAGGCACTTGCCGGCGATGCCGGAATGTACGCGCGCCGGGGCGGGAGCGGGGTTCTTCAGCCACCCGGCGCTGTCCGCGGCCTGGATGCCGCCATGGAAGGCGTCGGCCATCTTCCGGTAGCCCGCGTCGTTGGGGTGCAGGGCGTCGGCCAGGTCGGCCGTGGTCAGGCTGCTCATGTCGACGTACGCGACACGCTTGCCCGCGGTCTGCGCCTCGCGCACGATGCCAGGAATGGCCTGGTTGTACGCCGCCCGGTACTGCTCCTCGGATGCGCTGGTGGACACGACCAGGGAGGCCACGAGGACGGTGGCGTCGGGGGCGGCGGCGGTGATCCGCCCCACCAAGGCCTTCAGCCGGGCGGTGGCGGTGGAGACCTGGTGGGAGCGGTCGAGATCGTTGGTGCCGATGTGCAGCGTCACGACGTTGGGACGGTAACGCGTGAGTGAGGCGTCGGTGAGGGCGTCGATCTGCTCGATGAGGTATCCGGAGTGTCCTTCGTTGTCGGGGTCGGACATCGAGCCGGCCCGCCCCGTACCAACGAAGTCCACCGGGTGGCCATCCGCCACGATCCTGTCCCACAGCGGCCCCCGGTAGCCGTTGCCCGTACTGCTTCCCACGCCCCAGGTGATCGAGTCGCCCAACGGCATGACTCGCAAAGGCATGTCGGAGGCTGTGGAGGCGGGGATCGCCCCTGCCGCCGTCATCGCGAGAACGGCGGCGGCAAGCGTGCCCAAGGGGCGAATCCAGGACCTTCTCATGGGACGTCCCTCTCTTGCTTGAGCGAGTGGTTGCTGGATCGGCGCGGCTGGTCGCCGTACGTGGAGGAGGGGCGGCGCGTCACGGGAGCGTGTTCCACTGCTGGTTGTTCCGGTCGTTGCAGGTCCACAGTACGGCGGGGGTACCGTCGGCGGTGCCGGCCCCGTTCGCGTCGAGGCACGGACCGAGGTGGATGCCGCGGATCGACCCGTCGGCGCGAGGCGTCCACTTCTGGTTGTCTTCTGGCCGTTGCAGGGCCAGATGACGACCGACGTGCCCTTCGTGGTGCCCTGGCCAGGCCTCCAGAAACTTGTCGCCGTAGACGCGGATCCCGCAACACGGCGGCACCGGGCGCGCGGTGGCTCGCGCAGAACTGACCGGAGGTGCTCGATGTGCCGCCGGTTCACGGGTCGGTGAGGGCGAACGACGCGCCGGTGAGGCTGATCTGCGCGGCCGTGGCGATGACGGTCGTGATGCTCCCTCCCCTGTTGAGCAGGCCCACGGCGACCGAGCCGTCGGCCAGGGCTTGGCGAACACCTCGGTGCTGCCGTCGTCGCGCACCCTGCGTCCGCCCGCGCCCAGCGGATCCTGGTTCACCGGCAGCAGGTCGGGTTGCCCCGGATGGCGCTCCCGTCGGCTGCCATGGTGCGGATGTCGTTCCCGCGCATTCGCGGGTCGCTCCGCAGCGCCCGAAGGGCGAAGTAGGTGCGGAACTCGGTCAGGGACAGGTCGGCGGCCTCGGCCCAGTCGTAGGTGGCGCTGGTGGGGGCGTGGAAGCCCGGCACGGACAGCCGCTGGAGGGGCCCGGGGGAACAACAGCTGACGTCGTGTACTCCGCGGCCCACCCTGTCGGCAGCGCTACGCCGGAGACGGCACCCCGAGGGGCGGCGTGGATATTCGGCGCAATGTGCGGCGTGTCACACCCGGGAGCCGTGGGATCGCCGTGGGATCATCTTCGTGATTCCGCACTGACGCTCCACCCAAAACCCCAGGTCACGACGGCTGGAGTTCGGCGAGGCAGACCACAGGCGTCCGTTTCGCCACGACGATGAGGGGCGAGCGTCGCCTGCGGAAACACCCCTCCAGGGGCGTTTCCGCAGGTCCGAACGTTTTTCTTCGGTGGGGCGGGTGGGACTCGAACCCACGGCCGACGGATTATGAGTCCGCTGCTCTAACCGGCTGAGCTACCGCCCCGGACGGTGAAGCGTGTACATGTGTGCGCGCCGTCTGCCGCAGCATAGCCGCTCATACGATCTACTGCTTCGGGTGATCGGCCCTGCCGCCCATGAAGACCCCGCAGGGCCCCGCGTGGTTCCCGTAGACGCGAAAAAGGACCCCGAAGGGTCCTCTTCCGTCTGGCTCCCCCGACTGGACTCGAACCAGTAACCCTCCGGTTAACAGCCGAATGCTCTGCCAATTGAGCTACAGGGGATCGCGCTCCCCCGACTGGACTCGAACCAGTAACCTGCCGGTTAACAGCCGGCTGCTCTGCCAATTGAGCTACAGGGGATTGCTGCGTCGCAACGATCGTACCCAGTCCGGCTGAACCGGGAGGGCGCTCGCTCGCTGCGAGACATACATTAGCGCAAGCAGGGGGGTGCTCCGCCAATCGGTATCGCCGTGGGCACCAGCGATCCATCAGGAACCTCCAGGAAGGATGGTGGCCGTGCGCTACAAGCTGACGTTCGTCGTGGGACTTGCCCTCGGTTACGTGATCGGCACGCGGGCCGGACGCGAGCGCTACGAGCAGATGAAGAAGTCCGCCAAGGACCTGGCACAGAACCCGGCCGTCCGCAACGCGGCCGAGTCCGCCGCCCAGACGGGCCGGCAGGTCGCGGGCAAGGCGGCGCACGCCGTGGGCGACAAGGTCGGCGACCGGCTGCCGTCCTCCGTGACCGACCGGATCCAGGGACTCCGCGAGCGGAGCGCGGGCAACGGGAAGGTCGAAGACGACGACTGGGGCACCAGCAACACCTGAAACCTTCCGGCGTGCGGCAGAATCGGATGTCATGGGGATAGTCGCCGGACTCGACAGCTCTGCGGAGTTCACACGCATCGTCGTCTGTGACACGGACACGGGTGCCGTACTGAGACAGGGGTACGCCCCCCATCCGGGCGAACCGAAAGCAGTGGACGTCGACCCGCAGAACTGGCTGCTCTCGCTCGGGGAGGCCGCCACCGGTGGCCTCCTGGAAGGCGTGGAGGCCATCGGCGTCTCCGCGCAGCAGCACGGGGTCGTGCCGCTCGACGCGCGGGGCGGGCTCGTCCGGCCCGCGCTCGTCCGCAACGACAAACGAGCCCAGATCGCCGCCGCCGACCTCGTCGACTCGCTCGGCGGGCGCCAGGCCTGGGCCGAGGCCGTCGGCTCCGTGCCCGCCTCCGGACAGCCCGTCGCCAAGCTCCGCTGGCTCGCCCGCACCGAACCCGAGCAGGCCCGCCGGATCGCCATGGTCCTCCAGCCGCACGACTGGCTGGTCTGGCAGCTCCTCGGCAGGCCCGTCCGCCGCACCACCGACCGGGGCGCGGCCTCCGGCACCGGCTACTGGTCGGCCCGCACCGGCACCTACCGCCCCGACCTCGTCGAACTGGCCCTCGGGCACCGGGCCGCGCTGCCCGAGGTCCTCGGGCCCGCCGACCCGGCCGGCACCACCCCCGAGGGCCTCCTCATCTCCGCCGGGACCGGCGAGACGATGGCCGCCGCCCTCGGCCTCGGGGTCGGCCCCGGCGACGCGGTCGTCTCGCTCGGCGCCTCCGGCTCCGTGATGGCCGTCCACCACGAGGCACTCGCCGACCCCGACGGCACGATCACCGCCTTCGCCGACGCCACCGGCATGCACCTGCCGGTCGTCCACACCTCCAACGCGGTGCGGGCCCTGCGCGGCACCGCCGAGATGCTGGGCGCCGACTCCCTCGAAGAGCTGTCCGCACTGGCCCTGAAGTCCACCCCGGGTGCCTCCGGGCTCGTCCTGCTGCCCTATCTGGAGGGCGAGCGGACCCCGAACCTGCCGGGCGCCGCCGGCACCCTCAGCGGGCTGCGCAGGGCCTCGATGAAGCCCGAGCACCTGGCGCGGGCCGCGTTCGAGGGGATGATCTGCTCGCTCGCCGACGCGATGGACGTCCTGCGCGGCCGGGGCGTCGAGGTCCGGCGGGTCTTCCTGCTCGGTGCCGCCGCCGCGCTCCCCGCCGTACAGGCACTCGCGCCTGCCCTGCTCGGCGTGCGGGTCGTCGTCCCGCAGCCCGCCGACTACGCGGCCCTCGGCGCCGCCCGGCAGGCCGCCTGGTCCCTCGGGGTCGCCCGGGGCACGCTCTCCCCGGCCGCTCCCCCGGCCTGGCAGGGCGCCGCCGCGCAGCTCCTGGAGCCCGGCGACGAGCTGGCGGAGGGCCGCGCGGTACGGCAGCAGTACACGGCGACGCGCGACCAGCTCCACCCCGGGGCCTTCGGCTCGTAGAACCGGACGGCCGCCCTCCGCCGCCCCGGACGCCTCGGCGCGTGGAAACCGGACGGATCGGCGCTGGAAACCGGACGGATCCGGCTCGCGGGGCCCGCCCGGCTTCCCCTGGTGAACCCGGGCGCCTCCCCCTCCCCCCGGCGCCTTCGGTTCGTAAAGTCTTGCCCAGGGTCGCGCTCCCGCCCCGAAACCCGGTCGTAACGCTCCGGCGGTGCGGGCGATAGTAGGACCCGTGCTCACAAGACTTCTCCGAACCCACCTCGGGCCCTACCGAAAACCGATAGCGCTGCTCGTGCTGCTGCAATTCCTGCAGACCTGCGCGAGCCTCTACCTGCCGACCCTGAACGCGGACATCATCGACAACGGCGTCGTCGCCGGGGACACCGGTTACATCCTGCGGGCCGGCGGCCTGATGATCGGCGTCTCCGTCGTCCAGGTCGTCTGCAACGTCGGCGCCGTGTACTACGGCGCGCGGACCGCCTCCGCGCTCGGGCGGGACGTACGCGGCGCGGTCTTCGACCGGGTGCAGTCGTTCTCCGCGCGAGAGCTGGGCAACTTCGGCGCGCCCTCGCTGATCACCCGTACGACCAACGACGTCCAGCAGGTCCAGATGCTGGTCCTGATGGCGTTCACGCTGATGGTCTCCGCGCCGATCATGTGCGTCGGCGGCATCGTGATGGCCCTCGGGCAGGACGTGCCGCTGTCGGGCGTGCTGCTCGCGGTGGTGCCGGTGCTCGCGATCGCGGTCTCCCTGATCGTCCGGCGGATGCGCCCGCTGTTCCGCACCATGCAGACGCGCCTCGACACGGTGAACCGGGTGCTGCGCGAGCAGATCACCGGCAACCGGGTCATCCGTGCCTTCGTCCGGGACGACTACGAGGCGGAACGGTTCCGCGGTGCCAACGGTGAGCTGACCGACGTGTCGATGGCCACCGGCCGGCTGATGGCGCTGATGTTCCCGACGGTGATGACCGTGGTGAACATCTCCAGCGTCGCCGTCGTCTGGTTCGGCGCGCACCGCATCGACAGCGGCGGGATGCAGATCGGCGCGCTGACCGCGTTCCTCGCCTATCTGATGCAGATCGTGATGGCGGTCATGATGGCCACCTTCATGTTCATGATGGTGCCGCGCGCCGAGGTCTGCGCCGAGCGCATCGAGGAGGTCCTCGGGACCGAGTCCAGCGTGGTGCCGCCGTCGAAGCCGGTGACCACCCTCGACCGGCGCGGCCATCTGGAGATCAAGGGCGCCGACTTCCGCTACCCCGGCGCCGAGGAGTCCGTCCTCAAGGACGTCGGGCTGGTCGCGCGCCCCGGTGAGACCACCGCCGTGATCGGCTCCACCGGCAGCGGCAAGTCCACCCTCCTGGGGCTCGTCCCGAGGCTCTTCGACGCGACCGGCGGCGAGGTCCTCGTCGACGGCGTGGACGTCCGCTCGCTCGACCCCGCCCTCATGGCGAGGACCGTCGGGCTCGTCCCCCAGAAGCCGTACCTCTTCTCCGGGACCGTCGCCACCAACCTGCGCTACGGCAAGCCGGACGCCACCGACGAGGAACTGTGGCACGCCCTCGAAGTGGCCCAGGCGGCCGACTTCGTACGGAAGCTGGAGAACGGTCTGGACGCGCCGATCGCCCAGGGCGGCACCAATGTCTCCGGCGGCCAGCGCCAGCGCCTCGCCATCGCGCGGACCCTGGTGCAGCGGCCGGAGATCTATCTGTTCGACGACTCGTTCTCCGCCCTCGACTACGAGACGGACGCGCTGCTGCGCGCCGCGCTCTCCGAGGAGACGGCGGACGCGACCGTGGTGATCGTCGCCCAGCGGGTCTCCACCATCCGTGACGCCGACCGGATCATCGTCCTCGACGAGGGCCGGGTCGTCGGCACCGGGCGGCACCGGGAGCTGATGGCGGAGAACGAGACGTACCGGGAGATCGTCCTCTCCCAGCTCACCGAGGCGGAGGCAGCCTGATGGCCGGTCCTGGCGGACGCATGATGGCCGGTGGCGGCCCCGACCAGCGGTCGATGGACTTCAAGGGGTCGGGCAAGCGGCTGCTGCGGCAGCTGGCGCCCGAACGCGGCGCGCTCTGGGTGATGCTGATCGCCGGTGTGCTGTCGGTGGCCGCCTCGGTGGTCGGTCCGAAGGTGCTCGGCAAGGCGACCGACCTCGTCTTCGCGGGGGTGCTCGGACGTCAGATCCAGGGCGGCACGAAGGCGGAGGCGATCGAACGCCTGCGGGCTTCGGGCGACTCCGGCATGGCGGACATGCTGTCCGGGGTCGACTTCACCCCCGGGCAGGGGATCGACTTCGGCGCCGTCGGTTCGGTGCTGCTCGTGGTCCTCGGCGTGTACGTGGCGGCGGGCCTGCTCATGCTGGTCTCGACGCGCATGTCGATCAAGGTGATCAACCGGACGGTCTACCGGATGCGGGAGGACGTCCAGACGAAGCTGGCGCGGCTCCCCCTGTCGTACTTCGACAAGGCGCAGCGCGGCGAGGTGCTCTCACGGGCGACCAACGACATCGACAACATCTCGCAGACGCTCCAGCAGTCGATGGGGCAGCTGATCAACTCGCTGCTCACCATCGTGGGCGTCCTCGCGATGATGTTCTGGATCTCGCCGCTGCTCGCCCTGGTGGCCCTGGTGACGGTGCCGGTGTCGGTGTTCGTCGCGGCGAAGATCGGCAAGCGCTCGCAACCGCACTTCGTCCAGCAGTGGAAGTCCACGGGCACGCTCAACGCGCACGTGGAGGAGATGTACAGCGGACACGCCCTGGTCAAGGTCTTCGGCCGGCAGGAGGAGTCCGCGCGGGACTTCCGCGAGCAGAACGAGGCGCTGTACGAGGCCGGGTTCAAGGCCCAGTTCAACAGCGGTGTCATGCAGCCGGTGATGTTCTTCATCTCGAACCTCAACTACGTCCTGGTGGCCGTGGTCGGCGGTCTGCGGGTGGCGAGCGGCACGCTCTCCATCGGTGACGTGCAGGCGTTCATCCAGTACTCGCGCCAGTTCTCGATGCCGCTGACGCAGGTCGCCTCGATGGCGAACCTGGTGCAGTCGGGCGTCGCCTCGGCCGAGCGGATCTTCGAGCTGCTCGACGCCGAGGAGCAGGAGCCGGACGCGCCGACGAGCGAGAAGCCGGTGGACCTCAAGGGCAAGGTGGCCCTGGAGAAGGTGTCCTTCCGCTACGAGGAGGACAAGCCGCTCATCGAGGACCTGTCGCTCGTCGTGGAGCCGGGCCAGACGGTCGCGATCGTCGGCCCGACGGGTGCGGGCAAGACGACCCTGGTGAACCTGCTGATGCGGTTCTACGAGGTGACGGGCGGCCGGATCACCCTGGACGGGGTGGACATCGCGAGGATGTCCAGGGAGGGGCTGCGGTCCGGGATCGGCATGGTCCTCCAGGACACCTGGCTGTTCGGCGGGACCATCGCGGAGAACATCGCGTACGGCGCGACCCGGGAGGTGACCCGGGAGGAGATCGAGGCGGCGGCGCGCGCGGCGCACGCCGACCGGTTCGTCCGGACCCTGCCCGAGGGGTACGACACCGTCATCGACGACGACGGCGCGGGGGTGAGCGCGGGTGAGAAGCAGCTGATCACGATCGCCCGCGCGTTCCTGTCCGACCCGGTGATCCTCGTCCTCGACGAGGCGACCAGTTCGGTGGACACCCGGACCGAGGTCCTGATCCAGAAGGCGATGGCGCGGCTCGCGCACGGGCGGACCTCGTTCGTGATCGCGCACCGGCTCTCCACGATCCGGGACGCGGACGTGATCCTGGTGATGGAGAACGGTTCGATCGTCGAGCAGGGCACCCACGAGGAGCTGCTGACGTCCGGCGGGGCGTACGCCCGGCTGTACGCGGCGCAGTTCGCGCAGGCGGTGGCGGAGGTCGACTGAGCCTCGGCCTTCCTGGTGGCGGGGGGCGTCGGCCTTCCGTACGACGGGACGGGACCGGACCGGCCGCGTGTGCGGCGGGTCCGGTCCCGTTTCCGTTTCCTTGTGTGCGGGTGGGTGGGTTCAGGTCAGCCGCGGGCCGCCTTGCCGGGGCTCTTGGCCCGGTCGTGGCCGTAGCCGTCGCCGTAGCCGTGGTCGCCGTTCGGGCAGCCTTCCTCGCCGTACTCCCCGGGCGGGCAGGCGGCGGGGACGCGGAGGGTGACCGGGGGGCTTTCGACGGTGGTGCCGCCGGGTCCGGTGCCGGTGGCCTTGGCGGTGTTGGTGACGTGTCCGGCGACTGCGTCGGCTTCGGTGACCGTGTAGCTCGCGTGGCAGGTGGCGCTCGCGCCGGGAGTCAGGGTCGTCGGCTCGCAGACGACGTCGTCGGCCCGGTCGTCGGTGACCGTGATGCCGGTGAGGGTCGTGGTGCCGGTGTTGGTCACGGTGTACGTGTAGGCGATCCGGTCGCCCGGTTCGACGGGTCCCGCGGTGTCGGCCCTCTTCGTCACGGTCAGCCTGGACGTCGGGGCGGTGACGTCGAGGGTGACCTCGGCGACCGGGCTCCGGACGTCCTCGCCGCCCGGTCCCGTGCCGCTCGCCCGTGCCTGGTTGGTGACGTGTCCGGCGGTGCCGTCGGCCTCGGTGACCGTGTAGGTCGCGTGGCAGGTGGCGCTCGTGCCGGGAGCGAGGGTCGTCGGGTCGCAGGTGACGTCGGTGGCGTGGTCGTCCTCGACCGTGATGCCGGTGAGGGTCGTGGTGCCGGTGTTGGTCACGGTGTACGTGTAGGCGACGCTCTGGCCGACGCTGACCGGGCCCGGGGTGTCGGCCCGCTTGGTGAGGCCGAGGGAGGAGGTGCCGATGACGTCCAGGGTGACTTCGGCGAAGGGGCTGAGGACGGGCTCGCCGCCCGGGTCGGCGGCGGTGGCGCGTGCCTGGTTGGTGAGGTGGCCGAGGGCGAGGTCCGCCTGGGTGACCGTGTAGGTCGCGTGGCAGGTGGCGCTCGCGCCGGGGGCCAGGGTCGTCGGGTCGCAGGTGACGTGGGTGGCGTGGTCGTCCGTGACGGTGAGACCGGTGAGGGTGGTGTGGCCGGTGTTGGTCACGGTGTACGTGTAGGCGACGCTCTGGCCGACGTTCACCGGGCCGGGGGTGTCGGCGCTCTTGGTGAGGCCGAGGGAGGAGGTGCCGACGATGGGGACGGTGGCGTCGGTCGGCGGGGACTCGATGGGGCCGCCGCCGGAGGTGCCGGTGGCCTTGGCCGTATTGGTGACGTGTCCGGTCTGGGCGTCGGCGGCGGTCACGACGTAGCCGCCCCGGCAGGTGGTGTGGTCGCCGGGGCTGCCGGACGGGGCCAGGGTGGTGGCGTCGCAGGTGATGCCGGTGACGCGGTCGTCGACGATGGCGAGGCCGGTGATCTCGGTGCCGCCCTCGTTGGTGACGAGGTAGCTGTAGGGCACGGTGTCGCCGACGCCGAACGGTCCTTCGGTGTCGACGCTCTTGACGACGCTGATGCCGGGGGGCGCGTCGATGGGCACGGTGACGGTGGAGTCGGGCGACTCGACCGGGTCGCCGCCGGAGGTGCCGGTGGCGCGCGCGGTGTTGGTGACGTGGCCCCGGGCGACATCGGCGGCGGTGATCCGGTAGGTGCCGGTGCAGGTGACCGTCTGTCCCGGCGCCAGGACGGTGACCGGGCAGTCGACGGTTCCGACCGTCGGGTCGTGCACGGCGAGGTCGTTGACCGGGGTGTTGCCGGAGTTGGTGACCACGAAGTCGTACGCGGCGGGGGTGCCGACGACGAGTTCGCCGGGCCTCGGCTCGTGGACCTGCTTGACCAGGTTCAGCTCGGGCAGCGGCTGGTCGGTGCCGACCGTGAGGTTGCGGATCAGGTGCACGTCGGTGAAGAGGCCGGTGGATCCGGCGAATCCGAACTTGTAGGTGGCGGGCACGGGGGTGGGGGCCGGGGTCTGGAGGACCTGGCGCGAGCCCTGGCCGTCGTTGAAGTCGACGGAGACGGTGAGCACCGGGTCGGGGGCCGGGGTCATGTGGACGTTCACCCGGCGCCGGGAGGGTTCGAGCAGGGTCTCCGCCTGGGCCGGGGTGACGCCGGGCGGCATCAGGGTGAGCGGGCCCTGGAGGGTGCCGGGCAGGGTGGAGGGCCAGGGCCCGGTGGTGGTGAGGTTGCCAGTGGTGGCGGTCATGAAGCAGTAGCCGACGGTGCCGTCGCCGGGCCCGCGCAGGGTGACCATGTTGGCGCCGGGGGCCGGGACGCGGATGCCGGTACCGGCCGGGGAGCGGGTGGGGCAGCCGTCGCCCCGGTGCTCCCAGTCTCCGAAGTAGTTGCCGAGGACGTCGAGTCCGACGCCGAGGTAGCCGCGGTCGACGCCGGGCAGGAACGCGAGACCGGGATCGTCGTCGGGGAGTTTCTGGGCGTAGCCGAGGCTGCCGCCGAAGGCTCCGGGGTGGGTGAGGGTGACGTCTCCGTTGACCAGGAAGAAGGAGATGCCGTCGGCCGGTGTGTTCGGCGTGGTGCTGCCGTACTGCCACTGGTCGAAGGTGACGTCGAGGCCGTTTCCGGCCGGGAGTGCCTGGTCGAAGAGGACGGCGCCGCTCTTGTCGTTGCCGGAGTCGGTGAGCCGGAGGTAGCCGTGGGGTGCGGCGTCCATGGGGGGTACGGGGCCGGTGCCGGGGGTCGCGCAGCCGCCGAGCGGATGGTTGCCGGGGCCTTCGGGCTCCGGGGCCGCGCCGGTGAGGCAGGCGGCGCCGACGGTGGTGAACCGGGGGTCGGCGGTGGCTCCGGTGAAGGTCTCGTCGAGCAGGGGGACCCCGGCGCGGGGCGCGGCGGGGCGGGGGACGGGACCGGCGGCACGGGCCAGGGCGCTCGGGGTCAGGGCGGCGCCGAGCAGGCCGAGGGTGGCGGCGGCGGCCACGAGGCGGCGGGCCCGGGAACGCGGGACCGGAGGCCCGCAGTCGCTTCTCTTCATGCCAGAGGTATGGACACAGAGAGCGACCCATTATCACATTGAGCTATCGATCCAGGTGAATTCGCCCTTACGAGCGACCGCGTGTCCGGCCGACCGGGTAGCACCGGCCGGGGGGAGTCGGGCCCGAACGGCACGGCTCAGCGGTCCGGCCGCGAGCCCGGCCTGATCCGGAAGACCCAAGCGGCCCAAGAAACCCAAGCGACCCAAGCGACCCAAGCGACCCAAGCGACCCAAGCGACCCAAGCGACCCAAGCGACCCAAGCGACCCAGGAAACCCAGAAGACACGGTCTAGTCGAGATAGCCGCGTAACTGGTCCGCGTAGGCGTGGTCGCGGAGCTTGGCGAGGGTCTTGGACTCGATCTGGCGGATGCGTTCCCTGGTGACCCCGAAGATGCGGCCTATCTCCTCCAGGGTGCGGGGGCGGCCGTCGGCGAGGCCGTAGCGGAGCTGGACCACCTTGCGTTCGCGCTCGCCGAGGGTGGAGAGGACGTCCTCCAGGTGCCGGCGCAGCAGCAGGAAGGCGGCCGACTCCACCGGGGAGGCGGCGTCGCCGTCCTCGATGAGGTCGCCGAGGGCGACGTCGTCCTCCTCGCCGACGGGGGCGTGCAGCGAGACGGGTTCCTGGGCGAGCCGCAGCACCTCGCCGACCCGCTCGGGCGCCAGGTCGAGCCGGGCGGCGACCTCCTCGGCGGTGGGTTCCTGCCCCTGTTCCTGGAGCATCCGGCGCTGGACCCGGACGACCCGGTTGATCAGCTCCACGACGTGCACCGGAACCCGGATGGTCCGCGCCTGGTCGGCCAGGGCCCGGGACATCGCCTGGCGGATCCACCAGGTGGCGTAGGTGGAGAACTTGTAGCCGCGTGCGTAGTCGAACTTCTCCACGGCCCTGATGAGGCCGAGATTGCCCTCCTGGACGAGGTCCAGCATGGTCAGGCCCCGGCCCACGTACCGCTTGGCGACGGAGACGACGAGCCGCAGATTGGCCTCGATGAGGCGGCGCTTGGCGATCCGGCCGAGGACGACGAGCCGGTCCAGGTCGCCCGCGAGCCGGGAATCGAGGTCGGGGGTCCCGGCGAGTTTCTCCTCCGCGAAGAGACCGGCCTCGATCCGGCGGGCGAGGTCGACCTCGTCCGCCGCGGTGAGCAGCGGGATGCGGCCGATCTCCCGGAGGTACTGGCGGAACAGGTCCGAGGAGGGCCCGTTGCCGCCGAGGTCTCCGGTGCGGCGGCGCTGGGGCGGTACCTGCGCCTCCGCCGTACTGTCCCCTTCGGGTTCGGCCGGTTCCTGCGACACGGTCTGGGTCTGCACGGCGGGCGACCTCCAGGGAGGGGCGGAACGGCTCCGTCACCCAGTGTGGGGTACGACACATCTCCGCCACGAGGGGCGTGCGGTGACTTTTTGGGACCGGTGGGTGACGGTACGTACGGCGGTGGGGGCGGGGCCGTGCGCGGGTGCGTCAGAGGGCGGCGGCGCCGTGCGTCTTGAGGGCCGTCTTGTACTGCTGGAGGACGAAGACCTCCTGCTGTGCGGCCGCCTGCTGCTCCGGAGGCACCGCGCCCAGTCGCTTCAGGGCGGAGTTCAGCTGGTCGATGCGGCGGTCGACGGCGCGGAGCCGGACGGCGACGAGCTGATCGGCGGCGTAGACCTCGTCGGCGGCCTTGGCGGCGAAGATGGCCTCCACCGCCAGCTCCGTGACGAGGGAGCGGACCGTGTCGTCGGGCGCGGCCTCGCGGACGGCGTCGAGGTAGTCGGCGGGCGCCCCGTCGGCCCCTCCCGCGTCCTGCACGCATTTCCGGACGGCCGCGTACGGAGGCGCGGTGAACTCGTCGATGCCGTACGCGTCGAAGAAGGGCGAGACCAACTCGGGGCGCTGGAGGGCCAGTTTGAGGAGTTCCCGCTCGGTGCGGTGGGCGGGGCTGCGCAGGTTGAGCGCGGGTCCTGCGGGTGCCGTAGGTGCCTGGATCTGCGCCATCTCGCGGCGCGGTGCGGCGGACGCCGGTCCGCGTCCGCCCCGGTCGCGCTGCCATTGGGAGATCCGGCTCACCCGCTGGACCACGAACCGCTCGTCCATGATGCCGAGCATGCCGGCGAGCTGTACCGCGACGCCGTGCCGCACGGCCAGGTTCTTGAGCTTGGCGACGATCGGGGCGGCCTCGTCCAGGGCGGCGGCCTGGCCTCCGGCGGTGTCCAGGTCGTACCGCTTGACGATCTGCCGGAGGGCGAACTCGAACAGCGGGGTACGAGGCTCCGCCAGCTCCGCGACGGCCTCGTCCCCCTTGGCGAGCCGCAGTTCGCAGGGGTCCATGCCGTCGGGGGCGACGGCGATGTACGTCTCGGCGGCGAACTTCTGGTCGTCCTCGAAGGCGCGCAGGGCGGCTTTCTGTCCGGCGGCGTCGCCGTCGAAGGTGAAGATGACCCGGGCCGAGCCGTTGTCCATGAGGAGCCGGCGGAGGATCTTGATGTGGTCGCCGCCGAAGGCGGTGCCGCAGGTGGCGATGGCGGTGGTGACCCCGGCGAGGTGGCAGGCCATGACGTCGGTGTAGCCCTCGACGACGACGGCGCGGCTGACCTTGGCGATGTCCTTCTTGGCCAGGTCGATGCCGTAGAGCACCTGGGACTTCTTGTAGATCGGGGTCTCGGGGGTGTTGAGGTACTTGGGGCCGTTGTCGTCGTCGCGGAGCTTGCGCGCGCCGAAGCCGACGATCTCGCCGCCGACGTCCTTGATCGGCCACATCAGGCGGCCCCGGAAGCGGTCGATGGGGCCCCGGCGGCCGTCCTGGGAGAGTCCGGAGAGGATCAGTTCCTTGTCGGAGAAGCCCTTGCCGCGCAGGAAGCGGGTGAGGTGGTCCCAGCCCGCCGGGGAGTAGCCGACGCCGAAGTGGGCGGCGGCTGCCTGGTCGAAGCCGCGCTCGGCGAGGAACTTGCGGCCGATCTCGGCCTCGGGCGAGTCGAGTCGTTCGATGTAGAACCGGGCGGCGGCCTGGTGCGCCTCGATCAGGCGGATGCGCTCGCCGCGCTGGTGGCCGGGGTTGTAGCCGCCTTCCTCGTACCGCAGGGTGATGCCCGCCTTGGCGGCGAGGCGCTCGACCGTCTCCGAGAAGGAGAGGTGGTCGATCTTCATCACGAAGGCGATGGTGTCGCCGCCCTCCTGGCAGCCGAAGCAGTGGAACAGGCCCTTGCTCGGGCTGACCTGGAAGGAGGGCGACTTCTCGTCGTGGAAGGGGCAGAGGCCCTTGAGGTTCCCGCCGCCCGCGTTGCGGAGCTGGAGGTACTCGGACACGACGGCGTCGATCGGGACCGCGTCCCGTACCGCCTTCACGTCGTCATCGTTGATCCTGCCTGCCACGCACAGAGTCTACCTACCGGGCGAGGCTCTCCAGGGGGACGGAGGAGTCGCCGAGGGCCTCGGGGTCCACGGGGGTACGGGAGCGGATGAGGCGCTGGACGGGGTCTGTGACGTCCCACACGTTGACGTTCATCCCGGCGAGGACCCGGCCTTCCTTCAGCCAGAAGGCGATGAACTCGCGCTTGCCGGTGGAGCCGCGGACGACGACCTGGTCGTACGAGCCCGGGGGCGCCCAGCCGGAGCACTCCATGCCCAGGTCGTACTGGTCGGTGAAGAAGTAGGGGACGCGGTCGTAGGAGACCGTCCGGCCGAGCATGGCGCGGGCGGCGGCGGGTCCGCCGTGGAGGGCGTTGGCCCAGTGCTCGACGCGGAGGCGGGTGTGGAGCAGCGGGTGGTGGGCGGCGGCCACGTCCCCGGCGGCGTAGACGTCGGGGTCGGAGGTGCGCAGCGACTCGTCGACGGCGATGCCGCCGCCGTCGGCCCGGTCGACGAGGGCGAGCCCGGAGTTCTCGGCGAGGGCGGTGCGGGGGGCGGCGCCGATCGCGGCGAGCACCGCGTGCGCCGGGTGCTCCTCGCCGTCGTCGGTGCGGACCGCGAGGACCATGCCGTCCTGGCCGACGATCTCGGTGAGCCGGGCGCCGAAGTGGAAGCGGACGCCGTGGGCGGTGTGCAGATCGGCGAAGATCTGGCCGAGTTCGGGGCCGAGGACCCGGTGCAGCGGGGTGGGGTCGGATTCGACGACGGTGACCTCGGCGCCGTAGCCGCGGGCGGCGGCGGCGACCTCAAGGCCGATCCACCCGGCTCCGGCGATGACCAGGTGTCCGTTGTCCCGGCCGAGTCCCGCGAGGACCTGGCGGAGCCGGTCGGCGTGGGCGAGGCGGCGCAGGTGGTGGACGCCCGCGAGGTCGGTGCCGGGGACGTCGAGGCGGCGGGGCTCGGCGCCGGTGGCGAGGAGGAGCTTGTCGTAGCGGATGACGGTGCCGTCGCCGAGCCGCACGGTGCGGGCTTCGCGGTCGACGGCGGTGACGGGCTGCCCGAGGTGCAGTTCGACGTCGTTGCGCGCGTACCAGGCGGCTTCGTGGACGAAGACCTTGTCGCGGTCCTCGCCGCCGGTCAGATAGCCCTTGGAGAGGGGCGGGCGCTCGTAGGGGTGCTCGCGTTCGTCGCCGATGAGGATCACCCGGCCGTTGAACCCTTCGGCGCGCAGGGTCTCCGCCGCTTTGGCCCCTGCCAGGCCCCCGCCGACGATGACAAAGGTCTGATCTGCGTCGACCACGTCTTTCCTCCTCTTTGCGACCGGTTCCAACCTACGCCCCCGCGACGGCCTCGGGCCGTACCGCCCCGGGGGTGCGCATGCGAGGGTCCCGCACGGAGAGGGGCGGCGGAAGAGGGCCATCGGCCCCCGGTGCCCGGCCCGGGGGCGCCGGGGGGGCGGTCGGTGGTTCAGCCGTGGTGGGGGCGCAGGCGGGTGTGCAGGGCGCGGGCGGAGGCGTCGGTGAGGGAGGCGATCTGGTCGACGATCACCCGCTTGCGCGCCCGGTCGTCGGGGGCCGCGTCGAACAGGGAACGGAACTGGGGTTCGAGCCCGTCAGGGGCGCGGAGGGTCATGGCCTCGGCGAGTTCGGCGACGACGATCCGCTGGTCGGCGCGGAGGGCCTCCTGCTCGGCGCGCTGCATGACGTACCGGTCGGCGACGGCCTTGAGGACGGCGCATTCGTTGCGGGTCTCGCGGGGGACGACCAGCTCGGCGGCGTAGCGGGTGAGCCGGCCGGGGCCCCAGGCGCGGCGGGTGGCGGTCTCTGCGGCGAGGCAGAAGCGGCCGATGAGCTGGCTGGTGGCGTCCTTGAGGCGGGCCTGGGCGACGGCGGAGCCGTCGTAGCCGTGCGGCCACCAGTCCTGGTCGAGGAGCCGGTCCAGGGCTTCGGCCAGCTCCGCCGGGTCGGTGTCCTCGGGGACGTAACGGCCGATGGCGACGGCGGCGATGTCGGCCCGTTCGGGCTCGGCGAGGAGCAGGTTGGGGTCGATGTGCCCGGCGTGCAGTCCGTCCTCCAGGTCGTGCACCGAGTAGGCCACGTCGTCGGCCCAGTCCATGACCTGGGCCTCGAAGCACTTGCGGTGGGCGGGTGCGCCGCGCCGGATCCAGTCGAAGACCGGCAGGTCGTCCTCGTAGACGCCGAACTTGGGCGAGCCGGGGTCGCCGGGGTGTCCGCCGCGCGTCCACGGGTACTTGGTGGCGGCGTCGAGGGCGGCCCGGGTGAGGTTGAGCCCGACGCTGACGGGCTCGCCGTCCGCGTCCTTCACGAACCGCTTGGGCTCGATGCGGGTGAGGAGGCGGAGCGACTGGGCGTTCCCCTCGAAGCCGCCGCAGTCCTTGGCGACGTCGTTGAGCGCCTGCTCGCCGTTGTGCCCGAACGGCGGGTGGCCCATGTCGTGGGAGAGGCAGGCGGTCTCGACGAGATCGGGGTCGCAGCCGAGGGCGGCGCCCAGCTCCCGCCCGACCTGGGCGCACTCCAGGGAGTGGGTGAGCCGGGTGCGGGGGCTGGCGTCCCAGACCTGGCCCCGGGTGCCGGGCGTGACGACCTGGGTCTTCCCGGCGAGCCTGCGGAGCGCGGCGGAGTGCAGGACACGGGCCCGGTCGCGCTGGAAGGCGGTCCGCCCCGGCCGCTTGTCGGGCTCGACGGCCCAGCGCTCGGTGGCGGCGGAGTCGTAGCCGGGGGCGCCGGAGGGGTGGTGGCCGGGGTCACCCGAAGGGATGTGGCCGGGGTAGTGACCGGGCTCCTCGGGGGTGGAGCCGGGGGCCGTGTCGTGACCGATGACGCCGGTGGTGCGGTCCGTGCCGTTCTCGTTGCCTGCCATGCCCCGAAGGTAACCGGAGGGACTGACGGAAGCGCTCGTACGGAGGAGGGCTCCCGCGCGGGGTACGGCTCGCGCGCGTACGACGGGGGTCCGCCCGCCGGACGTGGACGTGGACGTGTGCGTGGACGTGTGCGTGGACGTGCCCGCACGGGGGAAGGTCCCGTGTCGGTCGTGGACGTGCTCGGGGGCGAGGAGGGTCCCGGGTCGGACACGGGCTTGCCCGTACGGGGGAAGGCCCCGTGTCCGGACACAGGCATGCTCGCAGGGGGGAGGGTCCGGTGTCGGTCGTGGGCGTGCTCGTGCGGCGGAAGGTCCTCGCCCCGGGGCCGGGGGGCCGGTCGGGCTCAGGCATCCAGCCAGACGCGGAGCGGGCCCGTCGTGCGGAAGCCCGCCATGAGGGCCGGGGGCAGGTCGTCGCCGGACTCGTAGCCGACGACCGGTTTCGTCGGGTCCGCGAGGCCGAGGCAGCCGGTCCACACCTCGGCCGGGTCGGCCCCCTCCGCCGCGAAGAGGTTGGAGACGCCGGTGACGGTGGCGCTCGCGCTGAGGACGGCGCCGCCGAGGAGGCGCCCGCCGGGCCCGTACCCCGCGATCACGGTCGTCGTCGGGCCGGCGAGGAGCCCGGGGCGGAACAGGGCCGCGTCCGCCGGGTCACCGCCGCTCCAGGCCAGGGCCCAGGAGGCCAGTTCCGCCGGGGTGCGGACGGGCCGCCACCGCCCGGGACCCGGGGCGGCCGGGGGCCCGGCGGGACGGTGGATCCAGGTGGCCTCGAAGAGGAGGCGGAAGCCGTGGGGGGCCAGGTCGAGGCGGGCGTGACCGTCCTTGACCGAGGCGCCGGGGGTGGCGCGGTCGATGCCGGTCAGGACGTCCTCGGCCGTCGCGTCCTCGGTGAGGGTCACCGCGTCCGGGTAGTACGGCGGGGTGCGGCGGTCGCTGGTCCAGGCGCGGGGCCCGAAGGTGCCCGGGTGCCCGTGGGCGGCGCACATCGCCTGGCACCACTCGGCGTTGTTACGGACGGCGTCTTCGATCACGCGCGGATCGTACGGGCCCGCGCGCCGCCCCCGCCCCCTGTTTTACGCGCGGGAGCGTCCCCGTTCCACGCGCGAGACCGTCCCCGGCTCTCCGCGCGAGGCCGTCTCCGGTTTCCACGCGGAACCCTCCCCGGTTTCCCGCGCGAGACCCTCCTTTCCCGCGCAAGACCCTCCCCAGACTTCCGATGCGCGGAATATCTTTTCCGCCATGAGAATACCTTTGCAGCCGTCGTCCCCCCAGGGAACACCCTCGCTCCCCCGTCGTGCCCTGGCCGAGTTCACCGGCACCGGGGCCCTCGTCGCCGTCGTCGTCGGCTCCGGCATCCGCGCCGACACCCTGAGCCGGGACCTCGGCGTCCGGCTGCTCGCCAACGCCGGTGCCTCCGCGCTGGGGCTCGGGCTGCTCATCACCCTCCTCGGACCAATCTCCGGCGCCCACCTCAACCCCGTCGTGACGCTCTCCACGTGGTGGGCCGAACGTCCCCGGGGCGGCGGGCGCGAAGCCGCCGCCCACCTCCGGGGCGGCGGGCGCGAGATCGCCGCCTATCTCGGCGCCCAGTGCGCCGGGGCGCTCGCGGGCGCCCTGCTCGCCGAGGCGATGTTCGGGCGGGCGCCCGGTCACTGGGGCTCCGCCCCGCTCGCGACGCCCCCGCTGCTCCTCGGCGAGACCGTCGCCACCGCCGGACTCGTCCTGGTCGTCCGGGGGCTCGGGCACATCGGGCGCCCCTCCCTCGCCCCGGTCGCGGTCGGCGCGTACATCGGCGCGGCGATCTGGTCCACCTCGTCCGGCTCCTTCGCCAATCCGGCGGCCACCCTCGGCCGGAGCCTCACCGACTCCCTCACCGGCATCGCCCCCTCCTCCGTACCCGCCTTCGTCCTCGCGCAGTTCCTCGGGGCGGTGGCCGGTACCGCCCTCGCCGGGGCCCTCTACGGAAAGAGCCGAACAGGGAAGGAACCGGACAATCCAATGAACAGGTGAACCAAATCCGGCCGAAAATCGTCGGAGAGGGTGACAGCGGACCATTCGTCGCCCCAGGAGGCTCCCGTATGCCGGCACGGCTCCCCCGGCTGTTCCCCCGCACCACCCGGGCCAAGCGCCGTACCGTCCAGGCCGTGATGCTGGGCGCCGTCCTCGCCCTCGCCCCCGTCACCTGGCTGCACACCGCCGCCGCGGGGAAGCTCCGTACCACCGCCGACGCGCCCGTCCGGGACGTCGGCGTGGTGTTCGGCGCGGGGTTGTGGCAGGGGCGCCCCACCCCGTATCTCGCGCACCGGCTCGACGCCGCCGCCGAGTTGTACCGGACGGGCAAGGTGCGGGTCCTCCTCGTCACCGGGGACAACAGCCGGACCTCGTACGACGAGCCCAGCGCCATGCGCGCCTACCTCACCGCGCGCGGGGTGCCCGACGAGCGGATCGTCAGCGACTACGCGGGCTTCGACACCTGGGACTCCTGCGTCCGCGCCCGGAAGGTCTTCGGGGTCGACCGGGCCGTGCTCGTCACCCAGGACTTCCACATCAAGCGGGCGGTGGCGCTCTGCGGCCGGGCGGGCGTCGACGCCTACGGGGTCGGGGTCCCCGAACCGCACGACCGCACCTGGTACTACGGCACCACCCGGGAGATGTTCGCCGCGGGAAAGGCCGCCCTCGACGCCGGGCTGCGCCCCGACCCGCACTTCCTCGGCCCCCGCGAGGAGGGCGTCACCGAGGCACTGGCCTTGCCCTCCGGCGTCCGGCCGTGAGCCCTCCCGGCCGGACGCCGGATCAGTCCGGCTGACAGCCGCTCACGAGCCGTACGGGCGGACCGCCTTGGCGTCCTTGAGGGCCCGGCCCCACCAGGCCAGCTGGTCGAAGAGGGTCTTGGCGGCGCCCTCGGCCCCCGCCGGGTCCTTGGGACGCCCGTCCTCGTCGAACTGCCCGTGGGCATGGTGGAAGGAGACGGTGTCGCGGACCGTGACGGCGTGCAACTCGGCGAAGACCTGACGCAGGTGCTCGACCGCCCGCAGACCGCCGGAGACGCCTCCGTAGCAGACGAAGCCGACGGGCTTGGCCTGCCATTCCGTGTAGTGCCGGTCGATCAGGTTCTTGAGGGAGGCGGGGTAGGAGTGGTTGTACTCGGGGGTGAGGACGACGAAGGCGTCGGCGGCGGCCAGCACCGGGGAGACCTTGGCGAGTTCGGCGCGGACCGCCGGGGACGGGTCGTAGGAGAGGGAGGTGGGCAGGTCGAGATCGGCGAGATCGACGACGGTGACGGCGAAGTCCTCCCGCTCGGCGAGCCGGGAGCGGAGCCAGTCCGCGACGACGGGGGCGAACCGCCCCTCGCGGTCGCTCCCCACGACGAGAGCGAGCGCAAGCGGCTCGGCGGCGGAGCCGGAAGAGACGACGGATTCGGAAGAGACGGCAGACTCGGAGGAGACGGTGGATTCGGAAGAGGCGGTGGATTCGGAGGAAGCCGCAGCCGTCGAAGAGGCGAGAGAGGCCGAAGAGGCGGAAGCGGAGGCCTTGTTGGCGTCATTGATGTCCATGCAGAGAAGCGTGCTACCTCAAGCTTGGTCGAGGTCAAGCACGAGTCCGGACGACTTTTCCCGCCCCCTTGGCCCGGCCGTACGGTGAGGGGATGACGACCCCGCCCGAACACCTCGCGATCGACGGCACCCCGAGCGCCGATCCCGCCCTGCTCGCCACCCTCATGAGCGGCTACGGCCACTTCACGGCGATGCAGGTCAGGGGCGGACGGGTGAAGGGCCTCGGCGCGCACCTCACCCGGCTCGACCGCGCCACCCGTGAACTCTTCGGCCGGGAACTGCCCGGCGAGCAGATCCGCGAACAGGTCGCGGGCGCCCTGAAGGCCACCGGCCGACAGGACGCCTCGGTCCGGGTGTACGTGTACGAGGGCGCCCGCACCGTCGTGACCGTCGCCCCGCCCGCGCCCGACGGCCCGGGCACCCCGCAGCGTCTGACGGCCGTCGACTACGCGCGCCCCGCACCGCACCTCAAGCACTTGGGCGGCTTCGGGCAGGCCTACCACCGGGCGGCGGCCCACCGGGCCGGATTCGACGAGGCTCTGCTGACCCTCCCGGACGGCGAGATCTCCGAGGGCGCGGTCGCCAACATCGGCTTCTGGGACGGCACGTCCCTGGTCTGGCCTTCGGCCCCCTGTCTCGAAGGGATCACCATGTCCCTCCTCGCGGGCCCCCTCGGCTCGGTCCGGCGCCGGATCACCCTGGCCGACCTGCCGGACTACCGCGCCGCCCTGGTCGTCAACGCGCGGGGCATCGCACCGGTGACCGCGATCGACGAGATCCCCTTCGCCGTGGACGAGTCGCTGATGGCACGGGTGCACGCGGCGTACGAGGGGGTGGAGGCGGAGGACGTGGGGGCGGTCTGAGACCAGGCGTCCCGCCCTGCCGCGCCCGCCCCGGTCACCCGTTCGGCAGCGCCGCCCGCACCCCGCCTCCGTACCGGCTCCCACCTGCGCGAACGCACGAATTCCGGGGGTCCGGCCGGGCCACACGGGCCCTTCCTGATGCTCCATCAGGAGGCGGGGCGCGGCGCGCGGCTCTTATCTCGGTCCTATGAGGTCGCTCCCGGGACGGTCCCGCCCGGGAGGACCGACCGGCATGACCGCTCGCGCGCCCCGGAGGCCCCCATGCGCACCCCCGTCCGTCTCCTCACCGGTACCGCGCTGACGGTGGTCGCGCTCGGGGTGTTCGCCGCCCCGACGGCGTACGCCAACGAGCACGAGCGTCCCGAGCCCCTGGAGATCTACCCGGCCACGGCCTCCCCCGGCACCACCGTCAACGTCCACACCCGCGCCTGCGGCAAGCACGGGCACGGCGTCGGCGACGCGAACGCGCTGGGCGCGGGCGAGTTCCAGCTGCACCCGAGCGGCCGCGAGGAAGTCGTGGTCGGAGAGTTCCGGGTGCCGGAGCACGTCCGGCCCGGCACCTACGGCATCAGCGTGGCCTGCGACAACGGCAAGACGGCCCGGGGTGACCTGGAGGTCGCCCGCCGGGGTCCGAGCGGCCATGTACCGACCGGAGTCGGCGGCAGCGTCGGCCCCGACATCACCCAGGTCACGGCGGGTGCGGCGGTGCTGGCCGCGACCGCCGTCGGCGGGGTCTGGCTCCTGCGCCGCCGGGCGAGCGGCGCGCAGGGCCACTGAGACCGACCGCCCCCCTGCCCCCGCCGGGCCCCGTGCGTGACCGGCGGGGGCAGGCCACAGCCACGCGCCGACCGAGGGGAGCCAGGTGAGCAACAGGAGCAAGGGGTGGGGTCTCGCCGTCGCCGCCTGCGTGGGGCTCTGGCTCGTCCAGAACGGCTCGGAGCAGGTCACCCCGCCCGTACCGTCAGCGGCCCAGGCCTTCGCCGCCGGGCCCAGCGTGCACACCGACGCCGCCGCCGACCCGCTGCCGCCTTCGCCGCCGGTCCGGCTGCGCATCCCCGAGACCGACGTGGACACCCCGCTGACCCCGCTCGGGCTCTCGGCGGGCGGTTCGCTCGACGTGCCACCGGCCGGGAACCGGAACCTGGCCGGCTGGTACCGGGACGGCACGGCGCCCGGCGCCAAGGGCACCGCGATCGTCGCGGGGCACGTCGACAACGCCGAGGGACCGGCCGTCTTCTACACGCTCGGCGCGCTGCGCAAGGGGCACCGTGTGGAGGTGGACCGGCGGGACGGGCGTACGGCCGTGTTCACGATCGACGCGGTCGAGGTGTACGCGAACGAGGACTTCCCCGACCGGCGGGTGTACGACGAGGCCGACCGCGCCGAGATCCGGCTCATCACCTGCGGCGGCGGCTTCTCGAAGAAGAACGGCTACCAGGGGAACGTGGTCGCCTTCGGGCACCTCATCGGGGTGCGGTGACCGGCACCCGGCGGCGCGGCACGGCCCCGGTCCTGGCCCGGTGACGCCCGGCGGCGCGGCCCCCGCGGCTCATCCCCACTGGTCGAACGCGAGCTTCGCGACCAGGGACAGGACCACGACCAGCAGCACTCCGCGGACGAACTCGGCGCCCCTGCTCAGCGCCATCCGCGCCCCGACGGTCCCGCCGACCAGGTTGAAGACGGCCATCACGGCGGCCAGCTGCCAGAACACGCTGCCCTGGTAGGCGAACATGGCGAGCGCGCCCGCGTTGGTGCAGACGTTGACGATCTTCGCGGTCGCGGAGGCCGTCACCAGGTCGAGATGGAGTACGGCGGTCAGCGCGAGGACCAGGAAGGTGCCGGTGCCGGGCCCGAACAGGCCGTCGTAGAAACCGATGCCGCCGCCCACCACGACGATCGCGGTCACGACCCGCGCCCGGGTCAGCGGCGCCCGCTCGGCCCCCTCGGCCCGCGCCCCGAAGGACGGCCGCAGCACCACGAAGCCCGCCACCGCGAGCAGCACCACCATGATGACCGGGCGCAGCACGTCACTGCTGATCCCGGCCGCGAAGAAGGCACCGGCCATGGAGCCCGCGAGGGCCGCGAGGCCGATGCGGAAGGCTCTGCCCACCCGCACCGGGGCCTTGCGGACGTAGGTGACGGCGGCGCCGGTGGTCCCCACTATGGCGACGGCCTTGTTGGTGCCGAGGATGTGGGCGGCGGGGACGTGCGGGAGGCCGAGCAGCAGGGCGGGCAGCAGGAGCAGCCCTCCACCGCCGACCACGGCGTCGATCCAGCCCGCCACCAGCGCGGCGAGGCACAGCAGGACGAGTGCGGTCAGCGAGATGTCGGGCATGCCGGTGAGCCTAGGGAGGCTCCTGTGGCGCCGTCCATCGATCTCGGGAGAGTTGAGCTAGGTCTGAGCTTGCCATGTCAGGTCCGAGCCGGCCGTGCCGGATCAGGGCAGGTCAGGGCGGGTCGGGTCAGGGCGCGGGCGCCGGGCTCGTCGCGTGCGTTTCGCGGTCCGGGGCCGGTGGGGCGGCTGGGCTGACGGAGGCGGTGAGCAGGGTCGCGGCGAGCGCCCCGGCACCGGCGAGGGCGACCGCGAGCCGCCGCCTGGCCCGCCCGACGGCGACGGCGGAGCCGGGAGCGGGCGGGGTACGGCGTTGCCTACGCATGGTCGAAGTCCTCGCTGTGGATACGGGAGGCCGGGACCCCGGCCCGGATCAGGGCGGCGGTGGCGGCCCGTGCCATCGCGGGCGGCCCGCACAGATAGACGTCGTGGGCGGCGAGGTCCGGCACCAGATGGCGCAGGGCGCGCGGGGCCAGCGGGTCGTAGGGGCCGTCCGAGGGTCCCAGGAGGAAGTGGAGCGCGGCCCGCCGTTCCCGGGCGATGTCTTCCAGTTCGGCGCGCAGGACGAGCCCCGTCGCGTCGGACGCCCGGTAGAGCAGGGTCACGTCGCCGGGCCCGCCGGGCAGGGTCTCGAAGAGGGCCCGCAGCGGGGTGATGCCGACGCCCCCGGCGAGCAGCAGCACCTTGCGGCGGGTGCGGCGGTGGGCGGTGAGCGCGCCGAACGGGCCCGAGGCGAGCACCCGGGTGCCGGGCTTGAGGCGGCGGATGCGGCGGGTGTGGTCGCCGAGTTCCTTGACGGTGATGCGGAGGGTGTCGTCGCGGACGGGCGCGGAGAGCGAGAAGGGCAGCGCGGTCGCCCGGAGTCCGGGCCGCAGGAAACGCCAGCGGAAGAACTGGCCGGGTTCGGCGCGCAGTCCGGCCACTCCCCGGCCCCGGACGAGGACGGAGACGACGCCGGGGCCCTCGTCGCGGACCTCGACGACCCGCAGGTCGTGGCGGAGGGCGGCGCGGACGGGGACGACGATCCGGTACCAGACGAGGAGGACGGCGACGGTGGTGTGGGCCATCGACCAGAGCCAGCGGGTGAGGAGTCCGCCGACGAGGTCGGGGCCGACGAGCTGATGGGCGAAGCCGAGGGCGGCGGCGAGGAGGGCGCCGAGGTGGACGGCCCGCCAGGTCTCGTGCCGGACCCGGCGGCGCACGGCCCGCGCGGAGGTGACGCCCACGGCGACGAAGAGGGCGGTGCCCGCGGTGGCGGCGGCGATGGCCCCGTACGCGAGGAGGTCGGCGGAGGCGGTGACGAGGTCGGTACGGGCGTGCACGGCGTAGCCGCAGAGGGCGAGGGCCGCGTGCGCGCCGACGAGCCCGAGGGCGTACCGGCCGCCCCGGGCGTGCCAGCGGGCGAGCCGGTCGGCGCCGACACCGTGCTCGATCGCCGGGACCCTGGCCATGAGCAGCAGCAGGACGAGGACGCCGTATCCGGCGAGGAGACCCGCGAGATGGGCGCCGCCGGCGAAGAGGATGTCGGGCCGGGCGGAGAGCCGGGCCTGGACGCCCCACAGGAGGGTGACCGCACCGGCTCCGACGAGGATGCCGACCCGCATCCGGTCGGGGGCGAGCCGCAGGGCGGGGACGTCGGGGATCCCGGGGGCGGGGGCGGCCGGGACCGGTGTGACGGAGGGGGCTTCCGGGGCGGGGGAGGCGGCTTCCGGGGCGGGGGTGCCGTAGGGGTCCGGGGTGCCGGAAGGAGCCGGGGCGCCGGAAGAGGCCGGGGTGCCGGAAGAGGCCGGGGGGCGGACCGGGCGCGCGGTGGGGGCCGGGAAGGGGACGGCCGCCGGGAAGGGGACGGGGGCCGGGTGTCCGGGCAGTCGCACACGGAGGGGCTGAGAGGGCGGAGGGACAAGGGAGTTGGGGTGGGGATGGGGGTGGGGATGGGGGTGGGGGCGGGCCTCGGGGGTCACATCCGGCACCCTAGGGTCCGGTTCCGGCCGGCGTCCCCCGGCTCGGTCCCGTCCCCATGATCCTTAAGGCGGGCTTGAGCCGAGGCTGACCACGGGTTAACCCCGGCGGACCCCACGGCGGCGAGCGGTGTGCCTCGCGGCACCGGACGGTCGACTTCACGCCACCCGGACAGCCGGGCCTCACCGCACCCCACGACCGACTTCACGCCACCCCGGCAGCTCCCCTCACAGCCCCCGAACCGGCGCCCGGAGACCGGTGTTCCACGCGGGAAACAGCCGGGGTGCACTCGGGTAACACCGGCCGCGCAGGCTTCCGTACGAGGGCGGGAACCGCTCGCCCCCGCCCTTCCGGCGGGAACCGTCCGCCCCGCCCTGCCCACTCGCCCGCCCGCCCATCACGGAGGCATCGACATGAGCGCCGCCCCGAACACCGCCCCGGACTCCCCCGGAACCCCGCGCGTACCGACGATCGTCCTGGTCGGCCATGGGATGGTCGGCCAGCGGTTCCTGGAGGAGCTGGCCCGTCGGGGCGTCGCGGCGCGGGCCAGGATCGTCGTGCTCTGCGAGGAGCCGCGCCCCGCCTACGACCGCGTCCGGCTCAGCTCGTACTTCTCCGGCAGGACGCCCGAGGAGCTTTCGGTGGTCGAGGACGGCTTCCTCGACGAGCACGGCATCGAGCTGTACGTGGGCGATCCGGCGGAGACGGTGGACCGCGAAGCCCGTACGGTCACGGCTCGTTCGGGCCGGACCTTCGGCTACGACACGCTCGTCCTCGCCACCGGCTCGTACCCCTTCGTGCCCCCGGTGCCCGGCAAGGACGCCCGGGGCTGCTTCGTCTACCGGACGATCGAGGACCTGCTCGCGATCGAGGAGTACGCGAAGACGGCGAGGACCGGCGCGGTCGTCGGCGGCGGGCTGCTCGGACTCGAAGCGGCGGGCGCGCTCCAGGGACTCGGACTCGGCACGCACATCGTGGAGTTCGCCCCGCGTCTGATGCCGGTGCAGGTCGACGAGGGCGGCGGCGCGGTGCTGCGGCGCACGATCGAGCGGCGGGGGCTGACCGTGCACACCGGGACGGGCACCCGGGAGGTGCTGGCCGAGGACGGCGCCGTGACGGGCATGGTCCTGACGGACGGAGCCGAACTGGCCGTGGACATGGTCGTGTTCTCGGCGGGGGTACGCCCCCGGGACGGGCTGGCGCGGGAGTGCGGGCTGGCCGTCGGGGAGCGCGGCGGGGTCGCGGTCGACGCGTGGTGCCGCACCTCCGACCCGGCGGTCTTCGCGATCGGCGAGTGCGCGCTGGCCACCGACGGGCGGGTGTACGGACTGGTGGCGCCGGGGTACGAGATGGCACGGACGGTGGCCGCCGTCCTCGCGGGCGAGCCGGACGGCGAGGGCTTCACGGGCGCCGACACCTCGGCGAGCCTGAAGCTGCTCGGGGTGGACGTGGCCTCGTTCGGCGACGCGCACGGCACGACGGAGGGCTGTCTCGACGTGGTGTACGCGGACGCCCGCGCGGGTGTCTACAAGAAGCTGGTGGTGGACGGCGAGGGCGTGCTGCTCGGCGGTGTCCTGGTCGGCGACGCCGAGGCGTACGGGCTGCTGCGGCCCCTCACCGGCACCGTGCCGCCGGTCGCCCCCGAACAGCTGGTGCTGCCCCCGGGCGCGGGGGCGCCGGTGGCGCTCGGTCCCGGGGCGCTGCCGGACGAGGCGGTGATCTGTTCCTGCCACAACGTGTCGAAGCGGGAGATCGCCGCCCGCTCCTCACTGGCCGAGGTGAAGCGGGACACCAAGGCGGGCACGGGATGCGGCAGCTGTCTGAAAATGATCGGGAAGCTGCTGCCGCCCGCCGCCGACCAGGGGCTCTGCGGCTGCTTCCCGTACGGGCGGAGCGAGTTGTACGAGATCGCCCGCACCCGGCGGATCGGCTCCTTCGCCGCACTGCTCGACGCCCACGGGCGGCCGGAGGCGCGTGGCGGCGAGGGCTGCGAGGTGTGCAAGCCGGCCGTCGGCTCGATCCTGGCCTCCCTCGCTCCCGGCTACATCCTGGACGGCGAGCAGGCCGCGCTCCAGGACACCAACGATCATTTCCTCGCCAACTTGCAGCGCAACGGCTCCTATTCGGTCGTGCCGCGCGTCCCGGGCGGCGAGATCACCCCGGAGAAGCTGATCGTGATCGGGGAGGTGGCCCGGGACTTCGGCCTCTACACGAAGATCACCGGCGGGCAGCGGATCGACCTCTTCGGCGCCCGGGTGGACCAACTCCCCACGATCTGGGCCCGTCTGGTCGAAGCGGGCTTCGAGTCGGGGCACGCGTACGGCAAGGCACTGCGCACGGTGAAGTCCTGCGTGGGGCAGACCTGGTGCCGGTACGGCGTCCAGGACTCGATGCGGATGGCGATCCGGCTCGAACTGCGCTACCGGGGACTTCGCGCCCCGCACAAGCTGAAGTCGGCGGTCTCGGGGTGCGCCCGCGAGTGCGCCGAGGCCCAGTCGAAGGACTTCGGGGTCATCGCGACGGCCCACGGCTGGAACCTCCACGTGGGCGGGAACGGGGGCGCGACCCCGCGCCACGCGGACCTGCTCGCCCAGGACCTCTCGGACGCCGAACTGGTGCGGCTGATCGACCGGTTCCTGATGTTCTACATCCGGACGGCGGACCGGCTCGAACGGACCTCGACCTGGCTGGAACGCCTGGACGGCGGGCTCGACCACCTCAAGGACGTCCTCGTACGCGACTCGCTCGGACTCTGCGCCGAGCTGGAGGCGCTGATGACGGAGCACGTCGGCGGCTACCGGGACGAGTGGGCGCAGACCCTGGACGATCCGGAGCGGCTCGCGCGCTTCGTCTCCTTCGTGAACGCGCCGGAGGCACCCGACCCCTCGGTCCGGTTCGTGCCCGAGCGCGACCAGATCAAGCCCGACCTCGTCTCGCTCACCGCCGGGCCGCCGAACGCCGGACCGCTGGCCGCCGGAACCCCTGCCGCCGGAACCCTGGAAGGGGCCACCTCCCGATGACGACCCTCGAACTCTCCCCGTCCCCCGGCTCGTGGCTGCCGGTCTGCGAGACGGCCCTGCTGACCCCGGGCCGGGGCGTGGCGGCGCTGCTCCCGGATGGCAGGCAGGCGGCGGTCTTCCGGGACCGCTCGGGCCGGGCGTACGCGATCGACAACCGCGACCCCTTCACGGGGGCGCAGGTCCTCTCCCGGGGGCTGGTCGGCTCGGCGGACGGGCGCCCGTTCGTGGCGTCGCCGCTCCTGAAGCAGCGCTTCGACCTGGAGACGGGCCGCTGCCTGGACGAGGAGGGGGTGACGGTGGCCGTCTATCCGGTACGGACCCTCGGGTAGCCGGGGCGGACGGGGGCGGTCAGGCGGCCGTGCGCAGTTCCAGGGCGGCCAGCGGGATGAACCCGCCGGCAGTGCCGCCGGAGCCCGCCTCGGCCACCGCGCCGGGTCCGGCGAGCCGCTTGAGCAGGGCGAGGGCGATCCGCTCGCCCTGCGCCTTGGCCCGCTCGGCGAGCGGCCCTGCGTACAGCCCGTCGACGTCGGCGTGCCAGAGCTGCACCCAGCGTCCGAAGTGGGCGGCGGTCAGGGGGCGCGCGGAGTGCAGCGCGGCGTGCGGGGCGAAGGCGTCGCGCCGGTACTCGGCGCCCCGCAGCAGGGCCCGCTCCCAGAAGTCCGTGATGTGCGGCAGATGGGCTTCGAGGTCGGTCCCGGCGATCTCGGTGAAGAAGGGACCGATGAGCGGATCGGCGAAGGCGGCGGTGTAGAAGCGGCGCAGCAGTACGTCGAGATCGGCACGGTCGCGGATGTCCCGGGTGGCACGCATGCTCCCAGTGTCCCCGCCGACCCCGCCTCCCCCAAGAGCCGAAGGTCCCCGGGGCGCCCCGGGCCATGCCTCCCGGACCTCCAGCCCGCCCCCGTGGAACAGCAGGGCGCGGGGCGGGCGCCCGGACCGGACCTCCCAGGCACTGCCGTGCACCAGGTCCCGGCCACCGGGGAGCCGTACCGAGCCGAGGGAACGCGCGAGGATCGACATGGCCCCGAAGCCGGCGGGCGGCACCGGCAACGGGGCGGGGCGTCGGACGCGGGCGGGACGGGCGGGGCCGGGGCGGACGGGTACGGGGGCGGGGGCCTTCCGGGCGGGCCCGGGGGGCGGGTGGGGCGGGGGCCTTCCGGGCGGGCCCTGGGACGGGCGGGGCGGGTCCCGTGCCGGTGCCGTCGGCCCGCACACCCGGCCTCCACCCGGAAGGCCCCGACCCCCACGTCCAGCCCCGCCCGGAAGGTTCCGCCCCCGCACCCGGCCCCCGCCCGGAAGGCCCCGGCCCCGTCGCCGGGTGACCGCCGTCTCCCCTTCATTACTTGTTGATGCTCAGTCAACTCTGTGCTCCTAGGTTCCGGAAGCGCGCGACCCCGTCGCCCGACCGGCGCGGCGGGGCGGATCACCATCCTTCTCGGGAGTGAGACGTGGAGCGACGCGGTTTCCTGCGTGGAGCGGTCATCGGCACCTCGGCCGCCGCCTTCGGCGGCAGCCTCTGGCACGGGGCGGCCCTCGCCGCCCCCGCCCAGCCCGGCACCGGCCCCTACGGCGCCCTCGGCGCGGCCGACGCCAACGGCATCCTGCTGCCCGCCGGGTTCACCAGCCGGGTGATCGCCCGGTCCGGCCAGTCGGTCCCCGGCACCTCGTACGCCTGGCACAGCGCCCCCGACGGCGGCGCCTGCTTCGTCGACGGCACGGGCTGGATCTACGTGTCGAACTCGGAGGTCAACCCCGGCGGCGGCGCGAGCGCGGTGCGGTTCGACGCGGCGGGCACGATCACCGGCGCGTACCGCATCCTCTCCGGCACCCGGCAGAACTGTGCGGGCGGCGCCACCCCCTGGAACACCTGGCTCTCCTGCGAGGAGGTCTCCCTCGGCTACGTCTACGAGTCGAACCCGTGGGGCGGCACCGCCTACCGCCGGGACGCGATGGGCCGGTTCAAGCACGAGGCGGCCGCCGCCGACCCGGTCCGCAAGGTGGTCTACCTGACCGAGGACGAGACGGACGGCTGCTTCTACCGCTTCATCCCCACCACCTGGGGCAACCTCTCCGCCGGCACGCTCCAGGTGCTCGTCGCCTCCACCGCCGCCTCGGGCACCTTCACCTGGCAGAACGTGCCGGACCCGGACGGCTCGCCGACCACCACGCGCGGCCAGGTCTCCGGCGCCAAGCACTTCAACGGCGGCGAGGGCTGCCACTACGCCGACGACACCGTCTGGTTCACCACCAAGGGCGACAACCGGGTCTGGCAGCTCGACCTGGTCGCCGGGACCTACGAGCTGGCCTACGACGACTCGCTCGTCCCCGGCGGCGCCGCCCCGCTGACCGGCGTCGACAACATCACCGGCAGTTCCTCCGGCGACCTGTTCGTCGCCGAGGACGGCGGCAACATGGAGATCTGCCTCATCACCCCGGCCGACACCGTCGCCCCGTTCCTGCGGATCAACGGCCAGTCCGGCTCGGAGATCACCGGACCGGCCTTCTCCCCCGACGGCAGGCGGCTGTACTTCTCCAGCCAGCGCGGCACCAGCGGCAGCTCGTCCGGCGGCATCACCTACGAGGTCACCGGCCCGTTCCGCGCCTGAGGCCGTACGCGCCCGAGGCCGGTGGCGGGCCCCGCCCTTCCCCTGCGGGGCCCGCCACCGCTCACCGGTCCGTGCGCGCGAAGCACTCCGGGTCGGGCATCCGCCGGGCGCCGCCGAGCAGGGCGGCGCCCAGCGGGGTCAGGGTGTGCAGGACCGCGTTCCCGTTGCGCAGGGTCGCGATGAGGCCCGCCTCGCGCAGGACGCCCGCGTGCTGGCTCGCGGAGGCGAGCGAGACTCCGGCACGACGGGCCAGCTCGCTCGTCGTACCGCCGTCGCCGATCGCGTGGAGGACCGTCGAGCGGGTCTGGCCGACCAGCTTGGCCAGCGAGGAGCCGCCGGGCGCGCGGACGGTCGGCGCCTCGCCGTGGGTGACGGGGTAGACCAGGACCGGCGGCAGCCGGGGATCGCGCAGCACGACGGGGGTCCCCCGGCAGAAGTACGAGGGCTGGAGGAGCAGCCCCCGCCCGTCCAGGTACACGTCCCGGTCGACGGGGTAGTCCGCTTCCAGGACGGGTGCGCGCCAGCGCATCATCGGCGGCAGCGAGGCGAGGAGTTCCTCCGCGCCGCCGTCCAGGAGGGCGCGGCCCCGGCGCGCCCGGTCGGCTTCGACGCGGGCCCTGATGTGGGGCCAGTAGGGCTCGATGGCCGCGCGGTGATAGCTTCGCAGGGCTCCGGTCAGCCGGTCGAAGGGCTGGGCGCCGCCGTCGGCGAGGGCCCGCAGCGAGTGCGGCACGGTCCGTCCGCCGGACCGGTCGGCGGCGAGCAGGGAGAGTTCCTCGCGCAGCCGGTCGGTGCCGGTCGCGCGGATCGCCTGGAGTCCCTCGTCCAGACCCTGGATGCCCTCGGCGGGCGTCAGGAAGTCCGGGAAATAACCCCGGCTGGGAACGAGCGCGGCAAGGATGCGGGTCTCACCGCCGAGCCTCATCCGCGTTTCCGAGCGCCATTCCCCGTACACGCCGAGGCCGCGCCGGTCCCTTAAACGGTGAAAGCTCAGAATCGTTTCCCATAGAACATCCGGCCGCGCGGCCGTACGCACCCCCGCCAAGTCGTTTCCGGTGAAATGAATCCGCAGCATGACGTCCCCACCTGTGCACGATCATCCTCCCCCCGACACCGAGTATGCACAGCATCACTGCACGTTACCAGGGTGTTTCAGCCACAGTTGAAAAGCATCGCGGCAATCCAGCGGAAACGAAAAGCTGTACGGGTCGGGGAGGAAACCTTCAGGACCGAGGTGGCGGCGAAGACCGTGGGGGGCTTTGTCCGTCCGGCGGCGGTCGGCGAGGTTACGGCTCACCTGCCCGGCACCGGTAAAGGGCGCGGCCTCCGGGTGGGGATCCGGGGGTCGCGCCCGCTCCATTTCCGGACCTCTTCCGACCGCTTACCTGACCACTCCGGAAAAGTTCAACGGCGAATAATTCAATCAGCCGTATTTGAACGTCGCCGCACATCCCGGCGACCGACTTCCCGACACCGGACGAACGACGGGACGGACACCTCCGCACGAGGTGTCCGTCCCGTTCCTCGGTGCCGGGGCCGCCGCCCGCCGGTGAGGGTGGAGGTGACCGGCGGCGGTCCCGGAAGCCGTACCGGAGGCACGGGGCCTTCCGGGGCGGCGGGGTTCAGCGGCTGTCGCTGCCCTTCGCCTCGGCCGCCGCGCGGCCCGCCTCCAGACGCGCGACCGGAATCCGGAAGGGCGAGCAGGAGACGTAGTCGAGACCGACCTCGTGGAAGAAGTGCACCGACTCCGGGTCGCCGCCGTGCTCGCCGCAGACGCCGAGCTTGATGTCGGGGCGGGTGGCCCGGCCGGCCTGGACGGCGCTGCGGACCAGGGCGCCCACGCCGTCCTTGTCGATGGTCTCGAAGGGGCTGACGCCGAAGATGCCCTTCTCCAGGTACGCGGTGAAGAACGAGGCCTCCACGTCGTCGCGGGAGAAGCCCCACACCGTCTGGGTCAGGTCGTTGGTGCCGAAGGAGAAGAACTCGGCGGCCTCGGCGATCTGCCCGGCGGTCACGGCGGCGCGCGGCAGCTCGATCATGGTGCCGAGGGCGAGCTTCAGTTCGATGCCGGTCTTGGCCTGGACCTCGGCGATGACCTGCTCGGCCTCCTCGCGGACGATCTCCAGCTCCTGGACGGTGCCGACGAGCGGGATCATGATCTCGACGCGCGGGTCCCCCTTGGCGTCGACGCGCTGGGCCGCCGCCTCGGCGATCGCCCGGACCTGCATGGTGAACAGGCCGGGGATGACCAGACCGAGGCGGACACCGCGCAGACCCAGCATCGGGTTCTGCTCGTGCAGCCGGTGCACGGCCTGGAGCAGGCGCAGGTCGTTCTCGTGCGGCTCCTTGCGGGACTCGGCGAGGGCGACGCGGACCGACAGCTCGGTGATGTCGGGGAGGAACTCGTGCAGCGGCGGGTCGAGCAGCCGGACGGTGACGGGCAGCCCGTCCATGGCCTCGAACAGCTCGACGAAGTCGGCCTTCTGGAGCGGGAGCAGCGCTTCGAGGGCCTGGTCGCGCTCGGCGTCGGTGTCGGCGAGGATCAGCCGCTCGACGTACTGGCGGCGCTCGCCGAGGAACATGTGCTCGGTGCGGCAGAGGCCGATGCCCTGGGCGCCGAAGCGGCGGGCGCGGTTGGCGTCCTCGGCGTTGTCGGCGTTGGCGCGGACCCGCAGACGGCGGACGCGGTCCGCGTAGGCCATGATCCGGTGGACGGCCTGGACCAGCTCGTCGGCGTCGTCGGCACCGGCGTGCATACGGCCCTCGAAGTACTCCACGACCGGGGAGGGCACGACGGGCACCTCTCCGAGGTAGACCTTGCCGGTGGAGCCGTCGATGGAGACGACGTCGCCCTCCTCGACGACCTGGCCGTCGGCGGTGGTCATCCGGCGGCGCTTGGTGTCGACCTCCAGCTCCTCGGCGCCGCAGACACAGGTCTTGCCCATGCCCCGGGCGACGACGGCGGCGTGCGAGGTCTTGCCGCCCCGGGAGGTGAGGATGCCCTCGGCGGCGATCATGCCGTCCAGGTCGTCCGGGTTGGTCTCGCGGCGGATCAGGATGACCTTCTCGCCGGAGCGGGACCACTTGACGGCGGTGTACGAGTCGAAGACGGCCTTGCCGACGGCGGCGCCCGGGGAGGCGGCGATGCCCCGCCCGATCTGCTCGACCTTGGCCTTCTCGTCGAACTTGGGGAACATCAGCTGGGCCAGCTGGGCGCCGGTGACGCGCTGGAGCGCCTCGGCCTCGTCGATCAGGCCCTGGTCCACGAGCTGGGTGGCGATGCGGAAGGCGGCACCGGCGGTGCGCTTGCCGACGCGGGTCTGGAGCATCCAGAGCTGGCCGCGCTCGATGGTGAACTCGATGTCGCAGAGATCCTTGTAGTGGGTCTCCAGCGTGTTCATGATGTGCATGAGCTGGTCGTACGACGTCTTGTCGATCGACTCCAGGTCGGCGAGCGGCACGGTGTTGCGGATGCCCGCGACGACGTCCTCGCCCTGCGCGTTCTGGAGGTAGTCGCCGTAGACGCCGGCGTGGCCCGAGGCGGGGTCGCGGGTGAAGGCGACACCGGTTCCCGAGTCGGGGCCGAGGTTGCCGAAGACCATCGAGCAGACGTTGACGGCGGTGCCGAGGTCGCCCGGGATGCGCTCCTGGCGCCGGTAGAGCTTGGCGCGGTCGGTGTTCCAGGAGTTGAAGACGGCCTCGATGGCGAGGTCCATCTGCTCGCGCGGGTCCTGGGGGAAGTCCCGGCCGGTCTCGCTCTGGACGATCTTCTTGAAGTGCTCGACGACCTTCTTCAGGTCGGAGGCGTCCAGATCGGTGTCGCTGGCGACCTGCTTGACGGTCTTGGCCTCGTCGAGGGCTTCCTCGAACAGCTCGCCGTCGACGCCGAGGACGGTCTTGCCGAACATCTGGATGAGACGGCGGTACGAGTCCCAGGCGAAGCGCTCGTTGTCCGCCTGCGTGGCGAGACCGGCGACCGACTCGTCGGAGAGACCGATGTTGAGGACGGTGTCCATCATGCCCGGCATGGAGAACTTGGCGCCCGAGCGGACGGAGACGAGCAGCGGGTCGTCGGCCTGGCCGAGCTTCTTGCCCATCTGCCGCTCAAGGGCGTCGAGGTGCGCGCTGACCTCGTCGCGGAGCTCGACCGGCTCCGAGCCGCTCTCAAGGTAGACCTTGCACGCCTCGGTGGTGATCGTGAAGCCCGGAGGCACCGGAAGGCCGAGGTTGGTCATCTCGGCGAGGTTGGCGCCCTTGCCACCGAGCAGGTCCTTCAGATCCCTGTTGCCCTCGGTGAAGTCGTACACGAACTTCTGATCAATGTTTCCCGACACGGGTCTCGACTCCTCGACGACTCGGTTGGCTGCCCTGACGGCGAGGAACATACCCAGATCGAAGGCTTCTGGGGAGGTACGCCTGACGGTCGCCTGGCCTTAACCACCCGTCCGCCAGCACTTCGAAAGTTAACGAGCCGAAGTTTCCGGTTTCACGCCCCGAAGGCCGCATGACCCAAACCAGAAGCGATCCGCTCGAATGAGCGCCCCTTAGGCACATTTGCGTTCAACCTTTGAAGACAAAATGGGTGGCACTCCGTGCCACCCATCCATCTCCTGAAGTCACCCCCGATATGCTCATCTGAGCATCCACCCCCTCAAGGGTGGCGAGGATCACTCCCTGAAAACGCCCGTATCTCAGCCGCCGGACGTGTCCAGCTCGGCTTCCTCGCTCACTCCGGCGCAGTCGTAGGGGTCCTTCAGCCAGCCGTCCGGCAGGACAACTCGGTTGTTTCCGGACGTACGACCCCGGGGGCCGTCCGCACCCACCGGCCACGACTGATCAAGGTCCAGCTCGCTCAACTGAGCGCGCAGCTCCTCCAGGGACGAGGTGATCGCCAGCTTCTTGCGCATCTCGGAGCCCACCGAGAAGCCCTTCAGATACCAGGCCACGTGCTTCCGGAAGTCGATGACACCCCGTGCCTCGTCGCCCAGCCACTCCCCGAGGAGCCGCGCGTGCCGGACCATCGCGTCCGCCACCTCCCGGAGCCCCGGCTGCGCGTAGGCGCCGGTGCCCTCGAAGCCCGCCACCAGGTCGCCGAAGAGCCACGGGCGGCCCAGGCAGCCGCGCCCCACGACCACGCCGTCACAGCCCGTCTCCCGCATCATCCGCAGGGCGTCGTCGGCGGACCAGATGTCGCCGTTGCCGAGCACCGGGATCTCCGGCACGTGCTCCTTGAGACGCGCGATCGCGTCCCAGTCCGCCGTGCCGCCGTAGTGCTGCGCTGCCGTCCGCCCGTGCAGGGCGATCGCCGTGACGCCCTCCTCCACCGCGATCCGGCCCGCGTCCAGATAGGTGATGTGGTCGTCGTCGATGCCCTTGCGCATCTTCATGGTGACCGGCAGCTCACCCGCGTTGGTCACCGCCTCGTGCAGGATCGCGCGCAGCAGCGGGCGCTTGTAGGGCAGGGCCGAGCCGCCGCCCTTGCGGGTCACCTTGGGGACCGGGCAGCCGAAGTTCAGGTCGATGTGATCGGCCAGGTCCTCGTCGACGATCATCCGCACCGCCTTGCCGACCGTGACCGGGTCCACCCCGTACAGCTGGATCGAACGAGGCTGCTCGGTCGCGTCGAACCGGATGAGCTGCATCGTCTTCTCGTTGCGCTCGACCAGCGCCCGAGTCGTGATCATCTCGCTCACGAACAGCCCCTTGCCGCCGCTGAACTCGCGGCAGAGGGTGCGGAAGGGGGCGTTGGTGATGCCGGCCATGGGGGCGAGCACCACCGGGGGCTGCACGATGTGCGGCCCGATGGCCAGGGGCGTGAACGAGGAGAGCGGGGAGAGCACGGTCATGGCGCCATTGTCGCGCACTGCGTCGGTCATTAGTTAGCCGTACTATCCGAGCATGTCCGAGGCCACCCGCTCGCCCCTCCCCCGGCGCAGGCAACTCCTCGTCCTGGCGATCTGCTGTATGAGCCTGCTCATCGTCAGCCTGGACAACACCGCGCTCAATGTCGCCCTGCCCTCCCTCCGGCGCGAACTGGGAGCCTCCGTCTCCGGGCTCCAGTGGACGATCGACTCCTACACCCTGGTCATCGCCTCCCTCCTGATGCTCTCCGGCTCCACCGCCGACCGGCTCGGCCGCCGCAAGGTCTTCACCACCGGACTCGTCGTCTTCGCCCTCGGCTCGCTGCTCTGCTCCCTCGCCCCGAACCTGGAGACCCTGATCGCCTTCCGGGCGCTCCAGGCCGTGGGCGGCTCGATGCTCAACCCGGTCGCCATGTCGATCATCACCAACACCTTCACCGAGCCCGCCGCCCGCGCGCGGGCCATCGGCGTCTGGGGCGGGGTCGTCGGCGTCTCCATGGCGGCGGGGCCCCTGGTCGGCGGGGCGCTCGTGGAGTCCGTCGGCTGGCGGGCCATCTTCTGGGTGAACCTGCCGGTCGCCGTCACCGCCCTGATCCTCACCCTGCGGTACGTCCCCGAGTCCCGGGCGCCCCGGCCCCGGCGCCCCGACCCCGTCGGACAGCTCCTGGTGGCGGCCTTCCTCGGCTCCCTCACCTACGCGATCATCGAGACCGACCCGCTCTTCGCCGGGATCTCCGCCGCCGCGCTCATCGGCCTCCTCCTGTACGAGCCCCGGCGCCGCGAGCCCCTGATCGACCTGCGGTTCTTCCACAGCGCGCCGTTCAGCGGGGCCACCGTGATAGCGGTCTGCGCCTTCGCGGCCCTGGGCGGCTTCCTCTTCCTGAACACCCTGTACCTCCAGGGGGTGCGCGGGCTCTCCCCCCTGCACGCGGGGCTCTTCACCCTGCCCATGGCGGGCATGACCCTCGTCTTCGCCCCGCTGTCGGGACGCCTGACGGGGGCGCGCGGACCCCGGCTCCCGCTGCTGCTCGCCGGGACGGCGATGTCGGCGGGAGCGCTGCTCTTCGCCGCCTTCGGGGCCGAGACGCGCAATCCGCTGCTCTTCACCGGTTACGTGGTCTTCGGCATCGGCTTCGGCCTGGTGAACGCGCCCATCACCGACACGGCCGTCGCGGGGATGCCCCGCGCGCAGGCCGGAGTGGCGGCGGCGGTGGCGTCGACGAGCCGGCAGGTGGGGACGACCCTCGGGGTGGCGGTCGTGGGCGCGGTGCTGGCGGCCGGGGCGGGCGGCGGCAGGTCCCTGGACGGTTTCGAGGCGGCGGCCCGGCCGGGGTACTGGGTGGTGACGGCGTGCGGGCTCGCGGTGCTCGGCATGGGGGCGCTGACCACCGGGAAGTGGGGCCGGGGCACGGCGGAGCGCACGGCACGGCGTCTGGCGGAGGAGGAGCCGCAGCCGCCCGCGAGGACGGCACGGGCCGGGAAGGCCTGAGGGGCCGGGAGCCAGGGGTTCCGGAGGGTCCGGGGTCCGGCGGCCGGGCCGGGCCCTGCCGTCTGGTGCCTCCCCCTCCCCACCGGGCCCGCCCGTTTCCGTCCGGACGCGTTTTGAAGATCATTTGGCTTGGACTTTTCCGTTCCCTGTCCGGGGCGTGGCTACCGTTCTCCCGCACCGCGCTTGAGGAAACACCAGGGGGAACCATGTCCACAGACAACCGCTCACCAGCGGAAACGACAGAGACGGCAGGGACGGCCGAGACAGCGGGGACGGCGGCAGGGGACGCCGGGAAGCGGCCCGCGCGGTCCAAGGGAGCTTCGGTACTCGGCTGGATCCTGACCATCGGGCTCACCGTCGTCGCGCCGATCCTCACCTACGACACACTGACCGACCGCGGCTGGTCCGAGTTCGCCGCGCTGCTCGCCGGGAGCGTCTGGCCCGTCCTGGACAGCGCCGTCATGATCGCCTGGCGCCGCAAGGTCGACGAGTTCGCCGTGGTCACCCTGGTCTTCCTGGTGATCACGGCGGTGGTCTCGCTCCTCGGCGCGCACACCGCCCGCGCGCTGCTCGTGAAGGACTCGGGGGTGACCGGGCTGTTCGGGCTGCTCTGTCTGGGCACCCTGCTCGCGCCCCGCCCGCTGATGTTCTACTTCGGGCGCAAGTTCGCCACCGACGGCACCCCGGCGAGCACCGCCTGGTGGAACGGGATGTGGCAGTACGAGGGGTTCCGGTCGACCCTGCGCACGATGACCCTGGTGTGGGGTGTGGCGTACGTGGTGGAGGCGCTGGTGCGGATCGCCCTGGCGTACACGCTGAGCACCTCGGCCATGGTGGTGCTCAGCCCCGTCATGATCTACACGGTCCTGGGGGCGCTGGCGGTGTGGACCGCCTGGTTCGGCAGGCGCCGGGCGGCCTGACCACTTTCACGACACGGCCCATGGGGAAGCCCCCGGTTCCGAGGTGCGGAACCGGGGGCTTCTCCGTACGGCGAGCGGGCTCAGCAGCCGAGGAGGCGGCTGCCCAGGTAGCTCTGGATCTGGTCGAGCGAGACGCGCTCCTGCTTCATGGTGTCGCGCTCGCGCACCGTCACCGCGTTGTCGTCGAGGGTGTCGAAGTCGACGGTGACGCAGAACGGGGTGCCGATCTCGTCCTGGCGACGGTAGCGGCGGCCGATGGCGCCGGCGTCGTCGAACTCGATGTTCCAGTTCTGGCGCAGGTCCGCCGCCAGGCCCTTGGCCTTCGGGGAGAGCTGCGGGTTGCGGGAGAGCGGCAGGACCGCGGCCTTGATCGGGGCGAGGCGCGGGTCGAGGCGCAGCACGGCGCGCTTCTCCATGACGCCCTTGGCGTTGGGGGCCTCGTCCTCGGTGTAGGCGTCGAGCAGGAAGGCCAGCATCGTACGGCCGACACCGGCGGCGGGCTCGATGACGAACGGCGTCCAGCGCTCGCCGGTCTCCTGGTCCAGGTAGGTCAGGTTGGCGCCGGAGGCCTTGGAGTGGGCGCTCAGGTCGTAGTCGGTGCGGTTGGCGACGCCCTCCAGCTCGCCCCACTCGCTGCCGCCGAACTGGAAGCGGTACTCGATGTCGGCGGTGCGCTTGGAGTAGTGGGAGAGCTTCTCCTGCGCGTGCTCGTACCAGCGCATGTTCTCCTCGCGCATGCCCAGGCCGGTGTACCAGTTCCAGCGCTGCTGCATCCAGTACTCCTGCCACTCCTCGTCCTCGCCCGGCTTGACGAAGAACTCCATCTCCATCTGCTCGAACTCGCGGGTGCGGAAGATGAAGTTGCCCGGAGTGATCTCGTTCCGGAACGACTTGCCCATCTGGGCGATGCCGAACGGGGGCTTCTTGCGCGAGGTCTGGAGGACCTGGCCGAAGTTGGTGAAGATGCCCTGGGCGGTCTCGGGGCGCAGGTAGGCGACGGAGCCGGAGTCCTGCGTCGGGCCGAGGTGGGTGGCGAGCAGGCCGGAGAACTGCTTGGGCTCGGTGAAGGTGCCCTTGTTGCCGCAGTTGGGGCAGTTGAGGCCGGCGAGGCCGTTCTCGGGGAGACGGCCGTGCTTCTCCTCGTATGCCTCCTCCAGGTGGTCCGCGCGGAAGCGCTTGTGGCAGGAGGTGCACTCGGTGAGCGGGTCGCTGAAGGTCGCGACGTGGCCGGAGGCCTCCCAGACCTCGGTGGCCAGGATGACCGACGAGTCGATGCCGACGACGTCCTCGCGCGCGGTGACCATGTAACGCCACCACTGGCGCTTGATGTTCTCCTTCAGCTCGACACCCAGCGGCCCGTAGTCCCAGGCGGCACGCTGGCCGCCGTAGATCTCGCTGCACGGGTAGACGAAGCCACGGCGCTTGCTCAGGCTGACGATGGTGTCGATCTTGTCGGCGGCCACGGTGCTCTCTTCATTACGACGACGAAGTGCGAATGCCTCAGGTTACCGGCGCCCGCACCCCCTGTATCAAATCGGTTCGGCGATCGGACGGTACGCGGGCCTTCGGCGGGTCGTGTGGCCCGTCCCTCACCCGGGCGACCGCAAGGACAATTGACAATCGTTTCCAGTTTTGTTGAAAATGAGTGTCATGAACATACGCCGTCCGATACCCAGCGCCGCCCTCGCCGGAGCCGTCGCACTCGGTGTGCTGACCCTCTCCGCCTGCGCCGGAACCTCCGACGCGGCCGACAAGGGCGGCGGCGGCAAGCTGGAGGTCGTGGCGTCGTTCTACCCGCTCCAGTACCTGGCCGAGGAGATAGGCGGCGACCACATAACCGTCGACACCCTCACCAAGCCCGGCGTCGAGCCCCATGACCTGGAGCTCAAGCCCCGCCAGATCGGGGCGCTCGGCAAGGCCGACGTCCTCCTCTACCTCAAGGGCATCCAGCCCGCCGTCGACGAGGCCATCGCCCTCGCCGAGGTGAAGAACACGGTCGACGCGGCCACCCTCACCACCCTCGAACGGCACGGCACCGGCGCGGGCCACGACCACGGCCACGCCGACGAGGAAGCCGGCCACGACCACGGCTCCGAGGCGGGCTCCGACCCCCACGTCTGGCTCGACCCGGTGAAGTACGCCGAGATCGCCCGGGGCGTCGGCGCCGTCCTGGAGAAGGCCGACCCCGGCCACGCGGCCGACTACGCGAAGAACACCACCGCCCTGGTGGCGAAGCTCGACGCGCTGGACGCCGACTTCGCGAAGGGCCTGGAGAACACGGCCACCCGGACCTTCGTCACCACCCACTCCGCCTTCGGCTACCTCGCCGAGCGGTACGGGCTCGACCAGGAGGGCATCTCCGGCGTCGACCCCGAGTCCGAGCCCAGCCCCGCCCGGATCAAGGAGATCCAGGACATCGCGGCGAGGGACAAGGTCACGACCGTCTTCTTCGAGACCCTCGCGAGCGACAAGACCGCCAGGACCCTCGCGGGCGACACCGGTCTGAGGACCGATGTGCTCGACCCGCTGGAGGGCATCACGGACCGGTCGAAGGGCGCCGACTACCTCCAGGTCATGCGCTCCAACCTCGCCGCGCTCCAGAAGGCCCTCGGCGCCAAGTGACCCCCGCAACCCAGGAGGTGTCCGTCATGGACACGGAACCCGTCATCTCCGTCCGCGGCGCCTCCGCGGCCCTCGGCGCACGCCCCGTGCTGCGCGGCGTCGACCTCACCGTCCAGCGGGGCGAGGTCGTCGCCCTGCTCGGCGCCAACGGCTCCGGCAAGTCCACCGCCGTCCGCTCGATCATCGGCCAGGTGCCGCTGACCGGCGGCACGATCGAACTCTTCGGCACCGACCGCAGGCGGTTCCGCGACTGGGCCCGGGTCGGCTACGTGCCGCAGCGCACCACCGCCGCCGGTGGCGTCCCCGCCACCATCCGCGAGGTCGTCGCCTCCGGACGGCTCTCCCGCCGCCCCTTCGGCTGGCTCACCCGGCGCGACCGGGCCGCCGTCGACCGGGCCGTCGACCTCGTCGGGCTCGCCGACCGCGCCGACGACTCCGTCTCCGCGCTCTCCGGCGGCCAGCACCAGCGGGTCCTGATCGCCCGCGCGCTCGCCTCCGAGCCCGAGCTGCTGATCATGGACGAGCCGATGGCCGGCGTGGACCTCGCCAGCCAGGAGATCCTCGCCTCGACCCTGCGCGAGCAGGTCGCGGGCGGCACCTCGGTCCTCCTCGTCCTGCACGAGCTGGGCCCCCTGGAGCCGCTGATCGACCGGGCGGTGGTGCTCCGCGACGGCTGTGTCGTCCACGACGGGCCGCCGCCCGAGGCCGTCGGGCAGCACGCGCTGCCCGGCCACGACCACGTACATCCGCACGCGGCCGGAGAGCCGCTCCGCACGGGACTGCTGACCTGACCATGGAATTCCTCGAACCGGCCTTCATGCGGCGGGCGCTGCTCGCCGCCGTGCTCGTCGGCATCACCGCCCCCGCCGTCGGCGTCTACCTCGTCCAGCGCCGCCAGGCCCTGATGGGCGACGGCATCGGCCACGTCGCCATGACCGGAGTCGGCCTCGGCTTCCTCCTCAACTCCAGCCCCGTCTGGATGGCCACCCTGGTCGCCGTCGCGGGTTCGGTGGCGATGGAGCTGATCAGGGCGTACGGGAAGACCCGCGGCGATCTCGCGCTCGCGCTGCTCTTCTACGGCGGCATGGCAGGCGGCGTGCTCCTCATCAACCTGTCGCCGACCGGCTCCAACGCCAACCTCAGCTCGTACCTCTTCGGCTCGCTCTCCACGGTCTCCCCCGCCGACATCACCGCGATCGGGATCCTGGCCGCCTTCGTCGTCCTGGTCACCGTCGGACTGCGCCGCCAGCTCTTCGCCGTCAGCCAGGACGAGGAGTTCGCCCGGGTCACCGGTCTGCCGGTGCGCCTCCTGAACCTGCTGATCGCGGTCACCGCCGCGGTGACCGTCACGGTCGCCATGCGGGTGGTCGGCCTGCTGCTGGTCAGCGCGCTCATGGTGGTGCCGGTGGCGGCGGCCCAGCAGCTGACGAAGTCCTTCCGGGCCACCTTCGTCCTCGCGGTGGCGACCGGCATCGCCGTCACCCTGGCGGGCACGGTCACCTCGTACTACCAGGACGTGCCGCCGGGCGCGACGATCGTCCTGTACGCCATCGGGGTCTTCGCCCTCCTGACGCTGCTCGCCACGCCGCTGGCCAAACGGCGGGCCCGCGCCGCCGAGGCGGCCACGGCCGCCTGTGACGTCCCGGTTCCGGCAGGTCGGCGACCGGGCGACGATGTGAAGGTCTGATCCGCTCACCTCGTCGGTCCACGGGGGGCTGGCAGAATGGCGGGGGCAGACAAGCATCCAAGGAGGCCCCCGTGGTGACGGCAGGACCCCCCGTACGAGGCCGTTCGACCAAGCAGCGGGCCGCGGTGTCGGCGGCGCTGAACGAGGTGGACGAGTTCCGCAGCGCCCAGGAGCTGCACGACATGCTCAAGCACCGCGGCGACTCGGTCGGCCTCACCACCGTCTACCGCACGCTTCAGTCCCTCGCGGACGCGGGCGAGGTCGACGCCCTGCGCACCAGCGAGGGCGAGACGGTCTACCGCCGCTGTTCGACCGGCGACCACCACCACCATCTGGTCTGCCGCGTCTGCGGCAAGGCGGTGGAGGTGGAGGGCCCGATGGTGGAGCAGTGGGCCGAGGCGGTCGCCGCGGAGCACGGCTTCGTGAACGTGGCGCACACGGTGGAGATCTTCGGGACCTGCGCGGAGTGCGCGGAGAAGTGACCCGACGGACGCGAGAGGGGCCCGTACCGGCATCGGTACGGGCCCCTCTCGCATGGGTCGCGGGGGCCGGGTCAGGCCTCTTCGCGTACGCCCCGGGCGGTCGGGTCGGGCCGGGTCGGGTCGGGTCAGGCCTTGTCGAGGACGGCCAGGTCCGCCGGGTCGACGCCGCCGAAGCGCCGGTCCCGGGAGGCGTACTCGACGCAGGCGCGCCACAGGTCGCGGCGGTCGAAGTCCGGCCACAGCACGTCCTGGAAGATCATCTCGGCGTAGCTGCTCTGCCAGATCAGATAGTTGGAGGTGCGCTGCTCGCCGCTGGGGCGCAGGAAGAGGTCGACGTCCGGCATGTCCGGGTAGTAGAGGTACTTCTGGAAGGTCTTCTCGTTGACCTTCGACGGGTCGAGCCGGCCCGCCGCGACCTCCTCGGCGATCCTCTTGGCCGCGTCGGCGATCTCCGCGCGACCGCCGTAGTTGACGCAGAAGTACAGGGTCATGGCGTCGTTGCCGACGGTCTGCTCCTGGGCGATCTGGAGCTCCTGGACGACCGACTTCCACATCTTGGGCATCCGGCCGACCCAGCGGATCCGGATGCCGAGTTCGTCCATCTCGTCGCGGCGGCGGCGGATGACGTCCCGGTTGAAGTTCATCAGGAAGCGCACCTCGTCGGGCGAGCGCTTCCAGTTCTCGGTGGAGAAGGCGTAGAGGGAGAGGTTCTTGACCCCCATCTCCAGGCAGCCCTTGAGCACGTCGAGGACGACGCCCTCGCCGACCTTGTGGCCCTCGGTGCGGGGCAGTCCGCGCTCCTTGGCCCAGCGTCCGTTGCCGTCCATCACGCAGGCCACGTGATTCGGCACCAGCTCCGGCGGGAGCTTCGGCGGGCGGGCGCCGGACGGGTGCGGTTCGGGGAGCTTGTACTCCCGGCGCTGCCGCCCGAGGATTCCGCGTCGTGCGATGGCCATGGCGATGGATCTCCTAGCTCTTCTCTACGTACCGCAGGGAACGCAGTCCGCGCTCCAGATGCCAGTGCAGATAGGCGGACACCAGTCCGCTGCCCTCCCGGACGTGACGCGGCTCGCACGCGTCCGCCGTCGCCCAGTCGCCGGTGAGCAGCGCGCTGAGCAGGCCGATGGCCTCCGCAGAGGGTACGACGCTCCCGGGCACCCGGCAGTCCGCGCAGACGACCCCGCCGGCCGCGACCGAGAAGAACCGGTTGGGTCCGGGCAGCCCGCAGCGGGCACAGTCGTCGAAGCTGGGCGCGTAGCCGTTCACCGCGAGGGAGCGGAGGAGGAAGGCGTCGAGGATGAGATGAGGGGCGTGCTCGCCCCGGGCGAGGGTCCGCAGCCCGCCCACGAGCAGCAGATACTGCTGGACGGCGGGCTCGCCCTCGTGGTCGGTGAAGCGCTCGGCGGTCTCCAGCATGGCGGTGCCCGCGGTGTAGCGGGCGTAGTCGGTGACGATCCCGCCGCCGTAGGGGGCGATGGTCTCGCTCTGGGTGCAGAGCGGCAGGGTGCGTCCGACCAGTTCACTCCCCCGGGCGAAGAACTGCACGTCGACATGGGAGAACGGTTCGAGTCTCGCGCCGAATTTGGACTTGGTCCGCCGGACGCCCCGGGCGACGGCCCGGACGCGTCCGTGGCTCCGGGTGAGGAGGGTGATGATGCGGTCCGCTTCGCCCAGCTTCTGGGTGCGCAGCACGATGCCGTCGTCGCGGAACAGACTCATGGGGCCATTCTCGCGTACGGGAGGAGGGGCGCCGGACCCGGTGGCCGATGGCGCCCCGGGGGGCCCGCGGCGGGCGGATCGAGCGCTTAGGTTACCTTGGGGAAGTCATAAGATCGCCTTATGGGTCCATAGGTCAGGGGCGGGTACCGTCCTCGACCCGGCATTATTTAGGGTGGCCTAAGTGTCGGCGGCTTCGCCGCCACGTCGTTTGCGAAGGGAACCCAGTCATGCCCCGCCCCCTCCGGGTCGCGATCGTCGGCGCCGGCCCTGCCGGAATCTACGCCGCCGACGCGCTGCTGAAGTCCGCGGCCGCCGCCGAGCCGGGCGTGTCCATCGACCTCTTCGAGCGGATGCCCGCCCCCTTCGGTCTCATCCGCTACGGCGTCGCCCCCGACCACCCCCGCATCAAGGGCATCATCACCGCCCTCCACCAGGTCCTCGACAAGCCGCAGGTGCGCCTCTTCGGCAACATCGACTACGGCACCGACGTGCACCTGGACGATCTGCGCGCCTTCTACGACGCCGTGATCTTCTCCACCGGCGCGATGGCCGACCGCCCGCTGAGCATCCCGGGCGTGGAGCTGGACGGCTCGTACGGCGCCGCCGACTTCGCCTCCTGGTACGACGGCCACCCCGACGTCCCGCGCACCTGGCCGCTCGAAGCGGAGAAGGTCGCCGTCCTCGGCGTGGGCAACGTGGCCCTCGACATCGCCCGCATCCTCGCCAAGACCGCCGAGGAGCTGCTGCCGACCGAGATCCCGGCCAACGTCCACGAGGGCCTCAGGGCCAACAAGGCCGTCGAGATCCACGTCTTCGGCCGTCGCGGTCCGGCCCAGGCCAAGTTCAGCCCCATGGAGCTGCGCGAGCTGGACCACTCGCCGAACATCGAGGTCATCGTCAACCCCGAGGACATCGACTACGACGAGGGCTCGATCGCCGAGCGGCGCAAGAACAAGCAGACCGACATGGTCGCCAAGACCCTGGAGAACTGGGCGATCCGCGATGTCGGCGACCGCCCGCACAAGCTCTTCCTGCACTTCTTCGAGTCGCCCGTCGAGATCCTCGGCGAGGACGGCCGGGTCGTCGGTCTGCGCACCGAGCGCACCGGGCTGGACGGCACGGGGAACGTGAAGGGCACCGGCGCCACCACCGACTGGGACGTCAGTGCGGTCTACCGCGCGGTCGGCTACCTCTCCGACGAGCTGCCCAAGCTGCCCTGGGACACCGCGAGCGGCACCGTCCCCGACCAGGGCGGCCGGGTCGTGGAGGAGACCGGCGAGCACATGGCCTCCACCTATGTCACCGGCTGGATCCGGCGCGGTCCGGTCGGCCTCATCGGCCACACCAAGGGCGACGCCAACGAGACCGTGGCGAACCTCCTGGACGACTTCGCCCACGGACGCCTGCTGACCCCCGACGCCCCGGAGGAGGACGCCGTGGTGGCCTTCCTGAAGGCCCAGGGGCTCACGTACACGACGTGGGAGGGCTGGTACGCCCTGGACGCGGCGGAGAAGGCGCTCGGCGAGCCGCAGGGCCGCGAGCGCGTGAAGATCGTCGAGCGCGAGGACATGCTGCGCGCGAGCGGCGCCATCGGCTGACGGCCCCGGCACGGCCGACGGCTCCGGCCCCCGCCCCGCCTCCTCCGGGAGGACGGGGCGGGGGCCGGAGCCGTCACGCGTTTCTTCACACGGTCGTACGAACCAAGCCCCAAGTCCCTCCATACGGGCCGGGGTTCACGGCACCGTACGGGCCGGGGTTCACGGCACCGTACGGGCCGAGGCGAGGAGGCGGGCCACGTCGCCGGGGTCCAGGGCGAGGGCGGTGCCCACGGTGGCCAGGACCTCCCGCTCGGAGGGGGTGTAGGCCCCGTCGGCGAGGGCGATCCTGGCGGCCTGGAGCAGGATCGCCTCGCGCCCGGCGGCGGCCAGATGCGGGGCGAGCGGCTCCAGGGCCTCGTGCAGCTCGATCGCGAGGAGCGCCCCCTCGGGGTTCACCTCGGGCATGAAGCGGCCCGTGTCGGCCTCCAGGGCCTCCACCAGGTCGACGAGTTGGGCGGCCGTGCACTCGGCGAAGCCGGCGGACCTGACCGCGTCGACGGCCCGGTCCAGGGCCTCGCGCGAGTCGGTGCCGCCGGCCGCGAGCACCGCCAGGGCGACGGTGTGCACGGCGTCCCTGAGCATCGCGGCGAAGCGGCCGGTCGTCGGGGAGTCGAGCACCTCCGTGCCGAAGTGCGTGTGGCAGGCGGCGCATTCGACGACGGGGCCCGTACAGCCCCGGGGCAGGACCGGGACGCCGAGGACGGCGAACCGGCGGCGGCCGGTGCGCCGCCGGTAGTTGCGGTCGCCCCCGCACTCCTCGCAGAAGAACTCGCCGTCTCCGACGGTGTTCCAGGAGGTACGGATTCCGCAGACGCCCACTTTTCCACCACGTGAATTCCGGGCAGACCGCACACGCACCTCCTCGACGGCCCGGCTGCACTGCCGGTGTTGGCGTGATGTTAGCCACATCCTCGATGTGGCGTCAGCACCCCGTCAGCACTTCGCCGTGGAGATGGCCGAGACGCGCCTTCGTTCAGGAGGTGCGGCGGCGGTACTTCGCGAAGCCCAGGAAGCCTCCGCCGACGACGACCGCGGCGGCCGCGACGCCGATCACGACGGGTCCGACGGACGAACCGGTCGAGGCGAGGTCACCCTCGGGGGTGGCGGACGGCGCCTCGGTGGGCGTCGCGGCCGGGGCCGGGGCGGACTCGGTCTCCTCCGGCGTGCCGGGGGTGGCCGGGCTGGACGGGGAGGCGGAGCCGCTGGGCGACTCGGTGGCGCCCGGCGTCTCGCCGCCCTCGCTGGGGGTGGCCCCGGGGACGGGCTCGGAGGTGGTGGCCGAGGGGGTGGGGGCGGGGGTCTCGGTCGGCTTGGGGGTCTCCGGGGTGATGACCGGGCCGGGGGTGACCTTGCCGGGGAGGCAGCCGGTGAAGTTCATCTGGTGCGTCTCGGCGCCGGGGATGGTCTTCAGGGTCTCGGCGATGACGGAGCCGTTGACGTGCCCGGGGCCGTAGCCGCCCTCGCTGCCCATGGAGACGGTGGCGTTGGGCGCGAAGATCGTGCCCGGCCACGAGGAGTAGTTCTTCTTCACGGTCTCGGCCTGCGGGAAGTTCCAGAGCAGCTTGGAGCGGACCTGCTTGAAGGCGGCGCTGCCGGAGTTGTAGTCGTCCTGGACGTAGCCGTTGGACTGCTCGTCCCAGATCCACACGCCGTAGGTGGGCTTGGCCTGCATGTTGTACGAGCCGCCGAGGACGTTCACCAGGGTGGAGGAACCGGCCGGGACCTTGATCGAGATGGCGCCGGCCTTCTCCAGGTCGGCGGCGTTGATCGCGAAGACGTTCAGCTTGGCGTCGGTGCCGGTGAGGAAGACGCCCTGCTCGCTCGCGGAGACCTCGCCGTTGGGCTTGACGCCCGCCCAGCCCGCGGAGAGGACCCGCAGCCCGGCGAACTCCTTGCCGAAGTCGATCGGCGAGGGGCCTTCCTTGACCTTGTTGCCGTCGACGCCGAAGCCCTGGCCCTGGGTCGCGCGGTTGACGACCTTGCGGGCGATGCCGGTGCCGTTGTCGAGGACGACGCCGTTCGCGTAGAGCGTGCCGCCGACGACGAGGCTGCGGCCGTCGGGCAGTTGGGCGAGGTCGGCGGCGGTCAGCTGGTGGCCGATGGAGAAGCCCGAGGGCCGCTTGGGGTCACCGAAGGTGGCGTCGCCGCCGACGGCGACCGCGCCCTCGGAGTCCGAGTGGCGGACGGAGTCCTTCTCGACGAACTCGGCGTAGTGGCCGGCGATGCCGAGTGGATTCGTCACGCACTCCGTCGTGGTCGTGGCGGAAGCCACGGGGGCCCAGGTGAGGGCGGCGCCTGTAACGGCGAGAACGGCGGCCACGGCAGCGGTCGTGCGCATAACGAAACTCCAGGTCAGGGAGATTACGGGGAGGGCGCGTGGGGGGGCGTGGGGAATGTCCATGGGGGACGGACAGACCTTCCGCCACGCCTTGATCTACCGTCAACTCGCCCCATACAGGAGCCAATCCGCCTTGATCGGACGTTCCTCCTTAAGGAAGCCTGAAACAGTGACGCACTTCACACGTGTCGCTGCCCCGTATCTCACGGAGAGGTACGGGGCAGCGACGGTGGGGTGGTGAATTCAGTTGGTACCAACGGGTAGTAACCGGTTTCAGCGACTACCCGCAGCGATCATCGAGCGGAGCGGTTCACCGCCGAGACGACCGCCTTCAGGGAGGCGCGGGTGGTGTTGGCGTCGATGCCGATGCCCCACAGGACCTGGCCGTCGATGGCGCACTCGATGTAGGAGGCGGCCTGCGCGGAGGCGCCCTCGCTCATGGTGTGCTCCTGGTAGTCCAGCAGCCGGGCGTCGACGCCGACCTCCTGGAGCGCGGCGAAGAAGGCGGAGATGGGGCCGTTGCCGGAGCCCGTCAGGACGGTCTCCACGCCGTCCACGACCGCCTCGACGGTCAGCGTGTCCGTGCCGTCGGTGTCGGAGGTGCTCTGCCCCGAGCGCAGCTGCACCCGGCCCCAGGCGTTCTCCGGGTTGGGCAGGTACTCGTCCTGGAAGACGGCCCAGATCGCCGCCGGGGTGACCTCGCCGCCCTCGGTGTCGGTCTTCTGCTGGATGATCCGCGAGAACTCGATCTGCATCCGGCGCGGCAGGTCCAGCTTGTGGTCGTTCTTCAGGACGTACGCGATGCCGCCCTTGCCGGACTGGGAGTTGACCCGGATGACGGCCTCGTAGGAGCGTCCGACGTCCTTGGGGTCGATCGGCAGATACGGCACGGCCCACTCGATCTCGTCGACGGTCCTGCCCTGGGCGGCGGCGTCCGCCTCCATGGCGTCGAAACCCTTCTTGATGGCGTCCTGGTGGGAGCCGGAGAAGGCGGTGTAGACCAGGTCGCCCGCGTAGGGGTGGCGCGGGTGGACCTCCATCTGGTTGCAGTACTCGCTGGTGCGGCGGATCTCGTCGATCTGCGAGAAGTCGATCTGCGGGTCGACGCCCTGGCTGAACAGGTTCATGCCCAGGGTCACCAGGTCGACGTTGCCGGTCCGCTCGCCCTGCCCGAACAGGCAGCCCTCGACGCGGTCGGCGCCGGCCATCAGCGCCAGCTCGGCGGCGGCCACGGCCGTGCCCCGGTCGTTGTGCGGGTGCACCGACAGGCAGACGTACTCCCGGCGGGTCAGGTTCCGGGACATCCACTCGAAGCGGTCCGCGTGGGTGGAGGGCGTCGAACGCTCCACGGTGGCGGGCAGGTTGAGGATGATCTCGCGGTCCGGGCCCGGCTGCCACACGTCGCAGACGGCCTCGCAGACCTCCAGGGCGAAGTCCAGCTCGGTGTCGGTGAAGATCTCCGGGCTGTACTGGTAGCCGAAGGCCGTCTCCGGGCCCAGCAGCTTCTCCGCGTACTCCATCACCAGCCGCGTGCCGTCCACGGCGATCTGCTTGATCTGCTCCTTCGAGCCCCGGAAGACGACCCGGCGGAAGGTGGGCGCGGTGGCGTTGTACAGGTGCACGGTGGCGCGCCTGGCGCCGACCAGGGACTCCACGGTCCGTTCGATCAGGTCCTCGCGGGCCTGGGTCAGTACGGAGATGGTGACGTCCTCCGGGATCGCGCCCTCCTCGATGATCGAGCGGACGAAGGCGAAGTCGGTCTCGCCGGAGGACGGGAAGCCGACCTCGATCTCCTTGTAGCCCATCCGGACCAGCAGATCGAACATCTCGCGCTTGCGGGCCGGGCTCATCGGGTCGATCAGGGCCTGGTTGCCGTCGCGCAGGTCGGTGGAGAGCCAGCGGGGGGCCCGGGTGATCCGCTGCTCGGGCCAGGTGCGGTCGGGGATCTCGACGGCCTCGTACCGGCCGTACTTGTGGATCGGCATCCCGGACGGCTTCTGCGGGCGCGTCGCGTTGGTGACGGGCGTGGGACGGCCGATGAACGGGGACTGGGACATCGCGTTGGGCTCCTCGGTGCGGCGGAGATTCCCCCCAGTCCCTCGAAACGGGACTCGGGGAGGCCGACTGTCGAACGCAACACCAGGTCCCGCGGGGAGGGGGTCGGCCTACGACTACAGGCCCTCGCCGCGGCAGCTAAGGAGAAGCAGCCCGAAACGCATGATGGGCGGCAGCCTAGCGGAGGTCGGCGGAGACGGACGTCGCGTTTCAGTATGCGGGACGGGGTGTTCGTCAAGGCCGAACAGTGATGCATCACTCCATTTCGCCAATCCTCGTCCCATCCCGTGACAGTGCGCTCACGCGGTGCCACATTGCGAGCATGACACCCCAGAGGCCTGTCTTCTGCTCGATCGTCCCCCCGCACCTGCTGGAACACCTCTCGCGCTCCAGCGATCCCGAGGTCGCCGCGGTCGCCCGGCGCACCCTCGTCGCCGACGCCTCCGCCCGTACCTTCCGGGGTCTGCCGCCCTCGGCAGCGGTCCTCGGTGCCGACGCCGCCGGACATCCGCACCGCACCATCCACGACTGCAAGCACCGCACCACCCTCCCCGGCACCAAGGTCCGGGGCGAGGGCGACGCCGCCTCCGCCGACGCCACCGTCAACCGGGCGTACGCCGGTCTCGGCGCCACGTTCGACCTCTACCTCAACGCCTACGGGCACGACTCCATCGACGGCGCGGGACTCCCGCTGAACGCCTCCGTCCACTACGACCGGAACTACGGCAACGCGTTCTGGAACGGCGAGCAGATGGTGTTCGGCGACGGGGACGGGGCGATCTTCCTCGACTTCACCCTCCCGGTGGACGTCATCGGCCACGAACTCACCCACGGCTTCACCCAGTACGGGGCGAACCTGGAGTACTACGGCCAGTCCGGCGCCCTCAACGAGTCCGTCTCCGACGTCTTCGGCGTCCTGGTGAAGCAGCACGCCCTCGGCCAGAGCGCCGAGCAGGCGGACTGGCTCATCGGCGAGGGGCTCTTCGGCCCCGACGTGGAGGGGACGGCGCTGCGCTCCATGAAGGCGCCGGGCACCGCGTACGACGACGACGTCCTCGGCAAGGACCCGCAGCCCGGCCACATGGACGACTACGTCCGCACCAGCCGGGACAACGGCGGCGTCCACATCAACTCCGGCATCCCCAACCACGCCTTCTACCTGGCCGCCACCGAACTCGGCGGCAACGCCTGGGAGCGGGCCGGGCAGATCTGGTACGACGTGATGACCAACGGGTCGCTCGCTCCCGAGGCCCGGTTCACCGAGTTCGCGGCGGCCACCGTCGCGGCGGCGCGGGCCCGGTACGGCGACGGGGCGGAGATCCAGGCCGTTCTGAAGGCCTGGTCCACGGTGGGCGTGCCGACCGGCTGATCCGGCTGGTAGACAGGTCCCATGCGGATTCGAGTGCGGCGCACAGGCGGTTTCGCGGGGATCGAGCGGTCGGCGGAGGTGGACACCTCCGGCCGGCCGGACGCCGAGGTCTGGCACGCCCTGGCCGGCGCGGTCCTCCGGGAGGGCGGCGACGGGGGCCGGGGCGTGCCGGACGGCTTCTCGTACGAGATCACCATCGACGGCACCACCGTGCGCTGCGGCGATCCGCGGCTCACGGACGACCAGAGGACCCTCGTCACGAGGGTCCTCAAGGAAGGCGCCTAGCCGGACCCTTCCGGCCGGGAGACCGGACGGAAGGGAAACGGGGCGGGCGAGCGGGGCGGGAAGCGGGGCGGTCGGGTCAGAAGCCGAGCTTCCGCAGCTGCTTGGGGTCCCGCTGCCAGTCCTTCGCGACCTTCACGTGCAGGTCGAGGAAGACCGGGGTGCCGAGCAGGGCCTCGATGTGCTTGCGGGACTTCATGCCGACCTCCTTGAGGCGGCTGCCCTTCGGGCCGATGATGATGCCCTTCTGGCTGGGGCGCTCGATGTACACGTTGGCGTGGATGTCGAGCAGCGGCCGGTCCGCCGGGCGGTTCTCGCGCGGGATCATCTCCTCGACGACCACGGCGATGGAGTGCGGCAGCTCGTCGCGGACGCCTTCGAGGGCCGCCTCGCGGATCAGCTCCGCGACCATGACCTGCTCCGGCTCGTCGGTGAGGTCGCCCTCGGGGTAGAGCGGCGGGGACTCGGGGAGCAGCGGGATCAGCAGATCGGCGACGAGCTGCACCTGCTTGTCGCCGACGGCCGAGACGGGCACGATCTGCGCCCACTCGATGCCCAGCTCCCGGCCGAGCTGGTCGATCGCGATCAGCTGTTCGGCGAGGGTCTTGGAGTCGACCAGGTCCGTCTTGGTGACGATCGCGACCTTGGGGGTCTTCTTGATCTCCGCGAGTTCCTTGGCGATGAACCGGTCACCCGGGCCCAGCTTCTGGTCGGCGGGCAGGCAGAAGCCGATCACGTCGACCTCGGCCCAGGTGGTGCGCACCACGTCGTTGAGCCGCTCGCCGAGGAGGGTGCGCGGCTTGTGGAGCCCGGGGGTGTCGACCAGGATCAGCTGGGCGTCCGGGCGGTGCACGATGCCCCGGACGGTGTGCCGGGTGGTCTGCGGCCGGTTCGAGGTGATGGCCACCTTCTGGCCGACCAGAGCGTTCGTGAGGGTGGACTTGCCCGCGTTGGGGCGGCCGACGAAGCAGGCGAAGCCGGCCCGGTGGACGGCTTCGGTTTCTTGGTTGCGAGCGCTCATGGGGGCCATTGTCCCCGATGAGCGGCCCCCGTACGCACTCAGTGCGCGCTCGCGGGTGCGCGGGGCGTCTCCGCCCGCCCGTCCGCCGGGTCCCGGCGGGCCGCCCGGCGCCGGAACCGGAGGGCGAGAAGCACCGCGACGGCCACCGTGAGGAGGAGGGCGGCGGCGGGCCAGGGCAGGGCGAGAAAGGTGACCGTGCCGGTCTCCCGTACGTCCTTGGCGGTGGCGGTGAGGGTGATCTCGCCCCGGTCGAACTGCGGGGAGCCCGTCCACCGCTCGGTGAGCCGGATCCGCTGCCGGGGCAGCAGCTCGGCGGGGACCTTCGCGAGGTCGCGGGCGAGCAGGGTGCGGCCGAAGAGCCCTTCGGCGCGGAGCGCGACCCGGGGGCTGAGGGTGACGTTGCCCCGGTTGTGCAGGGTGTACGAGAGGACGGCGCTTCCGGCACGGGTGCCGGGGACCAGCGGCCGGTCCTGTTCGAGGGTGACGTCCTCGACGGCGAGGGCGGGCACGGTCGGTCCGGTGACCCGCAGATAGACGCGGGCGGCGACGGCCCGCTGGACGCCGACGGCGACGGAGCCCGGCGCGCCGGGGCTGATCCGCTCGTCGAGGGCGACGAGGGCCCCCGGATGGTCGCCGGGGTCGGCGTCGGCGGGGACGGTCAGGGTGTAGGGGACGGTGACGGCGGAGCGGGGCGGGACGGTGACCCGGGTGCGGGCGGGTCTGATCCAGGCTCCGGTGCCGGTCTGCGTCTCCCGCTCCGTGCGGACGGCGAAGCCGCCGTCCCGGTCGGTGTTGTAGGCGTCGGCGCCGTAGAGCCGGAAGGTCAGCGGGGCGCTCGTCTTGTTGGTGACGGTGACCCGGTCGGTGACGGTGGTGCCCGGGTCGGCGGTCAGGAAGAAGTAGGGGCGGCTGCCGGGCTTGGCGGCCGTCGGATAGACGGCCCACTCGCCGTTCTCGGCCGCCCCGGCGTCCGCCGCGAACCCGAGGAGCAGAAGAAGCACGCTCAGGAGGAGGACGCAGGGCCTGGCGGGGTGGGCGCAGGGCTTGGCTCGGTGGGCGTACGGCCTGGCGGGATGGACGGACGGCTTGGCCTGGTGGGCGTACGGCTTCGCTCGGTGGACGGACGGCCTGGCCTGGTGGGCGTACGGCTTCGCTCGGTGGACGTGCGGTGCGGCGCGCACGGTGCGGGAACCCCCTGGGGTGCGGGTCGGCGGCGGGCCGGGCGGGTGCGCGCCCGGCCCGTCGCGGGGTCAGGACAGGGTGAGCGTGAGCACGCCCGCGTACGCGCCGGGCGCGGTGAACGCCGGTACGTCGAGGGAGAGACCCGCGTCGACGGTGAACTCGCCGCCGGTGACGGTGCCGTTCGGGGTGGTGGCGAGGGTGGCGCCGGAGCCGCCGACGGGGCCCGCCGAACCGGCCGCGCAGGTGCTGGGGCTGCCCGCCTTCGCGGTGCAGGACGGGGTCCAGCTGAGGTTTCCGGCGCCGATGGAGCCGCCGGGGCCGGTGAAGTCGGTGACCTTGCCGGTGAGGGACCATCCGGCGGGGCCGCCCCGGAAGTCCTTGACGGTCACCGTCTGGAGGCCGCCGGTGGCGGCGCCGCCGTGGCCGAAGTCGACGGCGGAGAGCCCGACGGCGTCCCCCGCCTGCGTCATGGACAGCTCGCCCGCCGTGACGGAGGCGCTGATCCGCTGGCTGCCCGGCGGCTGCGGGGTGTCGTCGACGACGGTGTACGCGGCCGGTCCCGCGCCCTTGTCGGCGTTCCAGGAGGCGCCCTCGTAGGCCACGATCCCGGTGGTCGCCGTGTCGTTGACCTTGAGGCGCGCGGCGAAGGAGCCTTCGCTGTCGGTGGTGACGGTCATCTTGTCGGCGGTCTCGGCGGCTCCGGCGCGTCCGACGACGGTGACGGCGGTGAGCGGGGTGAACCGGGAGCCGTTGACGGTGACCCGGACACCGGGGGCGCCGGAGGCCGTGTCGAGCTGGAGCGCCCGGGGGCTGGGGGTGGTCGCCGGGGTGGCGACGAGCGTCTCCGAGACGGGGGCGGGCGGGGTGAGGACCGTACAGGGGGTGTCCAGCTCCATGAGGTAGCTGGTGTGGATGTTGTAGTCGCCGGGCGAGAGGGTGATCGTGCCCGCCTTGGCGACCGTGAAGGTGCCGGTCATGGAGAAGGCGGGGAAGGAGCCCTTGCCGGGGACCGGGGGGTTCTTCCTGGGCCCGGTGACGGTGACGGAGCCGGACTGGGCGCCGCCGAGGGCGACCTTGCCGCTGGGGGTCATGATGTCGGCCGGGAGCGCGAGGTCGACCGGGTTGGACGCGGCGGGCTTGGCGACCGTGTAGGTGACCGTCACGGTGTCGCCGACCTTGGGGCGGCTCTTGTCGACCGAGATCGCGGCGGTGGTGGTGCCCTCGATGGGCGGGATGCCCGCGATCGGCGGCGGGACGCAGCGGGTGGGGAAGCCGACCTCGACGGAGGTACTGGTCGCTCCGGCGGGGGCGGCGAGCGCGCCGCCCCCGGCGACCGCGAGTGCGGTGGCGCCGAGGACGGCGGTCCAGCGCCGTCCTCGGACCGCCGCCCGGGTTCGGGTGAGTGCCATGGTGTGCCCCCTCCTGAGGAATGAGTGGGCGCCATTGACGGGTGCCGGTCGGAAGAAGTCAAGGCACACGGGAGACATTGCCTGATGGACCATCAGCTGCGGGCGGGGCCACTTGCCCGGTCTCTTCGCAGGTCACGGGTGGGTCTGCGCACGAAGGAGACCGGTACCGCCGGGGCGGCACCGGTCCGGGCCGGAGCGGGTCCGGCTCAGCTGAAGACGAACGGGCCCGGGGTCTGCGAGGTCACCGCGTCGCAGTTCACCGTGACCCCGAAGATCACCATCTTGAGGGCGACACCCGCGAAGTACGAGTTGAGGCTGTCGCCCGAGGCCACGGTCCCGGTCAGCGGGCCGATGACCACCGTCCCGCCCATCGGGAGCGCCGGGTTCTTCTTGCCGGTGAAGGCCCGGGTGCCGCCACCCGCCTTGGCCATCGTCAGCGTCGCGTTGATCTGGTCGACGCCGACCGCGAGCGGGGTCGTGATGCCGGAGGTGAGGGTGAAGGTCGCGGTCGTGCCGCTCTGGGTCGCGGTGAGGGTGGCGGGACCGCCGCCCCAGGTGCCGCAGTCGTACGAAGCCGAGGCCGAGCCCGGCGAGACGGCGGCGGCCGTCGGGGCGAAGGCGAGTGCGGTGGCGGCGAGACCACCGGCGAGGACCGCGACGGTCCCCAGGGTGCTGCTTCTTCTCATGACGGGTTCGAACCCCTTCCGATGACGAACGCAGGGGTGCGGGCGCTGCGTCAAGGACGGTGAATCTGACGGCCCATCGAACGAACCGGAGTTCATTGAGACGCAGACGGCCGGGGAAGGCAAGAGAAGGCGCGGTGATCCTTCACGAATACGCGAAGGGGAAGGCCCCGGCGCGCCGCCGGGCCCTTCCCCATCCTGCTCCCGGGGCTCGGCCCGCCCCTGGTCCTTCTTCCGTCTCCGGGGGCTCCGCCCGATTCCGGAGGCTCAGCCCGCCGTGACCGCCGCGCGCAGCTTTCCGTCCGGGCCCGCGAGGAGCACCGGGGTCTCCGGACCGCCCAGGTCCCGCACCGCCGCCCGGTCCTCCGCCGAGGCCTCCTCCGCGCTCGACACGACGGCCGCGGCCTCCAGGGACTGGGCGCCGCTGGCCACCGCCATGGCGACCGCCGTCCGCAGCGCGCTCAGCCGGAGGGACTCCAGCTCCACGGTCCCCGCCACATAGGTGCGCCCGGTCTCGTCGCGTACGGCGGCGCCCTCGGGCACCCCGTTGCGGGCGCGGGCGCTACGCGCCAGTGTGATGATCTTCAGGTCCTCGGCGCCGAGGTCGCCGTGCTCGCTGCTGAGTGTCATGCCCCTGAGCATAGGTCGGCCCCGGGACCAGGCCCGCGACCGGGTACACCGGCATCGAAGGCCGGACCACGACGGGGCCCGCGGCCCGGCGGCTCAGACCGCGACCGGGTACATGGCCCCGCGCCGTCCCTCCGGCGACGCCAGCCACTCCAGCTTTCCCGCCGTGTCCTCCTCCGCCAGCGGCGTATGGAGCACGATCACCAGATCGGGCCGGGCCGGGACCTTCAGCTGGGTCGCCTCCAACACCAGCGCGCCGACCAGCGGATGCTCCAGCTCCTTGCGGTTCTGGCCGCCGGGCCGGACGTCCTGCCGCTCCCACAGCTCCGTGAAATCGGGGCTCAGCGCCTTCAGGTCCTCGACCACCACCCGGAAGCCCTCGTCCTCCGGGGACTCCGAGCAGGCCGAACGGAACTGCGCGACGACCTTCGGCGCGAGCGCCGACCACTGGCCCAGACGCGTCCGGTACAGCGGATCGGTGAAGAAGTTCCGCAGACAGTTCTGCGAGGTCCCCGGCCGCATCCCGAACACGACCGCCGCCGCGTCGTTGTACAGGATCGTGTTCCAGTAGATGTCCATGATCTGCGCGGGGAACGGCATCCACGCGTCGATCATCCGCCGCAGCCCCGCGCACATGTCCCGGTCCTCCGGCGCGGTCACCGGGGCCGGCGGGTTCAGCGCCGCCAGGACGTACAGATGGCGCCGCTCCGCCGGGCTCAGCCGCAGCACCCGCGCCACCGAGTCGAGCACCTGCGGCGAGACCGTGATGTCCCGCCCCTGTTCGAGCCACTGGTACCAGGAGACGCCGACGCCCGCGAGGACCGCGACCTCCTCCCGGCGCAGCCCCGGCGTACGGCGCCGCGCGCCACCGTCCGGCAGCCCCGCCTCGGCCGGGCTCACCCGGGCCCTGCGGCTCATCAGAAACTCGCGAAGCTGAGCCAGCCGACGCTGCTTCGCCGTGGTGCTCTCCAACGTGGTGGCCACGTGTCCTTCATCCCTTCGGGGCCCTCGCGGTGCTGTCCGGTGGCCGCCGCCCGTGCCTGGTGGTGCGACCAACAGCATAAGTTCCCGCTCCCCAGCCTTGTTCCCGTGCGCCGAAGGTGGGGTCATGCCAACCCTGACCACCCCTCCCGGCGGCCTCGCCGCTCCGGCCGCTCCCCCGGCCATCGACGGCCGCACCCGGCTCATCCTCGTCGTGCTGTGCGCCGCCCAGTTCATGGTGTCGCTCGACTTCTCCGTACTGAACGTGGCCCTGCCCGTCCTCGGCTCCGACCTCGGTTTCGGGCAGTCCTCCCTCCAGTGGGCCATCACCGCCTTCGCCCTGCCCTCCGGCGGCTTCCTGCTCCTCTTCGGACGCGTCGGCGACCTCTACGGACGCAAGAGGCTGTTCCTCTCCGGGCTCGCGCTCTTCGGCGCCGCCTCGCTGCTCGCCACCCTCGCCTGGAGCCCGGCCGTCTTCCTCGCCGCCCGCGCCCTCCAGGGCATCGGCGCCGCCGCGATCGTGCCCACCGGCATGTCCCTGCTGACCACGACCTTCCCCGAGGGCCCGCTGCGCGACCGGGCGCTCGGCATCTCCGGCACCCTGCTCTCCCTCGGCTTCACCGTCGGCATGGTCCTCGGCGGCGTCATGACCGACACCCTCGGCTGGCGCTCCACCATGGGCCTGCTCACCCTCTTCAGCGTCATCGTGCTGCCGCTGGCCCCCGGTCTGCTCCCCGAGTCCCGCACCCCCGACCGGCCCCGGCTCGACGTGCCCGGCGCGCTGACCGTGACCGGCGGACTGCTCGCCCTGATCTACGCCCTGTCGACGGCCGCCGAGCGCGGCTTCGGCGGTACGGACGTCCTGGTCACCCTGGTGGCGGGCATACTCCTCCTCGCCCTCTTCGTGCGGGTCGAGTCCCGCGCGGCGGCCCCGCTGGTCTCGCTGCCGATGCTCCGGCGCGGCACGGTCGCCTTCGGCAACCTGGGCGGTCTGATCACCTTCTCGATGATGTCGACGATCGTCTTCGTCCTCACCCTGTACCTCCAGGAGACCCTGGGCCTCTCCGCCTTCGCGACCGGTCTGGTCTTCGGCGTGCAGGGCGTGGCGTCGGTGGCCGCCGGAATGCTGGCGCCCCGGGCCGTCGGCCGGTTCGGCGCCCGTCGCGTCCTCGTCGGCTCGCTCCTGCTCCAGGCCGTCATGACCGCCGCGCTGCTGGGGGTCGGCGAGGACTCGGGCGTGATGCTTGCGACCGTCGCCGTCTCGCTGGCCTCGGCGGGTCACCTCGGCTCGATCGTCTCGTACGGACTGACCGTCACCTCCGGCGTCCCCAACGAGGAGCAGGGTCTGGCCACCGGTCTGGTGACCACCACCCAGCAGGTCGGCCTCACCGTCGGCGTCCCGCTGCTCGGCGTCCTCGCCACCACCGGCGGAAACCTCTACGAGGGCGTCCGCACCGTCTTCGTCCTGGACGCGGCGATCCTGTTCGGCGCCGCGCTCCTGGTGGGGCTCGGACTGCGGCGCCGGTGACTCAGGGGTGGTCGAGGCGGAGCCGTACCGCCTTGGGGAGACCCGCGACCACCAGGTCGTACGAGTCCTCGACGAGCTCCCGGACCAGCCGGTCCGGGAGCTCTCCCACGCTCACCGTGTTCCAGTGCCGCTTGTTCATGTGATAGCCGGGGGCGATGCCCGGGTGCTCCTCGCGGAGCCGCAGCGCGTCGTCCGGATCGCACTTGAGGTTGACCCGCAGCGGCTCGGCGTCGAGCGACGAGAGCGCGAACATCTTCCCGGCGACCTTGAAGACGGAGGACTCGGGACCGAAGGGGAACTCCTCCGTCGCGTCGTTGAAGTCCAGGCAGAAGGCGCGCAGCTCGTCGGGGGTCACTTCGGGTTCTCCTCCTGGTCCAGCGGTTCCACGAGCACCGTGACGATCTTGTTCCGGCGGCCGGCCGGGGACTCGGCCGTCAGCCGCAGCGACCGCCCGTCCGGCAGCTCCACGACCGCCTTCGCGCCCGCGATCGGGACCCGCCCGAGCGCCTTGGCGAGCAGACCGCCGACGGTCTCCACGTCCTCGTCGTCGTACTCGTCGGGCCCCAGACCGTACAGCTCGCCCAGGTCGCCGATGTCGAGCCGGGCGGTCACCCGGTGCCGTCCCCCGCCGAGGTCCGTGACCGGCGGCAGCTCCCGGTCGTACTCGTCGGTGATCTCCCCGACGATCTCCTCCAGGATGTCCTCGATGGTGACGATGCCGGCCGTGCCGCCGTACTCGTCGACGACGACGGCGACATGGGTGCGCTCCTGCTGCATCTCGCGCAGCAGGTCACCGGCGTTCTTGGTGTCGGGCACGAAGGCCGCGGCCCGCATCGCCGTCGACACCAGGTCCGACTCGGACTCCCGGTTGACGTGCGTCTTGCGGACCAGGTCCTTCAGATAGACGATGCCGACGATGTCGTCCTCGTTCTCCCCGGTGACCGGGATGCGCGAGAAGCCGGAGCGCAGCGCGAGGGTGAGGGCCTGGCGGATCGTCTTGTACCGCTCGATGCAGACCAGATCGGTCCTGGGCACCATCACCTCGCGCACCAGGGTGTCGCCCAGCTCGAAGACGGAGTGCACCATACGGCGCTCCTCGTCCTCGATCAGCGACTCCCGCTCCGCGAGGTCCACCAGGGCCCGCAGCTCCGCCTCGGAGGCGAAGGGGCCCTTGCGGAAGCCCTTGCCGGGGGTGAGCGCGTTGCCGATGAGGATCAGCAGCTGCGGGATCGGGCCCATGACCCGGGCCAGCGGCAGCAGGACGTACGCGGCGGCGGTGGCCGTGTTCAGCGGGTGCTGGCGGCCGATCGTCCGGGGCGAGACGCCGACGGCCACATAGGAGACCAGGACCATCACGCCGATCGCGACGAGCAGCGCCTCCCAGGTCTCGGGAAGGGCTTCGAGGCAGGCGTACGTGACGAGGACCCCGGCCGCCATCTCGCAGGCGACGCGGACCAGCAGCGCCACGTTGAGGTAGCGGGTGGGGTCCGAGGTCACCTGGGCGAGCCGCTCGGCCCCGCGCCGCCCGGACCGTACGGCCTCGGCCGCGCGGAAACCGGAGACGCGGGCGAGACCCGCCTCGGCGCAGGCGGCCAGCCAGGCCACCACGACCAGGGCGACCGCGCCGAGGATCAGCGAGACGCTCATCGGGTCAGGAGACGGTCGGCGCGGGGGACGGGCCGGTGAGGCCCTTCTCCGCGCGCCAGCCGTCGACGATCGCCGCCTGGAGGCCGAACATCTCGGCCTTCTCGTCGGGCTCCTCGTGGTCGTACCCGAGGAGGTGCAGCACGCCGTGGACGGTGAGCAGCTGGAGCTCCTCGTCCATGGAGTGCTCCGTCGGCGCGTCCTTGCCCTGCTGGGTGGCGACCTCGGGGCAGAGCACGATGTCGCCGAGGAGGCCCTGCGGGGGCTCCTCGTCGTCCTTCACCGGCGGACGCAGCTCGTCCATCGGGAAGGACATGACGTCCGTCGGTCCGGGCAGGTCCATCCACTGGATGTGGAGCTGCTCCATGGCCTCCGCGTCCACCACGATCACCGAGAGTTCGGAGAGCGGGTGGATGCGCATCCGGGCCAGTGCGTAGCGGGCGATGTCGAGGATCGCCTGCTCGTCGACCTCGGTTCCGGACTCGTTGTTGACGTCGATCGACATGGTGCTCGTGTACTACTTCCCGTTGCGGCTGTCGTACTGCTCGTACGCGTCGACGATACGGCCGACGAGCCGGTGCCGGACGACATCCTGCGACGTGAGCGACGAGAAGGCGACGTCCGGAACCCCTTCCAGGATGTCGCGGACCTGCCGCAGTCCGCTCTTCGTCCCGTTCGGCAGGTCGACCTGGGTGATGTCACCGGTGATGACGATCTTGGAGTCGAAACCGAGGCGGGTGAGGAACATCTTCATCTGCTCGGAGCTCGTGTTCTGGGCTTCGTCGAGGATGATGAAGGCGTCGTTGAGGGTGCGACCCCTCATGTACGCCAGCGGCGCCACCTCGATCGTCCCGCTCGCCATCAGCTTGGGGATGGAGTCGGGGTCGATCATGTCGTGGAGCGCGTCGTACAGGGGGCGCAGGTACGGGTCGATCTTCTCGTAGAGGGTGCCGGGGAGGAAGCCGAGGCGTTCGCCCGCTTCCACGGCGGGGCGGGTCAGGATGATGCGGCTGACCTGCTTGGACTGGAGCGCCTGGACCGCCTTGGCCATGGCCAGGTAGGTCTTTCCGGTGCCGGCGGGGCCGATGCCGAAGACGATCGTGTGCTTGTCGATGGCGTCGACGTAGCGCTTCTGGTTGAGCGTCTTGGGGCGGATCGTGCGGCCCCGGTTGGAGAGGATGTTCTGGGTGAGCACCTCGGCGGGGGTCTCCCCGCCGTCACCCGATCCGTTCTCGTTCGCTCTGAGCATGCCGATCGAGCGTTCCACCGCGTCCTCCGTCATCGGCTGTCCGGTGCGGAGCACCAGCATCATCTCGTCGAACAGGCGCTGGACCAGGGCGACTTCCGCCGCTTCGCCGACCGCGCTGACCTGGTTGCCCCGGACGTGGATGTCGACCCGGGGGAAGGAGCGTTCGATCACGCGGAGCAGTGCGTCACCGGAGCCGAGGAGGCTCACCATCGGATGCTTGGCGGGGACGGTGAAGTGGGCGCGGGCCTGTCCGGGCGTCCCGTCCTGGGGCGATCCGTCGTGGGCTGTGGGTGTCTGAGTCATGGGCCGGCACAGTGGCCTGCGCATACCTCCCGTGCAGGGTTGTCGCCGCTCGACAACCTCTGGCCACCAAGCCTACGACTTGGGGGCCGGGAGCCCGTAGTGGTTTACGGGTTTAGCGGTCGAGCGGATTTCCGGCTCGGGCGATCGTCGGATGAACCCATGGGACCGGTGCCTGTCAGGCCGGGGCGGCGCGGAAGCCGATGGTGGGGACGGCCCTGCGCGGCGGCCAGGCGCGGGCCGGGGCGGGGAGGAGCCGTTCCAGGAAGGCGTAGCGGGCGCGCAGCAGCTCGGGGTCCTGTCCGGTGTGCCCCTGGGCGTACTGCCACCAGGCGGCGATCTCGTCCCAGGTGGGGGCGGAGAGCGAGCCGCCGAACTCCTGGACGGAGAGGGCCGCGGTGAGCCCGGCGAAGGCGAGCCGGTCGGCCAGCGGCCAGTCGGCGAGGGTGCCGGTGACGAATCCGGCGACGAAGACGTCCCCCGCGCCGGTCGGGTCGAGGGCGGAGACCTGGATGGCGGGGACCTCGGCGGTCTCGCCGGTGCCGCCGTCGACGGCGTAGGCGCCTTCGGAGCCGAGGGTGACGACGGCGTAGCGGACCTTGTCGGCGAGGGCGCGGGCGGCCGCCCGGGGGCAGTCGGTGCGGGTGTAGCGCATGGCCTCGGCCGCGTTGGGCAGGAAGGCCTCGCAGTGTTCGAGGTCGGTGAGGCCCTTGAGGTCCCAGTGGCCGGTGTCGTCCCAGCCGACGTCGGCGAAGACCTTGGCGCCGTTCCGGGCGGCCCGTGCGACCCATTCCTCGGGGCGACCGGGGACCAGGGAGGCGACGGCGGCGCGGGCGCGCGGCGGGTGGACGGGCACGCCGTCCGGGTCGGGGGCCTCGTGGCCGTGGGAGACCATCGTCCGCTCGCCCTCGTAGGCCATGGAGACGGTGACCGGGGAGTGCCAGCCGGGGACCGTGCGGGAGAGGGCGAGGTCGATGCCCTCGCCCTGTTCGAGGGCGTCCCAGCAGTACTCGCCGTAGTGGTCGTCGCCGAAGGCGGCGGCGAGGGAGGTGTGGAGGCCGAGGCGGGCGAGGGCGGTGGCCATGTTGGCGACGCCGCCGGGGCTCGATCCCATGCCCCGGGCCCAGGACTCGGTGCCCCGGACGGGGGCGCTGTCGAGGCCGGTGAAGATGATGTCGAGGAAGACGGTGCCGGTCAGGAAGACGTCACAGGAGGGGTCGGTGGGCTCGCGCAGGCACCCCAGCGGGTCGACCTCGGACTCGTGTCGCTGCTGCTCTCCCCTGGCTGTGGTCACGGCGGACTCCCGGTCGTGGTGCGGCGGATCGGCACCGTGGTGCCGATCCGGACAGTGTGCCCGATAGGGCTGGAGAGACGGGGGTGACACCGCAGGAACGTCACGGCGTACCCCGACGAACCCGACCCAAACTATTGGTGACCCACATCACAGGTCGAATCGGGGGGAACCGTCTTCTCCGCTTGCTCGGATGCTTGATACACATGGTGCCGCGAGCCCGTGGATGACCGGGCCCCGTCTCATTTCCCTGTTCAGTTCCTGGAACGCCCATGTCGTCGCGCCCGCGCGTCCCGGGGGCCCTCGTCGCCCTCGTCGCCCTCTTCACCGCCGGCTATCTCGCCCCGTATCTGCTGCCGACCGTCGTCGGACGGCTCTCCGCCGGGCTCGGCCTCACTCCCGCGCAAGCGGGCCTGGTCGGCTCGGTGCTCCTCCTCGGCTCCTCGTCCGCCGGCTTCACGCTCGCCGCGCGCGGGGAGCGGATCGCCCCGCGCCGGGCGGCCCGCGCGGGCCTCCTCGCGATGACGGTCGGTTACTCCGCCGCCGCCGCGACCGGCCTCGTGCCGCTGGTGATCGCGGGCTCGGTCCTCGGCGGGATCGGCTCCGGCACCGCGACGGCGGTGGCCGCCGCCGGGATCGCCGGGCAGCGCGACCCGCACCGCGCGGCCTCGGCCGGGCTGCTCACCGTCTCCGCCACGGCCGGGGCCCTCTATCTGACCCTGCCGCACCTGGCGGGCGGCCAC